>DATBGH010000049.1:0-75264 GCA_036558085.1 Hyphomicrobiaceae bacterium
CTAGAGGATTTTTGCAGTCGGTCAGATATTTGACATCGAGTTCGGCGAACTCGGGCTCGCCAACCTTCACCACCCGCGCCTTCTGCAGTGCTGCCTTGTCGGGCGGGTTCTGAACTACGAACACGTGCGGAAGGCTACACGTAAACAACATGTAGCCGCGCGTATCCTTCTGCGCGGCTTGGCGCGAGGCATCGCCGTAACGGTAGACCTTATCCCCCTTTTCATCCTTGATGATGACGTAGGCAAGGCCGGAGCCAGTTGTGTAGGCCTGTCGGAATTGTACCAGGTCAAGATCGGCCGCAGATGGATCAGCGGCCACAGCGGGCGCGACCGCGCTGAGCACGGCGACGGTGAGCATGTGGCAGAAATTCTTCACGATGAGCATCCTTCTCGACTTGATCAGACCCCGTGGTCTCGCGCAACGCATGCGGGTAGTTGTGGTTGAACACTCTCCAAGGCAGGTTCAACGCGATTGCTGGTTGGTTCCCATCTGATGTTCTGCACCCGAGCCGCGCTCATGACTGGAAAGTTTAGCCTGCGCCGATGGAGGGGTCGTTAGGTGATTCCCCGTAGAGCGGCATGGGGAGCGATACGGAGAGCGCCGCCGGCAGTAACCGCGCCCGGCCACGTCTTGAACCGCTTTTGTTTCGGCGTGGTTAGACTTTGCGCATACGGAAACTCTCCGGTAGGCAGGTCAACCCTTCAAATTGGCATCAGGGATACCGGCAAGGACCGGCACATTCGCAGGATCATTATGGCGTGCATGATCTGGGTGGCGCGCCCAGCAAGATCTGATGCCGACCGGATCTTAGATGTGCGCGGCAGGGTTAGTGAATTCGAGCCGCGAACACCGACCCTTGCTCGTGCGCTGACACTGGGTGGGCGACCTGCGACGCAGTCTCGGATCGCGCGTAGGATTTGTGCATCGTTGCCCGCTGGGCCAATCCGAGGTATCCGGGGCACTCAGCGAGTAGCGATGAAGAACAGCCTCGGAAAAGCCAGCAACACCGTGCCATCGTCCATCGGGGGGTAAGCCTGTGCGATGGCGTGTCGGTATTGAGTGAGAAAGGCCGAACGTTCGGCCGCGTCGAGCGGTTCAAGAAAAGGGCGCAAACCACTGCCTTTGAACCACTCGACAATGGCATCGGGGCCACCGGGGAGCGGATGATAGTAAGTCGTCATCCAAAGATCTACGGCCACACCCAGATCGCGCAGAGTGCGATAGTACCAGTCAGCGCTATGGCGAAAGGTCCGCTCAATTGATGCTTCCGCCAACCTCTGACGCCAAGGACCCTTGACAGCAATCTCACGAATGAGACGAGGTGCTGGCTCCTCGATATTGGCGGGGACCTGTACGGCCAGGCTGCCGCCGAGTGCGAGTTGGGCGACCAGCGACGGCAGCAAGCCGGCGTGATCTGGCACCCATTGCAGCACGGCGTTAGCTAGAATGACGTCGAAGGGATCGCCAAATCCGCGCCAAGTCGTGATGTCCTGGATGTCGAAACGGTTACCCGGCAACCTCCTTCGCGCCGCCGCGATCATGTCGGTGGAGCTGTCGATGCCGATGACCATAGCGTCCGGGAATCGCTGTTGAAGCAGTTCGGTCGAGTTGCCCGGACCACAACCGATATCCGCTGCCCTGGCGACGCGCATGTTGGGAAGGTGGTTGAGCAGGTCGCGAATCGGGCGTGACCGTTCCTGCTCGAATTTGACGTACTGGACTGCGGACCAGGTCATCGCAATAGCCGGTTTGGTTGATATCGCATGCCGACCGACCGTTTAGCCGTTGACCATGCGCTGGTAAACTTCCGGATCGCGCCTTTCCATGAAGCGCTCGGGCGCGGCGAGTGCCTCAAAGCCGAAACTTGCATAAAGCCCGTGCGCGTCACCCGTGACGAGCACCCAACGCCGCAGGTCCTGCAGGTCAGGGTGCGCCATAATTGCCGCCATGAGGGCTTTGCTGACGCCTTTGCCACGATGACAAGGATCGACGAACATATCAGATACATACCCAAATGTGGCACGATCGGATATCACCCGGCAGAAGCCGACAGTCGCACCTCGCTCGAGGGCGCCGAAGCAGAGTGAGCCGCGTACTGCGCGATCAAACACGCGGCGAGGCATCTGTCCCGCCCAATAGCTCTTGCGCGCGATCCAATCGTGCACGCGATCAAGATCGATGCGTGTCGGGTCGGTGGTAACTTCAATGTCCGGATTGTTCTGTGTCATGTCTATCGGCTTGGCTCGTAGCGTCCCCTGATTGCCGACCACGTGGGTAAGGCGCACCGGTTACTCGAAGTGCACGGGTGCGCGTACGATCCCGCAATAGGCCAAGAGTAGCGCGTTTGCCCTCTGCAGCATGTGCCATTTCTTCACTGCGTTCGCGCGCGATTTTAGCGTAGGGCTTTCGATGCATGATCTTCCGCGGTCTGGCCCACGGCTTTCCACGCGCTCAGGCTTCGCCGCCGTTGGCGCTCAATCTTTGGCGGACCGCGTCGAGCGGATGGGTGTGCACGTCCTTGACAATCTGGGCCAACCGCTCCTTATCCGCCTGGTTCTTCACAGCGATCGAGAATTCGCAGCTCGTCACCACCTCGCCAAAGCGCCGATGCAGCTTTTCGGCAATTTCAGCGTGAGTACCCACCACCGCAAATGTCTCAAGCACGTCATCATCGATATGGTCGGGCATCCTCTCCCACTCCTGGCCACGGGCAAGCAGGCTCAACTTGCGGGCCAGCTCACCGAGGCCATGGTAGTCAACTGCGGGACGGTAGCTCGGCGTAGACACATAGAACGCGAGCCTGGCCCGCACGTCCTTGATGCGGACGGCAAGCTCCGCCGTGGTGTCGGCGGTGGCAACAAGAGGTTTGTGGCAGATATTGAATTGCGCGAGCGAGCGGCGCGCCTTGGCCGCACCCTTTCTCACCTCTGGGATCATGACATTGGCGATGTATTCGGCAGAGCAAATTGGATGCGGGCGCACGCCATCGGCTACTTCACCGGCGAGCTGGCACATCTGCGTGTTCACGGCGGCAAGGTGGATGGGAATATCGGGGTGCTCAATCGGGCCCGGATCGAACAGAGGAGGCATGAGATTGATCGTGTAGTGAGGCCCCTTGAAATCGAGAGACTCGTTATTCTGCCAGCGCTGCCAAATGGCACGAACAGCTGCAACGTACTCCCGCATCCATGGGCCCGGCGCCGACCAAGCCATGCCGTACCGACGCTCAATATGGGCGCGGACTTGCGGTCCTAGACCCAGCGTGAAGCGACCGCGAGAGAGCTTTTGCAGCGTCCAGGCACTAAGGGCCGTGATGGTCGGACTGCGCGGAAACGCCATGGCAATGGCAGTGCCGATGCCAAGGCGTCGGGTGGACTGAGCTGCCAAGGCCATGACGATGTAGGGATCCTGTTTGGTCTCCTCGATGACAACCCCATCGTATCCAAGCTCCTCCAGAAGCCTTGCATCGGCACCGACCGCAAGAAGATCAAGCCCAAGTTCAGGTGCGCGCAGCCCCGGGTCTAGTTTCCCCAGGGGCAGCAAGGTTTCCAGTCGCATATCTGCGTGCTCTCCCGAGCCGATGATCTACAACCTGAATAGACGGCTTTCGATCGGTTAGCAGCATCGCCGCGAAGACATCATATGTTGGTCGCTAGCGCGCAGCTAGTTCCTTGGATCGGTCGAGGTGAAAGCCGGCGGTCGCCGCGAGAAGGCGACGGGTGTAGACATGCTCGGGTTTTGCCAGGACCCGCTCAGTCGGCCCGGTCTCGACAATCTCGCCTTGCCTCATTACCGCGACCCGATCGGAAAAAGCCCGCGCTACGGAAATGTCGTGCGTGATGAAAAGATAGGCGATGCGGTGCGCGCGCTTAATTTCGAGCAGTAGATTGAGGATCTGGCCGCGGATTGACACATCGGCGCCCGACAGCGGCTCGTCGGCAACGATCAAGCGGGGTTGTGGTGCCAGCGCGCGCGCAATGGTGAGACGCTGCCGTTGACCGCCTGACAGTTCATGCGGGAAGCGCTCGAGATAGTCGGCGCCGGGGCGCAATCCGACGCTCTCGAGGAGTGCAATCGCCGCTGGCTCGGTTGCGGCACTGCGGACAGCGAGTGCCTGCAACAGATGTTCCCGAGCAGACCTGCGGGGATTGAGCGCGGCCGATGCATCCTGAAAAATCGGCTGCATTGTGGTGCGAAGGCGGCGAAGTTCTGACCCGTAAAGCGCGCGCAACGAGCGGCCTTCAACAAGGACCGAGCCATGGTCCGGAGTGAGCAAACCAAGCGCAATGCGCCCGAGGGTCGACTTCCCACAGCCACTTTCGCCCACCAATGCGATGGTTTGGCCAGCGTCGATCGCCAGGCTGACCGACCGTACCGCGTGCACGAACTCGCTGCGCGAGCGCCGGTACAACTTGGAGACGCCCCGAATGTCGAGCAGGGGTGCAGTCATGGCCGGTCCACCCTGCCATTTGCGGACAAGAGCAGCGAGCCGCCCTGGCAGTAGCGCCAGCAGCGGACCATATGATTGCTGCTCTGCGCCAATGCGATAGGCTCGGGCATCCCCTCAGTGCACGGCGCCATCGCGTAACTGCAGCGCGGGGCAAAAGCACAGCCGACGCCGATATGAGCGAGATCGGGAGGATCACCGGCGATGGTGACAAAGCGACCGTCGCGGTCGCGATCGGTTTGCGCCGCGTGCAGCAGCCCCTCGCTATAGGGATGCGCAGGAGCCCCAAAAACCTTCGCCGTGGGTCCCCATTCGACGGTGCGGCCCGCGTACATCACATAGATGCGCTCGCAGGCGGAAGCGACAAGGCCGAGATCGTGGCTGATGAGCAGCAAGGCCATATTCAGCCCAACCCGCAGTTCCTCAAGCAACGCCAAAATCTCAGCCTGGGTCGTCACGTCTAGCGCCGTGGTCGGCTCGTCGGCGATCAATAGTTTCGGACGGCAGGCGATGGCGATCGCTAGCAGCACGCGCTGGCGCATGCCGCCTGAGAGCTCGTGCGGGTACGAGGCGGCGCAGGAGGCAGAGAGCTTGACGCGCTCGAGTAGCTCGCGGACCCGGGGTGCGACCGCCAGTTCGGGTGTGTGTTGCTTCACGCTCTCGGCAATCTGCCGGCTCACGCGCATGACCGGATTGAGGAAGCTCAATGGGTCTTGGAACACGATGGCGATGGGGTGTCCCCGCAGCGTCGCCCACGCATCCTCACTCAGATGCGTAACGTCGCGGCCGTCGATGCGGATGCACCCGGTTTCGATTTGCGCAACGCTGGCTGGGGTCAGGCCCAGGGCAACTCGCGCCACCGTCGACTTTCCAGAACCGGATTCACCAACCAGTCCCACCGCCTCACCCTCGCCAACGGAAAGGCTAACCCCGCGCAGCGCCCGCAGCTTGCGGCCAAGCGTCGTGTAGCTGAGCGTGAGATCGCTCATCTCGAGAATGGTGCTGCTCATTTCATCCCCGCTGAGCGCGGATTGAGCGCCGACCCGAGCGCGTCACCGAGCAGATTGAAGGCGAGCACGGTGAGGAATATGGCGCTGCCCGGAAACACCGACAGCCACCACGCATTGAAAAGGAACCGCTGCCCACTGTTGAGCATGCGCCCCCAGCTGATGATGTCGGCACTGCTCAGGCCAAAAAAGCTAAGCCCCGCTTCCAGAAGAATGGCGTGGCCTACGATCAGCGTACCGGCCGCGAGGACAGGGGCCAGCGCGTTGGGCACGATCTCGCCCATTAGAATGCGGGTCTCGCGTGTGCCTAAGCAACGGACCGCATCGACAAATTCCAGATGCTTGATGCGCATCACCTCTGCGCGCATGAGTCGGGCTACCTGCGGCCAGCCCAGCAGCGCGATCACGGCCACGACCTGGGGCAGGCCGGGACCGGAAAGTGCCACGATCACCGCGGCAAGGATGAAGCTTGGGACGACCTGGAAAAGCTCAGACACCCGCATGCACAGCAGATCCAGAATGCCCCCGTAGAAGCCAGCCAGTGCGCCGACCAGGACGCCGATGAGGGTGGCGCCGAGGGCAGCCGCAAAACCAACCGTGAGCGACACGCGGATGCCGTGCAGGATGCCGAGCAGTACGTCGCGACCGAGTTCGTCGGTGCCCAACGGGTGCGCTGCAGACGGTGGCAGCATGACCTCGCTGGTGATCGTGTGGGGATCAGATCCCGGCATCACTTGCAGGCCCAGCATGACGAGGGTTAGCACGAGCACATAGGCAGCGGCGGCTAAGCCGGCACGCTGCGAGGTAAAGCGCGGCCAGAACCTACGCATGGGCGTGGTGGCTCACCCGAACGCGCGGATCGAGCACGCCATAGAGGATATCCGTCACGACGTTTGCCACCACCACGGTGATGGCCGTGAAGAGGAAGATGCCCTGCAGCACCGGATAGTCGCGATTGCCGATCGAAGTGATGAAGAGGTTGCCAAGCCCCGGCCAGGCGAACACGGTCTCCACCAAAATGGCGCCAGTGAGCGCATAGCCGAAGTTGTAGCCGATCACCGTCACGATCGGGATTAGACTATTGGGTAGGACGTGTCGCCAAAGAACGGTGCGCCGGCCGAGGCCCTTGGCCCTCGCAGTCAGCACGTAATCCTGCGAGATGGTGTCGAGCACGCTTGCCCGCGCAACGCGAGCCACCACAGCAACGTAGTAGATCGTGACACTGAGAGCGGGCAACGCAAGGTGCCAAAGTACATCCCAGACGGCGGCCCAGCCGGTCGGTGTGCTACGCAGGCTAATCATGCCTTGCGCCGGCAGCCATCGTAGCTTGATGGCGAACAGAATGACGAAGAGCTGACCCAGCCAAAAGACAGGCATCGAGTAGCCGATGAGGCTGAGAGCCGTGATGGCGCCATCGTAGATGCTGCCGGCGCGGGGCGCCGCCGCCATCGCCAGAACGATGCCAAAGAGGGCCGCCAGTGTAAGCGAAGGAAGCATGAGCAAGAGCGTCAGGCGCGCGCGATCGAGAATGAGACCCAACACTGGCTGACGGTTGGCAAACGAGAAACCAAGGTTGCCCTGAGCGAGATTCCATAGATAGAGACCGAGTTGATGGGAAATCGGCCGGTCGAGACCGAACTCTTGTCGCACCTGCTCCACATAACCCGGGGGCGTAGGAAAATCGCCCACCAGAGCCTGCACGGGGTCACCTGGCACCACGTGGATAATGAGAAAGTTGATCACGAGGATGGCTAGAACGATTGGCACCGCCCAGGCAATTCGTGCCAAGAGGTAGCGCCCCATCAAGCATCCTTCCCTGAGCCGCTGCGGGCAAGCAAGCGGGTGAGAGCACGCGTATCGGCCAACTCTTCAAGGATCGCGACCGTCGCGGCGATCTCGCGTCGACGCGGCGCACCGAGCACCGGGTCAATGAGCGAAGCCACCTTGTCAGCAAGCTCCGCGTCGCTCAGCGGAACCTGCGGCGCACCCTTGGCAAACTGCACGTGACGCTCGATGCGCCGTCCATCCCCCAGCTCGACCTCGATGGCAGGATAATCACCGGGTTTGACGACGCGATCGGCCAGCAGGGTCGTCGCCCGCATCAAGCGCGCCACCTCTGGCTCGCCCGAGCGCTGCGGCTGGAATTGGTCGAGCGTTGCGCGCCGGCTCACTGCAGCGACGGCCAAGCCGTATTGCATGCTGAATTGGGCCTCGAGCAAATTCGAGGGCTGAGGTCGGTCGAACTGCAGTCGAAACTGCGCATTGCCATGCACGGTGATTTTTTCGATAGCGCGGCTGTCGGCGTTGGTCTCGGCCATGATCTGTAAGAGCGCGTCGATGCCGGCATGCAGCCCCCGGCAGCAGGCGTAGGGTTTCATGCCAGAGCGCTCGATGCGGAACTCTTTGCCGAGGTCGGCAAGCATCGTCTCCGGCGTGGCGATGCCGGGACTATAGGTGGAGAAGAAGCCACCCCACTTTGCCTCCAGCACCTGGCGCGGACCCGTCATCCCCGCCTGAGCTAACAGCGCGGCGGAGAGGCCGTTCTCGGCGGCCTTGCCGGGGTGGAAGCGCTTCGTCATGGCGCCGTCGGCCAGGAACGCCCAGATACCTCCCGTGAATGTGCCTGCAATGCCGAGCGCATCGGCAAAACGCTCCGGATCGAGCTTTAAGATGCGCGCAGCGGCGGCTGCGGCGCCGAAGCTGCCGCAGGTACCAGTCGAATGCCAACCGCGATCGTTGTGCGCACGGTAGTCGCCGGCAGCTTCCAACACGCGTGCGGCAAGATCGTAGCCCGCGAGCAAGCTCATCAGGGTCTCGCGCCCGGAGACACCATCACGCCCCGCGAGGGCCAGGACGACGGGGATCACGACGGCACCGGAATGACCACAGCCGCCGAAGTCATCGAGCTCGAGGGCATGCGCGGCCGTTCCGTTGACGAGAGCGGCCTGCGGGGCCGGCAGGCTATCGCTGCGCCCCCAGAGCACGCCGCCACCGGAGGCGGCCTCGCTGCCGGCGCGGGCTGCAGTAATCGCCGTCTCGACAACTTGCGTATGCGAACCGGCGATGCCGGCAGCCAGGGTATCCAGCAAGAAGCGCTTGGCGAGCCGAACCGCCTCGGTCGTAACATCCTCATAGCTGGCCGTCGCCCAATAGTCGGCCGCCTGCTCCACCAAAGTTCCGGTCACCGTATCGGGTGCGTTGGGTGATGTTGTCACTGTGCCAGCCATATCTGATGCCACCACTGGTAGTTTGCAGCCTTCCACTGATTGCGCAATTGCACGCTCGATACGCCGATTTGCGCCTGCTGATGAAGGGTCAGCACCGGCAGGTCGTGCGCCAACACTTCCTGGACCTTGAAGTAGTACTGGCGTCGTTGCTCTTCGGTGGGTGCGTCGCGACCCTTGTCAAACAAGGCATCAACCTCCCCTCTGGAATAACCGCTTGCGTTGTTGAAGGTCTGTCCCTGCTTGATCGCCTCGCTGTGGTAGGCGCGCGAGATCCCCAGCGCTGGATCGCCAGAGGTTGAATAGTTCTGCAACGTCGTGTCGAAGTCGTAGTCGCTGTAGACGCGCTTGAGGACGACTGGGCGTTCGGCGCCTTCCAGGACCGTCCTGATGCCGACTGCTTGCCAGTATGTCTGCAGTGCTTGCGCCAATGAGGCATACTCGGGTCGGCCCGTGTCGAAGGAGAGCCGAAGGCTAAATCGCACGCCGTCGGCGCCTGGCTTGAGGCCGGCGGCATCGAGCAGGGCAGCGGCCTTGTTGGCATCGTAGGGGTAGAGCTGCTCGTAATCTACGGCCGGATTGTAGGCCCAGCCTAGCCGCGTATCGATGATGCTGCGCGCGACTTGCCCCGTGCCAAGGAACACATTCTTCAACAGGTAATTGCGGTCAATCGCCACGAGCAATGCCTGGCGCACGCTGGCCCGATCCAGTGGCGGCTTGCGGGTGTTGAGGATCACAATATCAAGGCTTGGATAGCTCACTTCCTTGAGCGCGAAGCGAGGATCCTTGGCCAGAAGGGCGTAGGCGCTGAGCGGAAAGTAGTATTGATCGATGTAATCCACTTCACCCGCCTGCAAGGCGAGCAGCCGTGCCGACGAGTCGGGGATGATCTTGATGATGATGCGATCGAGGTAGGGCTGCTCCTTGATCCAGTAGTTGGGATTGCGCACCAGCGTCAGGTGGTCGCCCCGTACCCACTCGGTGAGCTGGAAGGGTCCCGCACCGACGGGCTGGGTGAGAGATGCCGGATTCTTGAAGATGTCGCTGCCGCGAAAGATGTGCGCCGGCAGGATTGCCGCATTCTGTTCACACGCGAGCGAGAACAGGAAGGGTCCAAATGGCTTGGACAACGTTACGACGACGGTCTCGGCGTCGGGTGTCTCAATGTCCTTGATCGCCTTGCCCGGGGCCACGAACTTCGAGCCATACTTGGAGCTGACCTCAAGAAGTGTGTACTTGACGTCGTCGGACGTCAGAGGCTTGCCATCGCTCCAGCTGGCGGTCGCCAGGTGGAACGTGTAGGTCAGGCCGTCGGCGCCAATCTCCCATCGCTTCGCCAGCGAAGGCACGATGCGGAAGCCCTCGGCGAACCGCACCAGCCCGTCGTAGAGCATGCAGCCCGTCAGAACGTCCGGCACGCCGACCGACACATTCGGGTTGAGGATTGCTGGATCGGCGCCGATTACCACGATCGCCGAACCGCCTCGCTTGGGTTCCTCGGCGGCAAGCCCGGCCGATGCCAACAGCGCAATGAACGCGGCGACTAGGCCGAGCGCCCGCCCGCATAGGCGCAGCATCTTTCGCCTCCTGCCCGCTAAGAGCGCGCCGCCAGGATCGCCAGCGTTCGCGCCATCTCGTTGGTCTGGATCATCAGGGCTTCGTCGACGCCCAACCCCGGCTTCGACAGCATGAAGTCCGGCGAGCACGCGAGCCCGATGTGTGTGCAAATGCGCGCGGAATGGTCCGTCTCGTTGGCTGTGCCACCGAGACTTGAACCCATGTTCTTGGAGCGGCAGTAAAGCACCGCCTCAATGGTGTTGTTGATGCCGCCAAGATCCGGCGTCTTGATCTGCACGTACTCGGTGGCGGCAACGTCGGCGAAGAGCTTGATGTCCTCCAGGGTATTGCACCACTCGTCCGCAATGAGGCCCACGGCAATGCCCTTCTGCTTGAGAAGTGCGCGCAGCTTCTTGAAATTGGCGATTTGCTCTTCTTGCGTTTTGGCGATGATCGGCGACTCCACGAGCAGTCCGTAAGGCCGCGCCGCCTGCGCCAGGCGGCCGACGTAGTCCGATAGCGGCTCCATCTTCATGGCAAATAATTCGCCGAGTGTGCCGTAGACGTCGAGATGAAGGCGTGGCTTGTAATCCGCCTCGCCGATCTCTTGAATGCGCTTGGAGACGGCAGCGGCAAAAGCCAAGAGCTTTTCGCCCTCAAGCCCCACATGATCCTTGACGATCGTAAAGGAGGCGTGCGGCAACAGGTCCACCCGCTTCAAAATGGTGCGATCAAGCTGGAGCGGATCGTCCTTGTGACCCGAGGCGAGGATGGGAATAGGTCTCTTCGCAATGGTCGTGCCGTACTCGGCGGCGATGATCTCCGCCATTGTCTTCTTCTGGGCGAGCGCCGTGGCATGCAGCAGGGCCTGCGTCAGGCCGTAGCGCACGGCGGTGTGTAGCGGCTTGCCGTCGTGGTGGTGCTGGTCGAAGTGTCTGGCGTTATCGCGGAACTTTGCGACGTCGAGGCCCTTCAGGAGCGGGGCAATCTCGCTGCGCAGATAGCCGATGTGGTCCTCGCCGCGAAATGCCGGATCTCGCCCCGCGACACCAGCCAGGATCACGTCGGCGCAGTCGCCAAAAGCAATTTGCCCATCCTCCAGCTCAAGCATCACCGACACGATGGTGGCGGGCTCAACGATCCTCTTGAAGCCTGCAGAGAGGGGCTCGCCGTGAAACAAAAAGCCGTCGGGCCTCGCGCCCGCTTTAATCGCCATCAGGTCACGGTGCATATAGCCGGACCGCCCCACGGAGCAAATTACCGACTTTACGCGCATGTTGGCTCCTCGTGCGTTTCGGGAAGGACACCGTCCTCAGGGCGCGCTTCGCGCCCAGGGATTGCCTTTGCCGCCGGCGACGTCGCAACTTCCACTGTTATGTCCCCTCCACGGATGCGGCGATGACCCTTGACGGCAACGCGGGCTACCCCCGCTGGGCAGACAGGGCCGCAGAAGGGAGGCACGGGCATCATAGCCAAGCCTTTGTCGGAATCGATACGTCAAAGCCGCGCAAGGCTGCCGTGCCGGCGCGCGCTGTCCGGCAGGCAGGCAGGAGGAACGGGAGCCAACAAGCCCAATATCGCATCGCTGTTGCGCAAAACTGCGGCCTCGCCGGTACAGGGTTGAGGGTAATGGCCGCTGACGGAGCCTTTCAACCGCCGTGCAAGAGCATGGCTCTTCTGGTCCGCGATCGGTGGCCCCTTTGAGCACGTGGAGTCAGGGGTTGGCCGGCGTTGCCAGCGCTGCACGCATTTCGGCAACGGTCGCGGGCTCGCCGCCATGGGCGCGGATCAGCTTCACGGCCTCCTCGACCAGTGCCCGGTTGCTCCTGGCTGTGCCAAACGGTGCATCCTCTAGGCCTACGCGAACGTGCCCGCCGCGCCGCACGGTCTCGGCAATGAGCGGGATGATGTCCACGCCGAGCCCGGCAATCATCCAAGGCGCGGTGGGAGCCTCATCTTGAAGCAGGGCCAGGTGCGCGGCGAGCGCGTAGGGCTTGGGCGGAAAACCATAGGCGAAGGTGTCCGAGAACATGAGCCGATAGATCGGCGTCTTGGCACCCATGGCGCGCGCCAAGGTGGCGCCGGCGCGCGTGAACCCTGGCTCGTAGATCGCGTAGGCGGGATGAAAGCCAAATCTGGCGGCAAAGGCTAGCGCATGGCGCACATGCGACTCCGGGTTGAGATACGTGCGTGCGGGCTCCGTGTCGGGCCCGGCCGAAAGCTCCGTAAAATTGACGCTGCCTGGATCGACCACGGCGAATTCCAACAGCCCTCGCTTGGCCAACGCCTCAAGGTGTGCAAACCGTATTGCTGCATCCTCCAAGAGTGGTCCCGCAACGATGCCGGCCGAGGGAATGGAGGGATAGACCGGAACATCGACCTTGCTGCGTATGCCCTCGATGATGCGCGCGTAGACCTGCCAATCGAATGTCTGCGGCCCGCCCGCGTCGTAGGCGTGCACATGAATGATGGATGCTCCGGCAGCCGCACAGGCGATCCCCTCAGCAACGATGGTCGCCACGGTATCGGGGATACCGGGCTGCCGCACGCGGCTCCACGGCCCGTTCAAGGCTGCTTCAATCCAGGTTTTGTGCATCGCGACGAGCCTGCCAACGGGGTCTTGCCCCAGCATAGCCCTTAGGCAGCGCTTGTGCACTCAGGCAGCGCTGGACAGCCACACACGCACTCAGCACAGTGCGTGTACCTCAAGGCCCCGGATCACCCATGCACATCTCCAGCATCGAGACCATTGCCATCGACATTCCGCTGAGGAAGAACTTTGGCGGCAGCACTTATGCGGTGCTCAAGCGCTCGACCGTAATTACCAGGCTGCGCACGCAGAGTGGACTGGCGAGTGAGGTCTATAATGGTGACAACCGTGAGGCTGGCCCAGAGATCGTGCGGCTAATCCGCGAGGAGCTGGCACCCCTGATTCTAGGCGAGAGCATCTTCGCCACCGAACGCATCTGGGCGAAGCTGTTCCAACGGGCCGCGACGAGCCGAAATCGAAAGACGCTGATGGAGGCGATCGCCTGCATTGACTGCGCCGTGTGGGATGTGGTGGGCAAGGCGACCGGGCGAAGCGTGCGCGAGCTGTTGGGGGGCTTCCGTGACAAGGTGCCGATCATCAGCATTGGCGGCTACTACATGGAGGACAAGACGCTCGCCGACATTGAGCGCGAGATGGAGGCCTATCGCCGAGCCGGTATGGCCGGGTGCAAATTCAAGGTAGGCGGCCTGTCGCCGCAGCGCGACGCGGAGCGCGTCAAAGTTGCGCGCGAAGCCGCTGGTCCCGATTTCATGCTCGCGGTCGACGCCAATCGGGGTTGGAGCGCAGACGAGGCCAGCCAGTTCGCGCGGTTCGTCGAGCCGCTGGACATCCGCTGGTTTGAGGAACCCTGCCATTGGTACGATGATGCCAACCTGATGGCCAGAGTGCGGGCTCAAACCTCCATACCCATCACGGCGGGTCAGAGCGAGATCACCAGCCACGGCGTGCGGCGGTTGATCGAGGCCAAAGCAGTGGACATCGTCAACTATGACGCCTCCGAAGGCGGCGGTGCGACGGATTGGCGGCGCGCGGCCGCTATATGCGCGGCGGCGGGGGTGGCAGTCGCCCATCACGAAGAATCGCAAATTGCACAACAACTGATCGCCGCCATCCCTCAGGGCGTTTGCATCGAATGCTTCGCCGATGCCGATCGCGACCCCGTCTGGCACCAGATGTGGGTCAATCGTCCGCCCATCGTCGACGGTGTGATGGCTCTCTCCTCGGCACCAGGTTTCGGTCTTGAGCTCGATCCCGGCATGATCGCCAAGTACCGCGTCGCATAATCTGGGCAAAGTGACCCCAGCGATGAAGCTTGTTGCGCAACGCAATGGTCGCCCGGGCGCCGCAGTAACGCTGCCGATGGGAGCGGCGGGTGCCATGACGCGGCCGTCGGCGCAATCAAGCCTGCCGGCCACAAGACGGCCTCCCGCTGACCGCTGGCGCCACGACCGCATGACGGCGAGCGGGCCTAGGCTTGCAAAACAAAGACTGGCAGAACAAAGGCTTGCAAAACAAAGACTGCAAACAAAGGAGACAGCCATGGCCAATGCACCGATCGAGGAAGGCTACGAGGTATTCCTCTCCGACCACGACAAGCCCTTTGGGGCCGTGCGCGTGGTGTCGCCGCAGCTCATTGTGTACGTGGAGAATGCCGGCGAGTTCACCGTCCCGCGCGAAGCGGTCAGCGCCGTTCATGCTCAGAAGGTCGTTGTTGACCGCACCAAGCTCGACCGCAAATTGCGGCAAGCCATCGCCCACGCGCACGACGCGGAGGATCCGACCCTCTGAGAATGGTCAACGGTCGGGCACGGTTGGGCCGCCCCGCAGACTTTGCCGCATGCTCGCGCCGGTTTCACTCCGCGCGGCGAATGCGGGAGGGGATATGTGGTGACAGCGGACTGTTGGCCTTGAAGTAGGCTTCGAGGGTCGGGACCTCGAACGGGCCTATGTGAGGGTCGGTGCCCTCCTTGAGCACGCCGAAGCCATCGCCCCCGTCGGCGAGAAAGGCATTGACGGTCACGCGGTAGCGGCCAGCAGGATCGATCGGGCGGTCGTCGAGCGTGATTCCGTCGGCCGCCACGAAATCGCCGAGCTGGCGCTTGTCGTCCCAGGTATAGGCGAAACCTTTCGAAACTTGGAGGATGCGGGGCTTGGGCTGGTTCAGCCACTGCTGTTCCAAGAGCCTCTTGATCTGCGCCCCTGTCATCGTCACCGTGACGAGGGTATTGCCGAAGGGCTGGGCCGCGAACAGGTCGGCATAGGTGATCGTGCCATCTGACGTCTTGGGCACGCTCGAGCGGATGCCGCCGGAATTGGTGAACGCAACGACGGCCGCGCCGTCTTGCTGCGATCGCGTGGCGGCGAGTTGAGCATCGGTGATGATGTCGCCAAGCACGCTTTCCCCAGTTGGACCCTCCTCGCGGGAGAGAGTGGCCGTGATCGAACCCACGGGGCGTTCGGCCAGCGGCTTAACGAGCTTATCGTAAGCGGAAATGATGGCCGTCTGCTCTGGATCCTTGGCATAGACATCGGTGCGCACAATCAGATTGTCGGCCCTGGCGCTGACGATATCACGCGTGTTGCGGTCCACTTCGATCTCGATCTCGGTGACGATCGTCCCGAACTTGTCCGCGCTGGTGACGAGCCGGCCGTCAATCACGCAGCGATAGGCCCGGTGCGTGTGCCCGCTGACAACAACGTCCACCGCCTTGTCGAGCTTGCCAACGATATCGACGACGGGCCCCGAGATCCCCGGGCACTCGTTGTAGCCGCCGGAGGGGAAGCCACCCTCGTGAATGAGGACGACGATGGCCTCTATCCCGCGCTGCCTCAGCTGTGGCACCAGCGCGTTCACGGTCTCGGCCTCGTCGCGGAACTCGAGCCCGGCGACGCCCGATGGCGAAACGATCTTGGGCGTGCTTTTCAAGGCAAGCCCGATGAATGCGATGGGTATCCCTTCGAACTCCTTGATCGCATAGGCGGGAAAGAGCGTCTGGCCGGTGCGCCTGTCGATCGTGCTGGCTGCCAGATAGCGGAACTTGGCGCCGCTGAACGGCCGCGGTCCCTTGCAGCCGGCCGTAGGATGGCAGCCACCGTTCTGCATACGCAGCAGCTCATCCTTTCCCTCGTCGAACTCGTGATTGCCAACTGCCGTGATCTCAAGGCCCATGGCCGAAAGGGACTCGATGGTCGGTTCGTCGTGGAACAGGGCCGACAGCAGAGGGCTCGCTCCGATGAGGTCGCCGGCAGCCACGAACACGCTGTTCTTCTTTGTCCCCCGAAGCGCCTTGACGAGCGTGGCCATGTGTTCGCCACCACCCGCTGGGATGGCGACCTTGTTGCGCGCATCGGTTGGGTCGGCGATGGAGATCCCCCCCGACGGAGGCCTGAGATTACCGTGGAAGTCGTTGATCGCGAGGATGGTGACGGCAATCCGCGCACTCGGTACCGAAGATGGCATCGCCTCGTGTCGCTGACGTTGCAGCGCGAGCAGCGCCGCAAGCACGACGATGGTGCCGGCGAAAGCCGCAAGGCGACGCCACTTCCAAAGCCACATGACCGAGGGATCCCGCTCTTCTGCAAGGACCGATATCGCATCCCCCGAGCAGCATCGCAACGCTCATTGCCAAACGGCGTAGCAATCCGAGGAAAGCCACTCTGGCACCGATGCGCGACCCGGTGAGGAGGGCCTTGCGGCATGGCAGCCGCATTGGTGCGGAACTTGCCGTCCCAAATCCACGTTTCACATTAACGTGAAACCAATGAAGGAAGAGCCATATGGCACGGCGTTATTCGCGAGGAGCTTCCAAGGATGTCCGCGGGGCCATGCACAGGCGTAAAAAGGGGACGCTGAAGAGCGGCAGAAGCGGCAAGACCGTCAAGAGCCGCAAGCAGGCCATCGCGATCGGCCTGTCCGAGGCACGCAAGAAAGGCAAGAAGGTGCCAAAGCGCAGATCGGCGCGGAAGTGACACCCCTCTGGGGCCCGATGGCCAGTCTGACGTGCTTCAAGGTTGACGCGTTCCAGTTTGTGGCTCCGTGGCGGGCCCGCTGGCACCGTTGATGACGCATCACCCGCCTACGTCCACCGCGGGTTTGCCCGCGGCGTTGTAAAAATTCCCTCCAGCGCTCGTACCACCTAGATGAGGGGAGTTGCGCACCTCTGTCGCAAGCTCACTGGGGAAGCTTGTGAGACACGAGGAGCTGAACTGCAAGAGGCGCAAGACGACGCCGACGACGCCCTGCTGCCAAGAGACCCAAGACGTCCCGACAGCCAGGGCTCATGCGCCGACGAGCGTTCCCGCAGCGCCTCTCAAGCGTTGGCGTGAGTCAAGGGCAGTTTCCGAGCTGCTCAGTAACGAGGACCGGGTTAGCCTCTCAAGAACTCGCGCCGCACTTCTTCGCTGTTGGCACCGAGTGCCGGCAGAGGGCCAAAGCTGGGCTCCGGCTCGCCGATCCATCGCGCTGGCGGCGCGGGCAGGGCAATGGGCCCGCTTGGGGACGCGATGCTAAGGCGACGCAGGTGCGGATGGCGCAGGATGGCCTCCATGTCGTTGACGCGTGCGAAGGCGATCTCGGCGTCTGCGAGCAACCGTGACAGTGAGCTCACGTCATGGGCACTGAAACAAGTCTGCGTTAGGCCGTCGGTCTGCGGACGGTTGGCGAGCCGGGCGGAGTTGCTGGCAAAGCGGGGATCCTTTGCGAGCTCGGGCCGTCCCAGCACTTTCGTGCAGAACACCACCCATTCGCGATCGTTCTGGATGGAGATGAGGATCGGCACATTATCGCCGGTCTGAAATACGCCGTAAGGGGCAAGCGAGGAATGGCTAAGGCCGATGCGGCGCGGAGGCGCGCCGTATTCGGTGTAGAGCATCGGAACCGCCATCCACTCCATCATGCAATCAAACATCGAAATGCGGATGTCTGCGCCTTGGCCGGTGCGCCCGCGCGCGATGAGCGCCTCCAGGATTGCCTCGTAGGCATGCATGCCGGCTGAAATGTCGACAATGGAGGCGCCGACGCGCGCTGGGGCCTCAGGGCTCCCTGTCACGGAGGCCAGGCCAGACTCGGCCTGAATGAGCAGATCGTATGCCTTGCGGTCGCGGTAGGGGCCCTCATCGCCATAACCCGAGATGGAGCAGCAGATGAGTTTGGGATGGCGCTCGCGCAAGCAATCCATCGGGTAGCCGAGCTTCGCGAGCGCGCCGGGCTTGAGGTTCTGGATGAGCACGTCCGCCTTGGCCACGATGGCCTCAAACAGACGCTTGTCTTCTGACTTGGTGAGGTCCGCGACAACGGACTGCTTGCCGCGATTGAGCCAAGCGAAATGCGTGCACTCTCCGTGCACCAGGCTGTCGTATTGACGCGCAAAGTCACCCTCTGGGCGCTCCAGCTTGATGACGCGAGCCCCGGCATCGGCCAGCTTGCGGCCGGCCAATGGGGCGGCCACGGCCTGATCGAGCGAAAGCACGAGCATACCGGCAAGGGGTTTCATCGCGGCGGGGTCACTTGCAAGAGGCCGCGGCGCGCAAGGTTGTGCATGAGGGCGCCCGCGCCGAATTCCCAGGGCGGCGCTGCGGTGGAAAGTGCCATGTGGTTGGCCAGACACCCAAGCTCGGACGCGGCGATGGTTGTCACGTCCCCGATCTGGTGAGTGAAACCCACACCCTTGGCGCCACGGTCCTTGACCGGCGCGAACATGGTGCCGAGGTAGAGCACCGCACCGTCGGGATACTGGTGATGGCGGCCGAGCATCTGGGCGACGAGATCGACCGGATCGCGCGCGATGTGGCGCATAGACGAGCTTCCCTCCAGCATGAACCCATCGCCGCCCTGCACCTTCAAGGTCACCTCGATACGGCGTATGACCTCGAGCGTGAACGTATCATCGAGCAGGCGAACGAAGGGGCCGATCGCGGCCGAGGCATTGTTGTCCTTGGCCTTGGAGAGCAACAGCGCCGAGCGTCCCTCGACATCGCGCAAGTTGACGTCGTTGCCCAGCGTGGCGCCAACGATCACGCCCTTGGAGCTCACCACCAAGACCACCTCTGGCTCCGGGTTGTTCCAACTGGACACGGGGTGCAAGCCGGCCGCCATGCCGTGGCCGATCGCCGCCATGGGCTGTGCCTTGGTAAAGATCTCCGCATCGGGGCCGATGCCGACCTCAAGGTACTGCGACCAAGCACCTTGCTCGATCAGCACCCGCTTGAGCTCTGCCGCCTGCGAGCTGCCGGGCACGAGCTTGGCCAGATTGCCGCCAAGCTGCGCGGCGATGCTCGCGCGGATGACCTCGGCCTTTTCGGGCGCCCCGCGGGCTTGTTCTTCGATCACGCGCTCCAGCATGGAGAGAGGGAAGGTGACACCGGCCGCCTTGATGGCCTGTAGGTCGATGGGTGCGAGCAGCCACGGCTTGCCGGGCCGGCGCTGATCCTCGGGCGTGTTGGCGAGGATTTCACCCAGCGTGCCGATGCGTTGGCCGTTGCCACCCTGCACGATGGCGGCGGGGTCGGGCATCTCGCAAAGATCGCGTACCGTAGGGGCAAGCCTAGAAATGTCGTAGACGCCATCGCTCCGGATGGCGGCGACTGCGGGACCCTCAGCCTGCGGCAGCCATACGCGCGCAACCAGGGCACCCGCAGTGCCATCGCTTGGCAGCGTGGCGTGCGGGGTCATGTAGTCGGCGATGCGTCCCATTTCTCCTCCTGCCGACAAACGTATTGGATCGGTAGGCTACCAGCGCCAACGGTAGAATGTTATCCCGGAATTTGTGATTGGACATGCGTGATGCCGACAAGGCCCTCCCGGTATTGGGAAGACCCATCACCGTTCGCGCCCGCGACACGCCGGGGACGAGAGCAAGAGAACCCCGGCAAGGGTGCTTGGCGACGTTCGGGTAAGGAGGAAAGTGTGGCCGTACGCAGCGGGAAGTCCGACAGCGTGTGGGCCGTCATTTATAGCCGCCCCGAAGCTCGCATCGCATCGGTGTTTGCGAGAAGGTTGTCCCACATGGCCAAGCGCGTGCGGCGGCGGCAATGGCGCTGGAAATCGTCCGGGTCCCGCCGGCGTGCGAAAAGTGGTGCGCGAGGGGGAGAGCGAGTGGACGCCCAGCGCGGGATCGACAAGGCCGAAAGCATCGCCGGTGCTACGTTTCGCCCAGGGCAAGGGTCGCCATGGCGGCTACTGCCCTCGTCCGACATTTGCCAAAGCCAAGCGCACGGCGGCCGCACGCGAGCCATCAATCGGATCCAACGTGAGCCGCAGTCGATCCCCAGGACCGATTGCTGATTCGCAGGACACATTACTTGTATGAGTTATTCGGAGGATACACATGCAACTTAAGGACCATGTCGTGCTCGTGACCGGAGCGCTCGGCACGCTTGGCTCGGCCACCTGCGAGGCCATCGCAGCTGCCGGGGGAGTAGCGATCCGAAGCGACCTTGCCGGGCGCGGCAAGATCGACATCCCCCTTGACGTGACGCGCGAGGCGGACTGGACCGAGGCGATGGCACAGATCCAGCAGAGCTACGGACGGCTCGACGGTCTCGTCAACAATGCCGGCGTTGGCACACCCGGTGATGTGGAACAGACGACCTTTGCACAATGGCGGCGGGTGATGGCGGTCAATGCCGACGGCGTGTTCCTGGGCTGCAAGTACGCCATGCCGCTGTTCGCCAAGTCCAAGGCGCCTTCGATCGTCAACATCTCGTCGGCATCGGGCATTGTCGGTGGGGCCAACCTCGCCGCCTACAATGCCTCCAAGGGAGCGGTCCGCCTGCTCACCAAGTCGGTGGCGCTCTACGGCGCGCGCAAGCGCCCGGTGGTCAGATGCAACTCGGTGCACCCGGCGTTCATCGAGGGGGACATGGTCGATGCGATCGTGCGGACCCGACCCGACCAGGCCAAGGCGCGCGCCAAACTGCAGGCGCAGATCCCCGTCGGGCGCCTGGGCCAGCCCCGCGAGGTGGCCGACACGGTGGTGTGGCTTCTATCTGAGGCCTCCTCTTTCACGACCGGGTCGGAAGTCCTGGTGGACGGCGGTTTGATTGCGGGTTGAACCGATGCGCAGATGCAGCCGTTTGGGTCCAGTCGGGCGGCTTGTTTGAGGAGAACAAAACATGTACACTGCTGGCGAGATCGAGTCGCGTTTTGCCTCCGTCGGCAACTCATGGAATATGGGAAACAAGGGATTCGCGCATGGAAAAGCCGTCGCTCCGGGTGGTCGAAGGGGGAAGCATGGATAAGCAAAGAGCGCTCCAGGCCGCACTCGATCAAATCGATAAAAACTTCGGCAAGGGCTCCATCATGCGGCTCGGAGCCAACGATCGTCGCATCGAGGTGGAGGCCATCTCGACGGGTTCGCTGGGGCTCGACATCGCCCTAGGCATCGGCGGCTTGCCGCGCGGTCGGGTGATCGAGATTTACGGGCCAGAATCCTCTGGCAAGACGACGCTGGCTTTGTCGGTGGTGGCGGAGGCTCAAGGCAAGGGTGGCATTTGCGCCTTCGTCGATGCTGAACACGCGCTCGATCCGGTCTATGCCAGGAAGCTCGGCGTCAAAGTCGAGGACCTCTTGATCTCCCAGCCCGACGACGGTGAGCAGGCCCTGGAGATCGCCGATACGTTGGTGCGTTCCGGCGCGGTGGATGTGCTGGTGGTCGATTCGGTGGCCGCACTCACTCCCAAGGCTGAGCTTGAGGGAGAGATGGGCGATATGCAGCCCGGTATGCAGGCTCGTCTGATGAGCAAGGCGTTGCGCAAGCTGACGGCTTCCATCTCCAAGTCCAAGTGCATGGTGATCTTCATCAACCAGATTCGCATGAAGATCGGCATTATGTTCGGCAATCCAGAGACGACGACCGGTGGCAATGCGCTCAAGTTTTACGCCTCCGTGCGCCTCGACATCCGCCGCATCGGCCAGATCAAGGAGCGCGAGGAAGTGGTGGGCAACCAGACCCGGGTAAAAGTGGTCAAGAACAAGGTGGCGCCACCCTTCAAACAGGTCGAGTTCGACATCATGTACGGCGAGGGCATCTCCAAGACCGGTGAGCTTGTGGATCTCGGCGTCAAGGCGGGCATTATCGAGAAGTCGGGCGCATGGTTCTCCTTCAACGGAGAGCGCATCGGCCAGGGGCGCGAAAACACCAAAGCGTTTCTCAAGCAACATCCCAAATTGGGCGTCGAGATCGAAAAGGCTGTGCGCCAGAACGCCGGTCTCATCGTCGACAAGATGCTCGAGGCGACACCGGAGGGTGATGAGGCCGCCGATGCCGAGGCAGGCCCCGAGGAGTTTGCGGGCGATGCGTCCGAGCCCGACGCCAAGAAGGGTGCGCGCGGCCGGCGCTAGACCTAGAGAGCGTAGTCCCTGACTTGACGGGAAGGGGCTTGGCGCGGCGTCGGACGGTCCCGCGACGCGCGTCTCAAGACCGTGCGTTCCAGCGCCCCGATGCAAGCCCGTGTGGCTGCAGTCGCGCTCAGTGCCGTCGCGGCCAGTTCGGGCGCCAACCCGGCGTGGCCGGCAGGGATGGACGGCTAGCGTGGGAAGAGTAAGCAACGACTAGGTAGGGAAGCAGACCGCCGTCGTGTTAGCGCCCGACACGAGAATGCCGACGCGCTCGCCTTTGGCGGGGACGTAGACCTTATCCAATAGGGCAGCGAGCGGCGCTGCAGCCCCTGGTTCGGCAACTATGCGCGCCATCTCCCACAGGCTACGCTGGGCGCGAGCTATGGCATCATCCTCAACCAGCACGGCCGCCGCCACGTAGTTTTGCACCGCGGGAAACACGAGCTCGCCGATCCGCCTGGGTGCCAGTGAGTCGGCCGCTAGGCCGCCGGCCGGCGCGTCCACCGGGCGTCCCGCGGAAAGCGCCATGGAAAGCGTCGGCGCGAGCCGCGGCTCCACGCCCACCACCTTGGTTCTGCCTTGATACCAGGCGGCGATGCCACCGATCAGGCCGCCACCCCCCACCGCCACCAGCAGCGTGTCAAGTTCCGGCACCTGCGCTTCAAGTTCGAGACCAACGCTGCCCTGGCCCAGCATGGTCTCGACCTGGTCGAAGGCGTGTACGGAAAGCGCACCCGTTGCGGCAATGTAGGCCTCGCAGGCCGCTAGCGCCTCGGCATATGTTCTGCCGCCGATTGCCAGCTCGGCACCGTAGCTGCGGATGCGCGCGATCTTGGCCGGGGAGGAAATCTCCGGCACGAAGATGCGCCCCTTGTGGCCAAGGCGCATCGCGGCGTAGGCGACGGCAGCCCCATGATTGCCACCGGAGGCGGCCGCAACCCCGGCGGTGGGGACCTCGCGGATCAAGAGATTGGCAAAGGCACCACGTGCCTTGAACGAGCCCGAATGCTGCGTGAACTCGAGTTTGAAGAAGGGCGTAAAGCCGTGGAGCCCGAGGTCGCCAGCGCTCATCTCGAGCACGGGTGTTCGGCGGATGTGCGGGCGGATGCGTGCATAGGTGGCAGCGATTGCCTCGCGCGTGATCCGCATCTCCTCAGTGTCGGTCATTACCCCTCGCCCAGGTACTGGCTCCACAGTTCCGCAGGCACGTCGCTCTCGTCCCACACGCCGATCAGAATACCGCGACGCTGAGACTTGCCGCGCCGGTCGCGAATCTGCCGCTCGGACAGGGTCGTGCGCTGCGACAGTCGCAGTCCCCAGGCGTGAAGCGCGGCCAGCAGGCGATGCCGTTCCTCCTCACAAGCCGGATCCACACCCAGATCGCGGAACTCGCAGGGGTCGGTCTCCAGATCGTAAAGTATCGGCCGAAATCCCGGGGCATGGATGAGTTTCCAGCGCACATCAGCAACCATGAATAGGCGCGCATCGCGTGGAGCGACGCCGAGCTTGTCGGCCACCGGCAGCATCGCATAGTCGTACTCGCTGATGACGAAGCGGCGCCACGGAGGAGGCGGAGTGCTTCGCAGGAACGGCAGCAGGGAGCGGCCTTCGAGCCGATGCCCCTGCTCGGCGGGATCGGCACCGAGCGCCTCCAGGAAGGTCGGCAAGAGATCGATCGCTTCAACCAGCGCGCTACAGGTTGTACCGCGCGCCCTATCCGCCTCTGGCGCGGGGTCGTAGACAATGAGCGGGACCTTCACGGACGGCTCGTGAAAGAAGTCCTTGTCACCCATCCAATGATCGCCGAGGTAGTCGCCGTGGTCGGAGGTGAAGACGATCATGGTGGTGTCAAAGAGGCTTCGCTCTTCCAGAAAGCGAAACAGCCGACCCAGTTGATCGTCGATCTGTTTGATGAGGCCCATGTAAACCGGGATCACCTCCGTGCGCACCTCCTCACGCGCAAACGCCTGGCCGACCCGCAGATGCATGAATTCGCGATAGATCGGATGTGGCTCTCGGCGCTCCTCTTGCGAGCGCACGACGGGCAGGCAGTCGTCAGGTCCAAACATGGCATGGTAGGGTGCGGGCGCGATATAGGGCCAGTGCGGCTTGATGAAGGAGAGATGCAAGCACCAAGGCCGCTCCCCCGCTTCGGCAATAAAGTCCATGGCGCGCCCGGTCATGTAGGGGGTCTCGGAATCCTCCTCGCGCACCCGCGCCGGCTTGCGCGAATTGCGCATGGCCCAGCCTGATGCCAGCTTGTTGCCCTCGCCGGCGGCGGCATTGGCCCAGTCGTGCCAGGGGTTTTCGCCGGCGTAACCCCTGTCATTGAGGTAGCGGTTGTAGCGGGGCACCTCAGGATCGTAGCGCCCGTCGGGACCGGTGCCATGTAGGCCGTCGTCACGCTCGTAAGGGTCGAAGCCGCATTCGGCCACCCGTACGCCGATGACCGAGCTCGGGTCGATGCCGAGCCGCTGCATGCCCTCGTAGTCGGCGCGCATGTGCGTCTTGCCGACCAGCGCCGCCTTGACACCGAGCGGTCGCAAATAGTCGCCGAGCGTCATCTCGCCCACTTTCAGCGGATAGCCATTCCAGGCGGCGCCGTGGGATTGCACGTAGCGGCCCGTGTAGAAGCTCATGCGCGAGGCGCCGCACACGGGTGATTGGACGTATGCGCGTGTGAAGCGCACGCCGCGCGCGGCGAGCCCATCGATGTGGGGCGTGGCGAGCCTGGGATGCCCGTAGCAGGAGAGGTAATCCCAGCGCAGCTGGTCGCACATGATGAAGAGGATATTGCTGGCGCGGCGGGTCATGATCACTTTGCGGCTGCTCGTGCCCCAAGCAATGACCCAAACGCCCCTGCCAAGTCCACTCCTGATGCACAGATCCGTTCCCGATCGGCGGGCCAGTGCCATGGCGCGATCGCTGCCGCGCCGTGCCGCGTTGGCTTCGAGCCGCCTCTTGTGTCACTCGGCGAGGGCAAGGCGCAGGAGCGACAGGGCGACCTCCACCGCGTTCAATCGGATTGGGCCACGCCCGATGTCGCCAAAGCGGCACTCACGGTGCAGCGTTGCACCCGCTCTGCGCGCGACGGCAAGGTGGACAAGGCCGATCGGCTTGTTGTCGCCGCTTCCACTGGGCCCGGCGATGCCCGTGACGGAGACCGCGATGTCGGCATGGGATTGAAGCAGCGCGCCTTCGGCCATGGCACGTGCAACGGTCTCGCTCACGGCACCGTGGGCGGCCAACGCTTCGGCCGATACACAGAGGTCTTCCCGTTTGGCAACATTGGAGTAGGGGACAAAGCCACGCTCCAGCACATCGGAGGCGCCAGGGATCTCGGTGAACAGGGCGGTGATCAGGCCGCCGGTGCAGCTCTCGGCCGTGACGAGCCGCTTCTCCGCGGCGCGGAAGCTATCGAGCAGGCGAGCCGCCTCGTCGAGCAGCGCCGCTGAAAACATGGGGCGCCTCCCGCGCCGTCAAGGGTCGCAATGGCAAGCGGCGCGCATGGGTTCGATGCGCGCCGCCGCAAGATAGAGAGAAAAACGAGAACAGGGAACCTCAAGCCGCCGCTAGCTTCTCCGCCTGCACGAGAAGGTCATCGAGCATGGAGCGGCTCTGATTCCCCATGATTGCCATGGTCTTGGATTGGGCAGCCATCCACACCGGATAGGCTTGCTTGATCACGGCCTCACCTTTGGGGGTCAGGTGGAGGCCGCGACCACGTCGCCCGGCCGGCGGATCCATGGTTAGATGGCCGAGCGCTAGCAGGCGCTTCAGATTGCGCGACAGCGTCGATTTTTCGATGTCCAGCGAATGCCCGATTTCCACGGCGGTGATGCCGTCCTGCTGGGCAAGCTGGGTCAGAAGCGTGAATTGGCTGGCCGTAATACCGAGCGGGCGCAGCGCGTCGTCATAAACGCGTGTCACGATGCGCGAGAGTTGGCGCACACGCGTAGAAATACATGCCGCTGACGCGCTCTCGGCGATGTCGCTGACGTCGGCAGGTGCGGTCGCGACACCGGGTGTCATGATATTCATTGGGGCATCCCTCGGCCCGTGATCAACCCGTGATCAACCCGTGTTACCGTGATCTACAACCTCTGCGGACTGAATGCCGCGATTCGAGGGAGGATGGCAACGGCGGCACGTGGACTGGCGGTGTTGGTGCCAGTGCGCGTGTGACAAATTGGCTGTCTTTGAGAGGGCGCCGGACGCCTCAGCCCAGCATCACCATTGCTGTTGCCATGGCGGCGATGCCTTCGCGACGACCGGCAAAGCCAAGCCCCTCGGTGGTCGTTGCCTTGACGCTGACGCGGGCCTCGTCCAACTCGAGAAGCTCGGCGATGCGCCGACGCATCGCATCGCGGTGGGGCGCGATTCGGGGTGCCTCGCAGAGGAGGGTGATGTCCACGTTGCCGATCTTCCCGCCGCGCGCTCGCACCAATTTTAGGGCTTCGCCTACGAAGATGGCGGAGGCGGCGCCCCTCCAGCGCGGGTCAAAATCGGGAAAATGCTGGCCAATGTCGCCGGCACCGACGGCGCCAAGCAGCGCGTCGGTGAGCGCGTGCAGCGCCACATCGGCGTCGGAATGACCCTCAAGAGCTTGGGTGTGGGCTATTTGTACGCCGCAGAGCCAGAGGTGGTCGCCTGCGATCAGTCGGTGCACGTCAAAGCCATGACCAACGCGTACATCCGGCCCGCCGGCAACCAGCTCGGCCATGGCGAAATCCTCCGGGGTGGTGAGTTTGGCATTTCCAGCACTGCCCAGAACGAGGGCGACCGGCAGGCCCGCCCATTCCGCGACGGCGGCATCGTCTGTCATGTCCTCCAGGCCAGCGGCCCGGGCGCGCTCATGGGCCGCCAGGATATCGGCAAAGCGAAAACCCTGCGGCGTCTGCGCGCGCCACAGATGGGCGCGGTCGACCGTCGCCGTGATCCGCCCGCCAGGGCCTGCCTGCTTGAGCGTGTCGGCCAGGGGCAACGCGGCAATCGCCCCAGGCGATTGCGCGAGCGCCCCCAACACGCGGTCGATGATATCGCCCGTGACGAACGGTCGGGCGGCATCATGGATCAGCACCAGGTCTGGCAGGTGGGCGCGGAGCGCCCTGAGCCCGTTGCCGACGGAGGTTTGGCGGGTTGGGCCGCCGCCAATGGGGCCAAGCAGCTTGCCGCTTGCAAGCCCCGCAACCGCGGCCCTGTAGAGCGCCTCGTCCCCCGGGGCGATGGCAACCGCAACGAGGCCGATGTCGGGGTGCGCGAGAAACGCGCGCAAGGCGTGCGCGAGGACCGGGACGCCGCCGATGGCGGCGTATTGCTTGGGCTGTGGCCCGCGGGCCCGCGTGCCACGGCCGGCGGCGAGGATCAGCGCGGCAGTCTTCAAGCGCGAGGCACCTCCAAACCCGGTCTCAACATTGCCTTAACCGCACGCACCGGGGCCCGGCAACCCCCGCAGAAGGATCCGCACAGGGGAGGGCTCGCGCCCTTGCGAACCCAGGGGGCGCGCGCTACGTTGCCTAAGACAGCAGCAATGATCCGAATTGCCTAATTCATGAGCAAATGCGCAACTTTTGCCGTCCCGCTCTCGCTCGGCGCGCCGATTCGCATTGGCCGTCACCAGCTGCAAAGCCGCGTCTTCCTGGCACCCATGTCGGGTGTGACGGACCTGGCCTTTCGCCGCATCGCCCACGCGTTGGGCGCTGGGCTTGTCACAACCGAGATGGTGGCGAGCGAGCATCTCGTTGGCCAGCGCCATCGGGCGCATGAGCGCGCAGTTGGCCGGAATCTTGCTCCCTTCGTCGTACAGCTGGCGGGCTGCGAGGCGCGCTGGATGGCAGAAGGCGCGCGCATGGCCGAACAATTGGGCGCCGACATCATCGACATCAACATGGGCTGCCCGGCGCGCGAAGTCACCGGCAAGCAGGCGGGCTCGGCATTGATGCGCGATCTGGAGTACGCAAGTGCGCTCATCGCGGCGGTTGTCAGTGCGGTGGGCGTGCCCGTCACCCTCAAAATGCGCCTTGGCTGGGACGCCACGAGCCGCAATGCGCCGGAGTTGGCGCGCCGGGCCGAGGCCGCCGGCGTGGCCCTGATCAGCGTCCATGCGCGCACCCGCTGCCAATTCTTCAAGGGAACGCCGGATTGGGCCTTCGTACGCCACATCAAGCAGGCCGTGCGGGTGCCCGTGACGATCAACGGCGACATCATCGATCCCCCCTCCGCCCGGGCGGCGCTCGCGGCCTCCGGCGCCGATGCCGTGATGGTGGGCCGAGGTGCCTACGGTGCGCCATGGATGCCCGCGCGCATTGACGCCGCCTTGGCAAGCGGGTGCGATCCCGGGCCGCCGCCCCTGTCGGCGCAGGCAGCCATCGCCCGGCGGCACGTGGAGGACATGCTGACCTTGTATGGCGCGCGCCACGGCCTCAACATCGCGCGCAAGCACATCGGCTGGTATCTGGCGAGCAGCGGCCGCGCCGCCGATATCGTCAAGGCTTGGCGCCAGCGACTTTGCACTGCGCAAGATTGCTCCGAGGTGCTCACTGGCTTGACTTCGTTCTACCAGCAAGCCGCGGAGATGGCCGCATGAACCAGGCGGCACGCGACACCCGGGCCCCTGCGAGCCAGCGGCGGCACATCGAGCACGATTTGCTGCTGGCCGCCCTGCCGCACCCGATACTGGTGCTGGGCGAGGACGACCGCGTGCTCTACGCCAATCTTGCCGCCGAGACCTTCTTCTCGCTCAGCCACGGCATGCTGAAGCGCCAGAAGCTTCCCGACATCATCGCCTTCTCCAGTCCGCTCGGCGCGCTCGTGCGCCAGGTGCGCAAATCGGGCGCCACCGTGAACGAATACGGCGTGGAGGTCGACCTGCCGAGAAGCGGGACGCACCGGCTGGTCGACGTGTTCGCTGGCGCCATTTCCGAGCAGCCGGGCCTCATCGTGGTGATGCTGCAGCAGCGCTCGATGGCGCAAATGATCGAGCGGCAGCTTACCCATCGCGCCGCTGCGCGCTCTGTATCGGGGATGGCCGCCGTGCTGGCGCATGAGATCAAGAACCCGCTGTCGGGCATTCGCGGCGCCGCACAGCTGTTGGAGCCGGGCCTCAAGGATGAGGACCGAGCCCTGAGCCAGCTCATCTGCACCGAGACGGATCGGATCCGCGATCTTGTCGACCGTATGGAGGTGTTCGGCGACGAACGTCCTCTGGCAACCGAGCCCGTCAACATCCATTCCGTGCTCGATCACGTCAAGCGTTTGGCCGAGACCGGGTTTGCCGACGCTACCAAGATCCAGGTCGACTACGACCCCTCGCTGCCGCCCTTGTCCGGCAACCGCGACAAGCTCATCCAGGCGTTCCTCAACCTGGTGAAAAACGCCGCCGAGGCCATCGCCGAGATCCGTGAGCCCGGCGGACGCATCATGCTGCGCACAGCGTTCCGGCCGGGCGTACGCCTCGCCGTGCCGGGCACCGGCGCGCGCGTCAGTCTGCCACTGATGATCGAGGTGGAGGACAACGGACCGGGCGTCGCCGACGAGCTCAAACCGCATCTATTCGATCCGTTCGTGACCACCAAGCGCAAGGGCACTGGCCTCGGCCTGGCACTGGTCGCCAAGATCATCGGCGATCACGGCGGCATCATCGAATGCGACTCGATAGCAAAGCGCACCCTATTCCGCGTGCTGCTCCCTCTCCAGGACGACAAGCCAAAGCGCGCGAAGTGAGACGACCAGGAAAGAGCCACAAGAACGTCGGCAAAGAGCAGGAAAGAGCCAGGTAAACATCATGGCCGGTGGAACCATACTGATCGCGGATGACGACAGCGCCATTCGCACCGTGCTCAACCAGGCGTTCGCACGCGCCGGTTACGCGCCACGCGCAACCGGCAACGCGGCGACGCTATGGCGCTGGGTGGCGCAGGGCGAGGGCGATGTTGTCATCACCGACGTGGTGATGCCCGATGAAAACGCCTTCGACTTGATCCCGCGCATCAAGAAGTTGCGGCCGGATTTGCCCATCATCGTCATGAGCGCACAAAATACGCTGATGACGGCGCTCACGGCGGCCGAGAAGGGCGCTTTCGAGTACTTGCCCAAGCCATTCGACCTGAGCCAGATCGTCTCGATTGTCGGCCGCGCCTTGGCCGAACCGGGACGGCGCAGGGAGCGTGGTGCTCAGGAGAGCGACATCGAGGAGCTGCCGCTGATCGGCCGCTCGCCCGCCATGCAGGAGATCTATCGTGTGCTGGCGCGGCTGACACGCACGGACCTGACCGTGATGATCACCGGCGAGTCCGGCACCGGCAAGGAGCTAGTCGCGCGAGTGCTGCACGACTTTGCCAAGCGACGCAACGGCCCGTTCGTCGCCATCAATATGGCGGCGATCCCGCGCGAGCTGATCGAAAGCGAGCTCTTTGGCCACGAGAAGGGCGCGTTTACCGGTGCCCAGGCGCGCACCGAAGGGCGCTTCCAGCAGGCCGAAGGTGGCACGCTGTTCCTCGATGAGATCGGCGACATGCCAATGGAGGCCCAGACGCGTCTGCTGCGCGTGCTGCAGGAGGGCGAATATACGACGGTAGGCGGCCGCACGCCGATCAAGACCGATGTGCGCATCATCGCCGCGACCCACCGGGAGCTCAAGACGCAGATCCAGCAGGGCCTCTTCCGCGAGGATCTCTATTATCGGCTCAATGTCGTGCCCCTCAGAATCCCGCCGCTCAGGGAGCGGCTGGAGGATATCGGCGACCTGGTGCGCCACTTCCTGCGCCAAGCGGCAAAGGTCGGCCTCGGCCACAAGTCGATCGAGACGGCGGCCATCGAACACCTCAAGCAATACCACTGGCCCGGCAACGTCCGCGAGCTGGAGAACATGGTGCGCCGGCTCGCCGCGCTGCATCCGCAGGACACGCTGACGGGGGATGTCGTCGAGGCAGAGCTGGCGCAGGCCGTCCCCCCACCCCCAGCGGATGGCGGCAAGACACCCAAGGAACTTTCTGAACAGATCGAGCGCTACCTGGCCGGACACTTCGCCAGCTACGGGCGCGAATTGCCGCCGCCGGGGCTCTACGATCGCATTCTGCAGCACGTTGAGCGGCCGCTGCTGATGGCTGCCCTGGCCGCCACGCGTGGCAACCAAATCCGGGCTGCGGCGCTGCTCGGGCTCAACCGCAACACGCTGCGCAAGAAAATCCGCGACCTCGACATCCAGGTGTTCCGCACGCCGGCCGCGTGATCGCTCCTGCCATGCCAGCACCCGCGGGGGTGGCCACCGAGGTGCCGCCGCACCGGTCGGATGCGCGCGCGAACCCGACGCAGCCGAGGCTTCCTGCACCAACTATCCTTTGAGCCAGCCCGTGCGATAGTCTCTGCCCCGCGGCAATGGCCTCCAACGCACGCCAGACGCGCCTATCACAGCGGCGCGAGCCCGGGAGAGCATCAGTGGCATCGGTCGCTTTGCGCGGACTGACGAAGCGCTACGGTACCCAGACGGTTCTGGACAACGTCTCGCTCGATGTGAAGAGCGGCAAGCTCGTGTGTCTGCTGGGCCCGTCGGGTTGCGGCAAGACGACCGCGCTGCGGCTTGTGGCTGGCTTCCTCGAGCCGACAGCGGGCGAGATTGCCCTGGGGGACCGCATCGTCTCGACCTCCACGCGAACGCTGCCGCCCGAGCAACGCAACGTGTCCATGGTATTCCAGAGTTACGCCCTGTGGCCGCACATGACGGTGGCGCAGAACGTCGCCTATGGCCTTGAGCTGCGCAAGCTGCGGCGCGCAGACATTGCCAAGAAGGTGGCGGCAATCCTCACCACCACACAGCTGACAGCAGTGGCCGAGCGTTATCCAGCTGAGCTGTCGGGCGGACAGCAGCAGCGCGTATCCCTCGCCCGCGCGCTGATCGTGGAGCCCGACACCTTATTGCTCGACGAGCCACTGTCCAACCTCGATGCGAACTTGCGCGAGGAAATGCGCTTCGAGGTGCGCCGCCTGCATGATGCTTACCGCTACACCACGATCTACGTCACCCACGACCAGAGCGAAGCCATGACAACGGCCGACCTGATCGCGGTCATGAATGGGGGACGGATCGAACAGCTGGGCACGCCGCAAGAGGTATACGATGCGCCCCGCTCGGAGTTCGTTGCACGCTTCCTGGGGGGCAGCAATATCCTCCGCGGAGAGGCGCTCGATGCCAATCACATTGCGTTCGGCGGCGCCAGCATCGAATGCCGCGGTGAACCACTTGGGCGCGGCAGGGATGCTGCCCTATCCATTCGCCCTCACGAGGTCGCCCTTTACGCCACGGACCCGCCGCGGGTCACGGGCAATGTCGTGGAGGGCACAGTGGTACGCAACGTGTTTCTGGGCAGCGCCCGCGACTATGTCGTCGCCGTCAATGGTGGCACCCAGCTGCGCATCTCCGCGTCGCCGGAGCTCGACCTCGATCCCGGCCGCATCGTTTGGGCGGTGCTGCCGGCGCACCGTTGTCGGGCGCTGATGGGGTGAGCTTGAGTGGGGCCGATTGCGTGGGAGTATCGCGCGGCGGGCCCCAGATCGTCGGCCCTCGGGAGGGCTAAAGGACGCGTCCAGCCCGAACGCCGCGCGGCTGCTGCAGAGTTTCATGTTCTCCGCGCAGTGCCAGTAGCCGTTGGTGGACTATGGCGGCCTACGCTCATTGCATGGGCGGGTGAGGACAAACCCGGTCGCAAACCGCTGACCGATATCAAGCTGATGAAGGACGACCCCGTTGCCGTGCAACAGCCAGGCCGAGGAGATCAAGGCGCTATACCAAGTCCTTCCGGGCATGATCATTCCGCAGCTCCTGGCAGGCGTTGAGCCAGCCGTCGAGATCGGCCAGAGCGCGGGTGGAGAGCGCACGCTTGCGGGCGATGCCGCGTTCTTTGCCCTTGATGCGTCGGCCACTCGCGTCGTGCGAGGGAGCCTCGAGCACCGGGAATAGGCCGAAGTTGACGTTCATCGGCTGGAAGGAGCTGGCGGCGTCGGCGCAAAGGTGGCCGCCGGTGAGGTGAGCGAGCAGCGCGCCGAAGGCAGTCGTTGCGGGCGGTGGCAGCCAGCGCGTTCCCTTGGCTTGCGCCGCGGCGGCGCGCCCCGCCAGCAGGCCGATGGCGGCGCTCTCCACATAGCCCTCGCAGCCCGTGATCTGCCCGGCAAACCGCAGTGTGGGCTGCGCGCGCAAACGCAGCTCGGCGTCGAGCAGTTTCGGGCTGTTGATAAAGGTGTTGCGGTGGAGGCCGCCCAGTCGCGCAAATTCAGCCCGCTCCAGGCCAGGGATGGTGCGCAACACGCGCACTTGCTCGCCATGCTTGAGCTTGGTTTGGAAGCCCACCATGTTCCAGAGCGTTCCCAGCGCGTTGTCCTGGCGCAGCTGCACGACGGCGTGGGGACGTTCATGCGGCTTCAGTGGGTTGGTTAGGCCGACGGGCTTCATGGGGCCGTAGCGCAGCGTCTCACGACCGCGCTGCGCCATGACCTCGATCGGCAGACAGCCGTCGAAATAGGGGGTCGAGGCCTCCCAGTCCTTGAACGACGTTTTTTCGGCGGCGAGCAGGGAATCAACGAACGCCTCGTAGTCAAGACGCGTCATCGGACAATTGATGTAGTCGGCACCAGTGCCGGCAGGACCTGCCTTGTCGTAGCGCGATTGCCGCCAGGTGATGATCGGGTCGATGGAGTGAAAATGTACGATCGGCGCGATGGCATCGAAGAAGGCAAGCTCACGCTCGCCGGTGAGCCGCTGGATGGCGGTCGCGAGCGCAGGGGAAGTGAGAGGACCGGTGGCGATGATGACATTCGTCCAATCCGGTGGGGGCAGTCCGGCGATCTCCTCGCGCTCGATGCTGACGAGCGGGTGTGCCTCCAGACGGCGCGTAACGGTGGCGCAGAAGCCATCCCGATCCACGGCCAGGGCGCCGCCCGCGGGCAGCCTGTGGGCATCGCCTGCGCTCAGGATGAGCGAGCCGGCGCGACGCATCTCCTCGTGCAACAGGCCCACGGCATTGGCGTCTTTATCGTCGGAGCGGAACGAATTGGAGCACACGAGCTCGGCAAGGCCCGCCGTCTTGTGCGCCTCGGTCATGCGCCGGGGGCGCATCTCATGCACAATGGCGGACACACCGGCGCAGGCGACCTGCCAAGCGGCCTCACTGCCGGCAAGACCGCCGCCGATGATGTGGATGGGTTTGGCCATGGCGTGAGGGTAGGAGAAAACGGCCGTTGCCTCAATCAAGGGGAGAGCCCCAAGCTCGCACAACAGCGGGTGCAACTGGAGGCAGGTGGCCCAGGCATGTCCCCAGTCCAAGCGCTGTCCTCGCCGCAGCTCGTTGCGGCGGCTTGGCAACGCTACAGCTTTGACGATCCGCTCACGCCCTTGCGCTCAACCAGCGCTTATCTCTCGGGAACGGGCCGCGCGTCAGAGTGTGGCACCGACGCCCGCGGCGCATGCTCCCCGCAGCGAATGTCGGCTGCGGATGCGCACGATCTGCCAACCCCGGCGCTCCAGTGTCTGGGAGACGGCGCGGTCAAAGAGGGCGCGATAAGAGGGCGACACCTCGAGGCGGAAGGCATCGTAGTGGCAAGGCACGATGCGGCGGCCGACCGCCACCGCGGAGGGACCAACGAAATCGGCGAGCAGTCGGCCGGTGTCGTCTCTCACGGTCCAAGTGGTGGCCATAACGCATCAACTCCATAGGCACCCAAATCCTCGCCCATCCCACCTGAACCGGGTTTGAGCGTGCCGGTTAGGCAACGTTCAGGCGGGCCGTGTTGGGCAATGTGCCGCAAACCGCGCAAGCGCGCTGTTTCGCCAGGTACAGGCGCGAAGTGGCGGCGCAAGGCAGAGGGGCAAATGTGTCTATTAGGGCCCATGGCGGGGGATTGGAGGCGTTGCCGCCTCGAGCACCATCGTTGGCTCGCGCGCCTGGGCGCCAGTGCCGGGCGCCAGCGCGCCGGCAAGCATTCCTGCAACAATGCTGTCAGGAGGACCCAGGTAGCTCAGGAGCCTTTCACCATCCCCGGGAGAAAACCATGACCGAGACCCGCCAGCCCCTCCACACCGGCGGCTGCCAGTGCGGTGCCGTTCGTTATGCGCTCTATGCCGAACCCACCAATCCCCACGTGTGCCACTGCCGCATGTGCCAGAAGGCCTTTGGCAACTACTTCGCACCGCTCGCCGGCCTGCCGCCAAGCGATTTTGCCTGGGTGAGGGGTACGCCGGGCGTCTTCAAAAGCTCGGAGGCTGCCGAGCGCGGCTTCTGCCGCGATTGCGGAACGCCCCTCTCCTTCCGGTATCTGGGGCGCAACCGCATCTCGATTTCGCTGGGCAGCCTCGATCTTCCCTTGCGCGTCCCCCCAGCCAGACAATATGGCATCGAAAGCCGACTGCCGTTCGTGGCGACGCTGACCAACTTGCCGGCAACCCGCACAGAGGACGAAGTGGCTCCGCAGGACCTGGCGCGCCTCAAGAGCCGCCAGTATTCCGAGAGATCCGATTGACGTCCCATCCTGTCGCACCCGCGCGCGGCGATTTATAGTATTCAGACGGCGATCGCCAGCGCACTGGCGGCGGAGACACCCATGGCCAAGTTCAAGCTCGATCACTGCGTCATCCATGTCTCGGACTGGACGCGGTCGAACGCGTTCTATCGTGATGTGATGGGTGCCGAGGTCATCGCAAGGGGCAATGGTTGGGTCTATCGTTTTGGCGACATGCAACTCAACTGTCACGGGCCCGGACTCGACCCCACGCCGGTGGCGCAGCGCCCCGTTGTGCCGGGAAACAGCGATTTGTGTTTCGAGTGGCCCGGACCGATCGCGCAGCCTAAGGCACATCTGGACGCACGTGGAGTTGCTGTCGAGCTCGGACCGGTTAAGCGTGCAGGGGCACGCGGCGATGGCGTGAGCGTCTACTTTCGCGATCCCGACGGCTCGCTGCTCGAGTTCATCTCGTACGCTTAGGTCTCGCAAGCGGCCATAGCCCATGAACATCGGCGTAATTTCGGACACGCACGGCCTTTTGCGCCCGGAGGCCCTCGCCGCCTTGGCGGGATCGCAGCTCATCGTCCACGCCGGGGATGTGGGCAGGCCCGAGGTGCTCGACCGGCTTGGCGAACTTGCGCCGACCTATGCCGTGCGCGGCAACATCGATACGCAAGCCTGGGCGCGCAAGCTACCTGCGACCGAAGCCGTCGCCGTAGGGTCGCTCACGTTGTGGGTCCTGCATGATCGTTGCGAGCTTGATCTGGATCCTGCTGCAGCCCAATTCGCCGCGGTGATCTTCGGCCACTCGCACAAGCCCTCGATCGAGACGCAAGATCGCGTGCTCTATCTCAATCCAGGGAGCGCGGGGCCGCGGCGCTTCAGGCTGCCGGTGACCGTGGCGCGGCTGCGCATTGTGGGGACCAGCATCCATCCCGAGATTGTCGAGCTTGACGTATAGGGCGCCATAGCCTCGCGACGTTTGCCCCTCGATCGGCGCGCACGCCGGCGCGCCAGGCTCGATCAGCCCGATCGGATGCTCGCCTTGATCGCCTCGATTGCGGCTTTGGCCTTGGAGCCGTCCGGGCCGCCCGCTTGCGCGAAATCGGGGCGGCCGCCGCCGCCCTTGCCACCAAGTGCCTCCGCCCCGATCCTAACGAGCTCGACAGCGTTGTTCGCGGGCGTCAGATCCGCGGTCACGCCTACTGCGAGATTTGCTTTGCCCTCGGCCGTTACGCCGGCGATCACGACCACCCCTGAGCCTACCTGCTTCTTGCCTTCATCAACGAGGCTGCGCAGGTCTCTCGGGTTCAACCCCTCAACCGTGCGGACGAACATCTTGACGCCGTTGGCCGCCGCCTCGACGCCTCCTTCAGCTTTGGTCGCGCCGTTACCAGGGCCGACGCCGAGCGCGAGTTGGCGTCTGGTCTCGGCAAGCGTGCGCTCCAATTGCCTTCGCTCCTCCAGCAAGGCCTTCACCCGCTCGACCACGTCGTCGGGTTTGGTGCGCAGCAAGCCTGCGAGCTCGCGCACGCGCTGGTCCTGATGGCCCAGATGCCCGCGCGCCCCGTCGGCGGTCAATGCCTCGATGCGCCGGACGCCGGCGGCAGTGGCGCTCTCCGCGGTGATCTTGATGATGCCGATGTCGCCCGTCCGCCTGACGTGCGTGCCACCGCACAGCTCCACCGACCAGGCCTTGTTGGCCCGCCCGGGCTGCCCGCTCTCGGCGGGGCGCCCACCCTCGCCCCACCCCATGGCGACAACGCGCACCTCATCGCCGTACTTTTCGCCAAACAGCGCCCGCGCACCGCTCTCGATGGCATCTTCGAGCGCCATCAGACGCGTTTCGACGGGTGAGTTCTGCAACACGAAGGCGTTGGCCATGCGCTCCACGGCCTCGACTTCGTCCGCGGCCATGGGCTTGGGATGGGAAAAATCGAAGCGCAGGCGGTCGGGTGCGACGAGGGAGCCTTTCTGGGCAACATGCTCCCCCAACACCTGGCGGAGCGCCTCGTGCAGCAGATGCGTGGCGGAGTGATTGGCGCGCGTGGCAGTGCGTCGCCTATGATCGACGACGAGCTCAACGGCCTCGCCAACCTTGAAGGCACCCTTCTCGACATAGCCCAAGTGCACGAAGAGGTCGCCGAGCTTCTTTTGCGTGTCGGTGACGCGAAAAAGGGCGTCCTTGGAGCCCTTGATGATCCCCTGGTCACCCACTTGGCCGCCGGACTCGCCATAAAACGGCGTCTGGTTGAGCACCAGCGCCCCCTCCACGCCCGCCTTCAGACTTGGGACTTCACCACCGTCCTGCACAATGGCGCGGATTTCGCCCTCGGCGGTTTCGGTGTCGTAGCCCAAGAAGTCCGTGGCACCGACGCGCTCCTTAGTCTCGTACCAGACCGTCTCCGTGGCGGCCTCACCCGAGCCCTTCCAAGCTTTGCGTGCTTCCGCCTTCTGTCGTTCCATCGCCGCATCGAAGACGTCCGTGTCGACCGTGATGCCGCGCGGTTTGAGCGCGTCCTGCGTTAGGTCGAGCGGAAATCCGTAGGTGTCGTAGAGCCTAAACGCGGTGTCGCCGGAAAAGACATCGCCCTTGTTGAGTGAGCGGCTTGCCTCCCCGAGCAGGGCCAAACCCTTGTCGAGGGTCTTGCGGAACCGTGTCTCCTCAAGCTTCAGGGTCTCGGTGATCAGGGCTTGCGCGCGCATCAGCTCCGGATAGGTTTCGCCCATCTGTTGCACCAGCGCCGGCACCAGGCGCCACATCAGTGGCTCCTTGGCACCCAACAGATGCGCATGCCGCATGGCGCGGCGCATGATCCGCCGCAACACATAGCCGCGGCCCGCGTTGGACGGCAGCACGCCTTCCGCAATCAGGAAGCTCGTGGCACGCAGATGGTCGGCGATCACCCGATGCGAGGCCTGGTGCTCGCCCGTTGCAGGCACTCCCGTCGCCGCCACGGACGCCTCGATGAGCGCCCTGAAGAGATCTATCTCGTAGACCGACTGGACGCCTTGCAGGATGGCGGTCATGCGCTCAAGCCCCATACCGGTGTCGATGGAGGGCCTGGGCAGCGCGACGCGGTCGCCGGGCCCGCGCTGCTCGAACTGCATGAAGACGAGATTCCAGAATTCGAGAAATCGATCGCCGTCCTGATCCGCGCTGCCCGGCGGTCCCCCCGCGATCCCCCGCCTGCCGTTGGGATCCTGATCAATGAAGATTTCCGAGCAGGGTCCGCAGGGTCCCGTGTCGCCCATGGCCCAGAAGTTGTCGCTGGTAGCGATGCGAATGATCTTGCCGTCAGAGAAACCCGTCACCTTCTTCCAGATGCGATAGGCATCTTCGTCGTCGTGGTAGATGGTAATGAGCAGGTGCTCGGGGCTGAGCGCAAAATCCTTTGTCACCAGCTCCCAGGCCAAGGGGATCGCCAGCTCCTTGAAGTAGTCGCCAAAGGAGAAGTTACCCAGCATTTCAAAAAACGTGTGGTGCCGGTTGGTGTAGCCGACGTTGTCGAGGTCATTGTGCTTGCCACCGGCGCGCACGCACTTCTGCGCGGTGGTAGCGCGCGTGTAAGGGCGCGTCTCATGACCCGTGAACACGTTCTTGAATTGCACCATGCCCGCGGACGTGAACATCAAGGTGGGATCATTGCGCGGCACCAGCGGCGAGGACGCCACCACCGCATGAGAGTTGCGGGCGAAGAAGTCGAGAAAGGTGCTGCGGACTTGATTGACGGTGATCATGTGGTTTGCTCTCGCGCACCCCGGCCCCTGCGGTGGCCGTAGACGAGCCGGTTTTTGCCCGCATCTTCTAGCGACGCGGGCTCGTGCTGTCCACAAAGAGGGCTCGCCTGGCCGCCGGCGATGCGTGGAAGATCGAGGTGCATGAGCCGAAGCTTGGCGGCCCTCCGGCGGCTTGCGCGGATCGCGAAGCGCTGAGTTCACCGATCGGCAGATCTCAAGCCTCCCTGCACGTAGCGCGCAAGGCCTGAGCGCGTGGCATCGGCTTGGCGCCATCGGGACCACCGACGCCCGCTCCGGTGCCCGATCATGCCGTGGGGCCCAAGTTCCTTTGAGGTCGATGCCGGGGCGCGCGCTAGCGCCCCTCGCGCCACCACGTGACGGCCAACAGTGCCAGCAGCGCAGCGAGCGCCACAAAGCCCGTGAACATGGGGATCAGCTTGACGCCGCGCGTGACGAACGCCTCGCGGTCCTTGAGGCCCATCCAACCAGAACCCGCAAGCACGCGGGCGTTGGCCAGCATGGAAATGCGCGGCAGCTCGACGCCCGAAGCGCCGAGGTTCGACAGGAGACCCCCGCCGCGGGTCCAGAAAGTGCCGCCGCCGGTTTGCTCGACCAAGGGCTTGAGCTTCTCGTCCGTCGCCGTCACCTCACTCATCTCGCGGGCATCCTCGATGCCGGCGTTGGCCACGGCGTTGAGCTGGCCAGTCGGCGATGACGTCTGGAGCTTATAGAGGCCGGGTGCCTTCACATCGATGGTCGAACGCCACAACCCAGGACCGGCCTTCTCAAGTGTGACCTCCGAGCTCTCCCCGCCGGGGGCTGAGACTTGCACGGGTGGCACGCCGTCCTCCATGGAGCGCCGCTCGATCGTGAGCCGGAAGCCCTTGGCCGAGGCCGTGAGCCGCTCCTCCTCAAGGTCCGGCTCCTTCATCAGCCAGTGAGCGAGCCGGCGCAGAAGATCCGTGTGCGGTCCGCCACCATCATAGCCTCGCGCCCATAGCCAGGCATGGTCGGAGAGCAGCAGGGCGACACGGCCGTTGCCCTTGCGATCGAGGACGAGAAGGGGACGGTCCTCCGCCCCGCTCATGATCGTGCGGCCGCGCCCAGGCGAGACGTCGACCTGACGGAACCAGCGCCCCCAAGCCGGCTCCCTGCCGGGCTCGGAGGGCTCCGACCCCGGCAGCCCGCGTGTCACGGGATGCTTGGTGCCGTCGACGGAGAGCTTGGCCTTGAAGGGACGCTCCAGCACGCGCCCCGTGGGCGTGGCTGGCAACACCACGGAGAGCGGGGTGCGCGACAGGCTCATCGGCCCGGCATAGTCGTCCCCGGCCGCGACCAGCAGCGCCCCGCCCTGCTCCACGTACCGGGCGATGTTTTCATAGTAGAGCAGTTGCAGGATGTCGCGATGTTGGTAACGATCGAAGATGATGAGGTCGAAATCCTTGATCTTCTCGGAGAAGAGCTCGCGCGTGGGGAAGGCAATGAGTGAGAGCTGGTGAATCGGTGTGCCATCCTGCTTTTGCGGTGGGCGCAGGATCGTGAAGTGCACGAGATCAACGGCAGCGTCGGATTTCAGAAGGTTGCGCCACACCCGTTCGCCTGCATGCGGCTCACCCGATACCAGCAGCACGCGCAAATTTTCACGCACGCCCTCGGCCACGACCACCACGCGATTGTTGGCCGGGGTGAGCTCCCCCGGTGCCGTCTCCAACTCGATTTCGACGATATTCTGGCCGGCGTGCGGAAACGGCATTGGGATCTGAACGGTGCGGCCGATTTGCGTAGAGCGCGTCTCGTCCGCGCGACCCTCGCGCCGAACCTTTAGCGTAACGCGGTCGCCCGCACGGCCGCGTCGGCCGGTTTCGACCACGCGTGCTTCGATGTCGCGTGTGGAGCCGACGATGCCGTAGCGCGGCGCCTTGAGCACCTCAATGCGCCGGTCGAATTCGTCGGGCTGACCGGTAAGAAGCGCGTGCACGGGGGCGTCGAAACCCAGCGTCTGCGCCGCCTTCGGCACGTCGTGCACCTGACCATCCGTGATCATGATGACGCCGGCGAGGCGATCGGGCGGCGTGTTGGCAAGCGCGCTGTTGAGGTCGGCGAATAGGTTCGTTCCCGACGCCGTCTCGCCGTTGGGTCGCGATGAGGTGACCCAGCGCACCTGCAGGTTGGCAATGCCCGCAAGCTTGCTTTCGAGCTCGCGCCGGATGGCTGCAGTTTGCTCGGGCCGCCCACCGATCTGTTGGCTCAAGCTTTCGTCCACCACCACGATGGCGATGTTGGCAAGGCTCTCGCGTTCCTCTTGGCGCAGCGTGGGATTGGAAAGCGCCAGCAGCAGCGCCGCCAGCGACAATGCCCGCAGCAGCGCGCCCCGGCTCCTGCGCAGGAGCAGCAGCGCCACCAGCACGGCGGCCAGCACCGCACCCGACCAGAACAGCACCGGCGGCACCATCGGCGAGAAGTCGATCGACCAGTTGCTCAAGGGCCGGTCTCCGTGGATTTATCGCCTGCGCTGAGCCAGCGGACGCAAGATGGTTTGGGGGCGCTGCAAGGGGCCCCCGGGAGCCAGATCGGCAGGAGCGATCCGCCCCTCCAGGGGAAGAAGCAGGCGTGCGGCACTCTCCACGGGCTCGTCATTGCCCAAGCCTCTCCAAAAGGGCCGGCACATGCACCTGGTCGGCCTTATAGTTGCCGGTGAGGGCGTACATGACGATGTTGACGCCGGTGCGCAGGGCCATCTCACGCTGGCGCTCGCCCCCTGGAACGGTCGGATAGAGATATTGGCCGCGCTCATCGCGCGCCCATGCGGCGGCAAAGTCGTTGGAGGTGACCAGGATCGAACTCACCCCGTCGACCCGCCGCGCCTGCCGGCCTTGGTCGCTGTCGCGCGGGGCCTCTGCCTCCACCCACAGCTGGCCACCGTCCCAGCGTCCCGGGAAAGAGCGCAACAGATAGAACGACTTGGTCAGCACGTGGTGCTCTGGGACGGGTTCCAAGCGCGGAATGTCCAGATTGCCGAGCAACCGTTGCAGGGGCGTGCCACCCTCGTTGCGAAACGAGAAGCCGGTCGGGACGCCCTGGCCATAATCCTTGGTGTCGAAGATGATCATGCCGCCTTGCTTCATGTAGGCGTCGATCTTGCCCAGCGTAGCCTCCGGCAGCGGGCGGGCGTTGGCCAGGACCGGCCAGTAAAGGATGGGAAAGAAGGCGATCTCGTCGTTGAGGATGTTGACGGCGAACGGCTCGCCCGGCTCCACCGCGGTCCGCTCGATCAAGAACTTGCCGAGGCCGATTAGGCCCTGACGGCTGACCTCGTCCGTCGTGCCGTCGCCTGAAAGGACGTAGCCGAAGGTCACCTTGGCCGTCGCCTGTATGGCGCGTCCGTCCTCGACCGTCGCACGCGGCGGAGCCGCGGCCCGTTGCGCGTGGGCGGGGTCACCGAGCCCCAACCATGCGGCGGCGGCAATGGCCAGCGCCGCCAGCGAGGTCGTGCTGGTACGCCCGACGCGACGGCTGAGCAGCAGGCCGCCGGCCTGCAGCAGCAGCACAGCCAGAATGTCGACGAACAGCAAGGCCAACGCGACAGTGAGGAGTTGCGACTTGATGGGCTGGGCGGTATCGCCTTGATAGACCCGACGCTCGACGCCCTGCGGCATCGCCGGCAGCGGCTTCAGCTGGCTCTTGGGGGTCATCAAGTTGAGTGCGCGCGGCGCGCTCGCGGGGCCGTAGTAGCCGGGCGGATTGTCAGCATTGGGACGGGTTTCGGCAATCTTGGCCGCAGCGATGGCTTGCGTTGTCGGTGGCGGGTTCTTGAGAAGCCCAAAGCCATCGAGCACCTGCAGCGGCGCCAACACCTCCGCCGCGGACGGCGCATCCGAAGCGGTACCCTTGGTGTCATTGGCCAACGCCTCGCCCGTGCCGCTCGTGCCGCCAAGCCCGGCGATGCGGCGCAACATGTCGACGAACAGTCCCGACAGGGGGAGGTTGGACCAATCGGAGTTGGCGGTTACGTGAAAGAAGATGATCTGGCCCTCACCGTGTTTGGCGGCCGTGACCAGGGGTGTGCCATCTTTGAGGCGTGCCCACACCTTGACCTCAGGTCCAAGGCCGGCAGGGTCGGCCAGCACCTGCTTGTTGACCAACACCTCGGTGGGTATGGTCAAGCCAGCAAACAGGCTATCCTCACCGAAGGGCGCCAGGGGCTGCGGGGTCGCCCAGGACAGGGCGCCGCCGAGCGAGCGACCTCCAAGCCGCAGTGGCACAGGCAGGAGATCGTCGCCGCCCTTCTCGAGCCTGGGACCGGCAAAGCGCACGAGGACGCCCCCCTTCTTGACCCACTGATCCACCCGCTCTTTGATGTCGTGCGGCAGGGTGCCGATGTCCGCCAACATCAGCGCCGACACGTTGCGACGGATCAAATTCTCAATGCCGGTCTCGAGGTTGGAATCGTCGCTTTTGGCGAGCTCGGAGAACGGCAGCAATGCCCGCTCGATGTAGAAGAGCGGCGCCAGCAGCGGTTGGGCTTCCTCGCGGGATGCACCCGACAGAAGTCCGACGCGGTGCCATTGCGAACGGGCATCGAGCAGATGCACGGCACCCGCCGAGCGCTCGCCGGCAATCTCCACGCGGGTGACCTGGTTGCGCAGCTCCAAGGGCATGTCGAAATTGGCAACCGTCCGCGTCTCCCCGGCGCCAAGCGAGAAGGACACTTCGCCCAGGCGCTGACCGCGCGCCGACATGGCGTGCAACGTGCCGGAGCGCGGACCTCCGTCGGGCCGCAACACCTGAGCGTCGAGGCGTCCGCCGGCGGCAACGGCGGCGATCGCGGCGAGCGGCTCCTGTCCGGGCCGCGTGTCCACCACCGCGAGCTTGCCGCCGGCAAGGCTCGCAAGCTTGTCAGCGAACTGGCGCGCGGAACCGTCGTGGTCGACGCCATCGGCAAGCCACACCACCGATGCTTGGCCTGCGCCGCCGAGCGCGGTTGCGATTGCCTGCGCCGTCGCCATCCGCTCGGGCGCAAAGGGTTGCGGTTGCACAGCCGCAGCGGTCGAGCGAGCTGCGACCGGCGCCTCGATCTTGAGACTCACCGCCTTGGTTGCATGCGCCGTCGGCGCGATGAGTACGGGCCGGCTCTGACCTTCGGCTTCCGCGATCAGCCGCTCCATCATGTCGGTACGCGCCGACCACTGCGCCGCCGCAGCCCAGCCGTTGTCGACCACGAGCACAACCGGCCCAGAACCCAACAGCGCCTTCTCGCTCGTGGGATTGAGTACCGGTTCGGCCAAGGCCAGGATCACCAGCGCCGCCGCTGCCATGCGGATTAGCGTCAGCCACCAGGGCGTCTGCGCCGGCGTCTTCTCACGGTTCTCGATGCCGACCAGGATGCGGGTCGGCGGAAATTCCAAGCGACGCGGGCGCGGCGGGATGGTGCGCAATAGCCACCAGATCACGGGCAGAGCGAGCAGACCCGCAAGCAGCCAGGGGGAGAGAAATGCAACGGGGCCCAACGTCATGGCGTGCCTCCCGCTGCGGCGGCGTGCGGCTTCCAGCGGTAGTCGCCGGGCAATCCCTGCAGCCGCATCATGAGGGCAAGCAGGGGCTCGGACGCTGGCCGGTCGGTGTGATGCACCAGAAATGACCAGCCAATGCGGTGCGCTGCCTCCTCGATCCGGGCACGATGCGCGGCAAGCTTGCGCTGATACTCCGGCCGCAGCGTTTCCACCCGGTCGGCGATCCAGCGCTCGTTGCCTTCGGGCGAGCGGAACTCCATGCGCCCCTCGTAGGCCAAAATCTCCTCGGCCGGATCGAGCACTTGCACGAGGTGGCCCGAGACGCCGCCTCCGGCCATCTCATTCAGCCGCGCGGCGATCGCTTCCGGTGGATCCAGGAAATCGCCAAACAGCAGCGCGCTCGAGAAGCGGGAGAGCCGCGCCGGCGGTGGCAAGCTTTCCGCAATCGCCGCCTCACCCTCGTGCGTCGCCAGCGCCTCGGCGATGCGCGCGGTGGCCTTACGGCTGGCCATCGGTGGGGTAAGGCCGATGAGCGCAATGCGCTCTCCGGCGCGCACCAATAGCTCGGCGACCGCCAGTGTCAAAACCAGCGCGCGGTCGCGCTTGGACACAGTCGACAGATGACTGCGGAAGGCCATGGAGCGCGAGATGTCGGGCCACAGCCAGAAGGTGTGCGCCGCCTCCCATTCGCGCTCGCGCACATAGAGATGATCGGAGCTCGCCGAGCGGCGCCAGTCGATGGCGGTCGCTGGATCGCTTGCCTGAAACTGGCGGAACTGCCAGAAGGTCTCGCCCGTGCCCGCCCTGCGTCGCCCGTGAATGCCGTGGGCCACCGCGTTGGCAACCCGTAGCGCATCGAGGATCAGCTCGGGCAGACGATCGGCAAGAGCGTGTGCCTCGCCTTCTAGCCCAAACAGGCTGCTTCGGCCGGCCCTCGCGCCCGCTGTCGTTGTGGAGCCTTGCGCCGCCGCCACCCCGTTACTCCAAAGCCGCCGCCAGTCGGTTGATGACGCCGCTCGCCGTCTCGCCCTCGGCCCGTGCCGCGAAGGTAAGGGCCATGCGATGCTTGAGGACGGGTTCAGCCAGCGCGATCACGTCATCGACCGAAGGCGCCAATCGCCCGTCGATGAGCGCCTTGGCGCGCACCGCCAGCATCAGGGCTTGGCTGGCGCGCGGGCCGGGCCCCCAGGCAACGAGGCGGTCGGTGTCGGCACCGGCACCCGTGCCTGGTCGCGCCGATCGGGCGAGCTTCAGGATCGCCTCAACCACCTTGTCCGGCACGGGCAGTTGGCGCACCAGGCGCTGGGTGGCCATGAGCTCCTGGCCGGTGAGGATCTGCTCCACACGCCGCTCGTCGGTCCCCGTGGTGGCAAACAGCATGCGCCGCTCGGCACCCTGGTCGGGATAGCTCACGTCGATCTGCAATAGGAACCGGTCAAGCTGGGCTTCGGGCAAGGGATAGGTGCCCTCTTGCTCGAGCGGGTTCTGCGTGGCGAGCACGTGAAACGGGATCGGCACATCGTGGCGCTGACCGGCCACCGTCACATGGTGTTCCTGCATGGCCTGCAGCAGTGCCGACTGCGTCTTCGGACTGGCGCGGTTGATCTCGTCGGCCATGAGGAGCTGGGCGAAGATAGGGCCCTTGATGAAGCGGAAGCTGCGCCGCCCGCCACTGGAGCTGTCCTCCAGCACCTCCGAGCCAATGATGTCGGAGGGCATGAGGTCGGGTGTGAACTGGATGCGCTTGGCATCGAGCCCCAGCACCTTGCCAAGCGTTTCCACCAGCAGCGTCTTGGCCAGCCCTGGTACCCCGATCAGCAGCGCGTGGCCGCCCGAAAGAATGGTGACAAGCGTGCGCTCGATCACTTGATCCTGGCCGAAGATGACCGCCGCGGCAGCCTTCTGGACCCGCTGAATTCGCTCGCCAGCCGCCTCGATGCGGGTGACGATGCTGTCGTCGGTTTGCGTGAGTGTGGTCATGATCTCCAAACTATACGCTTGCGCTGCCCGGATGAGAAACAGTGTCGGCAAACATGGTCACAATATGAACAGCTTGGAACTGGCTGCACAGCGTGCAATGGGCCAAACTAGTGGGCTTAACGGCCCAAGCGCGCAGCCGCGTTCTAGCCAACAAGGAGGGACCATGGCAACCCAAGACCGTATGCCGCCCATTGCACGAGAGCACATGACGCCCGACCAGAACAAAGCGGCCGAAGCATTCGCGGCCGGCCGCGGCTATGGCGTACGCGGGCCTTTTGCGGTGATGCTGCGCTCGCCCGAGGTGATGCTACGCGCCAAGGCCATGGGCGATTACTTACGCTTTCGTAATGTCCTTCCCAAACGCGTGAGCGAAATGGTGATCCCCGCGCGCGAGTGGACCCAGCAGTACGAATGGGCCTACCACTACGGCTTTGCGCTGGAAGCTGGCCTCTCCCAAGCGGTCATCGCGGCCATTGCCGAGGGCCGTCGTCCCGAGGCCATGCAGGATGACGAGGCCGCAGCCTACGATTTCTCCGTGGAGCTGCACCGGCGCCGCAGCGTCAGCGATGCCACGTACGCGCGGGCGCTGCAGCTGTTTGGTGAGCAGGGCATTGTCGATCTCGTCGGCATCAGCGGCTATTACACGTTCAACGCCATGATGATGAATGTGGGGCGCAGCCAGGTTGATATCGACCACGTGCCGCCACTGCGGCAGTTTCCGGATTGAGCGGCCGTGCCGAGTGACGTCAGCACCAATCGCATTGCCGGTCTGGAAGCCCTGCTCAGGGAGCGGCAAGGCAAGGGCTCCCCGCCTGTCGAGAGGTGGAACCCACCTTACTGCGGCGATATCGGCATCAAGATCCGCGGCGACGGCGTCTGGATCTACGGCGGGACCCCGATTGGTCGCATGCCGCTCGTCAAGCTGTTTGCCAGCGTGCTGCGCAAGGACGCCGACGGCCGGCATTATCTCGTCACCCCGGTCGAGAAGGTGGACGTGGAAGTTGCGGACGCGCCGTTCCTGGCGGTGGAAATGGAAGTGCACGGCAGCGGGCGGGAGCAGCGGCTGGTGTTTCGCACCAACGTCGACGATGTCGTGGAGGTGGGTCCGGTGCACCCGCTGCGCTTCGAGGTCGAGCCCGGCAGCCAAGGGCTTAAGCCCTACCTTGTCGTGCGCGGCCGCCTGGAGGCGCTCGTCACGCGCGCGCTCTACTATGACCTCGTGGAGCTTGCCGTGGACGATGGTGGCGGCCTTGGCCTGTGGAGCGGTGGGACATTTTTTGCCATGCCCGAGACTGCGCCATGACGCCCAAGCGGTGCCCTCAAACGATCTGCCCAACCCCCGCCGGTGGCGACGGAGGCATCAAGCAGCTCGATCGCCGGCGGGGCTCGGGCAAACGAGCGTTCGGGAGCAGCGGGCGTTCGGACGGGTTGCGCCTCGCTTCCCTCGCCGCTAGCGACCGGACAGACGACGGCGCTCGCCGACCGCGCATAGCCTCAGGCCTGAGATCGAGGCTCTGTGCCGGTCGTCGCCTGAATGGCGGCCTGGGCGGCGGCTAGGCGCGCCACCGGTACACGGAAGGGCGAGCAGGAAACGTAGTCAAGGCGGGCATTATGGAAGAAGGCAATCGAGGCCGGATCGCCGCCGTGCTCGCCGCAAATGCCGACCTTGAGATCGCTGCGCGCCTTGCGACCACGCTCGGTGCCGAGGCGCACCAGCTCACCCACGCCCGCCTGGTCGACGGAGACAAATGGGTCCACGTCGAACAGGCGCCGCTGCATGTAGTTGGCCAAGATCGGTGCTGCGTCGTCACGCGAAAGGCCTAGACACGTCTGGGTGAGATCATTGGTACCGAAGGAGAAGAACTGGGCACCCGCTTCGCCGCTGGCGATCTCATCCGCTTTGAGGGCGGCCCTTGGCAGTTCAATCATCGTCCCGATCTGGTAGTGGAGCTTGACCCCAGTTTCTTTTTCCACGGCTTGCGCCGTCCTGACGATGACCTCGGCGAGAAAGTCGAACTCTTGCCGGTAAGCAACGAGCGGGATCATCACTTCGGGGACCACGGGCTTGCCCGTCTTCTTGGCGGCGCTGACGGCGGCCTCGAAGACGGCGCGCGCCTGCGTCTCGGTGATCTCAGGATAGCGAATGGCGAGGCGGCAGCCGCGGAAGCCGAGCATCGGGTTGAACTCGTGCAGCTCCGCCACGCGGGCCTGCAGTTTCTCGACAGGCACGCCGAGCTCCTTGGCGACGGCGACCGCCTCCTTCTGCTCGTGCGGCAGAAACTCGTGTAGCGGCGGATCGAGCAGCCGAATCGTGACGGGCAGGCCGGCCATGATCTCAAACAGCGCCGCGAAATCGTCGCGCTGCATGGGTAGGATCTTGGCCAGCGCCCGGCGGCGGCCAAGCTCATCGTCGGCGCAAATCATCTCGCGCATGGCAAGGATGCGTCCCTCTTCGAAGAACATGTGCTCGGTGCGGCACAGTCCGATACCCTCGGCACCAAAATCGATCGCCTGCTTGGCGTCGCGTGGCGTATCGGCATTGGCGCGCACCCCGAGCGAGCGCGCCGCATCCGCCCATTGCATGACTTTGGCGAAGTCGCCGGACAGCTCAGGCTGGCGCATCTTCACGCGCCCCTTCAGCACCTCGCCCCTGGTGCCGTCAATGGTGATGACATCGCCTTTACGAAACGTTTGTCCGCCAGCCGTCATGGTGCCGGCCTTGGGGTCTATGCGCAGTGCCCCCGCACCGCACACACAGGGCCGCCCCATGCCGCGCGCGACCACCGCAGCATGGCTCGTCATCCCGCCGCGCGTGGTGAGAATGCCAGCGGCGGCATGCATGCCGTGGATGTCCTCCGGGCTCGTCTCGGTGCGCACCAAGATCAGCTCGCGACCATGACCCTTGAGTGCCTCCGCTTCGTCAGCATCGAACACGATCTCGCCCGATGCGGCGCCCGGCGAGGCGGGCAGGCCGCTCGCTATCACCTGTCGCTCCGCGGCCGGATCGATGGTGGGATGCAGCAACTGATCGAGGCTTGCTGCGTCGATGCGCAGCAGGGCCTCATGCGGGGCGACTAGCCCTTCGGTGACAAGGTCTACAGCGATTTTGAGCGCTGCCTTGGTCGTGCGCTTGGCCGAGCGCGTCTGCAACATCCAGAGCTTGCCGTCCTGGATGGTGAACTCGATATCCTGCATGTCGCGGTAATGCTTTTCGAGCGTCCCAAATACCTGCAGCAGCTCGCGGTAGGTGCCGGGCATGGCAGTTTCCAGCGACTTGCCCTTGGTGCCGCTCTGGCTGCGCGCCGCCTCGCTGAGGGGATGCGGGGTGCGGATGCCGGCGACCACATCCTCGCCCTGCGCATTGATGAGAAACTCTCCGTACACTTCGCGCGCGCCTGTCGAGGGGTTGCGCGTGAAGGCGACACCGGTGGCCGAAGTGTCACCGAGGTTGCCGAATACCATCGCCTGCACGTTGACCGCCGTTCCCCAGCCATCGGGAATACCATGCAGGCGCCGGTAGGTCTTGGCGCGGGCATTTTGCCAGGAGCCGAACACGGCGGCGATCGCACCCCAGAGCTGTTCTGAGGTCGACTGCGGGAAGGGCTTGCCCTTCTCCCGCTTCACCGCAACCTTGTAGGCATCGATGACTTCGAGCCAATCGTCGGCGCCGAGCTCGGTGTCGAGCGCCAATCCCGCCAAGTTCTTGTGATTTTCGAGGATGTCCTCGAATACCCCGTGGTCGACCTCCAGGACCACGTTCGCATACATCTGGATGAAACGCCGGTAACTGTCGTAGGCAAATCGCTCGTTGCCCGATTTGGCGGCAATCCCCTTCACCGTCTCATCGTTCAGGCCAAGGTTGAGAATGGTGTCCATCATCCCGGGCATCGAGGCGCGCGCGCCGGACCGCACCGAGACCAGCAGCGGCGAGCGGGGATCGCCGAAGGCCATGCCGACCGCCTTGCCGACGTGGGCAAGCGCGGCTTCAACCTCCCCCGCAAGACCATCGGGTAACTTGCGACCGCTCGCGTAATAGGCGGTGCACACCTCGGTGGTGAGGGTGAACCCCGGCGGCACCGGCAGGCTGAGAGAGGCCATCTCCGCGAGGTTGGCACCCTTGCCACCCAGCAGGTCCTTCATCTGGGCATTGCCGTCGGCCTTGCCCCCGCCGAACAGATACACGCGCTTCTTCGCACTGCTCACGGTTGTCCCGGACCTCGTCATGGGGTGCGCTCCGGCGGTGAAATGAAACCAATGTGTGCGTTCGATCTTGCTGTGCCCATATCAGCCTTGGCGGCAACGGGAAAGATGGGGTTCGTTCAACCCTAAAAGGTTTGTTAGGTTCCCGGCGGCGCGCACAACTCCCGAGAAGGCGCCCTTTTTCCTGATCGCTCCGTGATTTGCGCTCCAGTTGACAGATGCGCCGGAGTGGCCGCAAACATTCTTTGCCTCTGCACCACAGCCGCAGCAATTCAAGCCGAGGGAGTATCCCAACCCCCGTGTCCAACAACGCCCAGTCAGGCCCCGTGCTCGCCCAAGTCCTCAAGCGGCTCGACGCCACGCGCAAGGAGGCCCTCGAACGGCTGTTTGAGCTGATCCGCATTCCGAGCATCTCCACCGATCCGCAGTTCGCGCCGCACTGCCGCGCGGCCGCGGATTGGTGCAAACAACAGCTCTCCGACATCGGCTTTGATGCCAAGGTGGTAGCGACCACGGGCCACCCCATGGTCGTGGCTCGCGACAGCCACGCCGCCAACGGCGCTCCACACGTGCTGTTTTACGGCCACTACGACGTGCAGCCACCCGATCCTCTCGAGCAGTGGAAGTCGCCCCCCTTCGAACCGCGCATCGCCAGCGACAAGCACAATGGCCGCGTGATCCTGGCGCGCGGGGCGGAGGACAACAAGGGCCAACTGATGACCTTTTTCGAGGCCGTGCGCGCCTGGAAGAGCGTGGCTGGCCGTTGTCCCGTGCGCATAACCGCGTTGCTCGAGGGCGAGGAGGAGTGTGGCTCGCCGTCGTTGCCGCGCTTTCTGGCCGAGCACGGCAATGAAGTGACGGCCGACCTGGTGCTCGTATGCGACACCGGGCAATGGGATAAGGACACTCCCGCCATCTCGACCCAGCTCAGGGGCATCGCCGGCATCGAGATCGTCGTTTCCGGATCAAGCCGCGATTTGCATTCGGGCAGCTACGGTGGGCCCGCCGTCAATCCGATCCGCGTGCTCGCGCGCATCATGGGCGAGATGCACGATCACAAGGGCAAGGTGCGCATCCCCGGTTTCTACGATGGGCTCGAGAAGCCTTCGGCCAAGCAGCTCGCGCAATGGCGTGGGCTGGGTTTCGATAACCGTGCATTCCTCGAGCAAGTGGGCCTGTCGCATGCCGCCGGCGAGCCCGGCTACAGCGTCCTCGAGCAGATCTGGTCGCGTCCCACCCTCGAATTCAACGGCATCACCGGAGGCTACCAGGGTGCGGGCTCCAAGACGGTCATCCCCGCCCGGGCTTCGGTGAAGATCACCTGCCGCCTCGTACCCGGGCAGGATCCTGGGAAGGTGTTGGAGGGCATCCGCAGCTTCGTCAGGCAACGTCTGCCCCCGGATTGCCGGGTCGAATTCGTCGGAGGTCGCGGCTCCGAGGCCATCGCTTTCGACCCCAAGGCGAAGCACATCGTGCGCGCCGCGCAGGCGTTGCAAGAGGAGTGGGGCAGGCCCGCGGCGCTCATTGGTATGGGCGGCTCCATCCCCATTGTCACCTCATTCAAGGAGGCCCTCGGCATGGATAGCCTGCTCGTGGGCTTTGGCCTCGACGATGATCGCATCCATTCGCCCAACGAGAAGTACAACCTCAGCTCGTTCCGCAAGGGCGCGCGCAGCTGGGCGCGCATTCTCTACAAGCTGGCGGCCTGAAGGCTGGCGGGAGCTGCCGCGGGGAGCGAGCCATGGCTTGCCAGAAGGTGCTTGCGGAGCCGGCGGCGGTGTTTTCTCGTCTTTGGGCACGGTCTTTGCTGGCCGCCTTTGGCCTTCCCTTGCCGGCTACCCTCCGTGGAAACCCCGCCATGCTTTGCCATCTCGTGACACGCAGCAAGCTTGCCGGTCTCGCGCTCGCCTTGGTCGGGCTTGGAGCTCTGGCAAACGATGCGCCGGCGCAATGGCCACCTTATCGCGAGCGGGAGAGCTATGGTCGCGACGGCACTGGGCGCGAACCGCAACGGGGGTCCTTCGACTACTATCTTTTGTCGCTCTCCTGGAGCCCCACCTACTGCGCCGATGTGGGTGAGGAGCGCCGCGACCCGCAATGCAGCCACACCGGCGGGCGACCCTACGCCTTTGTGCTGCATGGGTTGTGGCCGCAGTACGAACGGGGCTGGCCCAGCAACTGCCACAGCCCGGATCGAGGCTACGTGCCAGGCCCGGTGGCGGACCGCATGCTCGATATCATGCCGAGCCGGCGGCTGGTGTTTCACGAATACCGCACCCACGGCACCTGCTCGGGGTTGGGTGTTGACGCCTACTTCGATCTGGCGCGGCAGCTCTACGCGAAGGTGCACATCCCCAGTCGTTTTGCGAGCCCTGTCGACGATCGGATGACGATCGCTCCGGGGGAGCTCATCAGCGAATTCGTCGCCGCCAATCCCCAGCTCAGGCCCGATATGATCGCCGTCGTCTGCGGCGGTGCCGGCAACCGTTTGCGAGAGGTGCGCATCTGCTTCGACAAGGGCGGGGCGTTCCGCACGTGTGGGCGCAACGAGAACCAGGCGCGGCTCTGTGCCGCCGATCGCATGTACGTGCCCCCCGTGCGCCTGGGCGCAAACCGTGGAGCGCCCGACCGCCCGCCGCTACCACCGGGCAACGATCTGCTGCCGGGTCCGCGCGAGCGCTAGCTGGCTGGTCGAGGCTCGATCCAGCAGGGACGCCCTGAGCGGTCGTAAGACGGTCAGGCATTGGCGTGATAGCCGCGGTACCAGGCCACAAACCGGGCGATCCCGTCCTCGATGCTCGTATCTGGCGCAAAACCTGTTGCTCGCGTCAGACGTTCGACATCCGCCCAGGTGGCCGGTACGTCCCCCGGCTGCATTGGCAAGTAGCGCCTGTTGGCCTTGCGCCCGAGCGCTGCTTCGATGGCGGCGATGAAGCGCTCGAGCTCCACGGGTGTGTGATTGCCGAGATTGTAAACCGTATGCGGCGCAGCGCCCTCGCCACCATCCCCTGCGGCGGTAGGCGGCAGCATGATCAGCCGCGCCAGGGCCTCCGTCACATCATCGATGTAGGTGAAATCGCGCTGCATGCGCCCATGGTTGAATACGTCGATGGGGCGGCCTTCCAGGATTGCCCTGGTGAACGCGTAGTAAGCCATGTCCGGGCGACCCCAAGGGCCGTACACCGTGAAGAAGCGCACGCCCGAGCAAGGGATGGCGAAGAGCCGCGCGTAGGCTTCAGCCATCAGCTCGTTGGCCCGCTTGGTGGCGCCGTAGAGCGAGACCGGGGCCAGGACGGGATCGCTCTCGTGAAACGGTACCTTGCGGTTGGCTCCGTACACGGAACTGGAGGAGGCGTAGACGAGGTGGTCGACGGCGTGCGCGCGGCAGGCCTCGAGCACGCCGAGGAACCCATCCAGATTGGCGCTCACATACGCGCGTGGAACCTCAAGCGAATAGCGCACGCCCGCCTGCGCGGCCAAATGCACCACCGCGTGCGGCCGGCAAGCGGCGAACAGCGCTTTGAGCCCGTCGTAGTCGGTAATGTCTTGGGCAGCAAAAGCGAACCGCTCATGGGTGACGAGCTTGGCAAGGCGAGCGCGCTTGAGGTCCACGTCGTAGTAGGTGTTGAGATTGTCGATGCCCTGGACGCCGGCGCCGGCGGCGAGCAATCGCTGCGCCAGATGAAAGCCGATGAAGCCTGCCGCACCCGTCACCAGAACCGAGCGTGATCTGAGGTCGGGTGTGATCATCGTCTGTGGCCGTTCGCCCAATCGCGCCTGCTCATTGCTCCTCCAGGATCGCCACTGCCCGCGTCCAGCCGGCGGAGGCGGCTTTGATCTTGACGGGGAAGCAGGCAACCGTGAAGCCGTCCGCTGGCAGCGCCTCCAGGTTGTGAAGCTTCTCAATGTGGCAGTAGCCAATCTCGCGGCCGGCCCGATGGCCTTCCCAGATGAGCTTGGCGTTCTTGGTGGCAGCATAGCGCTTGGCCGTGTGCTGGAAGGGCGCATCCCAGGACCAGGCGTCGGTGCCGGTGATCTTGACGCCGCGCGAGGTCAGATAGAGCGTGGCCTCTCGGCCCATGCCGCAGCCGCTTGGCACGTAGTCCGGGGCGCCGTAGCGAGCCCCCGCCGACGTGTTGACGAGGACGATGTCGAGTGGCCTCAGCACATGGCCGATCCGCTCCAGTTCGGCCTCGACGTCCGCTGCCGTCGCAACATACCCATCAGGGAAACGGCGGAAGTCGAGCTTGACGCCGGGCTGGAAGCACCACTCCAGCGGCACCTCGTCGATGCGCAATGCCGGTTTGCCGCGGTCCATCGTAGAGGCGAAGTGATACGGCGCGTCGAGGTGCGTACCGTTATGGGTCGAGATGTCGACCCGCTCGATGGCCCAACCTTCGCCGTCGGGAAGATCGCTCGGCGCAAGGCCCGGAAAGAAGGCGCACACCGCCGGCGCGCTTTGCCTGTGATCGATGTAGGTGATCCTGGGTTCGAGGCCGGGGGGATCGGAGGCGATGTCGCTCTGGAGCGGCACGGAAATGTCGATGATGCGGCGAGCCAAGGGATTTCCTCCTCGTTGTAGTCGTTGCGCAGGCCGGCGCGATTTTCCCCCCGCCCGGTTGTCACCGGCGTGGTGGGCCGAGCAAACCTCGCAAGTGCCAAGTTCAGCGCCAAACCACCTCAAGCTCAGGCGCGGTGAACCGGAGCCTCGGCAACGCGTCGCTCAAGGCCACTACTGGTCGATCCAGACCTCCACCAAATTGGTGCCTTGGAAATGGCTCGGCGACATGGTCCAGCCCCTGATCTTCTTGTTATGCACGATGATGCGGTTCCACCACAGCACCGGCACCGCGTAGGCCTGGGAGAGGATGTAGCGGTCGGCCTCCTGCACCAGCCGCTTGCGCTCTGCGACATCGAGCGTGCGATTTTGCCTCGCATAGAGCTCGTCGAGCTTGTTGTCGGCGTGCCGGGAGTAACTCATGGTCGAGGCATCGTGGCTGATGAAATAGTAGAGCATCGAGGTGGGATCGTCGGCCGGCTCCGTCGCCGGCCAGAGAGCAACATCGAAGTTGCCGGAAACGAGACTGTCGAAATAGGTCTTGGTCTCGACCTGCACGTGCTCGGTCGTGACGCCGATCTTGCGCCACTCATCGATGACGAAAATCCCGCTCGGCGTATAGGGCTCGGCGACCGTGCGGTTGAAGAGCTTGATCTTGAGCCCATCCGCGCCGGCTTCCTTCAATAGCCTGCGCGCCATCGCGCGGGATTGATCAATATCGTGGCCATAACCGACCACCTTCTCCAGTTCCGTTGCCGGCAGCGCCCATTCCGACCCCGGACGCATGATGCCGCCGACGTGCTTCATGATGGAAATCTTTGAGAGATTGGCGCCGCCCCGGTAGCGATCAATGGCCAGCGACAGCGCCTGGCGCACGCGCACATCGTCGAAGGGTTGCTTGGCCGTGTTGAAAATGAGCAGCATCACGGTGGCCCAAGGCCCCTCGTGGACAACGAAGCGCTCCTTGGCCTTGGCCAGCAGCTGATCGCGCTCGCTGGGGTTCTGGCCCCGAAACTCCGCGTCGAATTGACCGCCAAGCAGGCCCGGCACGACCGCCGTGCTCTTCACAAAGTAGGCATTGTAGCCGTCGAGATAGGGAAGCCCCGGCCGGAAGTAACCATCAAAGCGTCGACCACTCCAATGCGAGCCCCGCACGTGCTCGAAGAATTGGAAGGCTCCCGAACCCATCACTTCGGTGTCGGGATACTTCGGGTTGCTCTTGAGTTTGGCAGCGCTGTAGACGCAGTTGAAGGGCGAGGCTAGCAAGGCCAGGAAAGAGGCATTCGGCGCCTTGAGCCTGAAGACGACAGTGGCGGCATCCGGCGTGTCGATGGCAGCGACATCGCCAAACCGCTCCTTGCGCACGGAGATCACGCCCTCGGGCGGGTTGGCGATGCGCTCAAACGTGGCCTTGATATCCTCCGAGGTGAGCGGTGAGCCGTCATGGAACTTGACACCCTCGTGGAGCTTGAAGGCATAGGTGAGCCCGTCGGGCGACATGGTCCAATTCCTCGCCAGATCGCCTATCACGCGCGGGTTCTCCGTGGCGTCCCACTTGACCAGCAAGGAATAGTGCGGCGTCACCGGGTGCAGCAGCGCGAAAGTCTGGGAGGCGTGACAATCATAGCCCGACGTTTCCGCCACAACCGCGAAGTTGAGGGTGCCGCCGCGCTTTGGCGCTTGCGCGGCCGCGGCGGTGGTCAGACCTACAATGGCCGCCAGCAGCGACAGTGCGCGCAGCATGGTGTCCTCCCTGGAGCTTTGCTTTGGCGCGGCAAGTATTGGCCATTTTTGCCGCCCTGACCATAACGGATCACAGACGACCCGGTGCGCGTTGCTTGTCGGCTCAAGGGTTTGGTCGCAGCACCGGGGCGGGAACGCGTTGCGTCATGACGTTGAGGCAGGCAGGGCTGGCGCTGGCCATCGCCCGCTGCAAGGCCGGCCCCAGCTCGTGGGCAGCGGTGACGAGCTCGCCGTGGCCGCCAAGGGCGGCCGCGACCAGATCGTAGCGCGCCGGCAGCAGCTCACACCCGTGCGCACGATCGGCCCCGTACTCGCGCAATTGGATCTGATATTCGGCATTCCACGTGGCATCATTGCCGACGACGGCCACGAACGGCAGGCGGTAGCGCACGGCCGTATCGAACTCTGCCATGTGCAAGCCAAACGCGCCATCACCCATGACAGCAATGATGGGGGCGGCAGGCTCGGCGAGCCGTGCAGCGATGGCGAACGGAATGGCAGCGCCGATGGATCCGGCCACGCCGTTGATGACGCGCCGGGCCGGAGTGAGCACGGCCTGCGGCCACTGACCAATCTCGCCGCCGTCGCAGATCAGGATCGCGTTGCAATCCTGCGCCAAAACTGGCGCGATGGCGCAAGACAGTTGGAAGGGATGCAGCTTCTCGGCGGCGGCGGCCGCAAGTGCAGGCCAAGATGGCGGCCGATAGGCGATCGCTTCGGCAACGGCGTGTGCCCAGGACGCTGATGGCCTCGATGCTCCTGCACTTCGCGCGATGAGGTGCTCGGCAGCCGCCGCAGCGTCGGCGATGGCGCTTGCCAGCAGCCGCGCGCCCTTTTCCTTGCCAACCCGCTCGATGAGCGCCGCGTCGGGCTCGAGAGCAATGAAGCGGCAGGCGCGATCGACGAACGGGGGATCGGCAAAGCGCAGCGTAAAATCATGGGGCTTGCCCAGCAGCACGATGAGGTCCGCCTGGGCGAGCACCTCCGCAAAGGCGCCGAGACTTGGATCATTGATGCCGCGCGGACTTTCCATGCCGATTGCCGGCACGCCGGTGGCAGCGGCGAGCCTGCGCAATAGCGCCCGGCCAGACGTGGTGCAGAGCGTGGGACCAGCGAGAACCAATGGCCGCTTCGCGCTTGCCAGCGCGGCCAGCGTCGCATCGGCGGCGCGGTCCGCCAGAGGCTGGCTGATTGGTGCAAATTCCGCGGCTTGCGGCCACAGGGCTGGCGTGTCCTCCAGCCTTTGCTCGAGCAGATCCAGAGGCAGGCTCAGATGCACCGGCCCCGGACGACCCGATCGGGCAATGCGAACCGCGCGAGCGAGATCGCGGCCGAGCTGTGGCGCCGAATGCACCGTCCACGCCGCTTTGCTCGCAGGCAAGGCCATGTCGGCCTGAGGCAGCTCCTGAAACGCGCCCCGGCCGAGCTCGCGGGTGGCGGCATGACCCGACAGGAGCACGAGCGGGGATTCGGCTGCGAGCGCGGTGACGAGCGCGCCTACCGCGTTGGCGTGCCCAGGACCGCCAGTCACCAAGGCGACGCCGCATTGGCCGGTGAGGCGCGCCCAGGCGTCCGCCATGTGCACGGCGGCCGCTTCGTGACGCACGTGCACGAGCGCCAAGCCTGTGCCGAGGGCCGCATCGAACAGCGCCATGATGTGGTTGCCGGATAGGGTGAAGATGGTGCGCAGGCCGGCACCATCGAGCGCGCGCGCGAGGATGTCTGCACCCCTGATCATGCTGGCCATGCCTGAGCTTGCCTCCCATGCGTCGGGCGAGCAGTAGCGGCAGTGCGAATGGCGCGCAACCAGCCAACGCCTTCAGGCCCGCGCCCGCCAAGTCGTGACCGCTTGGCCGGCGCTCCCGCGCGGCTTGCACGCCGCGCCGGCTGGCTGGCCTTGATCAGCCCGCGGCGCAAGGGTGATGCCCGGGTTGGACGCGCGCCGGCAAGGGCGGGTGAGCGTGCTATTCGGCAGCTGGTGCTGATGCTGCCGTGCCCGTACCCCGACGGCTCAAACGCTCGGCTAGCCAGCGGCAGATGACGTAGAACGCGGGCGTAAAAATGAGGCCGAATGCCGTCACGCCGATCATGCCTGAGAACACCGCGGTGCCCAGTGTTTGACGCAACTCGGCGCCAGCGCCCACCGCCCAAACCAGCGGCACGACGCCGAAGATGAACGCCAGCGAAGTCATCAGGATCGGCCTCAGCCTCAGTCGCGCTGCTTCGGCGGCGGCGGTCCAGCGAGTGTTGCCGCGATCTTCAAGCTGCTTGGCGAATTCGACGATGAGGATCGCGTTCTTGGCAGCCAGGCCGATGAGCACGATGAAGCCGACCTGGGTGAGGATGTTGTTGTCCATCCCGCGCAAGATGACGCCGGTGATGGAGGCGATGAGACACATGGGCACGATCAGGATCACCGCCAGCGGCAGGGTGAGGCTCTCGTACTGGGCCGCCAGCACGAGGAAGACGAAGACCACGGCCAGCACGAAGGCAAAGGCGGCCGTGCTGCCCGCCCTCAGCTGCTGATAGGCAAGCGTGGTCCACTCGTAGCTGAAGCCCGACGGCAGCGTTTCGTTGGCCAGCTTTTGCATGAGCTCGATGGCTTGGCCCTGCGAGTAGCCAGGTGCCGGTGCGCCATCGAGTTCGGCGGCGGGGTAGAGATTATAGCGAGGCACGCGATAGGGTCCGGAAATGTCACGCACGCTGGAAAAGGAACCGATCGGCACCGTTTCGCCGCTCGCGTTGCGAACGCGGATTTTGAGCACGTCCTTGGGGTCGACGCGAAAGCCGGCGTCGGCCTGCGCAGTGACGCGAAATACCCGGCCGAGCAGGTTGAAATCGTTGACGTAGGAGGACCCCAGATAGGTCTGCAGTGCGCCGAACACGTCACCCACGTTGACGCCCAGCATCTCGACCTTGGTACGGTCGATGTCGAGATAGAGCTGCGGCGTCGACGCCTCAAACAGCGAGAACACCTGGATGAGGCCCGGCGTCTGGGCGGCGCGACCCATCATGGCGTAGACGGCGCCCTGCAACGCCTGTGAGCCGGCACCGCCGCGGTCCTCCACCATCATGCGAAAGCCGCCCGAGGTACCAATGCCGCGCACGGGCGGTGGCATCACCACCACGACGAGACCCTCTTGAATGGCGGCGAAGCGCTGGAACAGGGCACCTTGAATGGCGGCGGCGGATTTTTTTGGATCGCGCGCACGCTTCTCGAAGGGCTCAAGTGCAAGGAAGATGGCGCCGGAGTTCGGGGCATTCGTGAAGGTTGCACCGGAGAACCCGGCGAAGTTGACGGCGTGCACCACACCCGGCACCTGCAAGGCCATTTCCACGACCCGCCGGTTGACTGCATCGGTGCGGTCAAGTGAAGCACCGCTCGGCAGTTGCGTGACGACGATCAGGTAGCCGGCGTCGAGCTGCGGGATGAAACCGGCGGGCGTCTTGCGGAATTCGTTGAGGCCGTAGGCGATGACCGCGGCGTAGACGACGAGCATGACCGCCGCAATACGCACGATGCGCGCCGCAAGCCAGCCGTATCCGCGGGCCATCGCCTCGAAACCGGCATTGAAAGCCCTGAAGAAGCCGTGCAGGGGTGCCATCCACCAACGGGCCTGGGTTCGATGCGCATGCGGCTTAAGCAGGAGGGCACAAAGCGCAGGCGACAGCGTGAGTGAAACGATGAGCGAAATGACGGTCGCGCCCGCGATCGTGAGCGCAAATTGACGATAGAACTGGCCGGAGATGCCGGTGATGAAGGCCGCCGGCACGAACACCGCGCACAGGACGAGGGCGATTGCGATCAGGGCCGAGCCGACCTCGTCCATGCTGCGCCGCGCCGCCTCGCGCGGTGTAAGGCCCGCCGCGATGTTTCGCTCCACGTTCTCCACCACGACGATGGCGTCATCCACAACGATGCCGATGGCGAGCACCAGCCCAAACAGTGAAAGGTTGTTGAGGGAGAACCCGAACATTGCCATGAAAAAGAACGTGCCCACCAGCGACACCGGAATGGCGGTGATCGGAATGATCGCGGCGCGCCAGGTCTGCAGGAATAAGATCACCACCAGCACGACCAGGACGATGGCTTCGCCGATGGTCTCGATGACGGCGTTCACCGACTGCTGGATGAACTCGGTCGGATTGTAGACGATGGTGTACCTGAGCCCCGCCGGGAAAACCTTTGCGAGCTCGTCCATCGTGGTCTTGATGGTTTGGGCGGTCGCGAGCGCGTTTGAGCCGGGCAGCTGGAAGATGCCGAGCGCGACGGCAGGGTCGCGATCCAGGTAGGAATTGGTGGTGTAGTCGAGCGCCGCCAGTTCGACACGCGCCACGTCCTTGAGCCGCACCACGGCGGTTCCCGTCTGCTTCACCAAGATATCGCCGAATTCGCCGGGATCGGCCAATCGGCCGAGCGTTTGCACCGCCACCTGGAAGGCGCGGGGTTGCTCGACGGGGGGCTGGTTGAGCACACCGGACGCCACCTGCACATTCTGGGCCTGCAGGGCCGCCACCACATCTCCCGTGGTGAGCCCGAGCGACTGAAGCCGGTCGGGGTCGAGCCAAATCCGCATGGAATAGTCGCGGCCGCCGAACACCAGGATCGAGCCGACGCCATTGATGCGGTTCAACACGTCGATGACGCGGAAATTGGCATAGTTGGAAATGAACAGCGTGTCGCGCGACTTGTCGGGCGAGTAGAGGTGCACGACCATCATCAGGTCTGGGGAAGCCTTCGCCACCGTTACGCCGATGTTGCGCACATCCGCCGGCAGCCGCGGCTGAGCGACGGCAACGCGGTTCTGGACCTGGACCTGAGCGATGTCGAGATTGGTGCCGAGTTCAAAGGTGACGGCGATGGTGAAACGGCCGTCCCCCGTCGAATTCGACGTGACATAGAGCATGTTCTCCACGCCGTTGATCTGCTGCTCGAGCGGTGTGACCACGGTGGCGGCCACCACGTCGGCGCTCGCGCCGGGATATTGACCGGTGACGTTAATGGTCGGCGGCGCAATCTCGGGGTACTGCGCAATCGGCAGGCGACCGAAGGAGACGATGCCCAAGATTACGAACACGAGGGAGACGACGCCCGCAAAAATCGGCCGGTCGATAAAGAAGCGCGAGATGCGCATGCAGGCCCCGCGTCGCTAGTTTGCCTTGGTGATTGCGCCGGCCGCCGCGGCCTTGTTGTCGGGCGACTCCTGCGGCGTCACCTTGACGCCAGGGCGCGCTCGCATCAGGCCGTTGACGATGACACGGTCGTCGGGCTCAAGGCCGGCTGTGACCACGCGCAGCCCGTCCACAAGCGAGCCCAACGTCACGTACTTGGCCCGGGCAATGTTGTCGCTGTCGACCACGAGCACGTACTTGCGCACCTGCTCGGTGCCGATGGCAACGTCCGGGACCAGCAACGCCTCGTTGGGCGGTCCGGCCGGCACTTGGATGCGCCCGAACATGCCGGGCGTCAGGGTGCCGTCGGGATTGGGGAATTCGGCTCGGCCGCGGATGGTGCCGGAGCCGCGGTCGATGGCGTTGTCGACGAAGTCCAACTGACCCGCGCGGGTGAATTTGGTCTCGTCGATGAGTTTGAGGCGGACGGGCGCGTCAATGCCGCGATTGGCAGCGCTCGTTGCACTGCCTGCAAGGCGGATGTAGCGCAGGTACGATGCCTCATCGACCGTGAACTCGAAGCGGATCGGATCGATCGTCGTGATCGTGGCGAGCAGGGTCGTGGTGCCAGTGCCGCCCGTGACGAGGTTGCCGGGAGACACTCGCCGATCGCCGATGCGGCCCGATACCGGCGCCTTGAGCTCGGTGAACTCCAGGTCGAGTAAAGCCTGGCGCACAGCCGCCTCCTGCGCAGCCACATTGGCCTCCGCCACGCGCTTGGCTTGAGTGCGCTGGTCGAACGTCTGCTGGGTGATGGTGCTGCCACGCACGAGGTCCTCGCCGCGCTTGAGGTCGGCTTCGGCATAGGCAAGGTTGGCGCGCGCCTGTGCCAAGGCGGCCTGGGCTTGCGCCAGGGTGGCCTCGAAGGGACGCCGATCGATGGCAAAGAGCAGATCGCCCGCCTTGACAAGCTGGCCGTCCTGGAAGTGAACGGCGTCGAGGTAGCCCGAGACACGTGCCCGGACCTCGATGGCATCGACGGCCACGAACCGGCCCACGTATTCATCCCACTGTGTCACCACCTGCCGAGACGGCTTGGCCACGGTTACCTGCGGGGGCGGGCTGGACGCACCCTGCGCGTGCGGTTGGCGCTGCTCACAGCCGGCAAGACCCCCGGCGAGCAACAGGAGGAGCAGTAGGGGCAGGCGCAGCTTCCTGCGCAGTCTGGCTGATGGCATGAGCGTCCCGGCATGCTGAGGCGGCTTTGCAGCCATATGAGCCTTGCGGCCACGCTCCGGCAAGGCGCTCGCGAGGACGTGATGGCCCACTCTTGACAACGTCTTGGGCATAGATTGGGGCACCCTTGGATCAACCGCGGGGTGATTTGCCGCAAATGCTCGCCGTTGGGCAAAGGTTGCCGGCAAGCCGTTGCATCCTGACCTGAACAGGGGCAAAGACGGGCGGGGAAGCCTTGAGAGCACAGACATTGGACGGGCAAATGCGCAATTTCGCTTTGACGCAGGCGGTGGTGGCGGCCTTAGCCCTGGCCGGCGGCGGAATGCTTGCGGCCGTTCCCGCCACCGCTCAACGCCGGGAGCTGCCGCCGACGCGCGAAGCGGCGCAATACTCCTTCGCCCCCATCGTCAAGAAGGCGGCGCCAGCCGTCGTCAACGTGTATGTGCGCGCGCGTGTGGCCACGTTCGTGTCTCCGTTCGCTGACGATCCGCTGTTTCGGCGCTTTTTCGGCGAGCGCTTTGGCATGCCACAAGAGCGCATCCAGAACTCGTTGGGTTCGGGAGTGATCGTCGCCCCCGATGGGGTGGTGGTGACCAACACGCACGTCGTCAAGATCGGTGGGGCGGCGGAAATCCGCATCGCCTTGGCCGACCGTCGCGAGTTCGATGCCAAGGTCGTGCAGCTCGACGACAAATCGGACATCGCTGTGCTGCGCATCGAGGGCGGGGAGGGCCGCTTCCCGTACCTGGAATTCGAGAACTCCGATGCCGTCGAAGTGGGCGACATGGTGCTGGCCATCGGCAACCCGTTCGGCGTCGGCCAGACCGTCACGAGCGGCATAATCTCCGCGCTCGGCCGCACTGAGGTCGGCAATTCGGACGCACAGGTCTTTATCCAGACCGATGCTGCGATCAACCCCGGCAACTCCGGCGGTGCGCTGGTTGACATGGCGTCCCGCGTGGTCGGCATCAACACGGCCATCTTTTCCCGTTCCGGCGGCTCGCACGGGGTTGGTTTTGCTGTTCCCTCCAACATGGTCAGGTTAGTGGTCGACAGCGCCATTGCCGGCCGCAAGCTGGAGCGGCCGTGGCTCGGTGCCAAACTCGAGACGATGACGCGCGAGATGGCCGAAGCCCTGGGGATCGCACGCGTGGCCGGCGCCATCGTCGCCCGGGTCCACGACACCAGTCCCGCAGCCCAAGCCGGGCTGCAGGCGGGCGACGTCATCGTGGCGGTCGACGGCTATGAGGTGGCCGATGCGCGCGCCATTCTCTATCGGCTGACCACGCGCGGTGTGGGCAACCGCTGCCGGCTTGATGTTGTGCGCAAGGGTCAGCAAGTTTCCTTTGAGGTCGCGCTGCGCGCAGCCCCACAGGCCGGCAAGGACGACGTGCGCAATTTGTCGGGGGCACATCCCTTCGATGGAGCCCGCGTCAGCAACATCCTGCCCGCCATCGCCGACGAGTTGGGCCTTGAGGACCAGGAGGGCGTGGTGATCCTGCAGGTGCGCCCCGATTCAAAGGCGGCCCGTATCGGCTTCCAGCCGGGGGACGTGATCGAGCAGGTGGGCCGAAAGAAGATCGAGACGGTGGGCGACCTGGAAGCGGTGCTCCGGGAGCGCCAGCAGATTTGGCTGGTGCAACTCAAGCGCGGCAACCAGAGCGTGCGTTTGCAGCTTGCAGGATAACTCCAGCGTCCCAGAGCCATGAGTAGCCCATGACCAACCTCTTTCAAGCGGCGGGCCTTGACAGAGAGGCACCGCGTCCGCTTGCGGACCGGCTGCGGCCGAAGAAGCTCGCCGAGGTCGTGGGGCAGGATCACCTGGTTGGTCCTGCTGGCACGCTCACGCGCGCCCTGAAGGGGGGCAGATTGCAGAGCATGATCCTCTGGGGTCCCCCAGGCACCGGCAAGACCACGGCAGCCCGGCTGCTCGCCGACGAAACCAACCTGGCATTTGAGCAACTGTCGGCCATCTTCTCGGGTGTCCAGGACCTGCGCAAAGCCTTTGATCGTGCCAAGAGCCGGCGCGAGACCGGCAAGGGCACGCTGCTCTTCATTGATGAGATCCATCGGTTCAATCGCTCGCAGCAAGACAGCTTCCTTCCCCACATGGAGGACGGCACCATCACGCTGGTCGGTGCCACGACCGAAAACCCCTCCTTCGAACTCAACGGCGCACTGCTCTCCCGTGCGCTGGTCGTGGTCTTCCACCGCCTTGACGAGGCCGCACTGGAGGAGCTGCTCGCTCGCGCAGAGCGGGTGGAGGGTCGATCGCTGCCGCTCGAGGCGGAAGGGCGCGTCGCACTCAAGGCCATGGCCGACGGTGACGGGCGCGCTCTGCTCAACATGGCCGAGGAGCTCATTGCATCGCTGGCATCCGGCGCCGAGCCACTCGACCGCGCCGCACTCGCCGCGCTGGTGCAGCGCCGTGCTCCCCTTTACGACAAGTCACGCGACGGTCACTACAACCTCATCAGCGCGCTGCACAAGGCCGTACGCGGCTCGGACCCCGACGCGGCGCTCTATTGGCTGGCGCGCATGCTCGAGGGCGGCGAAGATCGCCTCTATCTCGCGCGCCGTCTGGTGCGGATGGCCATCGAGGACATCGGCCTCGCCGATCCGCAGGCGCTGATGCAGGCGCTGGCGGCCAAGGACGCCTTCGACTTCCTCGGCAGCCCGGAAGGAGAGCTGGGACTGGCGCAAGCTGTGATCTATCTCGCGACCGCGCCCAAGTCCAACGCCGCCTACCTTGCTTTTGGGGCGGCCATGCGTTCCGCCAAGGAGCACGGTAGTCTGCCGCCACCCAAACACATCCTCAACGCACCAACGCGCCTCATGCAGGAGGTGGGCTACGGCGCCGGCTACGCGTACGACCACGGCACCCCCGATGCTTTCTCCGCTCAGAACTATTTTCCCGATGGCATGGGGCGGGCCCAGTTCTACGTGCCGCCCGGGCGCGGTCTCGAGGCCGAGATCAAGAAGCGGCTGGAGCATTGGGCAAAGCTGCGCGCCAAGCAGGAAGGCGCCTGATACGAGCTGCCCGCCGCCCGCTCCGGGAAGTCGTCTGGCGGGCAGGGTCTGAGCTTGAGCTCCAGCATAAGTTCTACCAGTCGATGTCGAACTTGCCGAACGGCGTGCGGACGCTCAAGCGATCCTTGTTGATGTAAAGGCCACCCGAGCCACCCTCATAGCTCAACGCGCTGCGTTCACCGTCGAGGTGGATGTGGGGCTTGCCGTCTGCATCGGCGGCCGGAGGAGCACTTGGCAAAGCCGTCGACGGCGCAGGCGATGGCGCCTCGACCGCGGGGCTTGGCGCTGGGGCGGCAGAAACTGGGTTGTCCGCTGCCCGGCCTGCCGGGCTCCGAGCGGGCGCGGCCGGCTCTGCCATTGCCGGGATGAAAGATGGGCCCGCGGTTTCAACGGCGGCAAGGGCCGAGGCCTGCGGGGCAAGGCCGACGAAGAGGGCCCACCCCCCCAACAGCCCGGCCGCCACGGCAGCGAGGCCGCCCAAGGCCAGCCCGATGTTCAACCGCAGCATGGATGACCTCCGTGAGTTAAGCGGGCGCCGGCAACGAGAACCGACGGCCACTCGTTGCTATAGCCCGATCGCTCAGGCTCCACTGTTTCGCTCGGAACAAGGCTGCCGCGGCGAGAGCGCGGCGATCGGCCAGTTGACGGGCCAGTTGATGGGCCAGTTGATTGGCCAGTCACAATGGCCCAGGAAAGAGCGCGCTGGTGCGGCCGCTCGCACGATAGACGACAAGCCCGATCCATTCGCGCAGCGCCGTGTCGAAGCGTTTGAGCCCATCGGCGGGCGCCTCGAAGGGACGCAGTGCATCCCAGGGGCTGGCGGTGCGATAGTCGACCGGCCATGGCTCAACGGAGAAACCGGCCTTGCGAAAGGCGCCGATCGCCCGCGGCATGTGCCAGGCCGATGTCACCAATAGCCAGCGCTCCCCCGCCTTGGGTTGCGCCAGGGCCTTCGCCAGCACAGCGTTCTCCCAGGTATCGCGCGCCTTCCTCTCAAGCAACAGCCGTTCGCCCTCGGCGAGGCCCAAATCGGCGAATATCGCCCGTGCCGCGTCCGCGCCAACCTTGGATGCGGTGAAAAGCTCGTTGGCCCCGCCAGTGAAGACAACCTTTGCCTTGGGATAGCGCCGCGCCAAGGCGATCGCCTCGGTGAAGCGCTCCCCCGCCTCGTTAAGAGCATGCCCAGCGCGCTCTAGCCAGATACGGGCCTCCTCGGCGCCACCGAGCACGACAATGCCGTCGACCTCGCTGGCGGGCGCGGCGCGCGAGAAACGCTGTTCCAGCGGCAGCATCAGCCAGTTGCTCACCGGCAACCACCCGCCAAACAGCAGCAAGCCGGCGCTGGCAGCGACAAGACGGCGACCGGCCCTGTCGCGGCCGGCCCTCAACAGTGCGCCGCCCACGAGCAGCAGGAGAAGCAAGAGCCCGGACGGCTGGGCGAAGAACCAAAAGGTCTTTGCAAGGTAGAAGAACATGCCCGACCTCCCTCGGGGATCAACGCCATGAGGCCGACCAGCCGCAGCCTTTGGCACTGCGACCTCTGCCCGGGCCCCCCACTTCCACTGGCAGCATCCGATGGGTCGGCGAGAGCGCCGACAATTGCGCATCGACGCCCCGGCGCAATGCTCGTGCGTATTCCCCCGCGGGACGGCGTTAAGCCCAGGCTCGCTGGGGCCTTGCTGGTGGGCTGTTGCCCAATGCCCGGCCGCCTATTCGGGTTGGCGGCTGGGTGCGGCACGCGTGCGAGCATCCCCCGCGCCGCGTTGGGCCAGTCGCGACAGGCGCGGCCCCATGTAGGCTTTGACACCAGCGTCAAGCTTCTTGAGTTCGGGGTCGTTCCTCTCGAAGTCGAACAGCGGCGCTACCGGATCAAGTACACGGTTCCACAGACCAGATCGGAAACGGAAGTGCAGCCATCGGCGCTCCAAATACCCGCCGAATAGCAATTTGGTGGCATAGGTGGTGGCACCCATCTCGACGCTGGGGATGCGGTGTTGGATGGCGAACTCGATGAGCTTGAGCCAATTCACGAAGTAGAGATTGAGCTCGCGCCCCTGCGGATACTGCATGCCGATCTGCTTGGCGAGCACCCGGTCTTGCCCCACCAGGAACAACTGAAAACTCAAAAGCTCGTCCCCCTGCCAGCACAACATGAACTGGGCCTTTTCGCGCATGCCATGCACGACTTTGGGGAAGTACCGTGGATCGAGCCTTTCGAAGTCGCCGTAGTCAACCTTGCTCTGCTTTCGCGTGTTGTCGAAGAGTTCGGCAATCTGCTTCTCGAGGCCCGCGACGGAGGAGCGAAATTCGATGCGCACTTTGTTGGCACTGCGCATCTTGCGGCGCAAGTAGGCAGCGGTCTTCTCGGGCAGCGAAGCCAGATAGTGATCGAGGGTGCGGTAGGGCAGATCGAGCATGGCGAGTGGTACGCTCGTCACGCACTTGTAGCCGTGTCGGCGCAGCGTGCCTTCGAGCACCTCCGCCGAGCGGTCAAGGCTCTTGACGGCAAGCAGGGCGCTTTTATCGGCCCTGGCGAGCTCAGCCAGATGCGTCAGGAGACCGTCGCAGACATGGGCGCAATCGGCATCGGATAGCCCAGGCGCAAAACCGAGCGCGCAATTGTCCGACATGGGTGAGCCAATGCCCAGAACGGGGAAGCTCACCAGTCGCGGCCAGCGCGCGTTAATCCAGTCGCCGATCTGGCGCAGGCGTCCCTGCAGAGGCGTGTCGATCCGATAGGCCGTGCGAAAGAGCGGTGCAACAGCAACGATGGCATCATCAGCGAAGGCGGCCATGGCACCGAGCCTGAACCCTGGTGGCGGCACACCCTCTACCGCTTGGTAGAATTCCCAACTTTCTGGCTCGCCCGGCAGCGTGCGCTCCCACGCCGCGCGCGGGATTGAAGCGATCGAGTCAAAGCTCTTGATTGTCAGCTTGCCGGCAAGCTCAGAGGATGGCAGCGCGTCCGGCGCGGCGGGAGCTTCGCCCGGTGTCGGCGCACCAGCGCTTGCGGTGCCTTCCACAGACACCTGCGATCGACACCCCGGAATGCTCATGCGCCCTCCGTCGGACCCGGCCAAAAACCACCTGCCTCGCTGGCAGCCGGTTGCTGCGCTCGAGCCCTGGGTGACGTTGATGTTCGCCCAACCCCCAGAAGATTCGGGCCCAACCTCTAGAAGAATTGGCGACCGCCCTCAACCCGCGATGCGCTGAGCGAGTGCGAGCGCCCGTCCAAGGATTGCTTAGCTGGCCCGTTTTCCCGGTGCCAGCGCGATTGGCTGTGAGCCTGCGACAATGCCGCGCAAGCTGCCTTGTTGGGCAATGTCCAGCAGCCAGCAGCATTGAGCGCGGTCGGTGCCCCTCTCGGTCTGCGTCACGCCACGGTTTGGTTTTCCTTCCTCTTGGGGTGTGGTCGGCCGGTGCGGTTGGCCAGTGTGTGGTTGGCCAGTGTGTGGTTGGCCAGTGTGGTTGGCCGGGTGGTCGACTTGTGGACCTCGGCACTCAAGCGCGCGGCGCGCCCGGGCGGCGCGGATGCGCGCGCCTGCGGCGCGGCCACGGCCGCCAATAGGCCCAGGCGAGGATTTGGAGCCACAACCAGGGGCATCGGTCACGGCGCGATCGGTTTGGATTTGGCAAGATGCGGGCCAGCGCCTGGCTCAACACGTTGCGCAGGCCCCAGCTGATGTTGCAATGTTGGGACCCTGACCCCACCGGAGGCGTTGCCATGATGGGCACCAAGCGAAAGGGCTCATCGCGTGTGCTGATCGAGCTCATCGTTGTTGCTGTTCTCTGGCCGGTGTGGCCGGCCTTGCCAGCGCTGGCCCAGGGATCGGGGTCGGGAGCTCCCATCGCGCCGGCGGTGATTGAGGACCTGGTCGCGGCGAACCGGATCCTCGCCGATCAAGGTGTGCTCGATGGCTTCGGCCACGTCAGCGTACGCCATCCCACCAACCCCGCGCACTTGCTGATGTCGCGCTCACTGGCGCCGGCGCTGACAACAGCGGCCGACATCCTCGAATACGACCTTGATTGCAATGCCCTCGATGATCGCGGGCGAGCGAGCTTTCTTGAGCGCTTCATCCACTGCGAGGTCTACAAGGCGCGCCCAGATGTGCAGAGCGTGGTCCACACCCATTCGCCGGGGGTCGTTCCCTTCGCTGCGAGCACGGTGCCGTTGCGGCCCATGTATCACGTGGCGGGTTTCCTGGCCGCCGGCGTACCGGTGTTTGAGATCCGCAAAGTTGCCGGGATGACCAACATGCTGATCGCTAACGCCGCGCTGGGCAAGGCGCTGGCAGAGACCCTGGGCGACAAAGCCGTCGTGCTCATGCGCGGCCACGGCAACGTGGTGGTAGGGCCCAGCGTGCAGGTGGCGGTGTTTCGGGCCGTCTACACCGAGATCAATGCGCGCCTGCAAACCCAAGCCATCGCCCTCGGCGGACCGGTGACGTACCTCGAGCCAGAGGAGGGCGCCAAGGCAGACATCATCCAGCAGCAAGTGGTGATGCGCCCCTGGGAGCTGTGGAAGACGAAGGCGATGGCGGGGAAATAGGTGCCGCCTCGCCTTCCGCAACCGTGACTACCGCGACTGCAATCCCGACCGGCGAGGCCGACTGCGAGCTCTATCGTAGGGGGCGCGGACCCCGCGCGGGTCCGCGGCCAATTGCGCTGCTCACCGCACTGCTCACCGGCGCGCTTCCCAGCCCCTAGTTATCCAAGAAGCTTCGCAGCTTGCGGCTCCGGCTTGGGTGTTTCAGCTTGCGCAAGGCCTTGGCTTCGATCTGGCGTATGCGCTCACGGGTGACGCTGAACTGCTGGCCGACCTCCTCGAGCGTGTGATCGGTGTTCATGCCAATGCCGAAGCGCATGCGCAGCACGCGCTCCTCGCGCGGGGTGAGCGAAGCCAACACGCGCGTGGTCGTCTCGCGCAGGTTCGACTGGATGGCAGCATCGATGGGCAAAACCGCATTGCGATCTTCGATAAAATCGCCCAGGTGCGAATCCTCCTCATCGCCGATGGGCGTCTCCAGTGAGATTGGCTCCTTGGCGATCTTCAGGACCTTGCGCACCTTCTCCAACGGCATGGCGAGCTTCTCGGAAAGCTCCTCCGGCGTCGGCTCGCGGCCAATCTCGTGCAGCATCTGGCGCGACGTGCGCACGATCTTGTTGATCGTCTCGATCATGTGCACGGGGATGCGGATGGTGCGCGCCTGATCGGCGATGGAGCGGGTAATGGCCTGCCGGATCCACCACGTAGCGTAGGTGGAGAACTTGTAGCCGCGGCGGTATTCAAATTTATCGACCGCCTTCATCAAACCGATGTTGCCCTCCTGAATGAGGTCAAGGAATTGCAGGCCGCGGTTGGTGTACTTCTTGGCGATGGAGATCACCAAACGCAGGTTGGCCTCCACCATTTCTTTCTTCGCCTGGCGTGCTTCGCGCTCACCCTTCTGCACCGCCTTGACGATGCGTCGGAACTCGGTGATCTCCAGGCCGGTCTCGGAAGCGAGGGTCCGGATCTCATCGCGGATGCCGTCGATATGCGGCTTTTCGTGCTTGATGAATTGCGTCCACTTGCGATTTCCGCCACTGCCCATGCGCTCGATCCAGCCCTGGTCGAGCTCATTGCCGAAATATTCGTCGATGAAGTTCTGGCGTGGCACACCGTAGCTGTCGGCCAGACGCATCAGCCGGCTCTCCAGTGCCACGAGGCGCTTGTTGATGGAATAGAGCTGCTCCACCAAGCTTTCGATGCGCGCGTTGTTGAGCGACAGGCTCTTGACGTAACCGATGATCTCGTCACGTAGCTTGTCATACCCGCGCTGCTGCTGGCGCGTGAACTGCTCGCTTGCAACCTGCATCTCGACCTTTTTGTCCTGCAGCTTGCGCAGCTTCTTGTAGGTGGCGGCGATGTTATCGAAGGTTTCGAGCACCTTGGGCTTGAGCTCGGCCTCCATTGCGGCAAGTGAGAGCGCGTTCTCGAAATCCTCATCGTCTTCAAGTTCACCTTCGGCGCGGGCCTCCCCGTCGCCCCCCTCAGCACCATCGCCGGACCCCGACGGCGCCGCGGCTGTGATCTCGGGAACGGGCGGGGCCGACACCGGCGGCGGGGCGGCCTTGGCCTCCGGGCCTTCGTAGGTGGCTTCCAGGTCGATGATGTCGCGCAGGAGGATCTTGGCGTCCCTCAGCTCGTCGCGCCAGATGATGACGGCCTGGAATGTGAGGGGGCTCTCGCACAAGCCTGCGATCATCGCCTCGCGGCCGGCCTCGATCCGCTTGGCAATAGCAATCTCGCCCTCGCGGGACAGCAGTTCCACCGAACCCATGTCGCGCAGATACATGCGCACGGGATCGTCGGTGCGCTCGGTCGGTTCTGCCCGCGCCTGCACCGCCACCGGCACACTGGCGGACGATACCACCACGGCACGGCTCGGCTCATCATCCTCGCTGGCATCCTCGCCATCGGCCGAGGCCGCAGCCTCCTCCGGGTCCTCGCTCTCCACCACAGTGATGCCCATGTCGGACAGCATCGACATGGTGTCCTCGATCTGATCGGGGGAGACCTCCTCGGAAGGCAGCACGGCATTGAGGGCGTCAAGCGTGACGAACCCGCGGGCCTTGGCGGTCTTGATGAACCTCTTAACCGCCGCATCCGACAGATCGAGAAGAGGGCTGTCCTTCTCCGGAACCTCGGATGGGGTGCCGGCCTGGTCCTCGGTCTTCGCTGTCATTGCCATTCCATAACTCCCGGGCACGCGGCTGCGGCGCAGCACGCGGAGGAAAAATCCATGATCCGCGATCGACGTTGGCCACCGCGCAACATGCGGCAAACAACAAGATCGCGTGCGGCGGTGGGCCGCCACGCTGGCTTGGTCCGGAAAGCTCCCTGTGCGTTAGCGCGAAGGCCGAGCCTCAAGCTCGCGAGTCCTCCAGATGGGAGCCTCAGCAGGGATACATAACCTCGAGGCGCTTTTCCAGCCCTCTTTTTCGCATCAACGGGCGCGCCGGCAGATCTATTCCGGTCCAATTGCCCAGCTGAAGCTCGCGGCCGCTGCCCCGTTCCCACGAGCGCGGAAGCTGCCCCGGGCCTTGCTGAACGAGGTACAGTTTGGCCAACCTCAAGCCTCACCCTCAAGCGTTGCCTCCCGGGCGAGCCGCTGATGAATCTCGACAATTCTGCGCCAGGCAGCCTCGGTTGGCTCAGCCTGCCAATCGCGCTCGGCTAACGCCAGCGCCTCTTTCAAGCCAACTTGCGCCTGGTGCAGGGCAAACGCATGCCGCCAGCCCTCCTCCACCATGGACGCCTCCGCCTCCGGCTCGGCGAACTTGTCGCTACGGTGGGTGACCGCTCGATCGGCCAAAGCCACCATCTTGGCGAGCCCCGCGTTGCTGAGTTGGGTGCGCACCTCCTCCCTTTCAAGGGAGATATTCCGGGCAAGGAGTTCAAGCAGTGCGTCACGCAGGCGTGCAAGGGGTGGAGCGCTGAGAGCAAGCTCGGCCACGTCCTCGCAGTTGGCCTCGAGCAACCAGGGATGGTTGAGGAGGGTGCGAATCATCAAGGCCTCGCGGGCCGGCAACGGCAGCGAGCGACCAGCGAGCTCGTTGCTGCGCATCGGCGCCGTCGCGAGCATGGCCGCACGGGGGAGGTTGCCCAGTCGCGAGCGCTCGCTTGCTCGCGCCGCAATGCGCCAATCGAGCGCGGTGTTGTCGCGGCGCCTGCCGGCAATGCGCCCATCGCGCCGACCCGTGGCGCCGGCGATCTGGCGCACCAGCTTGCGGTGCTTGGCCCACAACGTCGCGCGCAGCTCGCGCTCGTAGTGCGCGCGCACGCTGCGATCGCCGATGCGGGCGACGAGCGCTTCCAGGCGGGCTTGCAGCGAAGCACGTTGCTCGGGCGTCAGGTCCGTCTCACCTTGCCGTTCCTCGCGCTCGATCAGCACATCGAAGAGCGGCGCCGTCTTGGTAGCCAGAATTTCTTGGAAGGCTGCGGCGCCGTGCTGGCGGATGAGGTCATCGGGGTCGAGCCCCTCGGGAAGGAAGGCAAACTGCACGCTATGGCCGGGCTTGAGGTGCGGCAGCACCGTTTCGACCGCACGAAAGGCGGCCCGCCGTCCGGCTGCATCACCGTCGAAGCACAGCACCGGCTCGGGCGCCATCCGCCAGAGCAGCTGCAACTGATCCTCGGTCAAGGCCGTGCCAAGCGGGGCGACCGTCTCTGCGAAACCCGCTTGGGAGAGCGCGATGACATCCACGTAGCCCTCGACCACGATGATGCGGGCCCGATCGTGAGCTGCAACGCGTGCGGCATGGGCGTTGTAGAGGATGGCACCCTTGTGGAAGAGCGGCGTCTCCGGCGAGTTGAGATATTTTGCCTGCGCGTCTTTCTCGAGCGCGCGACCGCCGAACGCAATGACACGTCCGCGCAAGTCCGTGATCGGGAATATCACGCGGTCGCGGAAGCGGTCGAACGGCACCGGGATGTCGTCGCCGGAAATCAAAAGGCCGGTCTCCACCATGTCTTCGACCGGAATGCCGTGCGAAC
>DATBGH010000050.1:0-2044 GCA_036558085.1 Hyphomicrobiaceae bacterium
GCTGGTCGACGGTTTTCTCGCCCTCAAGAAGGTCGGCGTTCTGAAGCGGCGTGTGACCGGGCAAGACGGCAGGCCTGTCTTGCTGCACGCGGGCTTCTTCATCGGCAATCAAGCCTTCTACCGCCAGCTGCGGGAGATGCCTGCCGAGGAGCTCGCCGAAATCTGTATGACTTCGATATCGCACACCAACACGCTTCGCGGCGATCCGGCGCGCAAGCGCGCGGAGCGTCCGCATGCGCGGTTCATCAACACCGCCCTGACCGTGACCCTGCTAGGCGCAGTCTCCTCGGACACGCTCAAAGACGGCCGCGTCATAAGCGGTGTCGGCGGCCAGCACGATCTTGTCGCCATGGCCCATGAGCTCGCCGACGCCCGGGCGATCATCGCCGTGCGCAGCACGCGCCATCACGGCCGCCAGATCAGGTCCAACATCGCCTGGACCTACGCCAACGCGACCGTGCCCCGCTCGCTTCGAGACATCATCGTCTCGGAATACGGCATCGCTGACATCAGGGGGAGGTCCGACCGGGACACGATTGCGGCCTTGATCGGCATCGCTGACAGCAGGTTCCAGGGTCGGCTTGCGGCCGATGCCCAGCGGGCCGGCAAGCTCGAGCGCTCCTTCTCTCTGCCGAGCCATGCCGCTGCCAACAGTCCGGAACGGCTGCAGGCGGCGCTGGCGCCCGCACGACGCGCTGGCCTGCTGCCGGCGTTCCCGCTGGGGAGTGATCTGACCGAGATTGAGGAGAAGCTCGCGCACCCTCTGCTCGCCTTGAAGCGCGCATCCCATGGCGAGCTGCTTCGCATCTTTCTGGCGGGAGTATCGAGGGCACCGACTTCGTTGGAGAGTGCGGCCCTCGAACGCCTCGGGCTGGCGGCACCGGCCGGCCTCGGCGAGCGTGGCCTGCGAGCGTTGGTGGTCGGCAGCCTGCGGCGGCATTCCCTCGCTGTCGATCCCGACGTTGGCTGAGTGGCGACACAAGCAGCCTGCCGCGGCATCGAACCGCCTTCAGCGTACCTCCACCTTGGCCCCCCCGATCCGGCCAACCTTGATTGCGACGAGGCCGATCCCTGCGATTGCGAGGGCGAGGCCCCACACATTCAGGCCGAGCCTTCCGTAGCCACCGACGCCCTGCGCCGCAAGCAGCGCAAGCCCGGCGCACGTCAGGAGCGCGCCGGCTACGTAGCGCCAGGCCGGCGCCGGCGGGCCCTCGCCGGCACGCGGGCGCTCGAAGCGACCGAACGCCAAGACGAGGGGAGCAAGGGCGATGGCATTGGCTGCGACCCACGGAAGACGCGTCCACCACCATTCTGAGCTTCCGGGCTCGAGGCGCAGGCCGATGCCCCCGGCAAGATAAGCCGCAAGGACTACAAGAGTGGTGGCCGTCAAATGCCAGACGAAGAGCGTCATGATGCTGCCGTTGATCGCCACCGTTGCTGTCCACGCAGCGCGGCCTGCCAGCCAGCGTCGGGCGGGCGCCTGCAGCGCCAGCAACAAGGCGCCCTGCACAATCGCGAGCGCGATCAGGGTCATCTTGGGCGGCGTCGTGTTGCTGATCGGGTCCTCCGGTACGCCGATCATTGAGACGGGATAGGGTGCCATTTGCACGAGCACCAGGAGCGCGAGGAGACCCAGGGCGGCGTAGACGAGCAGCATCCGGTGATCGGGAAACCGGTTGTCCAGCCACGCATATCCCAGCAGGAAGATGGCACCCCACACGAACAGATAATTGGCAAAGCCGAGCCAGCGCACGCCGCCGGCAAAGTAGACGATGTCAACGACAGCGGCGGCAGTTGTCAAAGCCCAGAACGCCATCATTCCAAGCCTGGACCACAAGGCTTCCAGCGCTGGCACCAGCAGGACGATCACGACGTAGACCGCAAGGAACCAGATGGGAATGAACGCGACTTGCGACCCATAGCGGATCAGCTCGGGCCGTACACCGCGGGCGTACTCGACGGCGACGATCATCACCCAGGCAACCAGCAGCGGCAGGAGCGGCCACACAAGACGGCGCAGCCGGCCTTCGAGCCAGGCCGCGTA
>DATBGH010000051.1:0-166657 GCA_036558085.1 Hyphomicrobiaceae bacterium
CGTCACATGCATGTCTACGGGACCACGCAGGAGCAGCTCGGCGCCGTCGCCGTCGCCCAGCGCCGGTGGGCCAACCTGAACCCGCAGGCGCAGCTTCACGACAAGCCGCTCACGCTCGACGAGTACACTGCCTCGCGCTGGATCGCCGAACCCTTCCACGTCTTCGACTGCTGTCTGGTGTCGAACGGCGGCCTCGCGGTCATCGTCACCAGCGCCGAGCGCGCGCGGGCCCTGCGCAAGCCGCCGGTGTACGTGTGGGGCATGGGTCAGGGCCATCGCGGCGGCGACCCCGGCGACACGCTCGCCTCGGGCGCCGCCCTCGCGAAGGAGCCCGCCTTCGCGATGGCCGGCATCACGCTCCGCGACGTGCAGGTGGTGGAGCTGTACGACTGCTACACGTTCACGGTCATCGTCACGCTGGAGGACTACGGCTTCTGCAAGAAGGGCGAGGGCGGACACTACGTCAGTGATGGCACCATCAAACTCGGTGGAAAGCGGCCCAACAACACCAGCGGCGGGCATCTATGCGAGGGCTACACGCATGGCATGAACATGGTGATCGAGAACGTGCGGCAGCTGCGTCATGACATCGACGACAGCTGCCCCATAGGGTCCGATGGCAAACGCAGACACACCTACGACTACAAGGAAGGTGGCTGTCGCCAGCTGAAGGGGTGCGAGGTCACCGCGAACCTTGGCTGGGCCATGCCGGGCACTGGCTCGGCCATGGTCATGCGGCGCGGCTGAACGGGATGAGGACCATGCCAATCCAAGCGCAGTACCTGGGAATGCCCCTCAGCCTCGATGACCTCGAGGTCGAAAACCTCACTTACTTCAAGCATTGCGCGGCCCATGACTTCCATCTGCAGGCGTGCACGAGCTGCTCGCTCTTGCGCTATCCACCCACCACCGCCTGCCCCTGGTGCATGAGCCGAGAAGCCGACTGGGTGCCGGTCGAGGGCAAGGGTGCCGTTCACTCCTACACGGAAGTGCATCATGCCATTCAGCCGGCATTCAAGGCCCACACGCCCTACATGGTGCTACTAGTCGACCTCGATCGGCAGCTCGGCCAGCCCACCGAGCACGAGGCCTTGCGCGTCGCTGGCAATCTCGCCACCCCTGACGGCAAGCTCGCCCCGCCCGAGATGGTAAAGCGCGTCGGCATCGGAACGCGCGTCCGCATGGTCTTTACCGACGTCGCGCCGGGCCTGGCACTGCCGCAGTGGGTCATCGACGAGGCGGCCAAGCAGCCCGACAAACCCTGGCGCTATCCTCAGGAGTGATTGGCCCTGCAACCCCGCGACCGTCTGAAAAGCTCACTCGGCGGTCCAGCCGCCATCGACGAGCAGCGACGTGCCGGTCACAAGCGCGGACGCTTCCGAAGCCAGAAAGACGATCGCGCCCAGCACGTCCTCCACCGTGCCAAGCCGCCCGAGTTTGATCTTGGCAAGCACTTCGGACTTGAACGCGGTATTCTCGAAGAAGGGCTTAGTCAGCGGCGTCTCTAGGAACGTCGGCGCAAGCGTATTGACGCGGATGTTGTGCGGGGCGAGTTCGATCGCCATCGCCTTCGTGAACCCTTCCATGGCGTGCTTGGAGGCACAGTACACGCTTCGCCGCGCGGCGCCGACGTGGCCCATCTGCGAGGAAACATTGATGATCGAGCCGGGCTGGGCGGTCGCGATCAGCTGACGCGCCACGGCCTGGACCACGAAGTAGGCGGCCCGCACGTTGAGATCCATGATGGCGTCGAAATCCTCGACCGTCACATCAAGCAGCATCTTTGGTCGATTGGTTCCAGCGTTGTTGACGAGGATGTTGAAGGGACCCTCCCGCGCAATGGCTGCCTGCATCGCAGGCAGATCGGTAACATCAAGGACGAGCGCCTCCGCCTTCTGATGACGGCTGCCGATAGCGGCCGCGCCCGCCTCGACCTCCGCGCGCGTGCGCGCCAGCAACGTGACGTGGGCGCCGGCGTCCGCCAATGCCGACGCCGCTGCCAATCCGATGCCCCGTCCTGCACCTGTCACCAGCGCGCGCTTGCCATCGAGGCGGAAGGAGGGGGCGGGTGGGACGTGCGCTCCAGACATGTCTGCTTGGCCTCCTTGGAGCCCATGAAGCCCGAACTCAGTCCGACAGGCTCTGGCTCGCATGAACGCGCGACAACGCCTCGCTGCTCACGTAGAGCCTCGCTTGAGGCGAGGCAGCGAAAGCCTCATCGCCATCACGCACAGTTCACTCCGCCGCCTGTGCATATGGCACATTCCGACCACCATAGCGGCGTACGCGCACGTTGGCCTGCTCGGCGTGGGCGGAGAAGCCCTCGAGAATGCACAGGCGCGAACAGACCTCCCCGATCTGGGCCGAGGCTTTGTCGGTCAGCACCTTCTGATAGGTGCAGGTCTTGAGGAACTTGCCGACCCACAGCCCACCCGTGTAGCGCGCGGCCTTCCGGGTGGGCAAGGTGTGGTTGGTGCCAATTACCTTATCGCCGTAGGCCACATTGGTGCGCGGCCCCATGAACAGCGAACCGTAATTCTGCATGCGCGCGAGAAACCAGTCGGGATCGCGCGTCATAACCTGCACGTGCTCGGAGGCGATGCGGTCGGCTTCAACCACCATTTCCTCATCACTGTCGCAGACGATCACCTCGCCCATGTCGGCCCATGCCTTGCCGGCAGCATCAGCGGTGGGGAGGATCTTCAACAGTCGTTCGACCTCAGCCATGGTGGCCCGCCCCAGCCTTTCGCAATTGGTGATGAGAACGGCGGGCGAGGTGGGGCCGTGCTCAGCCTGGCCCAGCAGGTCGGTTGCGCACAGTTCCGCATCCACGGTGTCATCGGCGATGATCAATGTCTCGGTAGGACCGGCAAGTAGATCGATGCCGACGCGACCAAAGAGTTGTCGCTTGGCTTCCGCTACGTAGGCGTTACCGGGACCGACCAGCATGTCCACCGCTGGGATCGTCTCAGTGCCGAGCGCCATGGCCGCAACCGCCTGCACGCCTCCTAGCACGTAAATGTCATCGGCTCCGCCGAAGTGCATGGCGGCAACAATGGCCGGATGCGGACCGCCCTTGTGCGGCGGAGCGCAGGCGATGATGTGCCTTACGCCCGCAACCCGCGCGGTGACGATCGACATGTGCGCGGACGCAACCATCGGATAGCGTCCGCCGGGCACGTAGCAACCGATTGAATTCACGGGGATGTGCCTGTGTCCGAGGATCACGCCCGGGAGCGTCTCCACCTCCAGATCGCGCAACGTCTCCTTCTGTCTTTGCGCGAAATTGCGCACCTGCGTCTGGGCGAAATTGATATCGTCGAGATCGCGTTTGCTCACTTGGGCGATCGCGCGCTCGACTTCCGGTGGCGTGAGCTTGAACGACGGCGGCGCCCAGGTGTCGAACTTCTGCGACAGCTCACGCACCGCCCGATCGCGCCGCGCCTCGACGTCGGCCAGGATGGTTTCAACCGTCGTGCGCACCTGCGCGTCGGCCGCCTTGATCGCCCCGGCATCGATGCCGCGTTTCAGATAGCGAACCATGCCGGTCTCCTCATTTGTGCACACACTGATATCAAATCACTTGGCAGCGAGCCCGGAGACAAAGGCCGCGATGGCATCGATCACCTCGCCATCCACGTGACTTGGCCGATCGTACTCCTCCGGGCGGCTCCTGCCTTCGCCGGCCATGAACAGATGGTTGAGGCTCGGCAATTCGCGAAGCATGGCATTGGCGTGCCCAGCGAGCGCCGCCCTGAACCGGGAGAAGTCCTGCAATGTCACCTGATAGTCCCGTCCACCCTGTAGGATGAGCATCGGCAGCGACAGGCTTGCCGCTGCCGCCGCCGCATCATAGCCGTTGAGATCGGCCCAATAGGAAGGCGGGCAAAAAAGGATCGGGGGGCCAACGTCATCCGGTTTGGCAGTTCGGGCGCGGGCAGCTTCCGCTCTGAGCTTGGCACTCGCCTCGCGCAGTTGAGCCTCCGGCCGCCCAGGCAGTCCGCCGATATACTCGATCTGCTCGACCAACAGATCAGGGATCGGACGAGTGGCCCCCGCGAGAATCACCAACCCAGCAATGCCAGGCTCGTCCGCAGCAATGCGTGGCGCCAGAGTTCCGCCCAGGCTGTGCCCGACCAACACCACGCGTCGAGGGTCGATTTCAGCCCGTGCGCGCAAGAACCCAACCGCAGCCGCCGCGTCTTCCATCGCTTCCTCGCGCACCGTGAAGCGCTGCGGAGAGGCAAACTGTTCCGGGTATACCTTGGTGCGCTTGTCGTAGCGCAGGGCGGCGACGCCGCGCGAGGCCAAACCCTGCGCCAGGTCCTGAAACGGACGGTTGGAGCCAATGGCCTCGTTGCGGTCGTGAGGCCCCGAACCGTGCACCAGGACGACCGCAGCCACCCTGTCGCGGCCGCGCGGCAGCGATAACGTCCCCGGCAGTCGCAACGGCGCCTTGCCGATCTCAACCTCGGTTTCAGAAAAGGCCGTGGTGTCGACATAGGGGGGTGCGTTCCAGGATCCTGCGCGCGGCCCAACAGGAACAATGCGCAATCCCGCGACGCGTCCGGCCCTGATCGCCACCCGAATGTCGAACGAGGTCCTCTCCAACTCAACAGGAACAACCGTGATGGTACCATCGTCCTGCCGGGTTGTACGTGGTGCGCCGAGCCTGCGTACCGGACCCTCCGTCGCCGTCAGCTGATCCCAGGTCTGCTTCAGCGCCGGTCCGGACACCAGCGCCGCCATCTCCGGATTGAACTGGGCAACGATCTCGGAGACCTGTCCGGCGATGAGCTGCTCGACGATGGCAAGGGCCAAATTCTCTGGTGGCACCTCCGCGTGGCCAAGGGTCGGCAGCAAGGCGCCGAGGAGGGCCGCGAGCAGGCAAGGATGCGCATGCATGAGTGTTGTCTCGCTTCGTGATCGACCCACGATGCCCGCTGCAGGTTGCAAGCACAATCGATGATCAGCGCGCTGGCGATGTGGCTATGCCAGCGGCAAACCGCGCAGCCTCGTCACATGACCCATCTTGCGCCCGGTCCGCGCCTCGCGCTTGGCGTAGAGATGCAACGCGACACCTTGTTCTGCCGCGAGCCTGTGCCAATCAAGCGCTTCAGAACCGATTAGATTGGTCATCTCAGCATCGCTGTGGCGTCGTGTCGAGCCGAGCGGCCAGCCGGCAATCGCGCGCATGTGGTTTTCGAACTGGCTGATGACACACGCCTCGATCGTCCAATGCCCGGAGTTGTGCACGCGTGGAGCGATCTCGTTCACCATCAGGCGTTGTTCGGGCACGTTATCGGCTCCCAGGTAGAACATCTCGACCGCCAGCACACCCACATAATTGAGGGCGCGCGCGACGGTGCCGGCGATTTCGCTAGCGCGCTCAAGGTCGAGGCCTGGCAGGCCCGCTGGGACTACGGATCGGCGCAGGATGCCCCCCTCGTGAGTGTTGCGCGGGCACTCATAAAAATCGATGGCGCCGTCCTGGCCGCGCACGGCGAGCGCCGAGATCTCGAAGGCGAAGGCGATGCGACGCTCCAGTACCGCCGGGACGCCGCCGAGGGCCGCCCAGGCAGAGGAGGCATCGGCGGGCGACGTTACCCCGACCTGTCCCTTTCCGTCGTAGCCCCAACGCCGCGACTTCAAGATCGACGGGCCGCCGAGAGCGCCAAGCGCAGCTGCTACATCGGTGGGACCGTCGATGCGGCGGAACGGCGCGACCGGGATGCCGAGCTTGGCAATGAACTCCTTTTCGATGAGGCGGTCCTGCGCCACTTCCAACGCCATGGCACCTGGGCGCACCGGCACGAGGTCCGAAAGGTAACGCGCCGCCTCGGCCGCCACGTTTTCCGACTCGAAGGTAACGGCATCGACACCGCGGGCGAAGGCTGCCAGCGCTGTCCAATCCTCAAAGCCAGCCCGGGTGGTTCGCGTTGCCACGTCGCAAGCCGGCCCACTGTCGGCGCAGTAGACGTGCGTCTTGAGCCCGAGGCGCGAGCCTGCGACAGCCAGCATGCGCCCGAGCTGGCCGCTGCCCAAAATTCCTATGGTAGAGCCGGGAGGCAGGGGCGCGCGGCCCAGATCCTCAGGCATCGCCCTTCGGTGCCTCGGGAACGCAAGCCGATTGCCGAGCCCGAAATGCCTCCAGTCGCTTGGCAAGCTCGGCGTCGTGTAGCGACAAGATTTGCGCCGCCAGCAGGCCCGCATTGGTGGCGCCGGGCTTGCCGATGGCCAGTGTACCTACCGGCACACCAGCGGGCATCTGCACGATCGACAGCAAGCTGTCCTGCCCCGACAGGGCCTCCCGCGGAATGGGCACGCCCAACACCGGCAGATGGGTGATGGCGGCCGTCATGCCGGGCAGGTGAGCCGCCCCGCCAGCCCCAGCAATAATCACCGCAAGCCCCCGCGCCTTGGCCGTCTCTGCGTATTCGTAAAGCCGCTTGGGGGTACGGTGGGCCGACACGACCTTGGCCTCGTAAGCAACCCCCAGTTCATCCAAAATGTCCGCGGCACACTTCATCGTCGGCCAGTCCGAGAGACTGCCCATAATGATGCCGATCTTTGCTTGCCCAGCCATTGCCTCCACCGCCCCCGCGCAAGCGAACACTTAAAGAGAAGACAAGCACCCCTGACAAGACCAAGCCATCGCGCCGTCGTGCACAACTCATGCGATAATGTCTGGCAGCAGCTGATCCTCGATGGCGGTGATGCGGTCCTTCAAGGCCAGCTTGCGCTTCTTCAGGCGCTTGATGAGTAACTGGTCGGCGTGCGCCAAAGCCTCCTCTGCCACGATCTGGACATCCAAATCGCGGTGCTCGGACCTCAGCCGCGCCAATTGTTCGCGCAGCTCGCGCTCGTCCGATCGCTGCATCGGCCCGTTGGGCCCTCCGCCGGAAAGCCGCCTGCACTGAAGGGTATTACTATCGCCCCTGCGGGTCGGCGGCAAGCCCACCCAGGTTTCATGCCAAGTGCTTACTGCAAAAGGCAAAAATCTGACTTGAGGTCCACAGAAAATCGCGCACGGCACGGCAGGGTCGGTTGGACAAGGCGTCACTTTCGTGTCACACTTGTCGTCCCTTCAACACCCAAACGGAGGGCAATATGACGCTTGCCGGACATCTCGCGGAGCTTTCCGAAAAGCACCGCATACTGGAGGCGAGGATCCAAGAAGAGATGGCCCGACCTGGCGCCGATGATCTCCAGATCAGCCGGCTGAAGAAGGAAAAGCTTAAAATCAAGGACGAGATGATCAAGCTGCAAGGCAACGGCCAGCAGCACTGAGCTCGCACCCGCACTGATGAGGGTTAGATTGGGAAACTGGGCGCCCACCCCCAGGTGGAGCGCAGGGGTGGTTAATTTGCTCGGTTAGCAAGCCTTTGACGTGGCGCGACTTCCAAGTGCGCGCACCACCCAAAAGAGCTTTTCCGCCGACTGGCATCTCGGTCGCATCCGCGCCTGGAAGCATCGTGGATTGCCGCGGCGCCGTTCAGCTTGTCGCCGCCCGGCACTGCTCGTCAGCGGGCAGGGGATCACAGGTCTTGTCGTGGACGCATTGCTCCAGCGCCTGCGTCAACTCCGGGCGCAAGTTGCCATCGATCTCACCGTTGTAAAGGCGCGCTTCGGTGAGGCCGCACTGATAGAGCTTGATCATGCGGGCGCCGCCATGCCACATGGCTTTGTCGTAATCACGCAGCGCGCCTTGCGGATCCCCCAGGGTCTGGCGGATGTGGGCGCGAGTGTCGAGGGCATGGGCGCTGGTGGGACTTAGCTGCAGCGACTTTTCCACATCAGGTAAACCCACCGCCGCCCGGCCCCAGCGGAAATAGGCCCACGCACGGTTGTTGAGCGCCACCGCAAAATCCGGCTTCATGGCAATGGCCGCATCATAGTCGCGGATCGCCGTGTCATAACGTCCCTTGAGCGAATAGGCCAACGCGCGCATGGCATACGCGAGGCTCAAATCCGCCATGCTTTCGTCACGCCGCTCGATCAGCGCTGTGCAGCCCTCGATCCGCCGCTCGATGTCCTCGCTGAAGCAGTCGGTGGCGGAATCGGCGCGGGCGCCACCGGCAAATCCCGCGGCCGCAACCAGCACGACACCAATGGCAACTAGACCTTTCATGATCCGTGTTCGTCGCTCATTTCGCGTCCATCGCCGGCCTAAGCGGCGATCCGCCGCTCAACCCACCTATCGCACGATATGGGGAGGGGTACCAGCGCCCGTTCGGCCCGGCCATAGCGCAGAACGGCGCCTCGAATGTGGCAGCGACCCCTCGCCCAATCCAGCCTCGGAAGCACGAGCAATCCCTGGCCGACGCCAGCTCGCGCTCCTCACTCCATCGCCAGGCGCCTGCGCATCTCGGCAAACATGGCCGACTTGAGCTCGATGCCGATTCCGGGCGTGTGATGGGGCCGGGCATAGCCGTCGAGGATCGGGCTCGCATCGGCAAAGCCGCCGTAGGGTTCGAAGACGCCTGGATAGCTCTCCGAACCGCCGAGCTCTAGTCCGGCCGCCATGTTGAGCGCGAGCTGATGGCCGCCGTGCGGAATGCAGCGCCGCCGCGACCAGCCCATTTGCTTGGCCACGTCGAGGAAGCGCAAATACTCGGTGAGCCCATAGCCAAGCGCCGGATCGAGCTGGACCCAGTCGCGGTCGGGCCGCAATCCGGCGTATCGCAGGAGGTTGCGACCATCCGTAGCGGAGAACAGGTTTTCGCCCGTGGCGATGGCACCACCATACTGCTCCGCCAACACGGCATTGAGCCGGAAGTCGAGCGGATCGCCGGGCTCCTCATACCAGCACAAGCCATACCCCTCGATGGCCCTGGCATAGCCGACGGCAGTCGCCAGATCGAAGCGGCCGTTGGCGTCGACGGCAACATTCTTTCCCCCGCCCGCTACCTCAATCACGGCCTCTATGCGTTTGCGGTCCGTGGCGAGGTCGGCGCCGCCGATCTTCATTTTAACGATTCTGTAACCCTGCGCCTGGTAGCCGAGCATCTCGGTTCTCAGCGCCTCCAGCTCCTTGCCGGGGTAGTAGTAGCCGCCTCCCGGGTAGACCAACACCTTGTCGTCGTGACGGCCGCCGTTGTAGCGCTCCGCCAGCAGTCGCCACAGCGGTAGGCCAGCGATCTTGGCCACCGCATCCCACACCGCCATGTCGAGCGCGCCGGCCGCGTGCGCTCGGTCGCCATGTCCGCCCGGCTTCTCGTTGGCCATGAACGCCTTCCACACGGCAAACGGGTCGAGGTTGTCATTGCTCGCATCGATGAGCGACTTGGGGTCGGCCGCCGCGATGCGGGGAATGAACCGCTCGCGCAAAATACCACCTTGCGCGTAACGGCCATTCGAGGAGAAGCCGTATCCGACCACCGGTCTGCCATCGCGCACCACATCCGTCTCCACTGCGACCAGGCTAATGGTCATGGTAGAGAAGGAGATGAAGGCATTGCGGATCTCGGACGCAATGGGCGCGGTGGCTTCGCGGATGCGGGTAATTTTCATGCGGTGATCTCACTCCGCCGCCATGCGCATCGGCTCGGATCTGCTGGTCAGCCTCTGTCGGACGAGATTGATGTGTCCACGCAGATCATAGAGTTGGTTGGAGTAGTAGGCCGGCACGCGCATCACCCGCACATGTGAATCGATGCGGTCGAATTCGGCCTGCACCGCATCGGCATCAAACCCGGGCCCAGGAGCATCGAGTTTTCGCTCGAGGGCCTTGAGATGCCGGTACCAGTAGACCAGCCGACGCCGGATCATCCACACGTAGAAGGAAGGTATCGCCCGCGTCAAAGGTAGCACGATGGCCAAGACACCGATCGCCCCCAGCAGCGTCGCCACATGGTCGCTAATGAAGGCCGTGTACGAGAAGGGTACGTGCAGGCTATACGCTCGCGGGGCAACGGTCTTCAAGACCACAGGAAGCTCGCCTGATTTGTAGACGACGCGTGCGTCCGACGCGACTTCGAATTCTGGATCGTTGACGGACGGAAATTCGCCCGCGCGATAAAACAGCACCGGATCCCCGTTCTTGTCGAAACCTGCCTTGGGATTGTGCACGACCGCGTGCGCGAGCAGCGAAACCAGCGCCGGCTGCATGTCCGGGCGCACCACCAAGGCGACGCTGGTGGACAACAGCATGATGTCGGCGGTCGGAATTAGGGGATCGAACTCGACCGCACCCTGGCGCAGGATAACCTTGCTGAGCGCAGGAAAGCGATTGGTATAGGCGTCGGCCTCAGGCGTGAAATCCATGAGGCGAATTCCGGGCACCCGCAACAACGCCTGGATCTTGTCGCTGTCGGGTGCCACCACGATGATGCCGGCGTCAGCGGTGCCAGACAGAAGGGGCGTCGCATCGGCCATGAGATCCTCATCGAGGAAGATCGCATTCTCCTTGTCGATGACGTTGTTGGCACGCAATAACAGTCGGGCAATGCCTCGCCCGCCGCTCTCCCGCGCACCGATCAGAATACGCTTGCCTTTGAGGTCACGCAGGGTGGTGATGGGCAGATCACCGCGCGTGAACACCCAGACCGGCTCGTGAAACAGGCGCCCGACGGAGCGCAGCTTGGAGTACTCTGCGTGCCGGCCCTTCTGCTTCTCACTGGCTAATCGTCCCTGCAAACTGCCCACCAGCGCACCCTTCACGAAGCCGGCAGTGACGCCCGAATCGTCATCGACCAGCGCGCGCAAGAGGATGCGACCCTCCAGCGGCCGCATGCGGCTGTGGCCTTCCTTGTCGCTGAAGCGGACGGTGCGTCGGATGTCGACTTGAACCCCGTACTGTTTTAGCTCCTCCTTGTATTGGCTCGCGAGCTCGTAGTACTCCGCGTTACTGGCGCCAATCACGATCTTGCCTTCATAATCAAGCTGCTGGGAATTGTGCAGAACCGCCAGGCCGCCGATCCCGAGACCCGCGGCAAGCACCGTCACCGCGCCGGCCTTGGCGACATTCTGATCCATGACGACCCCCCCGTTTGCTTGGGCTTGCAGCCCTCACTAACCACCGCGCAGAACTAGCAGAACATCCCCATCCATGTCGCCACACCCTGATGGCAGCGCAGTGGCGGACGCAACCATGGTCTTACCCGCGCGCGGCAAGCGCCACCTCCAGACCCGGCACGTGAGAAGCACCCTCGCTGACCTCGAACTTGGCGCCGGTGAAATCGCCGCCGATGGGCTCGGCGCAGCCGCCCAAGTGCGCCGCAAGGAACGCCTCGGCAATGGCAAAGAAGGAGATGCGGTTTTCAGGTACGGCGAAACCGTGGCCCTCCTCAGGATAAAGCGCGTAAGTGACCGGCAGAGCCTTTGCGCGCATGGCGGTGATGATCTGGTCGGATTCGGCCTGCTTCACACGCGGATCGTTGGCGCCTTGGCCGATGAGCAACGGCTTGGCTATGGCTCCCGCGGCGTGGAGCGGCGAGCGCTCCTGCAACAGCGCACGCCCCGCTTGCGTGCGCGGGTCGCCAACCCGCCGCGCCAGGTTCTCAAAAAACGCCGCCCAGTAAGGTGGGATGGTGGCCAATAGGGTCTCCAGATTGGAGGGGCCCACGATATCGACGCCGCAGCAGAACACATCGGGCGTGAAAGCCAGGCCCGCCAGCGTGGCATAGCCGCCGTAGGAGCCACCCATGATGGCGACGTGAGCAGGATCGGCAATCCCCTCCTTGACTGCCCAGTCCACCGCGTCGAGCAGATCCTGGTGCATCTTGCGGCCCCATTCGAGGTCGCCGGCATTGACAAAGGCTTTGCCAAAACCGGTTGAGCCGCGAAAATTGACCGAAAGCGTGGCCCAGCCGCGGTCGGCGAACCACTGATGGTGGGGGTTGAACCCGTACGCATCGCGCGCCCACGGGCCGCCGTGCACCAACAGCACCATTGGCAACGGCACCTTCGGTCGTGCTCGCGCCGGCGGCAGAGTGAGGTAGGACACCAGCTCAAGTCCGTCCCGCGCCGAGATGCTCACGCCGCGCATGGGCGCCAGCCGATAGATCTTGAGCTCTGGCCGGCTGGCGAAGAGCTCGTCGACCCGTCCGCTGCCGCGCTCGTAGAGGTGATAGGTCGTGGGTGCCTCGGCCGCGCCGGCGGCGATGATCCAGCGGCGATCGTCGAGCGTGCGGTCGACAACCTCCACCTCACCGGGCAAGGCGCCCTCGAGGCGCTTAAGGTCGCTGGCGATGCCGTCATCGAGCGCAATCCATTCGAGGGCCAGATGCTGCGCGCCGACCGCCTCAACCACGCGCGTTCGCGGGTTCGTCAGCACCCGGCTGATGTCGGCTTTGGGATGCTCGGCAAGGAGCCGATCGCTGCCCGAGGGCCAATCCCGTGCCAGCAGGGCGGCCTTGTCTCGCCCCACCGAGGAGATCCAATAGAGCCTGCACCCGTCTTGCGTAAAGCCTAGGGGACGGGTCGTAAGATCGTCCTCGTGCTCCACCACCATGATCGGCTCCAGTTCGGTGCCGACGATCCGAAACACGATGTGCCCGCCCTCGCGTTCGCGCGTCTTGACGGCGAGCCGCGGGCGCAGCTGACGATCAAGCACGATGTCCGCCAGCTCTTTGCGGTTCTCGTAGAGGAGAGCGCGCGCGCCCGTTGCGATGTCAATGCGATAGATGTCATGCCAGGCGTTGTCGCGATCATTGAGGGCAACTGCGATCACGTTGGGCTCATCGAACCCGAGCTCCTGGATGCGCGCGTTCACCCCGCGCAGGGGTGTCAGATCCCGCGCCGGACCGCCCGCAACCGGCACCGCATGGACGTGCCAGTCCTCGGTGCCGCCCTCATCCTGGATGTAAAGGACAAAGGCGCTGCTGTTGGCCCAGGCATGAAAGCGGATGCCCCGCCGCCGGTCGGTGGTGATGACCCGCGCGCCTCCCATGTCCTCCACCGGCGCCACCCAAATGTTGAGCACACCATGTTGCGGGGCGAGCCAGGAAAGCCAGCGCCCGTCGGGCGAAATTTGGGCCTGCGCGCGGGTTGGATTGCCAAAGAGCAGCGCGCGGGGAATGCAAGATGGCGTCATCGGCTTCTCCTAGCGAGGATGTTGGAGCTGCCCGGTGACGGCCCTAGCACTATGCCGGTCCGCCGACAACAACTGGGCAGGCGTACGCCTCAGGCCCGCCCCCCGCCCCCGCGTGGGCGCCTTTTTTGCATCAATCGCGTTCCACTCGCGTCCCCCGGAGAGGATGGCCCGAAGGGCGGCCCTGTGATCCTCGGCGCCACGAAATAGGCTTGTGGAGGCGCGGGGATTTCCACAGAGGGCGCACCTGCGCGAGGCGCGTTTTGTGCTAACTTGCTCCAGGGACGTGGCGCCGCGCTAGCCCTCGTGGGCGGCCGGCGCTGGATTGGGTGGAGGCCAACATGGCACGCATCCTTCTTGCCGACGACGACGCGGCAACACGGGACTTGGTGCAGCGCGCATTGGGCCTCGACGGACACCATGTGGCCGCCACGCAAGACGGGGCCGAGGCGCTCGAGCAGCTGCAAGCGGCGAGCGCGCGCTTTGACGTGCTCATCACGGATGTGCAAATGCCTGGCCTGGACGGTGTCGCCTTGATCGAAAGGGGTCTGGCCTTGCATCCCAAGCTGCGTGTGGTGCTGATGTCGGGCTTTGCCGACGAAATTGGCCGCGCCGCTCACCTCAAACCCAAAATCGCGCGCATCATCAGCAAGCCGTTCACGCTCGAGCAGATCCGCTCCGCGGTGAAGGCGGCGCTGGGCTGAGCGGCCGTGGCAATTAGCGCTTGTCGAGAGACCCCGGGCACAATTGCGGGCGTGGGCCGCCAGATCCTGGTTCCTCGCCATGACCGCCAGGCCGCCTGCGCCGCGGAGGGTCGGGACGCGACGGTCGGGCGTCCTCACCCACCGTGCGAGAGGCCCCCACCCCCTCCAACGGCGCCTTGGGCGCCCCCCGTTCACGCGCGGCGCGCGGCAGCCGCAAACCCGCCTTGCAACAAGTCCCAATATCACCCAAATTTGCCGGCAAATCAGCGCCGGCTAATGCGGGGCCCTTGCTCCCCAGGGGGGACCTAACGCCATGGCGATCACGATGCGCGCGCGCGCGGCGCCGATGGGCTCGGGCCGAAGGGCGGCGCCGGACATGCGGGAGCGTGCCCGCGCCTTCCGCTTGGCGCGGCGACATTCCCTGCTGGTCAAGATGCTTCGGCTGATGCTGCCGATCGGTGCCGTAAGCCTGAGCCTCCTTTACGCGCTCACCCTGGGCAACAGCTGGCAATTCGGACCCGGCCGCCTCAAGGTTGGGCAAGTCAAGGTCAGCGCCGACGATCTGACCATGAAAAACCCGACCTACTTCGGGTTGACCAAGGACGGTGGGCGCTACGAGGTGCGCGCCAAAAAAGCCATCCTCGAGTTTGCCAAGGATGCGCCGATCAAGCTCGTCGATGTCGACGGCGACCTCCTACAGACCAACGACGTCACAACCAAGCTCAAGGCCAAGCACGGCCTGCTCGACAACGCCAAGGGAGAGCTGGAGCTCTATGATGGGATCGAGATCGATACGTCCAACGGCATGAAGGCGCGCCTGTCACGCGCCACCGTCTACAACAAGGAAAGTCGGATCGTCTCCAAGCACCCAGTCGACCTGTCGCTGCCGACGGGCAGCGTGAAGGGCGCATCCATGACCCTGCGCACCGACACGCGCGAGGCGACCTTCGTTGGCAATGTGCAAGCCCATTTCGTTGCCGCGGAGCAGCCAGGCCAGGCCTCGCCTCAGCCATCGCCGTTCGGGCCCGCGGCGAAGGAGCCGGTGGACATCAGCGCCGACCAGCTCTACGTCAACGACAACGACAAGACGGCGCTGTTCATGGGCAAAGTCGTGGCACTACAAGGCGCCTCCACGCTCAAGACCCCCGAGTTGCACGTCACCTACGAGGGCAAGGCGGCCGTCGAACAACTCACCGGCACAGCCTCGCCAGAGGCCACCCAAGGCTCGCAGCTGTCGCGCCTGGTCGCCAAGAATGGCAGTGTCTTGACCATGGGAGCAGACCGGCGCGTTGCCAGCAACCGGGCCGAGTTCGATGCCAAGGCGGATACGGCGTTGTTCTTGGATGACGTCGTCGTGCACCAGCAAAAGAACGTCTTGCATGGAGCGCGTTTGTTCATCGACCGCAAGGCCGGCACCAGTCGGCTGGAGACGCCGGCCGAGGATGGCCAGCCAGCCGGCCGCATCGCAGCCACGTTCTACCAGGACGGCGATGGCAAAGCCGGTGCCCAGCTCAAGCGCAAATCGGCCAACGCAGTCCCCCCCTCCCAAGACGGCGTCATGGGCACATTCAAGCTCGATCCAACGGCCCCCATGGATGTCGAGGCCGACACGCTTGATGTCTACGATGGGGAGAAGCGGGCCGTCTTTCACGGCAACGTCAAGTCCAAACAGGGTGATTTCGTCGTACGCACCGTCGAATTGGTGGCCTTCTACGCGGGTCAGACAGGCCTTCTGCCCACGCCTGGCGAGGATGCCAACAGGGCCGCATCGCAGCTCACCCGGGTGGAATGCAAGCAGAAGGTCCTCATCGTTTCCAAGGACGGGCAAAGCGCGACTGGCGACTGGGCTATCTTCGATACCAAGGCAAATACCGTGGTTCTGGGCGATGACGTCACGATCTCGCGCGGCAAGGACGTTGCGCAGGGGCCTCGCCTCAAGATCGATCTCACCACCGGAATGTACCGCTTCGAGCTGGAGCAGGAGCCGGCGGTTGCCCCAGCGGCTCCGGCGGTCATTGCCTCTCCCCCGCTCACTGCGCCAGCCGCCAGTCCTGCCGAGCGCCCGTGCGCGCCGGGCCGGCAGTGCCTGCTTGTCTATCCAAAGGACGCCATGGAACGGGCAAAGAAGGCGACGGACAGGGCGCTCCCCGAGGTTCCAGCCGCCAGGCCCGGTGGCGGCTGGGAGCCCAGCACCAGCGCCAGCCCAGCGCAGCGGGCCGATTGAGGCCATGCGGCTTTTCCGCTCCAAAGCCAGGGCGCGCCCGGCCAAGTCGGCAAACGCGCCGCATCGGTTCAACGGCTATGCCGCCGGTATGGCGAGCGACCACACCGAGCCCAGCGTAGCCTACGGCGGTCCAGGCTGGCTCACGGTCGTCGACGTGAGAAAGAGCTATGGCGGCCGCATGGTGGTCAAGGGCGTGAGCTTGGAGACCGGCCGGGGCGAGGCCGTCGGCCTGCTCGGCCCCAATGGTGCCGGCAAGACCACCGTGTTCTACATGGTCACCGGCCTGGTGCCGGCCGATGCCGGTCAAGTCACGCTCGACGGCCGCGACGTGACGCGCTTGCCCATGTACCGGCGTGCACGTCTCGGGATCGGCTACTTGCCGCAGGAAGCCTCGATCTTCAGGGGACTTACGGTCGAGCAAAACATCATGGCGGTCCTGGAGCTGGTGGAGCCCAAGCGCAGGCGCCGCAGGGAGCAGCTCGACAGCCTGCTCGAGGAGTTCAACATCACACGGCTCAGAAAATCGCCATCGCTCGCCCTTTCCGGCGGCGAGCGCCGCCGCTGCGAAATCGCCCGGGCGCTTGCGAGCCGGCCGTCGTTCATGTTGCTCGACGAGCCGTTCGCTGGCATCGATCCGCTAGCCGTCGGGGACATCCAGCAACTGGTGCGCCAACTCACCGCACGCGGCATCGGCGTGCTCATCACCGACCACAATGTCCGGGAAACGCTGAGCCTCGTCGATCGCGCTTACATCATCTACGACGGCCAGGTCTTAACGCACGGTAACCCTCGGGAAATCATCGCCAACGAAGACGTGCGGCGTGTCTACCTGGGGGATATGTTCAATTAATGCGGCGACCGTATAACTTGACCCCGTGACCCGTCCTAGCGACGATCAGGGGTAGCATGGCACTTGTGCCCAAATTGGAACTTCGGCAGGGCCAGCAGCTGGTGATGACACCCCAGCTGCAGCAGGCCATACGCTTGCTGCAGTTGTCCAATGTCGAGCTGTGCTCCTTCGTCGAGGCGGAAGTCGAGCGCAACCCGCTCTTGGAACAGGACGAGGTTGGACCCGAACCTGACCCTGAGACGCCGCACAAAAGCCTTCAGGACCAGCAAGAGCGTCGCGACTGGGGTCCCAGCGATGCCCCCTCTCGTGGTGCCAATGCTGCACGTGAAGGGGGCGAGCCCAATGGTCCGCCGCCGGCCAATGGCGCCGACCACGACGCGGCTGCCTGGGGTTCGCTGCGCCCGCGCACCCACAACTCCTTCGGCGGCGAGGAAGCCAACCTCGAAGACTATGTCGCCGCCGGGCTGTCGCTCGCCGACTATTTGACCGAGCAACTCCACGTGGTCCTCACCGATCCCGCCGAGCGGCTCATCGGCGCCCATCTGATCCACGCACTCGATGAAACAGGCTATCTGCGCCTCGACGTCGACGAGCTTGCCGACAAGCTCGGCGCACCGGGCGGTCTCATCACCAAGGTGTTGGATGTCCTGCAAGGCTTCGATCCGCCCGGCGTGTTCGCCCGCGACCTGGCCGAGTGCCTCGCCCTGCAGCTCAAGGAGCAGAATCGCTACGACCCCCAGATCGCCAAACTTCTTGACAATCTAGCACTTCTGGGCGGCCACAATCTCGCAGCCTTGAAGCGCGCCATAGGGGTTGATGGCGAAGAGCTCGCCGACATGATCGCGGAGATCAAGCGTCTCAATCCCAAGCCAGGCTTGCAGTTTGGCACCGTGCAAATCCAGCCCGTGTTGCCCGACGTGATGGTGCGGCCAGCACGCGACGGCAGCTGGGTCGTGGAACTCAACAACGACACGCTGCCACGCGTGCTCGTCAACCGCACCTATTACACGACGGTCAGCAAGTCAGCGCATTCGGAACGGGACCGCGGATACCTGCTCGAGTGCCTGCAGAGCGCCAACTGGCTGGTCAAAAGCCTCGACCAACGGGCCCGTACGATCCTGCGCGTGGCCGAGGAGATCGTACGCCAGCAGGACGGCTTTCTCTCCTACGGCATCGAGCACCTCAAGCCGCTCAATCTCAAGACCGTGGCGGACGCCATCTCGATGCACGAATCAACGGTGAGCCGCGTCACCTCCAACAAATATATGTCGACACCACGCGGGGTATTCGAGCTCAAGTATTTTTTCACATCGGCCATCGCCTCGGCAGATGGGGAAGAAGCCCACTCCTCGGAAGCCGTGCGCCACCGCATCCGGCAGCTGATCGAAGCCGAAACCGCGAGCGCGGTGCTCTCCGACGACAAGATCGTCGAGCAGCTGAAACGCGAGGGCATCGACATCGCCCGGCGCACGGTGGCCAAGTATCGCGAGGCCCTGCGCATCCCCTCCTCGGTGCAGAGACGGCGCGAGAAGCAGATGGCGGCCCGGCTCGGCGCCGGCTAAGGCCCGTGCCAATTTGAACTGCAATGGTCCTTGCAGCCCTTGAGAGCCTGTTTGACAGTGAGGGGCCGCTGCTCTACGGTCCGCCCGCGTTGCAGATGCTCCCGATCGCTCGGACGAGCCCTGCATGTACCGCCCAAAAGCAATTGAAGACCAACACGGCCGAGAGCTGGGCGGGGGTCGGGTGGCGCTTTTTGCAGGGGATTGTTTACGGTTCAACAACAAAGGGACGCACAAGACGCCCCGCGAACGATGTATCATGAAGCATATCCTCCGGGGAGATCCGACAGGTCGGACGGCGGTGATGCTCGGCGCCGGCTGGGGGCTGGTCGCGGGCGCCTATTAGGCAGGTGCGGGTGATCCGCAGGCACAAAAGCTGCATGAACTGGGGTGCGCAGGCAGGCGTTGAATCGTCCGGAGACGAGAGACGGACATGGACCTTGCTGATCTCATTGCACCAGAGGCGGTGTACCCGTTTCTGAAAGCAAAGAGCAAAAAACAAGCTCTGCAGGAGGTCGCCCAAAGGGCTGCCGGCCTGACGGGCCTCGAGGCGCGTACCATTTTCGACACGCTGTTGCAGCGCGAGCGGCTCGGCTCAACCGGCGTCGGACGCGGCATTGCCATTCCCCACGGTCGCCTCGCGGCCCTGCCGAGGATCGTCAGTGTATTTGCCCGGCTCGACGAGCCGATCGAGTTTGAGGCCCTGGATGGTGAGCCGGTAGACTTGATCTTCCTGCTGTTGGCACCCGAGCACGCCGGCGCCGATCATCTCAAGGCACTGGCACGCATTTCCCGTCTGCTGCGCGAACCCTCCACCATCGAGAGGTTGAGAGCTTCCAAGGACCGCGCGGCCCTTTACTCGGTGCTCACAGAACCCGCCGTGCACGCCGCTTAAGATCGGTTGGCAGCGCCTCAGGCGGCGGCCACCTCACGGGCAGACCAGGCAACGACGCGCAGCCGCCCTTCCAGCGTCTCCACGATCGCCGTGCAGCTCTCCACCCAGTCGCCGCAGTTGAGATAGTGCGTGCCGGCAAGCATGCGGTCGGCGGCATGATGGATGTGGCCGCAGATCACGCCTTCGACATCGCGCCGGTTGGCCTCCGTCGCCACCGCCTCCTCGAAAGCGCCGATAAAGGCCACGGCCGACTTGACGCGATACTTGAGATAGGCCGAGAGCGACCAATAGCCAAGCCCCAGATGCCGGCGCACCCAGTTGAGCGGGTTGTTAAGCCACAAAGCAAGCTCATAGCCTCGGTCGCCCAGACAGGCTAGCCACTTGGCGGCGCGCACCACCACGTCGAACTCGTCGCCATGCAGCACCAGATAGCGGCGCCCGTCCGCAGTGATGTGGATGACGTCGCGGTGGATCTCAATGCTGCCGAACCTGAGCCCAACAAAATCGCGCAGGCCCTCGTCATGGTTGCCGGGGATGTAGATGAGGCGCGTCCCGTTGCGCACCCGGCGCAACAATTTCTGCAGAACGTCGTTGTGCGACTGTGCCCAATGCGGACCACGCCGAACCTTCCAGAAGTCGATGATGTCACCCACCAGATAGATGGTGTCGGCCTCGTACGCCTTGAGAAACTGCAGGAGCCGCGTGGCCTGAGCAGTGCGGGTCCCCAAGTGCACGTCCGAAATAAAGACGGCCCGGACACGCGTGCGGAACTTGTAGCGGACTGTCTCATCTGCCAGCGCGGCGGTCATAACCCCGACAGAAGCGGATTCGCATCACAGCGTTGTGACAGGCCCTCGTGACAGGCCCTTCTCACAGGCTCGCTCGCGCAAGGACACGGCCAAGCCGTCGGGCAGCGGGGCGCCGAGGAACCCAAGAGGCGGTTGGCGCCGCATGGTCTTCCACGCCACAGGGCCATTGCCCCCCGGGGACGTGCTGGGTCCTGTGTGGACGTGCCGACAACCGGAACCAGCTGCATCGCATGAGGCTACCGGCAACGCCGGGGCTCGCGGCCCGCTTGAGGAGCGCCATTTGCACGGCTCGATGATCCCTTCCACTGCGGCGCAAGCCCGGCGTGCGACCAGCCTTGCCGCGTTGGTGCTATAACCAGCCGTCCGCCAATTCGTGTGAGCCCTTGCCAGCATGCGCCGCCACTTCTTCCTCGTGGAAAATCCCGGTGCCGGCGTAGCTGGCTCGCCGCTCATAGAGGACGTCGTGCGTCTCCTCACCAAGGCTGGCGCGACGATCACGCGTAGCCGGAGCGGCGACATTCCGACCGCCCGCACGGCGGTGCGCAAGGCGGCCCTGAGTGGCAATTACGACGCCGTCATCGCCGCCGGTGGCGATGGTACCATCCGCCACGCCGCCGCTAGCGTCATGGGCTGCGATCACGCCCTCGGGATCATCCCCGTCGGCACCGGCAATGTGCTCGCCCACGAGATCGGCTTGCCACGCACTCCAGCCGCCATCGCACAAACCCTGCTCGCGGGCCCGGTTGCTAAGGTGGCGTGTGCGGAGGCCAACGGCGAGCCTTTCCTGCTGATGGTCGGCGCCGGCTTGGATGCCCGGGTGGTCAGAGCACTCGATCAGCGCCTAAAGAGTAGGCTCGGCAAGGCAGCCTACGCTGGCCCGCTTCTTGGCGCCATCATCCGGCCGATCGACACGCTAAGTGTCTCGGTCGATGGCCAGCGCCACCTTGCCACCTGGGCCGTGATCGCCAATGCCCGCCATTACGGCGGCCGGTTCGTGCTGGCGCCACGCACCGGCATCCTGGAGCGCGGGCTGGAGGCGATCTTATTTAAGACCCGCAATCGTGCGGTGCTGTTTGCCCAACTCATGAGCTTGGCAGCCGGACGCCTCGGGCCCGGCAAGAGCCATGGTGGCGACATCGCCATGCTCCCGTGTGCGCACGCCACCATCCGGGCGCGTCGGCCAGTGCCCGTGCAAGTCGACGGAGACGCGTTCGGCACGACGCCGATCGAGGTGCATGCCGGCACGCGCGATATCCGACTGATCCTACCTGCCCGGAGCGACCGGGACCCGGCGTTAACGTTTCGTTAACCAAATCAGCCAACCGTAGCGCTTGGCGCCAGCCTACAAGCAGCTGGAGGCGGGACTGGCGCCAGCCCCAACATTTGGGGGCTGGGGGTGTCTCCAGCGCTGTGCGCGTCGGAAGCGGCGGGTTTGCTCAGAACCCGAGCTCGCATCTGAGCGGAGCATGCGCAGAGCAAAGACTGCCGAATTGCCGGGGGCGAGACGGGCATGGATGGGGCCGCCGCTAGCAGCTCTCGGACTCACGTTGCCGCGGATTGCCGCGGCCCCCTCCCGAACCGCTGTGTTGCAACCAGTGAAGGCCGCCGCCAATGCGTGTTGGCCTCGAGCCCTGGGGCTCGAGCCTCAATGCCAAGGCGACTTATCACGGAACCACGCAGCATGACCTCTCGAGATGGAGTGGCACATGAAGCGCCTCTGTCAAAGGTGTGGCGTGATCCCAGACCGGCTCGTGACCGATGCGAGCCGCACGCTTCGACCCGAGCCCGACTGGAAGTGGGTGCTCCTGTGGCGCGACAACCAACGTCACCGCCCGCCAAGTAAGCGCTAATTCGGCTCTGCCGGCGTGGGTCGTGCGAGCCCCGCCAGCCAGGCAGCGTGCAGCCGGCCAGAGATGGCCGGCTTTTTTGCGGGCAAATCCAGGCGCCGGCAATGATCGGCGCGGCTCTGGCCCAGGCGCTCGCTGCGGGGCGCCAATGGTGCTCGATCGCTCGTGGGCTGAGGGAAAGTGGCCGATGCCCACCCTTAACCGCCCGCGCCGCTGCCGGAGCGTGTCGCCGGCCGGATCGGCTCCACCAGACGTGGCAGCGCACCCGGATCGGGCCGCACGGCCGGCCGGATGGGCCCGATCAGCGCGGGCTCGGGGCCGACCGCAAGCAGGGCCGGCTGCGCCGATACCGGCCCTGAGGCCGACACTGCCGTCTTCGGCGGCACGATGCCACGATCGGCGATTGGTATGAGGGGGGATGCGCCGCGCCGCACGATGAGGTCTTCGAACCTGCCGCCGGCTGCCGCCATGCGTTCGCTGCGCGCGGCCACGAACGGCAACACGACGGCGGGCGCGGACGCATGCGCCTTGCGGGTGGCAAGCCAGCCCTCGTACTGTCTGAGCATCGGCAGGCCCTCGTTGCCGCCGTGGTTTACGATCTGGAGCTGCGGCGCCGCTGTCTTCAAGATCGTCGCCACCACAATCCCCGCCAGCCCCTGCAGGGGCTCGAGCTCCTCGGTCATGTTTTTGGCGACCTCCATGCCGGGACCGGCACTTCCCCAGTCCGTGGCGTGGAAGCTCACGACATCATAGGGCGCCACCTGCACCACGATGACGAAATGCCGACCTCGCGCATCGGTCCATTCCTTGCTCATGTAGAGCGGCACGAATACGGAACCGCTGTGCGAAGAGATGGTGTCGAATGGATCGGTATTGCGTGTGCTGTTGTGAAACTCGTGAAACACGAAGTACCGCATCTGCCTGGCGTCGCGCCGGCGATAGGCCTGCCCCTCATGCAGCCGCGGGCTGTGCACGATAAGCACGTAGTCCGTCGGCGATACCCAAATCCTTCCGGACGGGATCCAGCCGCCCGAACTCAGGGATGGTAGGGCGAGATTGCACGCAAGATGCGCGCATCCCTGGAACGCGCCGAACGGCGGGGCTGCACCATCGGTCGCCCGCAGGGTGGCCATCGAATCGTTGAACGCCTGTTGACCCCGCTCCGTACGGTAGAGCGGCCATCCGTCAACGAGCGCCTGATCGCCCTCGCTGCGCGGCTGCTGAGCGGCCGCCGCACGGGACACATCGATGTTTCTGTCCCTGAGGAGGTCAGCACCGGGGTGCCCATCTTGTGCACGGCTGAGGGACACGCCGGCAATCATGAGCGCAACAAGCACCGTTGCGACCGCGCCGGAGCGGCACGCCATCACGACCCGCCACAAACGGTTCATCGTCAACGCAAGGGGTGAGCGCAGCACCGGATCAACGTCTTCCTTCACCAGATCTGTGCCTCGCACGCCATGGCCCCCGAGTGCGTTCTTCCCTAAGATCAATCCTGACGACCCACCCCCGTCACATCGGCAACCGGGCCACCTGGTGGCTGAAGTAGTTGTCGATTGCCGTGACGATCGAGCTCGACACCTTCTCGCGCCACCGCTCGGATTTGAGCATCTCGGCATCCTCCTGATTGGTGACGTAGCCAAGCTCGATCAAGATCGAGGGAATCTTCGCGCTCTTAATCACCACGAAGGCCGCTGAGCGGTCGGGGTTGTCTTTGAGATTGGTGCTCTCGCCCATGAACTCGATCACGGATTTGACGAACACTCCCGTGCGATCGCGCGTGGCGTCCACCTCGCTGCGCGCAAGGTCGGCCAGAATTTCGCGGATCGCACCGACATCGCCTTCCACCTTCTTGACCTTGTCGAGTTCCACGCCCGAGAGGACGCTCTCGGCCACCTCGCCCCTGGCCGAGCGCTGCAGTGCGTTCGAGACCGATTCGCGCAGCGAATAGATGGTGGCACCGCGAGCCGAAGCTTGCGCGTAGTCGGCGTGCACGGCAACGAACAGGGACGCCATATGCCGTTCCGCGAATTCGCGCCGCGCATGCAGCTCCACGAACACATCAGTCTCGCGCGTCATCAATACCTTGTAGCGGGACGTGGCGTTGAGCTTGTCACGCAGCATGAGGCTAAACGCCAGCACCACGTCCTTCTCGACCGTCCCGTTCTTCTGCGCCCCCGTGTCGTCGCCGCCGTGGCCGGGATCGAGCACGATGACGGGTTTGAAGGCGCTCTGTGCGCGGACCTGCGGTGATACTGCAGGCCTGGGGATGGGAGGCTGCAGGCCGATGGCTCCGAGGCCCAAGGCGCCGGCCTGCATCGCCGTGCGTTTGGCTTCCGCCTTGGCATCAGCAAGCGGTTCCACCGGCATGATCTCCAGCACAAGTTGCACGCGCTTGCCGTCTTTGCTCTTCTCAATGGCTGCCCGGTCCACGACCACCGGGCCGGTGACGTCGATGACAATGCGCGCCTTGCCCGGCGCCGAGACGCCGCCGCGAAACGACTTGACGAGACCGATGGGCGTCGCGCCGGGATCTGGCGGCAGCTGCAGCATGACCTCGGGAAGCTCGACGAAAACCCGGTTGGGATTGGAGAGCGAGAAGACCTGGAAATCGACCGTGCGCTCCAGGCCAATGATGAACTTGGTGCGGGCGCCGTCGCTCTTAAGCGAGGTCTCATTGCCGCTCGCGGGCGCCGCCGCGCGCGCCGGCGGAGCCGAAGCAAGATGCTGGGCCGCGGTCGCCATCGGCCATGCGGCTCCCCACGCGACCGCTCCCAGGAGCAGCCAGCGCAAAGCACAGCGCCGCAGCCTGCCAAATCCCATCTCGTCGACCCCCGTCTAACGCACTACGAATGGCGGGACAGTCTTATAGATTAACCACGGAACATGGCATTTTCCGGGTAATCCGAGCGCAAGTTATGAAACCGTCAGCATTAAGGAAGCGTTAGCGCGTCATTGCGGATGCAACGGGAGGGACAGGGCGATCGACCTGTTGGCCCAGGTTGGTGTCGGACAAGGTGCCCCAGTCGCGAGCGACGTGGCGCGGGGCTTCAGTTCACCCACCTCGTCTGACAACCCAATAAAATTCTGCCCTTGTCCCGCGATTGACACTTGCCATTTCGGACGTAATTTGGCTTAAGTGAATTCACCTACCGGGGCGGCGCGGACGCCAGCCCGGGACAGCAGAGCAGGCCCGTGAGTTCGATCGGCTATAGGATTGGCGAAACGACGGCGGCACGGACCGCGGCGTCGGCGCTTGGCCGTCTGCACCTCCTCCTTACCAGCCCCTGAGCCTCTCCTGCTCGGCATGTGTCCGGGACGGCCGCTCAGGGGTAGAAACGCCAGCCACTGAAACTCTTCCCGCGTGTCGGCGACAATGGCCGACGCAGACAAGGACCACCGATCATGACTGATGCGAGCAAGGCGGTGCCAGCCGCTGGGCAACATTCGCACAAGACCACCAACACCGATAAGGTCTTCATCTTCGACACGACGCTGCGCGACGGCGAGCAGTGTCCGGGTGCCACCATGACCTTCGAGGAGAAGCTGGAGGTCGCCGAATTCTTGGACGCCATGGGCGTGGACATCATCGAGGCCGGCTTTCCCATCGCCTCGGAGGGTGACTTCCATGCCGTGTCGGAAATCGCAAAGCGGCTGAAACGCTCGGTGGTGTGCGGGCTCTCGCGCGCCGGCGAGCTCGATATCGATCGGGCCGGCGAAGCCGTGCGACACGCCGCTCGGCCCCGCATCCATACCTTCATCGCCACCTCGCCCGTACATCGCAAACACAAGCTGCAGAAGTCGGCCGAACAGGTGCTGGAGCTCGTGCAGTTTCAAGTCTCCCGCGCGCGCAACTGGGTGGAAGACGTGGAATGGAGCGCCGAGGACGCCACCCGCACCGAGATCGATTATCTGTGCCGCTGCGTGGAGACGGCACTCAAGGCTGGCGCCAGCACGATCAACTTGCCGGACACGGTGGGATACGCCACGCCCGAGGAATACTACCAAATGTTTCGTACCGTGATGGAGAAGGTACCTGGCTCGGAGAAAGCCATCTTCTCCGTACATTGCCACAACGATCTGGGCATGGCCGTTGCCAACTCGCTGGCCGGGATCCGCGCTGGCTGCCGGCAGGTGGAATGCACCATCAATGGTATCGGCGAGCGGGCGGGCAACGCCGCGCTCGAAGAGCTGGTGATGGCCATCAAGACACGCGGCGACATACTACCCTATGAGGTGGGAATTGATGCCACCATGCTCAACCGCGCCTCCAAGCTCGTGGCAGCGGCCACCTCGTTCCCGGTGCAGTACACCAAGGCAATCGTCGGTCGCACCGCGTGTGCGCATGAGCGTGGCATCCACCAGGACGGCATGCTCAAGCACACCCAAACCTATGAGATCATGACGCCGGAATCGGTGGGCGTGTCCAAGACCTCGCTGGTGATGGGCAAGCACTCGGGGCGCAATGCCTTCCGCTCCAAGCTCAAGGAGCTGGGCTATCAGCTGGGTGACAATGCACTCGAGGATGCCTTCAACCGCTTCAAGGCGCTGGCCGACCGCAAGAAGCACGTCTACGACGAGGACCTGGAGGCATTGGTGGACGAGGAGATCGCCACCCACCAGGACCGCATCAAGGTGGTGGCGCTCACCGTCATCGCCGGCACGGTTGGTCCCCAGTCGGCAACGCTGACACTCGACATGGGAGAGGGCAAGCAGCAAACCGTGCAAGCGACCGGCAACGGTCCGGTGGATGCAACCTTCAACGCCATCACCAAGCTCGTGCCACACAAGGCGAAACTGGCGCTCTACCAGGTACACGCCGTCACCGAGGGCACGGATGCGCAGGCCGAGGTTTCGGTACGGCTCGAGGACGAAGCGATCGCGGGCGGTCGGGCGGTGACGGCGCGCGCGGCCGATCCAGACACGCTGGTGGCGAGCGCCAAGGCCTATGTCTCAGCCCTCAATAAGCTCTTTGCCAAGCGCGGACGCCTGCACGCGCAGCAAAGCGCGTAACGGCCGTCCTTGCCCCGGAGGGTGCCAGGCGGGCCCTCCGGTGCGCCAATGCCGGGGGCGATTGTCTGATCTGTGAACGCGGCAACCCTCCCCCCCACAATGGCGCTCCTCCACCAGCGGGTTTCTCATCCGCGTCGGGCAGGGTCATGCGATCGCCACCAACCGCACCCGCCACGTGCACGCGCCCCAATCGCAGTGGTTCACGCCTGGCTGGCGGTCTCAGCGATGAGGTGATCCACCACGGCCGCCAGCGCCTCGGCACGAGAGGCGCCCTGAGCTAGGCGTTGCTCGAAGCAGGCCACCTGCCGGTCGGCACTGGTGCCGCGCGCCACAATGGTGCGCGCGTGCTCTACCTCCGGTAGGCATCCCAGCGCCTCGGCATCCTCCCTAAGCAGCACGATGAGCTCGTCGACAAGGTCGCGGAAAGGTACGAGCTCGCCCTTGCCGAAGTCGAACAATGTGCCGGCGACGCCATAGCGCTGGGCGCGCCAGCGATTCTCTGACAGCAGGAACAGCGGATACGTGCGCCAGATCTGATTGTTGCGGCGGATGCGATAGAGCATCCGCAGTATGGCGACATACATGGCCGCCACGCACACCGCATCCTCACGGCTGGTGCACACGTCGGTCACCCGCATCTCGAGCGTCGGAAAGCGCGACGATGGACGCACGTCCCACCAGATTTTACTCGCATCTTCGATGATGCCATTGCGCACCAGGAGATCCACGGTGTGGCGGTATTCCTCCCAGCTCTCGAACCTGCCGGGCAAGCCCGTCCGCGGCAGCTCTTGGTAGGCAGCGAGCCGGTAGCACTTAAGGCCCGTGTCTTCGCCTTCGGCGAACGGTGAGGAGGTGGAGAGCATCAAAAGATGCGGCAGGAAGTAGCGCACCTGGTTCATAAGGTCGATACGCAGCTCATCGTCCTCGACGCCGACGTGTACGTGCATGCCGCAGATGACGAGCCGCCGGCCCACGCCGGCAAGGTCGCGCGCGATGGCCTGGTAGCGGTCGCGCTCGGTCGGCTCCTGTGCGCTCCAGCGCGCAAACGGGTGGGTGGAGGCGGCGATCGGCGCCAGGCCGTGCTCACCCGCCAGTCTGGCCATCTCCGTGCGTAGACTAGCCAATTCCCGGCCCGCCTCGCCCGGCGTCCTGTGCACGCTGGTGCCGACCTCAATCTGCGATTTCAGGAACTCGCGCGCGACCCGCTCCTGTAACGCCTCCTGCGCAGCCTCAAACAGGGTTTGCGGCATGTCGCGCACGAGATCGCGGCTCGTCTTATCGACGAGCAGGTACTCCTCCTCGATGCCGATGCTGAACGATGGGTCCTTGAGGGCCATGATTCGCATGGTGGCATCGAAATTGGCGCCATTCAAACCACCGCCCGGCCACCACCGGATCATTGACCACGGGCTCGCGCGCAGCTTCCGCGAGGCGGGATCAATCGAGCGTGGTGCGAAACCGTCGCACGGCCAACGTCATGGCGACCAGCATGAGCCCTGCCAATGCTGCCGCCTCGACGTTGAGATCGTAGAGATTGGCGCCCTTGAGCATGATGCCGCGCACGATGCGGATATAGTGGGTGAGCGGCAACAATTCGCCAATGGCCTGCGCCCAGCCGGGCATGCCCGCGTAGGGAAACATGAAGCCCGACAGCAAGATGTTTGGTAAAAAGAACATGAACGACATCTGCACGGCCTGCAGTTGGTTCTGCGCGATGGTCGAGAACGTGTAACCGATTGAAAGGTTGGTCGCGATGAACAGCGTGCTCAAGCCCGTCAGCAGTAACACGCTGCCCTCGATCGGCACTTGAAACAACAAGACAGCAAGCAGCAGGATCAGCGCTGCCTGCACAAACCCGATGAGGATATACGGCGCGATCTTGCCCAGCATGATCTCCAGGGGCCGAATCGGCATCGACAGCAGGCTTTCCATGGTGCCGCGCTCGACCTCGCGCGTCACTGACAGCGCCGTAAAGATCAGCATGGTCATGGTGAGAATGGTGCCGAGCAGACCCGGGACGATATTGAGACTCGTCACCGCAGCTGGGTTGTAACGGCGGTGCTGACGGATCTCAAAGGCGGGAACTGACTGGATGGTCTCGGGCAGGCCGCGGTCGCGCACCAGCGCGGTCTGCACGATGCCTTCCAGGGCCGCCAGCGCCGTCCCGGCGGCGACCGGGTCGCTGGCGTCGGCGGCCACCAGCAAGGCCGGACGGTCGCCGCGGCGCACCCCGCGCTCAAACCCCGCCGGGATCTCCACCCCAAACAGCACGTCGCCCGAGCGCATCCAGTGGTCCATCTCGGCCTCTGAGCTGGCGATGCGCGTGACCGAAAAGTAGGAGGTGTTGCCGAGCGCCGCCAGCACCGAGCGGGTGAGGTCGTTCTCCTCGTGCACCAGCACGGCCGTCGGCAAATGTCGAGGCGTGGTGTTGATGGCATAGCCGAACAACAACAGCTGCACGACCGGAATGAAAATCATGGTTGCAAACGTGAGGCGGTCGCGGCGCAGCTGGACAAACTCCTTGATCAGCATGGCAAGCGTTCGCGACGGATCGATCATTGAAAATTGTCCCGCGATTTGCCCATCAGGCTGATGAACACGTCCTCCAATGTCGGCTGTGAAACGCTCCAATAGAGATCGGGGCGGTTGCGGAATTCGGCTACAGCCCTGTCGAGGGCATCGGCATCGCGACCGGCCACATGCAGGGAATTGCCGAAGGGCGCCACCATGTCGACGCCGGGCAGCCCGAGCAGCTTTTCGGAAAGCGACTGCAGATCAGATCCGCTCACGCTGTAAGTGCGCAGATGTGATTGTTGGATCACGTCGTGAATGGTGCCGTGCGCCAAGAGCACCCCGTAGGCGATATAGGCGATCTCATGACAGCGCTCGGCCTCGTCCATGTAATGGGTGGAAACGAGCACCGTCATCCCCTGGGCGGCGAGCTTGTGGATCTCCCCCCAAAACTCGCGCCGCGCCTTGGGATCCACCCCCGCAGTCGGCTCATCGAGCAGCAACAGCTCGGGCCTGGGCAAGATGCAGGCACCGAGCGCCAGGCGCTGTTTCCACCCGCCGGAGAGCTCGCCCGCCAGCTGCTGCTCGCGCCCAACAAGCCCCAACCGCTCGATAGCGCCGCGTGCCTCCCGCAGGGGGTTGGCAAGTCCATAAACCCGCGCCACAAACTCCAGGTTCTCCAGGATCGATAGGTCCTGATACAGACTGAACCGTTGCGTCATGTAGCCGACGTGACGTTTGATCTCCTCGTTCTGGGTGCGAATGTCGTACCCAAGCGCACTGCCCCGGCCACTGTCGGGAGTAAGAAGGCCGCACAGCATGCGCAACGTTGTAGTCTTGCCCGACCCATTGGGGCCGAGGAAACCGTAGATCTGGCCGCGCCGCACGCGCATGCTGAGATCGCGCACGACCACCTTGCCGCCAAAGGACTTGGTGAGCCCCTCCACCTCGACGGCGATGGCCCCGTTCGTCGCTTCAGCGGCGGGCATGGCTCACACCCGTCACCTGCTGCAGTGCAATTGATACGGGCTGGCCGACACGCACATCGGCAGGCCGCTCAGGAATGGCCTCGATCCGGAACACCAGTCGCGCACGCTCTTCCAAGCTGTATATCATTGGTGGGGTGAACTCGGCCTGCGCCGAAATGAAATTCACCCGCGCTGTGAGGTCTGGAGCGCAACCGTCGCAATTGACCACGATCCGGTCGCCGATGTGCACCTGCGGCAGGATCGCCTGGGGCACAAAGAAGCGCACTCGGACATTCTCGGGCGGCAACAGCGACACGATCGGCCGGCCGGCCGGCACCATCTCGCCGACGCGGAAGTAGACCTCCTGAACTGTGCCCGCTACAGGGCTCACAAGATGACGTCGCTCGAGGCGTGTGCGCGCCGAGTTGAGCCTCGCTTGCGCACTGCGCAACGCTGCTTCGGCATCGTCGAACACCTTCTGCGAGCCGACCGCCTTCTTCAACAGCTCCTGCGCGCGGTCGTAGGTTACCTTGGCGTTGGCAACAGCTGCTTCATTCTCGGCCACCGCTGCCCGCTGCAAATCGGAATCGAGCGAGAAGAGCGGCGCCCCTACGCTGACAGCATCGCCCTCGCGCACCGCAAGGGTCTCCACCCGCCCCGTCTCGTCGGGGCTTACGAAAATAAAATACGCCTCGATCCAACCTTCAAAGCCGCGCGGCGTGGCGCGCCCACGAAGATATAGATAAGCGCCAATGGCGAGGGCGAGCACGGCCACCGCGGCGATCGCAGCAAACACCTTCGGGCGGAAACTCCTCATGGCGCATCCTTTTCGGGTTTGCCAGTCAAGACCTGGCGGTGCGCCCGCAACAAGCCATCCACATCAAGGGGATCAATTCTGGCAAACAATCCGTCCCAGAGCACAGCCACCAACAGCGGCGCGACGATGAGTTGGGGAAAACGCGCCGCTGCATCGCTCGAAAACGCGCCCTCGCGGGCCGCGCGCTCGGCCAGTGCCCGCATGATGCGAAGACCGTGGGCGACGACCTCGCGATAGTAGAATTCGGCAATGGCTGGAAAGCGCGGCCCCTCCGCCACGATCAGCCGCAGCAACAGCTTGCGCTCGGTGCCTAGCACCTCCTTCGCAAACAGCGCGAAAAAGGCTTCCAGAGCCTGCAGCGGCGAGATTTCGGGGCTGGTGGCCAGCTTGCTCATGTGCTGCAGCAGCGGCGAGACGGCACTGCGCACAAGCGCCTCGAACAGCGCCTCCTTGTCGCGGAAGTAGAGATAGAGCGTGCCCTTGGCAACGCCGGCACGCGCCGCCACGTCGTCAAGGCGAGCAGCCGCAAAGCCATGGGTGGCAAACACCGTGAGCGCGGCAGCGAGGATCGACTGACGCCGCGCCTCTGCGGTCGAACGACGCGGAGAGCGCTTCGACGGAGACGGGATCAGTGACTTGCCTGACTTGTCCCGTGACCGAACCGATGCCTCACCCGCCGCCTTAGCCCGAGCAGACGCGCCGGCCGAGCGCATTGCTGGCCTCGCCTGTCGTGATTTCTGCACCTTCACCATGGAGCGGAAAATAATGACTGACCCGTCAGTCATATATACGAAACCGAGCGGGCGCGCGCAAGGGTCAATCGGCCAAAGACGACTGGAAGGTGTAGCGGCTCCCCGACCGCCGGACCGGCCCAGCTTGGCTACGCTGCCGATCACCTATGCCGAGCTGGCGCTTCGCCCGGTTCAGCTCCGGGGGCGATGAGCTTGCCCGCGCTGGAGGCTCCCTGAGCGTCTGACACAAGGCGATGCCCCGCGCCAAACGCGGGGCTCGTATTGTCTGACCTTGGAGCTTCGCTCAGACCTTGTCGACGGTCAGCCGGTTGCCAACGGCATCGAGCCCGCCTGGCCGCGACCAAGGCCGATGATTGACAGCGCCCACGCGCCAAAGTCCCGGTGTGCCCTCCGGCTGCAGATGATCAAGGCGAGTGAGAGAGCAATTCTCGACCAGAAAGCTCAGCGCCGTCTGCGCGTCGAGCCCCAGCGCCACCAGCAGCGCCACCTTGATGGTCCCGCCATGGGTGACGGCAACAATGTCACGGCCGCGGTGCTCTACCGTCAGGCGTTCGATTACGGGCCGCACCCGCTTGACGAGGTCGACGAAGCTTTCGCCCCCCGGCGGCCGTTCGTCGGCCAGCCCGAACCACAGCGTGTGCGTGCCGACCCTGCGTTCGGCATAGAAGGGCTTGCGCTCCATGCCCTGCCACGCGCCTAGGTGCTGTTCGGCGAGCTCCGGGATGACGAATGGCTGAGCGCTATCGTGGCGCCCGTTCGCCGCTGCCAGGATCGCTGCCGCCGTCTGACGCGTGCGCACAAGATGGCTCGTCACCCACACGGCATTGGGCGGAAGTTCGTGCGCCAACACGGCGAAAATCTCTCCATCCGTGCAGTCGCAGTCAAGATCGCTCTGACCATAGATCTTGCCGCCATCGGGAACGGGAGCATGCCGTACCCACCACCAGCGCGTTTGGCTGCTTGTCACCGCCCTACTCCATCGTGACGACGATCTTGCCCATGGCCTTGCGCAAGCCGAGCCTGGCGATCGCTTCTCCGGCCTTAGCCAGCGGGTAGTGTTCAGAAACGACAGGCTTGATCGCACCCTTGGCATAGAGCTGCATCAGCTCGACGATGTTGGCAGCGTTGGCTTTGGGATCGCGTCGACTGAAGGCACCCCAAAACACGCCAACCACCTGGCACGATTTCAGGAGCGTCAGGTTGAGCGGTAGCCGGGCAATGCCAGCCGGGAAGCCGACCACCAAGAACCGCCCCTCCCACGCGATCGCCCGCAGCGCGGCTTCGGAGTAGTCGCCGCCGACCGGATCATAGATGACATCGGCACCGTTCTCTCCGCACGCCGCCTTGAAGATGTCGGCCAGCCCCTTGGCCGCGGCCCTGTCGAAGGGACCCGTCGGATAGACGACGCCATCATCGGCGCCATGTTGTTTGGCAAACGCCAGCTTTTCCTCGGAGGAGACAGCCGCGATGACGCGCGCGCCGTATGCCTTGCCAAGCTCCACCGCCGACACACCGACACCCCCCGCAGCACCCAGCACCAGCAAGGTCTCGCCGGCCTTCAGCTTGGCGCGATCCTTGAGCGCATAAATGGACGTGCCGTAGGTGAGTACCAGCGCGCTCGCCTCATCAAATGGCATCGATGCCGGCATGGCGATGCATTGGTCCGCCGCCACCACGAGCTTCTCAGCCATACCGCCGGCAATCACCGAACCGATCACACGGTCGCCGCGCTTCCAACTCCCAACGTCGGGACCGACCCCTTCGATCACACCAGCCACCTCACCGCCCGGCGCGAACGGTCGCGGCGGCTTGAACTGATAGCGGTCCTCGATGATGAGCAGATCGGGATAGTTGACCCCGCACGCCTTGACCGCGAGGAGGACTTCGCCGGCCCCAGGCTGCGGATCGGGCAATTCCTCAAGCTCGAGGGTTTCAGGCCCGCCGATGCGGTGGCTCAACATGGCCTTCATTGAGTGACGCTTCTCGCAAAGCTCGACTGACACGCAAGTCTCAGTTAACAGAGACCGCTGCCGCCGTCGATGGCCCGGGACGACACGCCTGCCAAACGTCGCCGTCGCTGGCTGGGGCAAGAAGGGGATTGGCCCGAATGCCACAGACGGATGGCCGTCGCCGACGTGGGGAAACAACGGCTTCGCGAGGGATAGCCATGCGCATATCTGTGATAGTGATGATGCTGGTCTTCAGCGCCAGCGCGGTTGCTGCCCAGACGGGCACCATCGCACCTGCCCCGCCCGCGAGCGCTCGATCGACAGCGCCCGAGACAGCCACGCGCACGACCAAGAGCGCCGTCGAGGACAGCAAGGCCGAGTGCATCAAAATGTGGGATGCCGGAACACACATGAGCAGACAGGAGTGGGCGAACACCTGTGCGCGCATTCAAACCCGGCTGGAGAACCTAAGGGTCGAGGACCTCGACGTCAGCGGCATCGGCGTGCGCCGAAAACCGAGTGGCAAGCAGGGCAGCATCGAACCGCAAACCCGCGCAAATTGAGCTTGGCAGCGGCCGCTCTGCGTCGTATTGCGCAGTCGTTAAGGTGTCGGTGGCCATCCGAGTGCCGATGACACTTCACACCACAACCGGAACGGACCGATGAACCCTAGGCTCGCTCTTGGCACCCTAACGCTCCTGGCTGCCCTTTGCACCAGCTTCGTCGCACAGGCCGCCGAGCTGTTGATGTTCTACGATCCCGGCTGCGTATGGTGCCGACGCTGGAACGCGGAGATTGCCCCCTCCTACCCCAAAACCCGCGAGGGACAACAGGCGCCGCTGCGGCGCGTGCCGATCCGCGACCAGGCCCGCGCGGGAGTTGCGCTTGCTCGCCCCATCAACGTCACGCCCACATTTGTCCTGGTCGAGGACGGTCAAGAGGTCGGCCGCATCGACGGCTATGCCGGCAAGGACTTCTTCTATCCGATGCTGGCAGAGCTGTTGCGGCGCCTTGCGCCGCCCACTCAGCGGCTTGGGCCGCCACTGCCACGGTCAGCCTCGTGCGCCGCGGTGGCGTGTCAGCCGCCAATGCCTGTGCCCGCACACCTTTGCGCGGCAAGGTTCGTGTGCATGCTCCCAATGCGCGTTGCCGAACTCGATCGTCATGGGGTTGACTTGCTTGGCGCCGGGCGCGCCGAATAATCTCGCGCCCCCGTCCGCTCGCGATGCCCCACGGGGGCAGAGGCACAGGTTGTGCATGGCGCTTCGCCCCTTGCACACCAAGAGGCGTTCGCTCATGCGGCCGACAAACGGCCTAGCGCCGGCAACCGACACGTAAATTGCGGGACAATTCGCCATAGAGCGCTGCGATCCGCGTTCGCGGCGCAGGTGCAACCGCTCGATCATCCGTCAAGGACCGCTCTTCATCCGACAACGTCGAGATCCCCCCAACGCGCCGGGTCTTGCTCCGCCACACCGCGTGGCTGCGTCCAGGTCGCCAAAATGTCCCGGATCGGCGCCGATACCGACGCATGCCTCAACGGCGCCACCCCCGCGCACTGGCTGCAGAGCACGGCCGCGCAAGGGCGCTCGCTCAGGCGTGCACGGGCCCGACAAAACCATCTGCTGGCGGTTGCATGTTGGCCAAATTCGCGGCAGATGCCGCGCGTGTCACCACTTACCGGTGTTGGACATCGATGCCCACGGCTCTTGCTTGGGCCGCGCCTCGCCCTTTTGCAGCAACTCGATTGAGACGTTGTCGGGAGAGCGAACGAATGCCATGCGACCGTCGCGCGGCGGCCGGTTGATCGTGACGCCGGCCTTCATCAGCCGATCGCACACCGCGTAAATGTCATCCACCTCATAGGCCAGGTGACCAAAATTGCGGCCCTCGCCGTACTTCTCGGGATCCCAGTTGAAGGTCAGCTCCAACAGCGGTGCCCGCTCGGCAGAAGCCCGCCCCTTGTCAACCGGTGCAGCCAGGAAAACCAGCGTGTAGCGCCCTGCCTCGCTCTCCACCCGGCGCACCTCCTCCATACCGAGCTTGGTGCAATAGAAGTCGAGGCTCTGCTTGATGTCGGTGACGCGCACCATGGTGTGCAGATAGCGAAGAGACACGTCCACACCTCCTGCTCATTGATCCAATCCAGAGCCCGCCCCGCGCCCCGATCGCATAGGTGCGGTGGCAGGCCATGTCAGCGATCCTGCGAGACTGCGCCTGGGTCGAGCGGCGCGCAAGACCGGTATGCAAAAAGAGAGCACTGCATCGGTCCTTTCGACCAGAGGCAGAAGCGACACATCGGGGTCGAATTTTGCCACGATCAGAGCGCATCCCCAAATGTGCCGCACTTCCGCCATCTGAGCCCTCGAGGCTTCCGAAACGAGGCCGCCCGCGCGCCGTGTGAGACCGCACCTAAGATCGCGTTACGACCAACGACTCGCTGACGCCAAGGCCATGCGCTGTCTAGATCGCAAGCTCTGATTCACATCAACTCAAGCTTATCCACCTGAAATTCACAGCTTAAGATACTCCACAGGCTGGTTTCGCCGTGGAAACAGATGAGCGCGTCGAGAACCCGAAGGTTCCTCAGTGTCTTGACCAGTATTGCTGCAACTTGAAAGGGACAATCGCACTCGTTTTTCCTCATTCGGACTAAAATTTACTGGCGCCTTCGGCGGACGTTGGGTATAGCCAACAGTGCCGTCGGGGCGGCACGATCTCGAGAGGGCAACGTTCGGGATCAGCATAAACTGGCGGTTGGGAAGTGACTGACGGGAGTAGTGCAACGTAGAGCGGGGGGTTCCAGTATGGTGCAGGAGAAAGAAAAATTTTCTCCAGACTATGCGGATATCAAGGGTAAGGAAAGCGAGGTCGAACCGGGCGGCGATCCCGGTGTGGAAGTCTTCGAGGTTGCAGGATCGATCAAGTGGTTCGATGTCTCGAAGGGATATGGGTTCATTGTACCTGACAATGGGCTTGCCGACGTGCTGCTGCACGTCACCTGTCTTAGGGCCGGAGGCTATCAGACCGCCTATGAGGGTGCGCGGGTCCACTGCCAGGTTCTCAAACGGCCCAGGGGGCTGCAGGCCTTTCGCGTGCTCAGCATGGACGAGAGCACCGCGATCCACCCATCGCAGTTGCCGCAACGCACGCACGTGCAGGTCACGGCAGAAAGCGATTGGGAGCGGGCCAGGGTCAAATGGTTCAATCGGGTTCGCGGATTTGGATTTCTGACACGTGGCGAAGGCACTCCGGATATCTTTGTCCATATGGAGACGCTGCGGCGGTTCGGGTTCACCGAACTGCGCCCCGATCAGATCGTCCAGGTCCGCTGGGGCATGGGTAGCAAAGGCTGCATGGCAGCCGAGCTGCGGCCGGATGGCATACCGCCAGGCTTGCCGCCCAAGCATTGAGCCGAGAAATAGCCGACGAGCCTCAGGCCGGGCCGCTAGCGCAGTGGCCTGGCTTTTTGCTGTGCTGGCGTTGGCGAGCCTGCTGCTTTATCCGGCCTATGCAATGCAGCGCGAAAACCTGAAGCTCTTGACGGCGCACGGAACGCACGTGATCGATGTCGAGATCGCAGATACCCCGCAGGAGAAAGCGCAAGGCCTGATGTTCCGTACCCACCTGGATGACCACCATGGGATGCTGTTCGCCTATGACACGCCCCAGGAAATTACCATGTGGATGCGCAATACCTACATTCCGCTCGACATGGTGTTCATCCGCGCCGATGGCACGGTGCACCGCATCGAGGCGCGGACCGAGCCGCTCTCGGAGGATATCATCGCCTCACGCGGTGACGTCACCGCATGCCTTGAGCTTGCCGGCGGCGCTGCCGAGCGACTGGGATTGAAGGCGGGCGATCGTGTCGAGCACCGCCTCTTCGCCCCCGCCAAAGCGCTCAAGCACTGAACTGGCACTGAACTGGCACTGAACTGGCACTGAACTCGCTCATAACTCTCACATCGCACATAACTCGCACATAACTGTCAGGTGCTTTCGCGATTGGGCCAGCCGCGCAGGCACCGTGGCAAGGCTCCGCATCCCCCAACACAGAGCGTTGGCGCCCCTGCCGGCTTGATCATCGACACGCTGCAACGCAAGACGGCACCAGCTGTGAGCCATAGACTGGTGCAAGCCCTTGGGTCCCCGCAACGCTCGCCAGGCTCGTGCCCAGCTCGTCAATCCGGCAGTTCGAGACGGTCGCGTTTCGGGGCTTTCTTGCGGCGCGCCGGCTTCGGTAGATCCGTCTGGCGCTCGCGTCGCACACCCGGAAAAATGATGATCTCGGCGCCCGACGTCTCGGCGCGGTCGCGCGGCTCAGCGCGCGCGTTCCGCGAACGGAAGTCAAGAATCATAGCCATTGCGTCCCTCTGGCCACGGCGATGCTTGCCCCGGCCTCCCCATCGCATGACGCGCACGCAACTTCGTGGCGAATCACCCTATTTGACTGCCACAGGAGTTAACGGATTGTTAATGCGTCGCGGAGGAAGGGCGCCGGGTCACCGCGCCAACCAATCCTCCAGAAAGTGCCGGCCGTGCCGGTCCTCCACCGAGACGATCCAAACGTCGGGATCGAAATCGATCTGCCGCTCGAGATAGGCATCAGCTTCTGCTTCCGCGGCAGGTTGGTGTTCAAGGCAGGCCTGCCAGCGGCGATCCTCGCGCGCCTCCTGGAGACCTGCCGGCGCCGGGCCGAACAACGCCGCCGTGCCGTCGAGCCGGCAGACTTTGATATAGATCGCACCAGCATCCACATCGCCGCGCCGCACCAGCACCGCCGCCACCCCCTCGTGCTGACAGCGCCGCAGGTAGGCCTTGACCCAAATTTCCGACTTGAGGCGCATGCCTCTCGCACCCTCCCTTCCTCTGCGCAATCGGCAGGCTCATCGCATAACGCCGACAGACCTGCACGGCAAATCGGACCTCGATCAGCCGTCCGACGTGCTCCAGCAAGGCCGTGCGCACCGCGCCGTATTGGCGAAGCTCGTTAGCAAAACTGACGTAATCCGCCGCCGAGTAGGTCAAGACTTGTGGCAACCGGTCGAACGACAGTTGGCCAATAGCTTCCTCGTCGATGGGCTCAGGCTCCAATTGGCAAACGCGTCGCGCAGGTACGCCACACCCACCCCGCGTCCTGCCCGCCGATAGATGAGCGAGCGTGGCCGCCCGAGGCCTTGAGCCGGTGCGAGTTTTGATACCTCGCCGCTGGCGATCCAATGCGATGCGGTCGCAATGGATGCAAAATTGAGCGCAGCCATGGGCAGTTGCACCGCCACGAGGGAGGCCTCAACGTGCGGATATGCCTTCAGCCGGTCGTGGGCGAACGCGCGCCGTCTCGTGTGCCAAGCTCAACGCCTCCGATGCGATAGCCTATGTTGGCCAGCCCAAGGATTGCTTGTCCTATCTCCGGCGCGATGTTTAAGGCCTCGCACACCCGCGCAACGCGGCTCGGCCACCATCTCATGGGGTGCGCGCCGCGGGGACACCGCGGCTGGAGCTCGCAGCGCCCCGCCACGCTTCTGGAACGCAGACTTCAGGTCCATCGCGCCTTGCGTGCTGCAAGGGGCATCGTCGCCAACTCACCGTTGCGAGGATTTGGCCGTGGCGGCCTCGTTGAGGCGGCCCACCAGCTCGGCCGAGACGCGACCCCGCGGCACCAGGCCCTTGTCCACCTCAAATTCCCGGATCGCCTTCACCGTCTCCTCCCCGAGGCGGCCATCGGTCTGACCTGGCTGATAACCAAGCGCGGCAAGCCACTCCTGCACCGAGCGGATCACCTCTGCGGCACGGGCAGATACGCCACGGTCCGCCAGGCTATGGCTCACGTCGGCAGGCTCGACCGCGCCGAGCACAATGCGCTTGAGCAGCCGTTCGCTCGCCTCTGCGCTGAGGGCCATCCCATGATCGGCCTCGAAGGCCATGATGGCCGCTCGGGTGGCAAGCCCCATGGTCCCGTTGACTGGGACCGGCCCATATCCGCGCACCTTGAGCTCGCGTTGGATGGCACGCACCGTCTCGGCATCTGTCGCGTCGCCAGGACCGGCTGGTGCCGGCTCGATGCTGCTGGGCTGGGCAGCGAAGCGCGCGATGCGCAAGGCCTGTTCCGCGCGGCTTGAGCGCTCGCTCTCGCGCGGGGGGGCCGCCTCAGGCAACAGGAAGCCCCGTCCCGCCAGCCCAGGCACGCCGGACGTGCGCCCCATCCCAGCCCTGCCGACGGAGACGGCGTCTGATTGCAGAAATAAGGCGTTGACCGCCACTCCGGTGCTCACCAGAAGAAATGTCCCGAGCGCAACCCGCGCCTGCCCTGGGGTCATTATCGTTACTCCGACGCTGACCTGCCCCAGCATTATTTGAAGGGGGTTCTAAACGATCTGTTAACTGGCGAGCGTGGCCAAGGCCGCGTCTGGCGTCAGGCGGGATCGCCCACCACCGGCATTCTCGCCCGGCCTCGAACCGTTCCCTAAAATTCGAGTCAAGTTTTCGCAGCATCAGGGCGAAGGTCTTTGCAGCATCTAGAGAATTGCGTGCTAATCCTGGCGCTCGGTTGGCGCCCCTCAGTCGGCGCAATCACGAACGGACGCTTCATGATGTTCCTCATCAGGCTGGCATTCTGGCTCGGACTCGTCGTGTTGCTGCTGCCAACCGATGAGCGCCAGCAGGCACGGTTCTACTCGACCGCCCTTGCGACCGTCGAACGCGCCACGACTTTTTGCGACCGCAACGCCCAGGCCTGCGCCATTGCCGCCCAGCTTTGGGCGATGTTTCTCAAGAAGGCTGAGTTTGGCGCACGCATGGCCGTCGATCTCGTAAGCTCAGGTGGTCGCAGCGACCAGGGCGCCGCATCCCAGCCAATCGCGCGCACCGAGCCGGCAGGCTCTCCCGCCCGCGTGCGGCCCAAGGCGGAGCCCAAGCCGGGAGAACGCGGCACGCTGACGCCCTCCGACCTCAGCCCCGCCTGGCGCGGTGCCCAAATCCAGCGCACGGGACTGTGAGGGCCAGCCGATCCGCCGGCGATTGAAGCGCCCCGCTTGCGCCAACCTGCATCGAGACCATATGCATAGCGTGGCGGCAGCGAGCAACGCTCGCTGCCGTTCCAAGGCTTGCATGTGACCTTCTGATCCCTATGAGCTTGCGATGCCCATGATCTTCTGATGCCCATGATCCTCTGATCCCCATGACCTTCGATGCAATCCGCTCCGATTTCGCCCTGCTTGACGACTGGGAGGACCGCTACCGCTATGTGATCGAGCTCGGACGGGCTCTGCCGCCGCTGCCGGAGGCGCTGCGGACCGATGCCAACAAGGTGCGCGGCTGTGCCAGCCAGGTGTGGCTCGCAAGCGGCGGTCGGCGCGCTGGCCCGACCGCTCCGCCGGTTCTCACGTTCCTCGGCGACAGCGACGCCCATATCGTGCGCGGTCTCATCGCCATCCTTTTTGCTATTTATGCAGACAAGACCGCCGAGGAAATCTTGGGCGTCGACGCCCGGGCGGCTTTCGCCGAACTTGGCCTGCAGGAGCATCTGACCCCACAGCGCTCGAACGGATTCTTCTCCATGGTGGAGCGCATCCGCCGCGACGCCCAGGCCCTTGCGGCCGCCTAAGACCGGTAAGCCTCGTTTGGCAGATGCGCTAGTCGCGCGCGCCGGCCGCGCTCGCCGTCTACCGCGGCACCCGGCGCCGTCGCAGCACATCACCCTCCGAGGGCGACGGCTCAGGCCCGATGCCCGGCGCGGTGCTGCCGGGCGGCGAGCCTGGCTGTGACGGGCGCTGCGCGCTCGCGCGCGGCTGGACGCAATCGGTCAGCCACACGTCAAACACGGGGTGCTCTACGGCGTTGAGGCCGGGGCTGTCAGCAAACATCCAACCCGTGAAGATGCGCTTTTCTTTGCCGTCGAGCAGCATTTCATCGACCTCCACGAAGGTCGTGGTCTTGGGTGGCTCGGTCGGCGCGCGCGTGTAGCACACCCTTGGCGTCACCTTGAGTGCGCCGAAGGTGGCCGTCTGGTTGAGAGGTACCTCAAGCTTTGAAATCTTCGCCGTCACCTTGTCAAGGGCGGCGAACACGGCAACCGAATTCTCAATCCTCTGGGCGGCGGCAGGTGTGCAATGCCCCGCGCCAACGAGCAAGACCGCGAACGCCATGGGTCGCACAGCGAGGATCCGGCGGGAGCCTACTGTCAAGCGCTGGTGGGAAACGTGCGCCATGCCGAAAGCGATCAAGGTTTGGGGCCGCGACGCCAGCGGGTTGGGGCGGGAAAATGGCACGAGCGTGACGATGCCGCCGCGCCTCAGCTTGGCTGCCAGGGCTGGTAGTCGCCCGTCGCGGCCGGCCGCTTGCCGGTGCTCAAGATGCTCCCGGGCGGACGATAGGCCTCCGGCGTGCCGGTCATGTTCATGCGGTGCGGCCTTTGCCAGGGCCGGGCGACGTACGTTGCCTCGCTGGGCGGCGTATCGATCATGTAGTGCAGCCAACCATGCCACTCGGGCGGCACCTGCGAGGCCTCTGCGAGTGCCTTGTAGATCACCCACCGGCGCGGCACACCGAGCGGCCCAACGCCCTTCTTTTGCACATAATAGCGGTTGCCGGCGTCGTCGCTGCCAACGAGCTTGCCGCGCAGGGCGGTGTAGATGCGGTTCGACCAGGTGTTCCCGCCCCACCAGCTGAAGATCTCGCTCAGAACACCCATGCTGTCCGCCTTGCCTCCCCGCGTTTGCCGTCCCTTATGGCATCGCCCAATCAAGCCTGTCCATGTGCAGCCGCCGCGGCAGAACTGCCACAGCCGGCAAAATCCGGAATCGCGTTAGGGTGCAGGCAGCCAATTCGGTCGCGATTTTTGGCCTCTCGCACCCGCTGGGGCAAGAATCCCGGACGTCAAAAAAGCCCGCGGCTGCTGGACCTTTCAGGTCTTCCTCCACAGGTTCTGCCCAAAGCCAGAGCTGCTACTACATCTAGTGGACGGGTGCGACCTACACTACTAGAGCTCGCGTGACGACTGCCTCCGAATCGTCATAGTTTGGCATCCACGGGCGCCGGCAGATCCGTCGGGCCGCCCTCCATAAGAGACCTGCGCCGCCGCCGCGTTCGGACCAGGCAGGCGCTGCCGCGAGGCGGAGAGTAAGGGCTCCGCAGCGCGCGGGTTTGTGCGTCTGTCGCGTCATTCACCACACACCATGCCGCGGGCTGGTTCGGCGTTTCCGCGACCACACGTGCAACCAGGGGCAAGACCTATGCAGATCGAGCGGCGCTTTACCACGGCGGGCAAGTCACCCTACGAGAAGGTCCCCTTCCGCCGCGCCACGTCGGAGATCAAGAACCCGGACGGCTCCATCGTCTTCCGCCTGGAGAACTTCGCCGTTCCCGAGCATTGGAGCGCGGTGGCCGCCGACATCCTCGCCCAAAAGTACTTCCGCAAGGCGGGCGTGCCCGCGCGCCTGAAGCGGATTGAGGAAACGCAGGTCCCCTCCTGGCTGTGGCGTTCGACCGCGGACGAGCGGGCACTTGCCAGTCGACCCGAGCGGGAACGCCTTGGCGGGGAGACGGACGCGCGCCAGGTGTTCGATCGCATGGCGGGCACGTGGACCTATTGGGGCTGGAAGGGCGGCTACTTCAGTACCGAGGAAGACGCTCGGGCGTTCTTCGACGAGCAACGCTACATGCTCGCCATGCAGTATGGCGCCCCCAACAGTCCGCAATGGTTTAACACCGGCCTCTACTGGGCCTACGGTATCGACGGCCCGGGCCAGGGCCATTCTTACGTCGATCATGAGACCGGCGCTGTGATGCCCTCCCAGTCGGCTTACGAGCACCCCCAGCCGCACGCCTGCTTCATTCAGTCGATCGAGGACGATCTCGTCAACGAGAACGGCATCATGGACCTTTGGGTGCGTGAGGCACGCCTCTTCAAGTACGGCTCCGGCACCGGCTCGAACTTCTCCAAACTCAGGGCCGAGAACGAGAAGCTGTCGGGTGGCGGCAAGTCGTCGGGCCTGATGAGCTTCCTTAAGATCGGCGATCGCGCTGCCGGCGCCATTAAGTCAGGCGGCACCACCCGGCGCGCCGCCAAGATGGTGGTGGTGGACGTCGACCATCCCGACATAGAGGCCTACATCGACTGGAAGGTGAAGGAAGAGCAGAAAGTCGCTGCTCTCGTCACTGGCTCCAAGATCTGCCAGAAGCGGCTTAAGGCCATCATGAAGGCCTGCGTCAATTGCGAAGCGGAAGGCGAGGCCTGTTTCGATCCCGCGAGAAATCCCGCGCTGCGCCGCGCCGTCAAGGAGGCACGACGCGATCTCGTGCCCGACAACTACATCCGACGCATCACCCAATTCGCACGCCAAGGTTACAAAGAGATCGAGTTCGCCGCCTACGACACCGACTGGGATAGCGAGGCCTACCTCACCGTGTCGGGCCAGAACTCAAACAACTCCGTGCGCGTGACGGACGAGTTCCTCCAGGCGGTCGAGGAGGACGGTGACTGGGCGCTCAAGGCTCGGCTTGGGGGTCGCACCGTCAAAACGCTCAAAGCGCGCGACCTGTGGGAAAAGATCGGCCACGCCGCCTGGGCGTCGGCCGACCCTGGGATCCAGTTCCACACTACCATCAATGACTGGCATACCTGTCCGAAGTCGGGGCCAATCCGCGCGTCTAATCCGTGCTCGGAGTACATGTTTCTCGACGACACGGCTTGCAATCTGGCCTCCCTCAACCTGATGCGCTTTCGTGACGCCGCCAAGCGCTTCGATGTCGCCTCCTTCGAGCACGCTTGCCGGCTTTGGACCATTACACTCGAAATCTCGGTGCTGATGGCGCAGTTTCCCTCGCGCAAGATCGCCGAGCTCAGCTACCGCTATCGCACCTTGGGGCTTGGTTTCGCCAATATCGGCGGCTGTCTGATGGCATCGGGCATACCCTATGACAGCGCTCAGGGTCGCGGCATTTGCGGTGCCATCTCCGCCATCATGACAGGGACCGCCTACGCCACCTCCGCCGAGATGGCGCGCGAGCTCGGCCCCTTCCCAGGCTATCAAGCCAATGCGGCCGACATGTTGCGCGTCATCCGCAACCACCGTCGCGCCGCCTACGGCCTGACCACGGGCTACGAGCGTCTCTTCACCCCACCCGTGCCACTCGATGCCACCGCCTGCGCCGACGACAGGCTGGTGGAGGCGGCCCGCCGCGCTTGGGACCAGGCCATCGCCCTCGGCCAGGAGCATGGTTATCGCAATGCCCAGGCGACGGTGATCGCACCCACCGGCACCATCGGGCTCGTCATGGACTGCGACACCACCGGTATCGAGCCAGACTTCGCGCTCGTGAAATTCAAGAAACTGGCCGGCGGCGGCTATTTCAAGATCATCAATCAGGCCGTGCCCGAGGCGCTGCGGACGCTTGGCTATGGCGAGGCCGAGATTGCCGAGATCGAGGCTTATGCCGTCGGCCGCGGCACCCTGGCCCAGGCGCCTGCCATCAATCACGCCACGCTCAAGGCCAAGGGCTTCACCGAAGCGGCGCTGGCGAGGCTCGACGGCGCGCTCAAGGCAGCCTTCGACATCAAGTTCGCGTTCAATCGATGGACACTGGGCGAGGAGTTCCTGACGAACACGCTGCAGATCCCAGCGCCGACACTCGCCGATCCCGGGTTCGACCTGCTCGGCCATCTCGGCTTCTCCAAGAAGGACATCGAGGCAGCCAACGAGCACGTTTGCGGTGCCATGACGCTGGAAGGCGCGCCGCATCTGGCCGAGAAGCATCTACCAATCTTCGATTGCGCCAGTCCCTGCGGTCGCAAGGGTAAGCGTTTCCTCTCGGTTGAAAGCCACATTCGCATGATGGCCGCGAGCCAGCCCTTTATCTCCGGCGCCATCTCCAAGACCATCAACATGCCAAATGAAGCCAGCGTCGAGGACTGCAAGGCCGCCTACATGCTCTCCTGGCGCCTCGGCCTCAAGGCCAATGCGCTCTACCGCGATGGTTCCAAGCTGTCCCAGCCGCTCAACGCCCAACTGTTGGCCGATGACCCCGATGAACAGGAAGAGGTGGCAGCCGAGCTTGCCAGCGACAAGCCCGCGGTGGCGCGCGCAGCTGTCGCGGCAGAACGGATCGTGGAGCGCATCGTCGAGCGGCAACGCGAGCGCGAGAAGCTGCCCAATCGGCGCAAGAGCTACACACAGAAAGCCTCCGTCGGCGGCCATAAGGTGTATCTGCACACCGGCGAATACGAGGACGGTCGCCTAGGTGAGATCTTCATCGACATGCACAAGGAGGGTGCAGCCTTCCGCTCGCTCATGAACAATTTCGCCATCGCCATCTCGCTGGGCCTGCAATACGGCGTGCCACTCGAGGAATACGTGGATGCCTTCACCTTCACCCGCTTCGAGCCAGCCGGCCTTGTGCAGGGCAACGACACCATCAAGAACGCCACCTCCATCCTCGACTACATCTTCCGCGAGCTTGCCGTCTCCTATCTGGGTCGCAATGATCTGGCTCACGTGGACGCAAGTGAAATTGCCAACACCGGCCTTGGCTCGTCGGACCAGCAGCTCGAGGAGCAAGCCCCGACCGCCGCCAGGTATGTGTCGCGAGGCTTGCTGCGCGGCCAGGAGAGCCGGGTGTTGGCGTTGCGGTCCACCACTGGCGCCGTTGCCGTCGCGGAGGCACAAGTCGATCCGGCGAGCCCCGTCGCCAGCCTGCAAGCGGGCTTGCGGCAGGAGCTGGCGGCCACCTTCGCCGTCCCGGAAAAGGCTCGGATGGAGGCGGCCATGACGCACCTCGGCGCTCTCCAAAAGGAACTGTCGGTAGGCCTCGCCAAGCCAAAAGCCGACGCCTCCGTCGAGGAGATCGCCCGCCAGCTTCAGAGCCATCTCAGCGCCCGCGCCAAGTCTCGCCTTGCCAAGGAAAATCTCGCAGCGGACCTACGCGCGGAAGCCAGGGTCAAGGGGTACGAGGGCGAAAGCTGCCGAGAGTGTGGCAACTTCACCCTGGTACGCAACGGCACCTGCCTCAAGTGCGACACCTGCGGTGGAACGAGCGGGTGCAGCTGAGTGGGACTTTCTGCAGCAGCCCGTTGACTCGCCAGTTGGTGACATTTATGTGATGCCGCGTGTCGGGCTAGCTCAGCTCTGGCTCGACAGCGGGCGCGTCGGGTCGCGTCTCAATTCGCGAGTGTCGGGGATCTCTCACGCAAGGGGGTAGGTCATGGAACCGGCGAATTACGAGCTCGTGCGCTATCCTTCGGGTCAGGTGGTAATTTTGACGGTGGGCTCTGGCCCGCGCGATGTCGTCGGTGTCTTCACGAGCGAGCGCGAGGCACAAAATGCGCTCGCCCGGCTCTTATCCGGCTCGCCGGACAAGGCACAGTCGATCCGCGCCGCCTGAGACGACGCCTAAAGTTGAAAACCGCGAAGCGCGGTTGGCAACCGGCGCGCGAATCGGTCTTCACTGCGACCGCGAAGGGCGGCATGTGCATGCCAGGCCTTCGCGGCTCGGCTTTGGGGGACCCATGAGCGCCAGCATCACGCCCAATCATCCCAGCATCTACCTGCTGGGCGACCATCTCGATGCCGCCCTCGCCCTGGGCGAGGACCTCCTCATGGAGAAGGTAGTGCTTGCCGACGCGGTAGAGCCGCTGACGATGGCGCGACTGGCGCGGCAGAACCGCGAACTGGGCGACTTCCTCAGCGCCGTGCGCACGCTGGAGCTGAGCCTCACCGCACGGCTACTCCAGGCGCGCAAGCGCGCCGAGGAGGTGCGCCGGCGCGAGACCCGCCTCAAGCCTCTTATTGCGCTGTTTGTGGGCGGCACCGCGCCGCTCCTGGACGCGGCCATGGAGCTCGGCGACACGACTGTGCACGACTTCCAGACCGGCGACACCGCTTTTGCCTTCCTGCGCAGCCGGGCGCTCATCGCCCGCGACGCGGCAAACCTTGAGCGTCTTGTCGAGCTGCGCGTCGGCGAGGACTACCTGGTGGCAGGTCGCATCCGACTGGGCACGCTGCTCGATCTCGCTGCCACCTTCCTCGACTCGCTCGACCTGCTCTACGACCTCTACGGTGAGCCCGCCGAGCGCGAGACGATGACGGGCGAGGCCACCGCTGCCGGCGCGGCGGAAACGAGCCGCGCCACCTGAAGAGAGGTCGCGTGCCCGGCCCATGCGAGCGTTCGCGCATGCGGGTGGGTCAGCACTCCCAATCCGCAAAGTCGGTTAAGGAGAGGCGCACGCAGCACAGGACCTGTGCCAGCACAGCAAGAGCGCGCGAGTAAGCTTGCGCTGCGCTGCGATTTCTCCCTATGTCTTGCCCGCACGCCCCATCCCTGGCATCCGGACCCCCCATGCGCAGCTTCCACCGGCCCGGCCGCTCTCTCGTCTATGGTCGCCGGGCCATGTGCGCCACATCGCATCCGGCGGCAAGCCTGGCATGCATCGACGTGCTGCGCCAGGGCGGCAATGCCGTGGACGCGGCCATCGCGACCGCCGCTGTCCTCGCCGTGGTGGAACCCCACATGACCGGGATCGGCGGCGATTGCTTCGCGCTCATAGCCAAACCCGGTACCGGCAAAGTGATCGCCCTCAATGCCGCAGGCCGCGCCCCCAAGGGCGCCACAGCTGCCTGGCTTGGCGAGGCCAACCTCGCGCGCATCGATTCCGACAGCCCGCACGCGGTGACGGTGCCTGGGGCCATCAGTGGCTGGATGCGCCTCCTGGAAGACCATGGCACGTGGCCAATCGAGCGTCTGTTGCAGCCGGCCATCGAACTTGCACAGGAGGGCTTCGTGGTAAGCCCCCGCGTCGCCACCGACTGGGCACGCCATGTCGACAGGCTCGCTCGCCGCCCCGGAGCCAAAAGGCACATGCTCGAAGCGGGGCGTGCGCCCCGTCCCGGCGAGATCAAGCGCCTGCCCGCATTAGCAACGAGCCTCAAGCGCATTGCCAGGCACGGCCGCAATGGCTTCTACCAAGGTGAAACCGCGCGCGACATGGTGGCCGAGCTCAAGGAGCTCGGCGGACTGCACACCCTCGACGATTTTGCCGCCCAGGCCTCGAGTGCCAGTTACGTCGACCCGATATCGCTTTCCTATCGCGGGCTCGAACTCTTCGAGCTGCCGCCCAGCAATCACGGCATCGTCGCCCTCATCATCCTCAAGATGATCGAGCGGCTGGGCAAGCCGCGGCCAGAACCCGTGTCGGCGCAGCGCTATCACCTCTTGATGGAAGCGGCGCGATTGGCTTATGCCATGCGCGACGCCTTTGTGGCCGATCCTGACATGGCCCGCGTGCCCGTCGGCCACATGCTGGATGACAAGGTCATCGATGATCTCGTGGGCCGCCTCGACCGGCGGCGGCACCGGGCCCCTCTCGGCACTCTGCCGCAGCCCGCGGGCTCCGACACCGTCTGCTTCTCGGTCGTCGATGAAACCGGTATGGCGGTCTCGTTCATCAATTCGCTGTTTGACGAGTTTGGCTCCGGCATCGTAACCGCCAAGACCGGCATCATTCTGCACAACCGCGGCAAGAGCTTCGTCACAGACCCCAATCACCCCAACTGCATCGCCCCAGGCAAGCGCCCGCTCCATACGCTGGTACCGGCCATGGTGCTGCGGAACGGCAACCCGTACATGGCGTTCGGGGTCATGGGCGCGCATTTCCAGCCCATGGGACACGTCTACGTCATGAGCAACATGTTCGAATACGGCATGGACCCGCAGGAGGCGCTCGATGCTCCGCGGGTGTTCTTCGAGGGCGAGGCGCTGCTGACAGAGGAGACGGTGCCGCAGCACGTGGTAGCCGCTCTGCAACGGCTGGGCCACCGCGTCGAGCCAAGGCCCCTGCCTTGGGGTGGCGGGCAGATCGTGGTCATGGACCGCGACCTGGGCGTGTTGATCGGCGCCTCAGACGGCCGCAAGGATGGTATGGCTCTTGGTTACTAAGGGCCTGGGCTGGTAAAAGGCCTGGCATGAGCGAGCAACGCTTGGACCGGCGCGGCGTGCGGGTGCGCATCGAAGGCGCGGTGCAGGGCGTCGGCTACCGCTTTTGGACCGAACGCGTCGCCGATCATCTCGGCCTCACCGGTTGGGTGCGCAACTGCCGGGACGGATCGGTAGAAGCGCTCTTCTGCGGGCCGGCCGATCACGTCGCGGACATGCTGGAGGCCGTGAAGCAAGGACCTCCCTCAGCGCGGGTGACGGTGGTCAAGATCCTGGCCGAGGGTGACACGACCCCCGAGACCTTCGCCGTGCTGCCCACCGCGTGACTCACGTTGCCAACAACGCTGTGACCGCCCCCAAGGTTACGGGAGCGTTGGCCAACAGTGCGGCGATCGCCGGCTCCTCCCACGCCGCAGCCTCAGGCTCGAGCGGGTCTTTGGGCGCGAGCCGATGTTCCAGCGCAAAGCGGGCCACGAGCGCACGCCGACCATCGGCGCGATCGCGCGTTCCTTCCCAGGCGAGCAGGATTGCGCTTGCCGCATGATAAAGGCCCGAAGCGGCCCGTCGCGCCTGCGGCTCGGCCTCGGGCGCACGTGCCGCCCATTCGGCCAATTGCACCGCCCGCGTCAACGCCGTCGCGAGTCGGCCGGTGAAGGCTGCTGGCAGCGCGTCGATCTCCTTCAGGCGGCCGCGCAGTAGCGCCTCGAGCGCCTTGTGCGCCCGTTGTTTGGCGACCGCACGGCCGATGACGTCGAGCGCGTTGATGTTGCTGGTCCCCTCCCACAGCAGGCCTACCTGCGCATCGCGGATGAGGCGGGCGTTGACCCACTCCTCGATATAGCCATTGCCGCCGCGCACCTCCATGGCGCCGGTCGCCACCGCCACGTTGTCGCGGCACGTGCGGAACTTGACGAGCGGCGTCAGGATGCGCAGCACCTGACCAGCCTCGGCCGACCCGGCTTCCGCCTCATCCATGGCGACGGCAGCCGCCATAATCATCGAGAGCGCCTGCTCGGCCGGAACCATCAGCTTCAGCAACTGCCGGCGCAACAGAGGATGCTCGATCACCGGCTTGCCGAAGGCAACGCGGTGGCGCGCGGCGGTCAACGCCTCATTGACACAACGGCGCATCATGGCGGCGGCCCGCACGCCATGCGACAGGCGCGACAGGTTCACCTGGTCCATCATCTGCTTAAGGCCCCTATCGAGCCGACCTACGGGATAGGCCACGGCGCCTTCCAGCTTGATCTCGCCCGATGCCATGGATCGCGTGCCGAGCTTGTCCTTGAGCCGCACGATCCGATAGCTGTTGCGCGATCCATCCTCGAGCCGACGCGGCAACGCAAACAGCGCCAATCCCTCCGTCCCGGCGGGCCGACCTTCGGGTCGCGCCAGCATCAGGGCCACATCGGCGTCGGCGTGCGAGCAAAACCACTTCTCGCCGTAGAGTCGCCATCGACCGCCCTCATGGCGGGCGACCGTCTCGACTTGGCCAATGTCGGAGCCTCCCGCCTTCTCGGTCATGAACTGCGTGCCCTTCCATTGCACCGCTGGATCGGCGGAGAGCATCCGCGGCAGCAGGTAACGCTTGAGTTCCGGGCTCGCATACTTGCGGATCAGGTGAATGGAGGTGTCCGTCACGCTGATCGGACACATAAGGCCGAACTCACCCTGGACGAAAAGATATTGGCAGGCGTACTTGGCAACCGGCGGCAGGGGAGCATCGAGGCCCAGCGTGCCGGCGCGGTGGCTCATGGCGTGGAACTGATAATCGCAGAACGCGATCGCCTCCATCTCGCGGTAGCTCGGATGATATTCGATCCAGTCCTCGTCGCGCCCGAACCGGTCGCGCGGGTGCAACACCGGACCCATCCGATCCGCAGTGCGTGCAAGCTCATCCAGCCGGCCACCCGCAAGCACGCCAAGACGCGCAAAGTGGGGCTCGAGCCGCTGGCGCAGCGGTGCCGGGAGATAGAGCGCCAAGAGTTGCTTGAGCCCAGCATCGATGGCGTAGAAATCCTGGCCCGCACAATCCGGTGCAATGGGTGAGGGCGCACGCGCCTCATCGGCAGCGAGCGTTGCCTTGCCATGCATGCTGCGCCTGGTCGACATGTCGTCCACGCTCATTGTTCCTTGCACGTGCCCTTGGGCTCGCGACCATAGGCGAAAGCGCTGGCCTGCCGATAGCAGAAATGCCCGCGGCGGTTCACCTCCCGCCGGCACCGGGAGGCTCAGAGAACGCCGCTGCGCCGCCGTACCGCCAAAAATCACAACTAGGCCTCTGTGCGGATCAACACGCCGGGACGCGGGCCGCTGCACATTGCACGGAATTAACTTAACTTGAGGCGTTGGGTTGCAGCCCTCACCCTCAATCGGCGGCGGCAAGCAAACCCCCGGTAACATCCGATGGATTTCTGGAGCGGGCTGAGACTGCGCTTGGGCGCGGGCAGTTCCTGGCGCGCGGATGTCCGCGCGCCCTCCGGCGCTGCCCAGCCCGCAGACGCCCGCCCTCGCGACCACAAGCGGCTGTTGCTCGTCATCGGCCTTGGTGCGCTCTCCTGGGTGGCAACCTACGTCGGCACGTTCGAGCTGATCCAATCCAAGCTTGGCGACCTGCCCTTCCTGCAAAAGGTCATCATCGGCTTTTCCGTGGCCCTGCTGATGACGATGATCATGTGGTTGCTGGACAAGATGGGCGCCCACCGACGCGTTCACGACGATCCTCTGAAGACCTCTGTCGAGCGCCGCCATATCGGACTTGACGGTCGCGATGCGCCCCTTGACGAAGTCCGCAGCGAACTTGAAGCGCCCGGCGTCTTCCTCGCGCATCTTGCGCCGCGGTCCGTCGCCGGCACCGCTGTGACGATCGCTCCGTGGTCGACGCCCGGACCGGCATCCGCAACGAGTTTTTGCGCGGCATCGGGCGCAAGCTCGACCTGACCGTGACCGGCTTCAGCGCCTTCCGCACCGATCCAAAGCTCAAACAGATCCGCATTGAACTTGCCGATCGCGCCGAGAAGACGACCATCACCGGCGCCAAAGGCATCGCCTTCTCCTGCCCAGATGGCCAGCTGCAGATGGTGCTGCGCGGCGCCGTCGGCGCCATCGATCAGCTGCCCGAGCTGACACCGTCGCACTCAACATCCCAAAACGCGCGGAGAACTACGCCGCGCTTGAGCGCGAAGCCCATCGCCTCGCCAACCTGTGTTATGCCCTCGAGGGCAAAGGCATCCTATCGCGGCCCATGAACCCTTTACCGGGGCTTCTGGTAAAGCGCCGCCTCAAGCGCCGGGGAAGCAAGTTCCTGGAGTGCTAAGGCCGCCAGCGACCCGTGCGCTATCGGCGCGGCTGGGACGCGGTGCGCTCCGTGTGGACTGAGACCTCGGTTGAGGAGAAGCCGCCTTTGAGGTCTACCGCTTCAAGCGCGGCACCTGGCCACAGATGACCCTCGGTGCGGTCATGGAAGCTTCGCGCAACCTCGTCCCGCCGAGCGCCGAGGGCGTCGCTCTCCTGCATCTGGCGCTGCGCAAAACATCTGGCGCCATGACCCTGCAGAGCCACACCACGCAGCCACCGCCGGCGCCTGGAGCGCAAATGCGGGCGATGGCGCGGGCGGCGTTCGCCGCGGAGCTGGGGGCGGCTTCGGCAGCTATCGGCCGCATGATGTGCAACCCGCGCTCGAAAGCGACGGGCAAGGTCGCGATCGCACCCGTCAGGGCCAACAGCACGTGGAGCCTGCCAACGCCTCCTCCGAGCACGCCAGGCTTGACCGAGCGCGCCCAACTTCGCGACCGCGAGCCCGGGCAGGCGCGCCACCCCCGATCCCTCGCCCCTTCTTGGCCAGCTGCGGCGTGCATGGGTCCAGCTGCTCCCGGGCAACCCTGACCGCAGCCACGCGCTGCAAGGGCCTCAGCCCCGCACGCACCGTCTGGAGCCCGAGAGGATCGCCAGCCGATTTGCCCGTTCTCGCAACGGGGCCTGACGCGGGTAGCCTCGTGCACGGGCCCTCGCATCGGCTGCCCGGCCGCTTGCGGTCCGCGCGGCTCCTGACACAATCGAGAACCATTATTTAACCTCAATGCCCCCTAATACTTGGAGGATGAGATGAGCGCTCTCTTCTGCGAGCCCTCACACCCCGCGCCAGAGAGAACCCAATGCGCTTGAGGCCCCCGCTTCTTGTCAGCGTCACTCGGCACGAGGAGAAGGAGCACAAACTCCAAGAGTTCATTTGTCAGCATCTCAGCGAGTTCGAGCACGGGGGTGACACCCACCCGGCCAACCCTTTGCTGATCGTCGCACGCTCGCTGGCTAGCCCACTGGTCAAGGCGGTCGTCGGCCTGACGCACGAAATCGCCGCCTGCGGCCGATCGGCGCGTATGATCCTTGCTCAAATCGACGGTGGGCCGCAGCCCGCAGAGTGGGGTCGCGCCGTCACCTTTTCGCACGAAATCCGCTGGGCCAAGCACCCGCGGCTGATCGAGGCGCATGAGCAGCTGGTGTTGGGGCCGCAGACCTGCTGGATCGGCGACTGCATGCGACGCGATCCGGCCAAATGCGACGCATACGAGAGCTACGTGCAAGGCTGCGGCGAGGCCGCCGGCTGCGCCACCGTATCGTTCGAACGGCTTTGGCTCGCCTGCCAGCCGCTGGTGAGCCGCCCCGCGCGGCGCATCGTCGGCCTGGGTGCAGGGAGCCCGCCGCCAACCCTGGAGGCCGCTCCTCAGGCCACAGCTGGCACGCGGCATTAGCAGATCTCGAGGGCTGGGGAATTGGCAATGGGCTGTTAGTATTGGCTGCTGCCCACTGCCCTTCCTGGTCGCATGCGCATCGAGTACCACCGCACCCTGCTCGCCGACCGTGTGCGCAACGCGGCCTTTCACGCGGCACTGGCTCGGGTCGTCGTCAAGGGGAAAACGACCGTCGCCGATATCGGAGCGGGCACGGGTTTGCTTGGTTTTGTCGCGGCAAAACTCGGCGCCAAGCGCGTGGACCTCTATGAGGCGGCGGAGGTCGCAGAGATCGCCCGCAAGCTCCTGCGTCACAACCGGCTCTTCAACTGCCGGATCGCCCAGGTGCATTCCATCGACGTGATCAACCCCGATCGGGTCGATGTGATTGTATCCGAAACGCTTGGCAACTACCCCTTCGAGGAAAACATTATCGCCACGCTCAATGACGCGCACGCCCGCTTCCTTGCTCCCGGCGGCACCATCATCCCGCACTGCGTTGAGCAGTTCGTCTGCCCTGTTACCGCCGAGCGCCACTACCGTGAGCTCGTCGCCTGGGACAGCGTGGGTTTTGGCCTCAGCTTTGCGCCGGCCAAAGCCATGAGCCTTAACAATATCTACGTGCGCTCCTTCGAGGCGGGTGACCTGTTGGGATCCGGGGTGGCAGCCGCGGCGTGGGACAAAGTCACGTTCGACCGCCGCAACAAGACCACACGCACGGGCCAAGCCCATTGGCGCGTGCGTCGGCCCACCAAGATCTACGGCCTGGCGCTTTGGTGGACGGCTGAGCTCGGGCCGGGAAACGAGCTCTGCACCGGACCGCTCGCACCGCGCACGCATTGGGAGCAGCTCTATCTTCCCGCATTGTCACCCATTGCCATGGAGGCCGGCCACAGCCTGGCCGTGCGCCTGCGCTCCACGACTTCCCACGAGAAAGGCACCAACATCACCTGGACGCTCACGCTGAGCGACGGCGCGGGCCGGGAGTTGGCTCGCCAAGTGCTTGACCTTGAGAAGGGCTATTTGCCTTAGGCGTGAGGCGCCCCCTCGACGGCGCACCAATGGCCCGACGCCCAGGTTTCCTCCCCGTTGGGGCGTATCGCTCAGCCATGAACGCGCATCACGGCCTCGATCTCCACCGTGATGTTGAGGGGCAGCGAGCCCATGCCGACGGCCGACCGCGCGTGTCGGCCGCGCTCGCCCAATAGGGCGATGAAAAGATCCGAGCAGCCGTTGATCACTTTGGGTTGCTCGGTGAACTCTGGAACGGCATTCACCATGCCGAGCACCTTGATTACCTCGATCCGCGACAGCTCGCCGGCCGCCGCCTTGGCCGCGGCTAGCAGACCGAGGCCAACCAACTTGGCGTGCTCGTAGGCCTCATCGACCCCAACATCGCGACCGACTTTGCCGGTGGCGAAGCCGCCGTCTGCTCGGATCGGCCCCTGGCCCGACAGGTAGAGCATGTCGCCGCTGAATTTGTAGGGCAGATAGCTGCCGACCGGCCTGGGGACTTTGGGCAGGCTCAGCCCCATAGCGGCGAGCTTCGCTTCGGGTGTCATCGGCTTATCTCCCAACCTCCTGCGGCACGGATTGCCAACAACAGCGCATTGTTGGCGTGCAATCAACACCAAGGAGGCACGCCGCCGGCAGGCTCGCACAGGATAGGCAATACCGCGGCTTTGCGGCAGGATGTGTGCTCAAGGCACCGCTCAAAGAGGCTGGCAATGGCACTGCAAGGCAAAACCGCCGTGGTCACGGGGTCGACATCGGGCATCGGGCTCGGCATCGCACGGGCGCTAGCCAAGGACGGCGCCAACATCGTCATGAACGGCCTCGGCACGGAGACCGACAACGCCAAGGCCATCGCCGCCGTAAGGGAGCACGGCACGCGCGTTGCTTTCGATGGAGCCAACATGCTGCGCCACAATCAGATCGCCGACATGATCGCAAAAGCGGAAAAGACGTTCGGCGCAGTCGACATCCTCATCAACAATGCCGGCATCCAGCACGTGGCACCGATCGAAGAGTTCCCCATCGAGCAGTGGGATTCCATCATTGCCATCAATCTCACGTCGGCCTTCCACACCACGCGCGCGGCAGTACCTGGAATGAAGCGGCGCAAGTGGGGGCGCATCATCAATATCTGCTCGGCCCATTCGCTCCGCGCCTCGCCGTTCAAGAGCGCCTATGTCTCGGCCAAACACGGCCTCGCCGGGTTCACCAAAACGGTGGCCCTCGAACTCGCCGAACACGGCGTCACCGCCAACGCGATCTCACCGGGCTTTGTGTGGACGCCGCTGGTGGAAAAGCAGATCCCCGACCTCGCCAAGTCGGAAAACATCACCCTCGAGCAAGCCAAGAAGCAGGTGCTGTCACGCCAGCCGACCAATCAGTTCGTGACCGTCGAGCAGGTCGCGGCTCTGGCAGCATTCCTCGCCAGCGAGAACGCAGCCTCCATCACCGGCGCCAACTATGCAATCGACGGCGGCTGGACGGCGCAGTAGTCATTCCCCGCAACGCCGCCGCTATTGTCCAGCCGGCTTGCGCGCGGTCTCGAATGATGGGGCGGTCTGCGAACCGCCGTTGCCGCGCACCAAGGCTGCGGTGATGAAGCCGGCCGCGGCCACCGTCAACAGCACAGCGATGGCGATCTCCCGCGCCCGCCGCCAAGCGCGGCGCGAAGAGGCCGGTTCGCCCATGCCTGGATGCTTCTCCATTGCGAAATAAAGAGCGCCGCAAAGGAGCTTTTCCAGAGCGCCAAAAGCCGCGCGACAGATCGGCACAGCGGCGCCCCGCGGGGCCGATGGCGCGCGCTAAAGGCCGCGCATCACGCAGCCCAACAACAACACGAGATACGCGCCCGACATGGCATAGAACTGCGTCGTGTCGCCGGTGAGGTATGGCACACTGGCGCCGAAGAAGCGCGAGAACAGCACTGCCAGCGACAGCACGAGAGACAGTGTGAAGATGAGGATGCCTGGTGCTTTCAAAGCCATACGTTCTCTCTCCCTCTATGGCCCTGCCATCCGAGCCTGTGACGACTCGGAAAGAAGCGTAGCGCCGAACCGCGCGGCTTATAGAGGCACGAGTTAGCGCCTGACAGCGTAGGGAGGAAATAGCTGTGGGTAACCTGGGCACAGGCGATGGCGCGGCAACCCCGCATCGCCGCGGGTCGCAATTGGCGCTTGCTATTGGCGATATCTGAAGCCTGTGCCGGCCACCACCACCTCAATGGCGCCGCTCGTGATGGTCGGATGGGAAATGCGAATCCCGAACACCCCATCGTAGCCTTGCGCGCGGGCGCGCTGCGACAGTCCGTCGAGGGCGCGCGCGATTGTCGCCTCCAGCAGCGCCTCGTATTTCGTCATATGGCCACCGATGGTGTTGATGACGGCCTCGCGCATGTCGCGCAGGATGTTGGCACCGCTCACCGCACAGGCATAGACGATCTCACCTTGAGTAATGGCGCCATCGAGCACGGTTTCGGTGGTGATGAGCCGCATTAGCGGCGACCCCCTTGGGCGCCCGGTTGCTGCACGACGATCTTCGGCCGCGTGCCGAACAGCAGCCGCTTCATCATCAAGAGGAGCACGAGCGCCAGGACGACCGTGACCGCCAAAGACGCGGGATGCCGTTCCCAAAGCAATCGCGGGCTCACGCGGCCATCGAGGACCAGGCGCAGGTGCTCCATCATGAGACTGGGATCGGGCAGCGAACTCGCTTGCAGCATCATGCCAACGGCGGCGGCTTGATCGCTCGAGGCAAGGATTGCATCGCGCACGCGCGGCCTGCCAAGCTCGCTCATGCGCGCGGGCGTCTGCACCACCGCGCGCAGGATGCGATGCGCAGAGGCCTTGTCGAGGCCGGTCATGTAGCGCGACAGGCTATCAAGCTCGATCTCATCGAGCGCGCGCGCCAGCAACTTCAGCTCCGCCGTGTCCAACTCGAGGAGCTGCGTGCGAGCTGCCGGCGTGAGGGAGGCAAGTCGGCTCGCCGCAACACGATCATCGAGCCCGAGCAGGCGCTGTAGGCCTGCCGTGGTGAAGTCCTCGGGCTTTGCGCGTCGATGCACTTCGAATTCGATGACCTTTGGCAGACTGCTGCCGGCCACCGCCGACCATTTGAGTGCCGTTTCTAGCGACCGCGCCTCGCGCGCGATCTCCATCGCACCTGGCGGCAGACCCGTGACGGCGCGGTGCAGCGTGCCATCGTCCAATCGCCGCAGTACGCCGGCCTCGCCCTCGCCAGCAAGCACAAGGTCGACGATTTCGTCGAGCCGTGCCAGATCCTCAGCCTTCACGGTCTCTAGGAACGCCTTGAAGCCCTCGTGGCGTTCCGCGAGCTCTACCACCTTGGCATGGGCACGGCGGAACTCCTGCCAGATCTCCACCACGCGTCCAGCGGTCTTCTCGGCGATCTCCTGCACGCCATCGTGGATCTGCTCGGCGACCGACTTGGCGAGCTCCTCGCGCACCTTGTCCTTGGTAGCCTTGGCTTTCATTTCCTCGGCAATGATCGGCAGCACGCCATGCCGGAAATCCCAGATGTCCTTGGCGATAAGCACGAGCCCAACGCCGCCCGCCACCACCGAAACCAATCGGCTTAAGATGGAACCGACGATGCGCTGGCCGACGCGGGTCGCCATGGTCGCAAGTTGCCGGCGCACCACCAACACGACGGTGCCGGCGATACCCTCCGTGCCTTCGACCAAGACCTGCCCGGTCGACACCTGGGCACCACCCTTCGTCGGATCGACGCTGTATTCCTTGCCAGCCCCGTCGGCGACGATCCGCGCGACCGTGGTGCCATAGCGGCGCCCGAGAAAGGCTTGCATGCACTGGGTCGCCGGTCCGGCAGTATCGATGGTGGCAAGCTCGATTTGCTTGCCGATCTCCTTGCCGAGACCCATCGCCAAGGCCTCGATCGCCTTCTTCATGGCATCTGAGCGATAGACCCGCTCGGCCGCGGTCGTGGCGAGCTCTTGGGCCTTCTCGCGCGAGGCCAGCGTGGACCACAGCTTGAACCAACTCGATTCTTCGCGTACCTCGCCAATGGCCCGATCAACCTCGCGATCGATGAGGTCGTCGACGTTGCCGCGACGCCACTCATCGCCAACCAGCGCCGCATAGTCGACGTTGGCAAGCCCTGCTTCCAATCCGCGTCGCGTCAGCTGCTCGATCGCCGCGCGGAAGCCCGCCTCATCGCGCGCCTGGCAGGCTTCATAGTCGGCTCGCGTCATGGCCGACGCGGCCTGCGCCATCGGCACTTGCGCCAGCATCAGCGCACCAGCCGTGAGGCAGCAAACCGCTGGCCGGATGCGACTGAAAGCCGTGTTCACCCGAACGCCCGCCCTTCTATGCCCGCCCGCAAGCGCCGACGTGCCACCCCCGCGCGGAAGGCGCACATCTCACCAGGGCACATAAAAACGAATTCCGTGCGGCAGTCACCATAACGTTCGTTCATGCGCGGGACGCCAGGGGGTGGCCCAAGGGCAACCCAGGGGCAACCACGGGGCGGCTCGGCAATGGGACGAACGCCAAGTTGCATCGGCACGCTGTGCATGCAATCCACGCCAACGAGCTCATGCGCGCTAGGGAAAACCGTGAACGGCGTGTTGGTTGCCATTCTCGCATACGTGCTCGCGCAGTTCGCAGTGGGCGCGGTCGTGTCCCGTCGCATGGCGAGCGAGGCCGACTACATCCTGGCAGGCCGCCGGCTCGGCGTCGGCCTCATCACGTTTTCCGTCTTTGCCACCTATTTCGGGGCGGAGGCCATCGTTGCCTCGGGCGGTGCAGTATACGAGCGGGGGCTGACCGGGGCGCTCGTGGACCCCCTGGGTTACGCCGCGGCGATCCTCCTTGTGGGCGCCCTTTTCGCGCGCGCGTTATGGAAGCGCGGACTGACTACCTATGCCGACTTATTTCGCCAGCGCTATTCGGCTGGCGTGGAGCGGCTGGTGGTCATCGTGCTGGTACCGGGCTCCGTCATCTGGGCGGCGGCCCAGGTGCGCGCCTTCGGCCAAGTCATGAGCGCCAACTCTGGGCTTGGCCTCATAGCCGCGATCACGCTCGCCGCCGTCCTGGTCGCGGCCTATTCGGTCGTGGGCGGATTGTTTGCCGATGCGGTCACCGACGTCATTCAGGGCCTCGCCGTCATGCTGGGCTTGGTCCTCTTGGGCGGTATCATGGCCGCCCATGTGGGCGGCGTGTCAGCCGGGCTTGCGCGCGTCGAACCTCAGCAACTCCAGCTGTTGCGCGCCGACGCCAGTCTAATCCAGACGCTCGAACAGCTGGCGATACCGGTGTGCGGCACGGTCGTCGCCGTGGAGCTGATCTCCCGCTTCCTGGGCGCCCGCACCGCCCACGTGGCACGCGTGGGTACCATGCTCGGCGGCATTGCCTATCTGCTGATCGGCCTCATTCCCGTCTTCCTTGGGCTGATGGCCCCATTTAGCGTGGCCACGGTGCCGGACACAGAACAGATCGTGCCTCGGCTGGCGGAAATCTTCCTCCCGGGCGCGCTTCGCGTCGCCTTCGTGGGCGCCATCATCTCGGCCATCCTGTCGGCGGTGCATTCTGCCCTGCACGCGCCCGCGTCGCAGATCTCCCATAACATTGTTGTGCGTCTCATGCCGCGCCTGACCGAACGGGGCAAGCTGTGGTCCGTGCGCCTCACTGTCATGCTCCTCAGCATCGTCGCCTACGTCCTATCCGTGACTTCCCAGCGCATCCATGATCTGGTCGAGACGGCATCGGCCTTCGGCAGCGCCGGGGTGTTCGTCACGGCGCTGTTTGCGCTCTTCACGAGCTTTGGTGGCGCCGCGAGCGCCTACACTTCGGTGGTGACGGGCATGGTGGTGTGGGCCGCCGGCAAGTATGCAGCGGGCCTGTCTGCGCCCTACTTGCTCGCGCTGTTGGCAGCCGCGATTGCCTATGTCGGCGTTGCCCTGTTGGAGCTGCCTGCACATGAACGACTGTTCAGAAAAGGGGGGCGCAATCCCTAGGACTTCCCCGATTTCGCGAGGCTGCGGCCATCTGTCTCGATCGGCCCGGCACCGTCCGCTCTCGCCCGCGAAGTAGGGTATCTTTTCGGCGCGCGTGCCCAACGAGAGCGGACCCCGCAGCGCGCTTGCCGTGGCCGAAGCTCGATCCGCCGCAAGGAAAGGTTAACGTAAACGTGAATGAAACTGATTGGCATCCCCCACGTTGGCGGCTAAAGAGGCCGTCGGCTGCCCAGAGCGCGGGCCAAAGTGGGGCAAATCTGTCAACGGGTTCCATCGACGTGTCGCGAGTGCGTGTGAAGTGTCGCCTGCTGGTCGACTTCGACGGCACCATTGCCTCTGTTGATACTACGGACTTGCTCCTCGAGCGCTTTGCTGCCCCAGCCTGGCGCGACATCGAGGAGGATTGGAAGTGCGGCCGCATTGGCTCGCGCGAATGCATGGTACGCCAGATCGATCTCGTCCGAGCCAGCCCCGCCGAACTTCATGATTTTATCGCTGGCATCGAAATCGATCCGGGTTTTGCGACCTTTGTCGGTCTGTGTGCGCGATTGGGGCACAGCCTTGCGGTCATCTCAGACGGATTGGATCTGACCGTAGCCGCCGTCTTGCACCGCTATGGCCTCGCACTGCCGTTCTGGGCCAATCACTTGGAGTGGCGCGGCGCTGATCGCTGGCGGCTCGCTTTTCCGCATGCGCGCAGCGACTGCCGGGCCTTATCCGGCAACTGCAAGTGCAATTTCACGACCAGCGGCCCGCGCGAGCTGTCGATCGTGGTGGGAGACGGGCGTTCCGACTACTGCGTGGCGGGCCGCGCGGACCTCGTACTTGCCAAGGGCGCGTTGCTCGACCACTGCCGCGCACGCGATCTGCCGCATTTTGCCTTTGCCGACTTCGCTGAAGCAACGAATCTCCTGGCCGGATGGCTCGAGACGCGCACGGCTGTCTCAGAACCGGCGCACAGAGCGGAAGACTGAGGGACAAGAGCAAGCCGACATGCACGAGCTCCTGAAGCGGCCGCTTGACCGAGCCGGCAGTGCCCCGGACGTGGACGCCGAACCATCGGAAGCGGACCTGCTCGCGCTTGAGCAGGTCTATTGCTCGCACGGCGATACGGTGCACTACACCAATCCGCCCAAGATCTTTGCGGCGGCTGAAGGCTCCTTCCTCTACGACGCACAGGGCCGCCCCTACCTCGACCTGCAGATGTGGTACTCGGCCGTCAACTTCGGGTATCGCAACGCACGCCTCAACGAGGCCGTGCGGCGTCAACTCGATCGGCTACCACAGGTTGCTAGCCAATACCTCCATCGCGAGAAGATCGAGCTTGCCGTCAGGTTGGCGAAAGCCGCCGAGCAGAAGTTCGGGCTCAAGGGCCGCATCCACTTCAATGTGGGCGGTAGCCAAGCCGTCGAGGACAGCCTGAAGCTCGTGCGCAACGCCAAGAACGGCAAGAGCCTGATGTTCGCCTTCGAAGGCGGTTATCACGGGCGCACGCTCGGTGCCTCCGCGATCACCTCCTCCTACCGCTACCGCCGGCGCTATGGGCATTTTGGTGACAGGGCGCACTTCGTGCCGTTTCCCTATCACTTCCGCGGCCCTAAGGGCATGAACAAGGAAGAATACGCCCACCACTGCGTGAAGCAGTTCGAGCGCCTGTTTGAGAGCGAATACAATGGGGTCTGGGACCCAAAGGTTGGCCAGGCCGAATTTGCCGCCTTTTACGTGGAGCCGATCCAAGGCACGGGCGGCTACGTTATCCCCCCCAAGAACTTCTTCCCAGAGTTGAAGCGGGTGCTCGACCAGCACGGCATCCTTCTGGTTGTGGACGAAATCCAGATGGGCTTCTACCGCACCGGCAAGCTGTTTTCGATCGAGCACTTCGGCGTCAATCCTGACGTCATCGTGTTCGGCAAGGCCATCACCAATGGGCTCAATCCTTTGGCCGGCGTGTGGGCTCGCGAAGAACTGATCAACCCGCAGATCTTCCCTCCGGGTTCAACCCACTCCACCTTCAGCGCCAACCCGATGGGGACCGCAGTCGCGCTTGAGGCCATGAAGATGATGGACGAGACCGACTACGAAACGATGGTGATGGAGAAGGGTGCCTACCTGCTCGAGGGGCTCAACGAGCTTAAGCGGCGCTACAAGATCGTCGGCGACGTGGACGGCCTGGGCATGGCGCTGCGCATGGAGATATGCGAGCCACACGACGGCTTCACGCCCTCCAAGGCCATAACCGACCGCATGGTGGATGAAGGGCTCAAGGGCGACCTCGAAGTCGACGGCACAACCTACGGTCTCGTGCTCGACATCGGCGGCTATTACAAGAATGTGGTGACGCTCGCGCCGAACCTGCACATCACCAAACACGAGATGGACTTGAGCCTGAAACTGCTCGACCAAGTTCTGCATCGGGTCAGCAGAGAGTGAGAGCAGCTCGCGCTTGGCCGTCCTGGCACTTCAGGCGGACATGTTGGGAACCCGCGTGGTCGGATCGGGGTTCTTGGCATCGAGGAAGCCATCCGACAGAGCGATTTGCTGTTGCCGCCCAGATGGGGAACCAAAGGCAAGCTGCGCCCGTGCGGTATACCTTGAGCGTGCTCGTGCCCAACGCGCGCGTATCGGGGATTGTGGGAGTGAAACGGCGGGTGGGTGCTGAGAGGTGGCAGATCGCGATGGGATGTGTGACGGATTGTAAGAGTTCGGCACGTGACAGATCGACATATGAGAGATGCACGTGACAAATCGGATATGCAAAATCGGATGTGCATGAGCAATGACTGAACACGACAAGGAGCCAAGGGTGGGCGGGGAGTTACCCAAACAGGATGGGCGGCAGATCCCCGACCGTAGCCAGTACATTCGGGGTGGACGGCTCGGTGTCTTGCTGGTGCATGGCCTCGGCGGCACGCCTATTGAGCTTCGCTTCATCGCCCACGCGCTCGCGCACGCCGGCCACACCGTGCATTGCTGTCAGCTCACCGGCCATTGCGGCACCCCCGAAGAGCTGCGGCGCTCCACCTGGCAGGAGTGGTACCAAAGCGTGGAAGCCGCCCACGACCGGCTGCGTTCAGATTGCGACATCATCGTTGCGGGCGGCCTCTCCATGGGCGGCATCCTGGCCACGCATCTCGCTTACAAGCGGCCCGACAGGGTGCATGGCTTGTTGCTCTACGCCCCAACGCTCAGGCTCGACGGCTGGTCGATGCCCTGGTATTCGCGACCACTCCACTGGGTTCGCCCGTCGCCGATTCGATTTGAGCTTGAACTGACCGAGCGTGAGCCCTACGGCCTCAAGGACGAGCGCGTTCGCGCCCTGGTCGTTTCCAGCATGCAAAGTGGAGACGCAACGCTGGCTGGAACTTTCAGCACGCCGCTGCGCTGTTTTGCCAACTTCAACGCCCTTGTCTCTTTGGTGAAGCGCGAGCTTGGCTCGGTGCGCCAGCCCGCGCTCATCGTGCACCCTCGGCACGATGACATGGCAAGCCTCAGGAACGCCCACTATCTGCAAGCGCGTCTAGGCGGGCTGGTGGACACGTTGGTCCTCAATGACAGCTATCACATGGTCACATTGGATCAGCAGCGCCACTTGGTCGCCGAGCGCACCGGCCGGTTCGTCAGTTGGCTTGAAGATGCAATCGTTGCCAAGGGCGAGACCGCCAGGATGATCCGAGGTATCAGTGGCGAGTGAGAACGCCGGGCCGTGGCGGCAGGTGCCCGGCCGGTACCGAGCCCGCAAAGCAATGCATCACCTCGCAAGATGGCCCGTCCAGGCTGTGGGACCCGATGTCGTGGAAGGCCGAGGAAGGCATGGGGCAAAGTGAAGCGCTCGAGGTCTTACCCAGGAGCGTTGTCTCGCCCAATCGGGCTCTAGCGGAGGCAAGGACCATCGCATCGCATTGGCTCAACGCCGAGGGTGGGCGGCAGGATGTCCGCCTTGCTCGGCACAAAATCCTATATAATCACTTCACGTTAGTGGGCGGGGCTCGCGGCGGCGTTGAAGGTGTAAGATCCCCCCACTGGTCCAATTGGTCGACCGTCGCCGGCCACTGCGGGCGCCGTTGCGCCCGACCCTCTTGGTGAACAGCGCCGCGATGACGTTCACGCTGGCATTCCGCAACCTGTTTCACGATCGGATTCGGCTCGCCGTGACTATGGTGGGCATTCTGTTCTCGATCGTGCTGGTTGCCGTGCAGCTGGGCCTCTACCTCGGCGCCCGCAATATCATCGTGGCCATGATCGAGCGTTCCGAGGGTGACTTATGGGTGATGGCCTACGGCACCAAGAACTTCGAGGAGGGGCAGCCGATTAACGCGCGTGAACGCTTCACCGCCCTCTCCGTCCCCGGTGTCGCCAAGGCGGTCCCGCTCATCGTGTCGTTTACCGACTGGCGCAAGCCATCGGGCGGATCGACGCTCGTCGTCGTCATCGGCTCCGATGCGGAGGACGGGGGCTTGCGACCCTGGAATGTCGTTGAAGGGGATGTCTCAGGCCTTGGCGCGCGCGATGCCGTCATCATCGACAAGACCTACTTGACAGACCTAGGTGTCAGCAGCGTCGGCGATACTGCCCAGATCGGTGCCTCGCGCGTGCGCATCTCAGGCTTCACCGACGGTATCCGCTCGTTCACGGTATCACCTTACGTTTTCACCACCACCAACCGCGCACGCAGCCTGCTCGACATGCCCGCCGACATGATCACCTACGTGTTGGTTAAGCTGGAGCCAGGGGCCGATCCCGAAGCCGTGCGCAACCTCCTGCGCGAGAAGGTGCCCGATAGCGAAGTGCTGACCAAGGCCGAATTTCGCGACCGCAGTTTGAACCACTGGCTGTTCGCCACCGGCGCGGGGGTCGCTCTGATCGGGGGTGCCATTTTAGGCCTCGTCGTGGGCACAGTGATCGTGGCGCAGACCCTCTACTCGAGTACCAAGGACCACATTAACGAGTTTGCCACCTTGCGTGCGCTCGGCTCCTCCTCGGGCTATATTCACCGGGTGATCCTGGCGCAGGCGGCGTTGAGCGCAGTGCTTGGATATGCCTTGGGCATGGTGATCGCCCTGACCGTGGTCTACCTGAGCGAGCGCACAGCCCTGCCGATCGTGATGACACCGTCGCTGGCTGCCTTGTTGCTGGCGTTGACGGTCGCCATGTGCGCCGTCTCCGCGCTGTCTGCCATCGGCAAGGTGATGCGCATCGATCCAGCCGTGGTATTCAACCGATGAGCGCAGACGGCACAAGCACCCTGACTGCGCCCAGCCTTGCGCCGGGCGGCAATCACGTCGTGCTGGAAGCCCGCAACATCGTCAAGGAGCTAGGCCACGGCGCGCGCAAGACGCGTGCGCTTAAGGGCGTGAGCCTGACGCTGAACGCCGGCGAGTTGACGCTGCTCATGGGGCCCTCGGGAAGCGGCAAGACGACGCTGCTGTCGATCCTGGGCTGCATCCTCACGCCCACCGAGGGCACGCTCACCATTGCCTCGCATCCGACGGCGGGACTGTCGCCTGAGGCGCTTGCGGGCTTGCGGCGCCGCCACGTCGGGTTCATCTTCCAGTCCTACAATCTCTTTCCCACCCTGACCGCCGAAGAGAACGTGCGCATCGCCCTCGACGTGCGCGGCGAGCGTGGCTCGGACGCCGTGGTGCGCGCCCAGCGGGCGCTCCAGCAGGTGGGACTGCGCCACAAGCTAAGATCGTATCCTGCGAACCTCAGCGGTGGTGAGCAACAGCGGGTCGCGGTTGCCCGTGCCCTCGTCGGGGCACCCTCCGTCATGCTTGCCGATGAGCCCACGGCAGCGCTCGACAGCGAGAACGGGGTGGCCGTAATGCAGCTCCTCTCCGAAATCGCCAAAGACGCGAGCCGCGCCGTGCTCGCCGTCACCCACGACCCCAGAACCATCCCATTCGCCAACCGCGTGCTGCGCATCGAAGACGGCCTCATCGTTGGCGAGGAGCGCCGCGCTGAAGGCGTCGAGACGGTGCACCAGCTGGCACGCAACAGAAAGCGCAAGGCCAATGCCTAGGGGCGATTCTTCACTCAACATGCTGATTGTTGCCGCCATTCTTGCTCTTGGCGTCGGCTATTACGTGCCGCAGACGTTTAGCGCCAAGCCGGCCCTCGATACTGCCAAGGCGACCAGCGACAGCACCAGGCCGAAGACCGCGACGAAGAACGGTTGGGCGGCTTCCGCGGCAGGTCGCGTTGAACCGATGGGGGGCGAGATCCGGGTCGGCGCGCCGATGCCAGGGCGTATCACCGAGGTCCTGGTGACCCTCAATGACAAGGTCGTCGCGGGAGATCCGCTCGTGCGTTTGGACGATGAGGAGCTGATCGGCCGGGTCAATGCCGCACTCGCGGAGGCCACGGTACGCAAACGCGAGCGCGACAACGGCGAGATGTCTACGGGCAAGCCGGCGCAGGACCGGCGATCTGCCGAGGATCAAGTCGCCAGCGCCGAGCGCCAGCTCGCGCAGCACCGCGATGAGTTCGACCGCGTTTATAAGGCGCGCCGTAGCGGCCAGGGTGGGGCAGACGCCGACGTTGAGAAGGGACGCGATGCAGTCAACAAGGCCAAGGAGCGACTTGAGCAGGCACGTACCAGTCTGCGCAAGGCGCTGTCGGCTGATGGACTGCCAGCGCCCAGCCGGCTTGAGGTGGCGCTCACCGCCGCCCGCGCCGAGCTTACCGCCGCCGAAGCCGCATTCGAGCGTACGCGCATCAGGGCGCCATCGTCCGGCACGGCACTGCAGGTCACGGCCAAGCCGGGGGAGGTCGTGGCGCCCTCACCGGAGAATGTTTTGGTCGTGCTCGGCGACCTCACCTCGCTGCGGGTCAGGGCGGAGATCGAAGAGCGCGACATCGGCAAATTGCGGGTCGGCCAGGCGGCGGTCATTCGTTCTGACGCCTTCCCGGGCAAGGATTTCGACGGCAAGGTCGCCTCGCTCGGGCAAGCGCTAGGGCCAAGCCGCATCGGCCAGCGCGGGCCGCGCAAGCCCACCGACGTCGACATGCTGGAGATCATGATCGATCTCGTCGGCCAACCGCCGCTGTTGCCCGGCATGCGGGTCGACGTCTACTTGAAGCCGGACACCACTGCCGCGAATTAGCCCAGGGGAGCCGCTCACCTCGAACTTCCATGGCCAGCTTCCCCTCATCTCGAACTCCCACGGGGTTTGCCGCTCGCTGGGGTTTCCAGGGCACTGGGCCATGCTAAACATCGGCCATGGGTGCCTGCTCGATGGCGACGGTTCCCGAACTGTTGTAAGCGCAGGTAGACCCATGTCGATGCGCTCCCAACTGTCCTTTGAGGATCCATGTTGGCTCGATTGACAGCATTTGCCCTGGCCGCCGTTCTCAGCGCTTTATCAACGCCCGCGCCGGCCGGCCCGGCCCTGCTCATTGATGCCGCCGACGGCCGGGTCCTCTACAGCGAGGATGCCGACAATCAATGGCACCCGGCGTCGCTGACCAAAATCATGACCGCCTACGTCACCTTCGAAGCCCTGAAAGAGGGCAAATTGACGTTGGCGAGCAAGATCGGCTGCTCTGAGCTCGCCAGCAGCCAGATGCCGAGCAAGGTGGGCCTTCCCGTAGGCGCCGAAATGACCGTGGAAACGGCACTGCAGGCGCTGATCGTGAAATCGGCCAACGACGTCGCCGTGATGCTGGCCGAGGCGGTTTCCGGGTCGCAAGAGGCCTTTGTCGAGCGCATGAATGCTACCGCGGCTCGACTTGGCATGACGCGTACCAAATTCGTCAACGCCAACGGCCTGCCGGCACCCGAGCAGGTCACCACCGCGCGCGACCTCGCCCGGCTCGCCAGGGCCGTGCTGCGCGACTTTCCCGAGCACGCGCCTATTTGGTCGATGCTGGAGATGAAGGTTGGCAAGCGCCGATTGCATACCCACAATGGCCTTCTCACCAATTACACCGGCGCCGACGGGATGAAGACCGGCTTCATATGCGACAGCGGCTTTAACGTCGTGGCCAGCGCCACCCGAGACGGTCACAAGCTCATTGCCGTCGTGCTCGGCGAGGCCACCGGGAGCGAACGTACAGTGCGTGCCGCAAACTTGCTGGAGCACGGCTTCAATACCTGGGCGTGGAAGCAGCTCTTTCAATCCGCCACCTTGGAGACGATGCCGGTCGCTGACGACGCCAAGGGCCCCATGACCATGCGGCAAGCGGTCATTTCCTACGAATGCGGCACGGGTGGCCGCCGCGCGGTGGCGAAAGTGCACAAGAAGAAGGGCACCGGGCAGGTTGTCTCGGAAAAGACAGGCAAGGCCAACAAGGCGCCGACCAAAAAGGCCAAATCGGCACAAAAGACTTCGGCTGCAGCCGCACGCTAGCTGCCTCATACGGACGGCTACACCGAAGGCCGGGGGATCTGACCGACCCGTACCGGCAAGAGCAAAGCCATTGCACCCGCGGTCGGTGGTTGTCTCGCCGGCCCCGTTGTGGCGCGAGGATGGCAAGCCCTTAACCCTGACGATGCCCCCACCACCGGGGAGGGCCTGTTGGCGCCAATCTTGCTCTTCTGCGCCGAGCGCATGGCCAGGGTCGCAAAAATGGCATCGGGTTGGCATTTCCAAGAGGACGCAACACCCACGCCGGGCGAGGTCGAGGCCATGGTCGTCGTTCTGGAAGGCCGGCACGGCGCCTGGGCCGCCGAAGTCGCGGAGTTCTTCTCGACCCTGCACAGCCTGAAAGGCGACGCCGGTCGCAGTTGGGCGTGGGCCGGCGTGGCCGAACTGGTGCGCCGCAGGGTCGCGGCGCGCCTGGCTGAGCCCTCCCCATGAGGACCGCACTCTGAAGGCCCTCGTCAACGTCACCGGCAGCGCAGCCATCGCGCCAAAGCCCCGCCGGCCTCAACTCGCAAGCGGCCCAATTCGCCGAGCGGCTCGCGCAGATTCTATCCGCCAGCGGACCACTCGCGCCGACACCACGCGGAGATGGTCTTTCGACAGTTGCCCCTTTCGAGAGGTGCCCGCGTGGTCCACTGTGCCGCGGGCGCCACCACCGTCGGCTTCGCCACGTTGGTCGCCACCGCTCGCCCTTGCCCGGCTGCGGTTTGCAGACCCCTCACCGCCATGGCCTGCTGAGGCAGTTCAACCCCGAAATGCGCCGACGCATATCCCGTGATGTTCCGCCTCGTCACGGGCCTCCTCGCGCGCGCCTCGATCGAACCCGCCGAGTTCATCGGCAAGTGCCGGGCATTATTTATCCTCGCGCGCATGGTGTGAGCGGCGCTCGAGTTTGGCTCAGCAACCTTGGGTATGCTCGGCGCGGCAGCGCGTTGGCACAGTAGCGATCTCAATTGCTCGCGGCATCGCAATCCCAGTCGTGGTCGCGTCAGGGCGCGCAGCCTGCTACACCTGTCGATAAGGCCGTGGCGGTATCGAGCCAGAGCCCATGCGTACGCGACAAGGGAGGCGTCCTCGCTTGCAAATTCCATGGGCCGCGGAAGCGGCTCATCGAGGCCTCCTCCAACGCGTACCAGCCATGACACAGCCAATCCTTCCACGCCTGCGCTCTCGTCTGCAGCACTCGCCCTTGGCGCAGTGGACGCTCCTGGTGGCCATGTCGGTGCCGCTCGCTGGACTGCTCGAGACGATGGGCTTGCCTGCCGCATTGCTCATCGGCCCGATGATCGCAGGCATGCTCGTGGGCAGCAACGGCGGCACGATCCACGCCCCGCGCCTACCTGTCTTCGCCGCCCAAACCATCGTCGGCTGCCTGGTGGCGCGCGCCATCACCGGGGACATCGTGCTCCGGTTTCTCAAGGATTGGCCGCTGTTTCTTGGGGTCATTCTGTGCATCGTCGCTGCCTCAACCGCACTCGGCTGGCTGCTCACCCGATGGCAGGTGCTGCCTGGAACGACAGCGGTGTGGGGCGTAGCACCCGGCGGCGCCTCGGTGATGATGTTGATGGCCGGTGCGTTCGGTGCCGATGCGCGTCTGGTCGCGCTCATGCAGTATCTGCGCGTCGTGCTCGTGGCAGCGGTAGCTTCGGCCGTAGCGCGACAATGGTTGGTCCACCCGATCGCCGCCGCCGCGCCGAGCACACCAGTTCTTCCTGTCCTCTATTGGTGGCATCTCGCGTTCACGCTGATGATCGCCGGCATCGGCGGAGCAATTGGTTTCGGGCTCAAGATCCCGGCCGGCGGATTGCTGGTGCCAATGACGATGGGCGCGGTGCTCGAGGGCCTAGGCCTCGTCACCATCACGCTGCCACAGTGGCTGCTCGCCATGGGCTATGCCTTTCTCGGCTGGAGCGTTGGCCTCGGCTTCACGCGGGATATTCTCATCCACGCCTCGCGCGTCCTGCCCCAGATCCTGCTCTCGATCTGCGCCGTCATTGGCATCTGTGCGCTGTTTGCGTTCGTCCTCGTCGAGGCGGCCGGCATCGATCCGATGACCGCCTACCTCGCGACCTGTCCAGGTGGGGTCGACTCCATCGCCATCATCGGCGCGTCGAGCCAAGCCGATCTGTCCTTCATCATGACCTTACAGACCCTGCGCCTTCTGGTCGTGCTGCTCGCCGGGCCGGCGCTGGCCCGTTTCATCGCCCGGCGGCTGCGATAGTCCAAGGCAAACCACCTCTGCCTCGAGCGTGCCGCCTGTGGCGACGACGGCTTGGCGCGGTGCCGGCCGTCACCCGCGCACACGTCCTCGTCTTGCGGTCTAGAGCAGCAGCGGCAGACCGCCGATGCGGTCCTCACACGTTCGGTCCGCAAGGTCTACGGTCGCTTTCTGCGGCCATGCATCGTCGAAGTGACAGCCGCCGGCACTGGCGAGCTCGCATGGGCGGCAAACCGCCGACGGCCCGTTCGCGCCGGCCTCAGGCAGAGCTCCTTCCGCCGCTCTTGAGCGCGGCCACCTCAGCTTCGAGTTCGCGAATGCGGGCCTGGAACTGCTGGAGGGTATGCCCCACATCCTCGGCATGGAACATCTGCGGGATGTGTTGGGCGCAGTTGGTGTCCCAGGCTGTGACCGTAAACAGGATGACCTGCTCGACGCGTGCCTGGTCGCCCTCCGGCCAGAGCCGCGCGAGCAGCCCCTCCTCGCCTGCCAAGACACGGGCGCGCCCCCAGAGCTTCACGCGTCGACGGCGGGAATAGTCCATGACGAAAATGAAGGCCTTGGCATTTTCCGCCAGGTTGCCTGTAGTGATGAACTGCCGGTTGCCCTTGAAATCGGCGAAGCCCAGCGTGTGCTCATCAAGCACGTGCAGGAAGCCCGCAGGCCCCCCCCGGTGCTGCACGTAAGGCTGACCGTTTGCACTGGCGGTGGCGAGGTAGAACGATCGCGCGTCGACCAGGAAAGCGGCGAGGTCGGCGGCAATTGCCGTGCGCCAGCCGCCCGTCTCTTCGATCTTTGCAAAGTGCGAGCGCGACCCACGCTTCTCCTGCACGGCCTTGACCGAGGGCGTGAAAGCGACGTCGCTGGAGGGAGCTGGCATCTGATCGCGTTCCAATGGTTGGTGAGGCGAGGGACACATCCGGCAAGTCCCATGTGCGACATGATACTCATTTGTCGTCTTGAGCCTACTGCAACAGTGCGCCAACCTTCTCTCTTCGATCGGCCGCGGCGCCATGGAGCGAGCGATGCGTGACAACCTTGGCATGGCAACGCAATTGGCGGCTCAATCGCTGCGTTTCGGTTGGTATTTCGCACTCAACCGGCTGGTTGACTGGCGCACCGGCCAGCTTGCGCTCAAAAGCCAATACCAGCCGGTCGGGCCGGTGCCGGCCCTGCGCGAGCTCTTGGCCGATCAGGCGCAGCTCCTCTTAAGCGACGCCCTGGCGGTGGGCGACGGCCTCTATCCGCCCATCGAGGATGAGGCGGGATCCGCGGTGGGCCATCTGCTGCGCGTGCGCGAGATGTTGATCGACCTTCCCAGGGTTGCCAGGCGTCGGGCCGACCGTCATGTCACAACCGCCAAGGCCGAAGCTGCCGCCAGCGCCGTCCCCGACTACTACGCTCAGGACTTCCATTTCCAAACCGGTGGTTACCTTTCAGAGGGCTCGGCACGCCTTTATGACATGCAAGTCGAAACCCTGTTCATGGGCGCCGCCGGTCCCATGCGGCGCACGGCACTGCGCCCGATCGCGGAATTCATGCGCGGATGCGACCAACGCCAGGTCACTCTCCTCGACATCGGCTGCGGCACCGGACGGTTCTTGCGCCAGCTGCGGTTCGCCTATCCGGCCATGGGCCTTAAGGGCCTCGATCTGTCGCGCGCCTACCTCGATGAGGCGCGGCGGCATCTTGGCGGACTACGCAGCGCCCAGCTGATACAAGCGGCGGCCGAAAGGATACCGCTGCCCGATGCCAGCATCGACATCGCCACGTGCATCTTCCTCTACCACGAGTTGCCATCCGATGTGCGCAGACAGGTGACGGCCGAAATTGCCCGCATCCTCAAACCTGACGGCATGTTCGTCTTCCTCGACAGCTTGCAGATGGGTGACAGGCCGGCCTGGGACGGCCTCATCGAGGGCTTTCCTGCCCGCTTTCACGAGCCCTACTACCGCGGCTATGCCATGGACGACCTCACCGGCATGTTCAGTGCCGCAGGCCTAAGCCCGGGCCCTGTGTCGATCGCCTACCTTTCCAAATTGCTGGTGTGTCGCAAAGGTGCAAGCGGCCGGTCACGGTTCGGCTCCGCCGCTGACGCAAATATTTCGGCCACCACCGAAGCGTCGCACGGCCAAAACGCCTAGGATGAGGACCCTCAACGCAGGAGCTCAGCCAATGGCCAGCAACGCAATGTTCGCAGAAGTGGCCGCGCTCGCGGGCGATCCCGCCCGCGCTGGTATGTTGCAGGCGCTGATGGACGGACGCGCGCTCACGGCCTCCGAGCTCGCCCACATTGCCGGCATCACGCCTCAGACCGCCAGCAGCCACCTCGCGCGATTGACCACGGCGGGACTGCTTGCCGTCCATCAGCAGGGACGGCACCGCTATCATCGTCTCGCCTCACCCGCCGTGGCGCAGATGATGGAGAGCATCATGCTGGTGGCTTCCCGCCCGCAACCCGCCAAGCGCAAGCTCACCATTGGTCCGCGCGATGCCGCTCTGCGCGCGGCTCGCACGTGCTACGATCACCTCGCGGGTCGCCTCGGCGTAGCGCTGGCGGACGCGCTCGTGGCCGGTGGCCAGGTTGAGCTCGCAAACGACGCCGGGTTGATGACGGATGCCGGGATGGCGTTGCTGCATCGGCTCGGCATCGATGTTGATCCAATGCTTCGACGCAGCACGAGCCCGCGCGGCCGGGTGTTGTGCCGACCGTGCCTTGATTGGAGCGAGCGGCGCCCACATCTGGCCGGCGCCGTCGGCGCGGCGCTGTGCTCCCTCTCCCTGGCCAACGGCTGGATCCGGCGCATCGATACCACGCGCGCTGTTGTCATCACACCCAAGGGCGAGCGCTGCTACCGCGATCTGTTCGGCATCGCGCTGGGAGGGCAGGTCGCACACTGACGGGCGCGGGTCGGCTGCCGGGCTTGGGGGCAGCGGCCCGGCGAACCAACGATGGCGCCGCCCGGATCCTGGTGGGCGCAACCGCCGAGGGACCGGTGCCCCACCGGCGGACTTCACGAAGCCTCGCCAGCCCTACCCAACTCAGCGCGGGATGAGCGGATAGCGCCAGAAATCGCCCTTAGGTGTGGTGATGCGCTGCAGAATGGGGATACGCTTCTCCGGCGGGCGCTCGCCTGTTTGCAACAACAAGCCAATGTCGTTCAGCAACGCTCCGGTCTCCGCGTACGAGGAATGATTGAGCGCCAGGTAATCCGTGCTCGTCTGGCTGACGTCGATGGTGTCGATGCCGGCCAAAACGATAGGCCCGTCGGCCGGCACGTCCCCGGCACGCGGAACGCCGCCCGCCACGCGCCGCGCGGCAGCCATGGCGCGGTCATTGGAGGAGCAATAGAGCGTTACACCGCGTCCATACTGCATGATGTTTGCCGCCAGGTTCTCAAACAGGTTACGGTCCACGTCCGGCGCCGCCAGGATAATCTGGTTGAGTTGCACGCCCGGCGGGAGGCTGGGCCCCAATGCCTGCAGCACGCGCAGGAGTGGCATGTTGCCCATGCTGTGCGCGATTACGCTGACGCTCTTGGCGCCCGTTTCCTTCACAACCAGCTCTAGGTATTCGCGCAGATAGGGCTCGGCTTGCTCTGAGCTCTCCCGGTCGTAACCATAACCGGTTAGGCCAGCTTCCGAGGGCCAACTGTAGAGGAACGAAGCGCTATCGAACTTGAGATCATAGGCCATCTGGGCGGTGCGGAAGACGGCATACTCGAAAGCGGTGTTGTAGCCGTGCACGAACACCACCGCTTGGTCCTTGAAAGCAACGCTACCGCTGATGCGCTCGCGCACCAGCTCGAGGAATTGCTCACGCGTCAACGCCTTGAGCTCGCGCAACGTGAAATGCTGTTTGGGGTCCTCGTCCTGCTCGTAGAGGGTGATATTGGTGAATGGGATGCGGACGGCGAACGGCCGCTCGATGTTAGGGACCTGGTGCGTCTTTGGCACCGTCACCAACGCGCGCCCGAGCTCGAGCCTGCGCGCGCGTTCGGCGCCATAGGAGATACGCTTGGGTTCCTCCGTGCGTTGACGATCGGTACCGTAGAAGACTGGTACGATGTCCCAGGCACCTTCCGGTTGCGCAGCCACAGCGGGCGGTGGCGATGCCTCCGACAGCCCGGGCGCGGGCCGCGATTCCGCCGTCGACGGGGCGGGGGCTTGCGCTCCACCTGGAAGCACCTCGGCAGGCCGTTGCGCGCCCTGGGCTTGTTCAGCTGTCCGGCGCGCCTCTGCTTGCGCCCGGCGCTCTGCCTCCTCGGCCATGACAACGCGCCGGCTCGTCTCCTCACGGCCCGCGGCCTGCTGCCGCTCGCGGTCGTGTGATGGATCAGCGCCACTGCCAGGCTGCTCCTTCTCAGCCCGATCGCTGCCACGCCCCACCGGCGGCGCTTGGCTCATCGTCGGCGCCGTGGGCGTGCCATCCGGTCGCGTGCCCGACCACGACGAAAGATAGACCATTATGGGGATTACGAGGCCCAGTGGTGCGAGCCTCGCCAATATCTTGCCGACGCGCGACAGGTCGCGCGTGGCAAACCAGATGAAAACGTAAAGCACCAATCCTGCGATCAGAACGACGACCTCAGGGCTCGGCGGTGAAGGCTCGGCCATGACTGCACCCCCCTGCATTCCGACTGGCGCGGCGATACCCTCAAGGTCGCGAGGCAGGACGGCGGCTGCCGCACTGCCCCCACAGGCCGAGCCGTGCGGCGCTGCTTGCCAGGAACTTTTGACGAAGCCGTGACAAGGCGCCTGGTCCGTCGCGAGGAACGAAAGTGACGCTATGCCGCCCCGGGCCCTCCGCCATGGCTCTCCAGCGCAGCCAACAACCTCGGCAAAGTGATCGTCGCAGCGATCCTCGTGCAAATCTTTGTGCTCAACCGCCTAGCCCTGGCCTAGCCCTGGCTTAGCCCTGGCCTAGCCCTGGCGCTCCTCGCCCTGGCCCCATGATCAGCTCCGAGCCCGGACCGCAACTTGCGCCATACAGATCGGCCATTGGCGCGCCTTGCTGCTGAGCCGCCGCGCGGAAGACCCTCAAAGCGGCGCGCCGCCTGCCCGCTAGGAGAGCGCCGCCAGGTTGAGCGGCTCCGAGGAACCAAGCCAGAGGACGTGCTCGGTATGATCCTTTTTGGCATCCCCGGTCTGTGCGTGAGCAAAGACGGTGAGGCCGCCACGGCGCTCCATCAACCATGGAATGACGTCGCCGAACATCCTGGCATCGAATGCCAGCTGGCAGCTGCCACGCGGGTGCGGGCCGACCGGATTGTCGTGCATGCGTCCGACGGTTAGCGGAAAGACGCGGCCGGCCTCGGCGCAAAGCTGTGCCGCCCTTTCGCGGTCTGGCGCATCGAAGTAGACGTGGGCGTGATAGCCGGTAATCCTGCTCATCGGGCTCCTCCTTCCATGGCGCAACGTGGAACGATATAGAGGGCGGGTCACGCGGGCGTGGCGAAAGCGGTAGACGCAACGGACTTGGGATACAACTTGAGTGCTCCAGGGGAAACCCCGGATGCAGAACTGCCCAAACTCGGGGAAACCTTGCTCGTGGCAATCCCGAGCCAAGCCCAAAGTGGCGGCCTCGCTTAGGCCGTTGCGACGGGAAGGTGTAGAGACTAGACGGGCAGCACCTACCCTCCGGTGGATTTTCTCCGGTCCGGAGCATGGTGAAGGGATAGTCCAGACCACAAACCCGCCTCCCTGCGCGGTGCCGGGAGATGAGGGCGGTGAAAGCCGTAGCTGGTAAGAAAATCCGTAGGGCAGCAATGCCTGTGGGGGTTCGAGTCCCCCCGCCCGCACCACGCCACCTTGCCTGCAATTTCTCGATCGCTGTTGTTCGCCCTCCAAATCGGCCTGGCCGCGCCGGGCGAAGACAGTGGGTGGACAACCGCCAAGGCACACCTCCAAATTGTCTACCTCGCGGTGCTGCCACGAGCGGCAGAAGGCCGCATCCTGTGGCCGGGGGCTTTGGGCTAGTCCCGGGAGGTCGGCTGCCCTGCAGATTTGGGGAGAAAAAGCGTCGCGCACGAAGCAACTGAGACGGTTCTACATGGGCAACCACCGCATCGTCGTCGTGGAGGACGACGTATTCATTCGTCTCGACCTGATGACGCATCTGCGGTCGGGCGGCCATGCCGTCGTCGGCACTGCCGATTCGGCCGCAGAGGCTGTCCGAGTTGTCGAGCGGGAGCGCCCCGATCTGGTGCTGATGGACGTGCGCCTGCTCGGCGCCCGGGATGGGATCGACGCTGCAACCGAGATCTGGCAGCGCTTTGCCATTCGCTCGCTGCTGGTGTCGGCGAACCTCGATACTGCGGCGCGGGCCAAGGCATCTGCGGCCAATCCGATCGGCTTCCTGGAGAAGCCCTATTCTCCGCGCAGCCTGCTCGCCGCCGTGGCTAGCCCATAGTGCGCTGCCGCGCGCACGGGTTCCCGCCCCGCACCATCCGTCAACCGCAAGGGCGCATGTTGCTCCCGCATGACCTGGCTTTCGAACCTCGACCCAACCCGCACATCGAGATCCTACCGCCGCGACGCGCTTGCCCCTCGCGCCATTATCCCTGCGACAGGGCTTTGATCTCGTCCCCGTCGAACCCCGCAGCCGTGAGCACCTCCTGGGTGTGCTCGCCCAGGGCTGGCGCGCGTGCCCCGGCGACTGCAATTGTCGCCGTCATGCGAAATGGCGGGTTCAACGCCCGGAACTCGCCCCCAGCGTCACTCACGACGGCGAACGCCCCGCGATGGCTGAGCTGGGGATCGCTCATGGCCTCACGCACCGTGCGGTAGGCAGCTGCCGGAACCGCATGGCGGTCGAGAACGGCGAGACAGTCGGGGGTCGAACGATGGCGCGACCACTCCTCGAATTCATCCATCAACCGACCCCAATTTGCGCGTCGGTTCAGATAGGCGGCGAAACGCGGGTCGCTGACCCAATCGGGACGGCCGGCCGCAGCAGCCAGCCCCTGGAACGTGCGCTCACTCACCACCGCCATGTTGAGGTAGCCATCCGCCGTCGCCACCGGCCCGAAAATTGGCCGGCTCGGCATCGCTGGCACTTCGAACTGCGCGCTCTGCAGTTCGGTGAGTGTCAGCGAGAGCATGCTCTCAAGCATCGACACGTCGATCTGCTGAGCGCGGGCAAGGCGCTGGCGCTGGTGGAGCGCCGTGGCAATGGCGCCGAACGCATAGGTCCCGGTGATGACATCGGCCACGTAGATGCCGCAGTTGTCGGGCTGCGAGCGGCCCCTTTGATACGCCAGGTGGGCCAGGTCGTAGCCGGATGTGGCATGGATCACAGGCGCGTAGGCCGGCAGATCCGAGGAGGGGCCCGTCTGGCCATAGCCCGAGATCGAACAGTAGACGAGCCGCGGGTTAATTTGCTCAAGCACCGCAAAATCCAGGCCCATTCGATGCATCACGCCGGGCCGGTAGTTCTCAACGAGGATGTCAGCTTGTTCCGCCAGCCGCCGCGCGATAACCACGGCCCGCCGGTCCTTGAGATCAAGAACCACGCTGCGCTTGCCGGCGTTGAGTTGACCAAAGTAGCTCGAAACTCCGTTGCGCAGCGGCGGACGCGAGCGCATCACGTCGCCCTCGGGCGCCTCGATCTTGATGACGTCCGCCCCAAGGTCGGCAAGCAACCTCGTGCAATGCGGGCCGGCAATGGTCGTGGTAAAATCGATGACGCGCAGGTCGGCGAATGCCCTGTTCATGTTTCCCCCACCCTCACTCGGACCCGAGCGGCGTCCAAATCGGGACCTGTTGTGCTCGCACCCAACCAGACGCACTGGCGCTGCATCTCGGCGAGGGCTATCCCGCCATCGTCAACCCGCCGCTGACGCTCAAGATTTGCCCTGTCACGTAATCGCTTGTCGGGCCCGCAAAATAGAGGATCGCCCCGGCAATATCCTCAGGCTGCGCTAGCCGCCGGAACGGGATTGCGCGCAATAGTGCCTCGCGCATGCGCTCGGGATTGGCGTGGAACAGCGGCGTGTCGGTGGGGCCGGGGCACACACAGTTGACGGTGATCTTGTGTCGCGCCCCCTCGCGCGCCAGCGATTTCGTAAAACCGATGATGCCGCCCTTCGCCGCCGAGTAGGGCGTCTCCCCGAGACTGCCGACGCGGCCCGCATCGGAAGCCACAAACACGATCTTCCCGCCGCCATGCTGGATCATGGACGGGAACAGCGCTCGCGTCAGACGCAAGGGGCCCAGCAGATTGATGCCCAGCACCTTGTCAAGGAATGCCTGGTCCGCCTCGATGAAGGGCTGCGTGCGGTCCCAGCCCGCAGCGTTGACGAAAGCATCGATTCGACCCGCCGTGCGTGCGATGGCTTCTTTGGCGCAGGCATCGACACTGGTTCCGTCGGTCAACTCCAGCTTCAAGAATTCGATGGAGGCTCCGTCGGCAAGCCTGATCGTCTCGTTGGCGCCCGCCTCGTTGACGTCGGCGAGCAGGACCCGTGCGCCCTCCTTGACCAGCATCAGCACGCTGGCGCGCCCAATCCCAGAGGCGCCCCCGGTTACCATCACGGTCTTGTATTTGAGCAACATCGATCTCCTCCGGACATTGTCGGCCATCAGCTCAGTGCCGGCCCCCAGCAAGGAAGTCGGCCACGCGTCGTTGGGTCTCTTGCGTGCCGAGCAGTCGGCCGGTCCACTCCGTTTCAGCAGCAAAGCCGTCGCGCTCAGGATCCCGTGCCAAGCGCAAGCACACCTTGCAAGCCGCGAGCGCTAACGGATGCAGGCTGGCTACTTTCTGCGCCAGCTTGCTCGCTTCGGCTTCCAGCTCTGCGCGCGGTACGGCCCACTGCACCATACCAAGCTCCCGCGCGCTCTTGCCGTCTACCCTGTCGCCAGTGAGGATAATGCGCGCAGCCACCGCGGGCCCTGCGATCCACGTCAGCCGTTGCGTTCCACCGCCGCCCGGGAGCAGCCCGAGCCCAACCTCGGGCAAGCCGAGCTTGGCCTCGTTGGCAGCAATGCGCAAATCGCAGCCGAGCGCCAGCTCGTAGCCACCACCCATGGCCGCGCCGCCGATCTCGGCCAGGCTCACCTGCGCTAGATCGGAAACGCGCTGGAACAACTGCTGGAATGGCCGCGTCGTCTTCGCTGCTGCTTCCATCTTGTCTGGGGCGGAGAAGCGCGTGGAGATCTCAGCGAGATCGGCACCACCGCAGAAGACGCCAAGTGCCGAGCGGACGTGCAGCACGCTCCAATCACCGCGCGATCCGAGCTCATCCAAGATGGCATGGAAGCTCGTAAACATTGCAGCGTTGAACGCGTTCACCGGCGGCCGATTGAGCGTAACCGTGGCAATCCGCCCGGCAACCTCGAGATTGATCAGATTGCCCATCGCTAGTCTCCTCAAAGAGCGGCAAGGAGCCTCGGGTGAGCGGCCCAAAAGCCTTTGCAGATACCTGGCCGTCGCTCAATTCAAGCTGCGACTGATCACAAGCCGCTGGATATCGTTGGTCCCCTCGTAAATCTTGGCGCCGCGCACGCCACGGTAGATACGCTCCACACCGAAATCCTCTATGTAGCCGACGCCACCAAGCGTTTGGATGGCGTCAGAACAAATCTTTTCGGCCGTCTCCGAGGCGAACAGCTTGGCCATTGATGCTTCGGTCAGGCAGGGTCGGCCGGCGTCCTTGAGCGCGGCCGCATGCAGCGTGAGTTGGCGTGCGGCCTCGAGACCGACTGCCATATCGGCAAGACGGAAGGAGACGGCTTGGTGCTCGAAGATCCGCTTGCCGAAGGCCTCGCGCTCATGGGCGTAGCGCACCGCAATCTCGAGCGCCGCGCGTGCCATGCCTACGCTCTGGGAGGCTATGCCGATACGACCGCTTTCCAAGTTGGCAAGCGCAATGCGATAACCCCGTCCCTCCTCACCCAGCAGGCAGTCGGCGGCAATCGCGCAATCTTCGAGGAGGATCTCACAAGTGTCGGACGCATTCTGGCCCATCTTCTTCTCGACACGCGCAACGATATAGCCCGGCGTCTTCGTATCGACGATGAATGCCGATATTCCGCGCTTGCCTGCGGCAGGCTCGGTGACGGCGAACACGAGGGCAATGTCCGCTGTGGAACCGCTGGTGATGAACTGCTTGGTGCCGTTGAGCACCCAACGGTCTCCCTTGCGCACTGCACGCGTGCGAATGGCGGCGGCGTCCGAACCGCCCTGCGGCTCCGTGAGGGCGAAGGCGGTAAGCTTGGCACCCATGGCCATCTCCCGCACATAGCGCTCCTTTTGCGTCTGCGTACCCCAGTTCAGGATCGGCATGACGCCCACCGAATTGTGCCCACTCACCACAGTGGCGAGCGCACCGTCGCCAGCGGCGATCTCCTGCAGCACGAGGGAGTAGGCCACATTGTCGGCGCCGGCCCCGCCCCATTCGACGGGCACGGTTACGCCCATGAAGCCCAGCTCGCCCAGCTCCCTGAAAATGCCGGGTGGGAAGGCGGCCTGGCGTTCCCACTGCGCCGAATTCGGGGCTAGCCGTTGCTGTGCGAACTTGCGAGCCGTCTCCTGGATCAGCAGTTGCTCTTCGGTGAGGATCATGCGGGCCCCATGACGGACTTGTTCGCTCAAGACCCTAAACCCGTCGCCTCGCTTTTGCCACCGGCGCCGCGGGGCTACCGCTTCCTGCCCGCAAAATTGCCGATTGCGGGCCCGCCCGCAATGCGCTGGAGTGGTCTTTAGGGACCACACTCAAGTGCAGGAAACACCCATGAGCACCGACTTTACCGACCTCCTCTACAAAGAGGAAAAGGGCGTTGCCACCATCACCATCAATCGGCCGAAGGTGCTCAATGCCTTCTCGGCCCACACGGTCGAGGAATTGATCCAGGCCTTCCTGAAAGCCGGCTGGAATAAGGCCGTCGGCGTCATCGTGTTGACCGGCATCGGCGATCGCGCCTTCTCCACCGGCGGGGACCAATCCGCGCACGTCGGCCACTATGAAGGTCGCGGCACCAACGGTATGCCCGTCGAGGAGCTGCATTCGTTGATCCGCGACGTGCCCAAACCGGTCATCGCTCGGGTACCGGGTTACGCGATTGGCGGCGGCAACGTCCTTGCCACGCTGTGCGATCTCACCATCGCCTCCGACAAGGCGATCTTCGGCCAAGTGGGCCCACGCATGGGTTCGGTCGATCCAGGCTTCGGCACCGCCTATCTCGCCCGGTGTGTCGGCGAGAAGAAGGCACGCGAAATCTGGTACATGTGCCGCCGCTATTCGGCACACGAAGCGCTCGCGATGGGGTTGTGCAACGTGGTCGTAGCCCATGACCAGCTCGACGCCGAGGTGGCCAAGTGGTGCGAGGAGCTGATGGAGAAGAGCCCCACCGCCCTGGCAATCGCCAAGCGCTCCTTCAACGCCGATAGCGAGAACATTCGCGGCATCGGTGCGCTGGGATTTCAAGCCCTGGCACTCTATTATCAGACGGCAGAGTCGAAAGAAGGCGCAGCGGCCTTCCGCGAGAAGCGCAAGCCCGACTTCCGTTCCAAGCTGACGTGACGAGATTGCCGCTTGCTTAAAAGAGCTGCGGCATTTGCGCAGCGCCGCCGTTCCGCGCGCAGGTTGCGGCATCGCCGCCGCCGGGCTTTGCTGCACGCTTTCATACCGGCCAGGGGGCCTGGCTGTGCTGGAGCGTCAGCGATCCGGGCTTTGCGCGCGGTTCTGCGTCAACCAACCGACATGCGCTCTTGACCCATGACGCTGATCGAATTGCTCGGGTTCGCCCGGACCCTAAGTTTATTGGGGCAGCGCCCCATTGGCAAACGCCCGCGCCGTCTTCGGTTTGGCAGTCGCGCGCTCAGAGCTCAGCCCGCACGATCGCCGCACCCTGGCTCAGCGCGCCGAGTTTGGCGAAGGCGACCGCGCGTGGCAGATACTTCATGCCGCAATCGGGCGCGGGGATCAGCTTGTCAGGAGCGATGAACTTTAGGCCGGCGCGAATTCGCTCGGCCACGACCTGTGGCGTCTCCGCCTGCTGATCATTAAGATCGATGACCCCAAGCAGCACCTTCTTGGGCGACAGATCTTGCAACACGCCGAGATCGAGCCTGGGTTGGGCGGCCTCAATCGAAATTTGCTGCGCAACACTGTCGGCAAGCTGGGGCAGGAACGAGTAGCCAACAGGCTTGGTCTCGCCCGGAACCAATGCGGCATAGCCAAAGCATAAATGCACGATGGTCGGTACCTTGAGGCCATCGAGCGCCCGGTTGATGGCCTTGACCGCCACGCGCTTGGCCGCCTCGGGGTCGTTGCGCAGCCAAGGCTCGTCGAGCTGTATGATGTCGGCACCTGCCCGCTCCAGATCGCGCGCCTCCGCATTCACCGCCACCGCGTAGTCCATCACCATCTCGTCTTCGTCGCGGTAAAACTCATTGACCGCCTGCTGGCTCATGGTGAACGGGCCGGGTAGGGTGATTTTCGCCACCCGGTCGGTATTGGCGCGCAGGAATTCCATGTCGCGGACTTCCACAGGACCGTTGCGCCGGATCTTGCCGACAATGCGCGGCACCGGTGTGTGGTGACCCGACCGCGCCCTGACTTGGCCCGGCGTCGCCGTGTCGATACCCTCCAGCGCGGTGGCAAACCGGTTGGAGTAGCTCTCGCGCCGCATCTCGCCGTCGGTAATGATGTCGATGCCGGCCCGCTCCATGTCACGGATGGCCAACAGGGTGGCATCGTCCTGGGCCTGCTCAAGCCATTGCCGGGCCACTCGCCAGATATCCATGCGCACGCGCGGCACCGTCTTCGACAGCATGGTGCGATCGACCAGCCAGTCCGGCTGCGGATAACTGCCAACGACGGTCGTGGGCAACAGTTTCTCGGTCATGGCTCTCTCTGGTCCTTGGGGCTCACTCTCGGCGCCTTCGAGCGACGAGAGATCTCGCAAATCATGCAGGCACCGTGGTGCTGGCATAGGTCTCCTTGTCAACCGGCCGCCTACGATCACGCCGACCGGCAGTCTGCCAAGCCAGCGCTCGGCGCTCAATCAAGCGGGCCAGCGTGTCAAACAGTATAGACAGAACCAGGATCATCAAGATCGCAGCGAACACGCGCGGGCTGTCGAGCACCGTGCGGTACTTACTTACCAAATACCCAATGCCGGCCGCGGCCGTCAGCATCTCTGACACGATCACACCAATCAGCGCGAGTGCACCACCGAGCCTAAGCCCGGCCAGAACCGTCGGCATCGACGCCGGGATAACGACGCGGGTGATCTGCTGCGGCAAGCTGGCACCCATGCTGCGCGCGGCCACCAGAAAGTTCTGGTCAATCGACTGAATCCCCGCGGCAGTCGAAAGCATTACCGGGAAAAAGCCATAGACGCCTGCGAAGGCGATCTTGGATTGTGACCCAACGCCCAACCAGGCCGTGAAGATCGGATAGAGGATGACGATCGGAACGGCGTAAAGGCTTGAGAAGACTGGCAGCAACAGCTGGCGCACCCGTGACAAGCCGCCAACCACGGCGCCGATGAGAATGCCGGCGCCACAGGCAATCAGCATCGCCAACAGCACCTCATAGAGTGTCACCGCCAGCGCGTGGCCATATTCCGCCCAGTTTTGCACCAGCACGCCCAGGGTCTTCGACAGCGACGGTAAAAACAGCTCCGGCAACAGGCCGGCGCGCGGCACCAGCTCCCACAACACGAGCACCAAGACAAGGATCAGGCGGCGGACGGTCGCGGGGGCGGGTCGCATTGGGGCCTCAAGTCACCTTGCGAATCTTCTGCCAAATGCGCTCGCGCAGACGGCCGAACACGTCCGTCGCCATCATCTCGTAGGTGCGCGGCCGCGGCAGCGTAACTTCGGCGCGGTCGATGATGCGACCAGGGCGCGGCGACATGACGAGCACCTCATCAGCGAGGTATACGGCCTCGGTCAGGCTGTGCGTGACGAACACCACGGTCTTGTTGGTTTGCGACCAGATGCGCAACAATTCGTGGCCCATGGTCATGCGCGTCTGCTCGTCGAGTGCGGCAAACGGCTCGTCCATCAGCAACACCGGCGGATCCTGCACCAGGCCGCGTGCGATCGACACGCGTTGCTTCATCCCACCCGATAGCGCGTGAGGATAGCGCGCGCCGAACCCGGCGAGGCCGACAAGGTTGAGCATGGCGTCGGCGCGCCGGCGCCGCTCCGGGCGGGGAGCACGACGGATACTGAGCGGAAATTCGACATTCTCGAGCGCGGTAAGCCACGGAAAAAGGCTGGCCTCCTGGAACACGACGCCGACCCGGTCGGGATCGGGCACGTCGATCGGCCGCCCGGCGCACAGGATGGTGCCGGCTGTGGGACGGCGCAACCCGGCCATCATCATCAAGAGGGAGGTCTTGCCGCAGCCGCTGGGCCCGACGATGACCACAAACCGACCCGCACCGACCGTCAGCGAGATGCCCTCGAGCGCCGGCACTTTGCCCTCGCGCCCCGCGTAGACATGCGAAAGCTCCGCGACCTCGATGGCGGCGGCCGGCGCCTCCGCGCGCAACTCACTCAGGTTCGCCACGCGCTGCATCGAGCCTCCAGCCAACGCACAGTCTCATTGAAGGCGATCGCCGCCGCCGCCAGCAGCACGACCCCGGCGAACAGCTGAGGCATCTGGAAGTTCTCCCCCCAGCTGGCGACCAGCTGGCCTATGCCGCTGCGCGATGCGTACATCTCGGCGATCATCACCCCCGTGAAATTGAAGATCATGGAGATGCGCAAGGTCTCAAGCACGAACGGCAGCATGCTCGGCACATAGACACGCCTCAGCACTTGAGCTCGTGTGGCGCCATAACTGCGCGCAACGAGGACGTGGTCGGCCTTGACCGATTCCACCGCCGCCGCCGCACTCATGATAACAATGAACACAGTTGAAAACGCCGCGTACGCTACCTTTTGGGCAAACCCTATGCCGAAGACCAGAATGAACATGGGCAAGAATATCGACTTGGGAATGCTGAACACATAAAACAGCATCGGTCGGAAGATCTGGCCGAAGTATTCGCTCTCCGCCACGAGTACGCCGGCGCCGGCGCCAATTGGCACGGCGAACATGAAAGCGAGCACGACCGCGCCCGCCGTCACGGCGATTGCCTCCTGCACCTGTGAGCGCCCGAGAATGGTGACGAGCATTGCCAGCACGTCTGATAGCGGCGGCAGCAGTGCAGCGTTCACGATTGCCCAGCGCGGCAACCACTCCCAAGCCGCCAAGACCATGGCCAGGAGGGCCAGACGCGTGAGGATGAGGGCAGATCGGCTCATTGCTTCCCTTTCCCTCTGCCCGCCGACGTCGGCTCAGTTCGGCGTCGGCACCGGTCTGAAGTTGGTCACGAACGTCTCCTGCACGGGCGCCAAGTCGGTCATGCCGATGAGCCGCGCCAGGTCAAGCGCCCGCGACATCCACTCCTCCTGCATCTCCCCGGTAGCCAACAGCTTGGCGATGTTGCCGTCGAGCTCGGCCTCGGCCACCTGCGGGGGTATTTCATCGATCTCGGCGATCATCTTGACCGCTTCGGCGCGGTTCGACTTCAGGAACGCCACCGCGCCATAGATGGCGTTCAGCGCCTTTTGCAGGACGGTGGGCTTCGCGGCGATGAATTTATCGGTGGCAATCCACAGTCCGCTCAGATGCGGTTCGACTTCGCTGCCGTAATCAAGAAGGCTGCGCCCCTGCTTTTCCAGCATCATCTTGAAAGACAGCGGCGAATAGAGCACAACGGCCTCAACGTTGCCGGAGATGAGGTTAGGCACTAAGCCACCACCCCCAAGCGGCACGTTGGTGAAGGTGATCTTCCGGTTTTGCATGGTCCACAAGGCGAGCAGGTCTGAGCCTGATCCCGCTGCGGTGATGCCGACCCTCTTGCCCTCGAGCTCGGCGACCTGACCGATCTTGCTGTCGGCCTTCACCATCAAGTACCAGCCGTAGTAGCCAAGCGCGGCGCCGGCGACCGCCTTGGTCATCACGCCCTTTTTGCGGCCGGCGGCAACCAGTGCGGCCGAATTGAGCTGCAGGTCCGCTGCGCCCGCCGCCCCCGCTTCGAACGTCTCACCGCCGCTGCGGTAGATGGTGAGCTCGGCCTTGATGCCCTCCTTGGCGAACAGCCCCTGGCGCTGCGCCGTCTCGCAGATGATGGTGGGATAGTAGGTCTTGGTCGGCAACCCAATGCGGATCGTCTCCTCCGCCTGCGCCACGCCGCCGACCGATCCAAACGCCAAGGCGACAAGCATCGTCAATTGCCGCGCCGTGCTCGATTGCAGCCTGTGGTACATCTTGCCTGTTCCTCCCCGGATGCAAAGCTTAGCTGGGCCAATTGCGGGCGGGCAAGAAGATCACACAAAAGCTCCGCGGCGCATGTCCAAATTTGGGACGTGTCCCACGCGTTGTCGGCGCGCCCAGTCGTCGCTAGGCCTTCGACCGCGCAAGCCACAGCCCATGCCGCGAGTATGCGGGCCTCGCCTCGAGCCGGCGACCTGTCCCCGGCAGTGCGACGATCTTGCAGCCAGGGCTTGCCACATTCGTTCAGCCAACCCGGCGTCTAGGCATCGCCAAAGGCGGCAAGGCGCGGGCAAGCAATTTATGTGGCTTCAACGCCGCACTGGCTTGGCGCGACACATGCCCTGGAAGTTCGGGTACGATGTGGCAAGCAACCTCGGGGGCCTCATGTCCGTTCTGTCCATCGCCGCAGCCAACGCCATTCTCACCGACAATTTTGCCCCGTGGGTGTTGGCAAGCGGGATCAAGGTCGTGGCCTTGGGCACCGATAGCGCAAAGCTGCGCATCCCCTTGGCACCTCAGCTGTGTCGCGTCGGTGGCATCCTGTGTGGCCAGGCGTTGCTGACGGGTGCCGATACGGCCATGGTGATCGCCCTCGCAGCTGCGAGCGGGAGCTTCAAGCCCTGCAGCACTGTCGACCTCACCATCAACTACATGCGTCCGATCAGCAGGGCGGATGCGCTCCTGGAAGCAGTGGTCATGCGGCTGGGCAAGACCCTCGCGTTCTGCACGTGCGAGGTGCGCGCGGCTGGCGATGGCAAGCACGCCGCCTTCTCGACCGGCACCTATGCGCTTGCGCTAGAGACGCCAGCGCAGCTCCCCGCCAACCCCTCGTGAACGCCAATGAGGCGCGCACCTGCATTCGTAAGATTGGCTCATACTCCAATCGGCGCAGTGGCGGCCTCCAGCCAGGCCCGATCGGCCGCCCCGAGCTCGGAGCCCAAGATCGCCCGCACCCGCGCATGATAGGCATCAAGCCACGATAGCTCTGGCGCCGACAAAAGCTCCGTGAGCACGAGGCGCCGGTCAATGGGGACGAGGGTGAGCGTCTCGAACCCCATCACCTCGCGCTCCCCACCCGCAGCCTTTGTCGGCTCGGTGACCAGCAACAGGTTCTCGATGCGAATTCCGTACGAACCAGCTTTATAGTAGCCGGGTTCGTTGGAGACGATCATGCCCGGCTCAAGCATGGTCATGCCGCGCCTGGAGATGCTCTGTGGGCCCTCGTGAACCGACAAATAGCTGCCGATGCCATGGCCGGTACCATGGTCGAAATCGAGCCCCGCTTCCCACAGCGCTCGCCGTGCGAACGGGTCGAGGTCAATGCCGCGCGTACCCTTCGGAAAGCGCGCCGTGGCGATGGCGATATGCCCCTTGAGGACCAGGGTAAAGCGCTCGCACATTTCACGCGTCGGCTCGCCTATGGCAACGGTGCGCGTGATGTCGGTCGTCCCATCGAGATACTGGGCGCCCGAGTCCACGAGGTAGAGCTCTCCGGAACGAAGCTTGCGGTTGGTGGCCGTGGTCACGCGATAATGCACGATCGCGCCATTGGGGCCGGCGCCCGAGATGGTATCGAAGCTGATTTCCTTAAGGGCCTGGGTCTGGCTGCGGATCTCCTCAAGCCGACGTGAGGTCGTGATCTCGTCGAGCGCGCCGCCGGGCGCTTCGCGGTCAAGCCAGGCAAGAAAACGCACAACGGCCGCCCCATCGCGCGTGTGTGCGGCGCGTGCACCCTTGATCTCTGTAGCGTTCTTGCGTGCCTTTGGCAGCAGGCACGGATCCGTTCCCCGCACGACGGTGGCCTTACCGCCCTGGAGCCGGCGAAAGAACCAACTCGAGGCGGTGGCCGGGTCGAGCCGTATGCGCTTGGGTGCTTCCTTGAGCGCCCGCAGCCTTGCATCGAGCGACTGCCGGACCGCGATGTCCGATCGTTGTTCTCCACGCGGACCGGGCTTGGCGCGCTTCGCATCGGGCATGATTTTGGCAAGCTTGGCCAACTGCGCGGTGGCTTCGGCGCTGAGCTTGTTCCGATCCACGAAGAGCTCCGGCTTCCCGCTTGCCGGCACAAGCGCATAGGCCAGCGGCACTGGATTGTGCGCCACATCCGAGCCGCGAATATTGAAGAGCCAAGCAATGGAATCGGGCAGGGTCAAGATAACAGCATCCTCACCCTCTTTGCGCAGGCTCGCCTGCAGCTCGGCGATCTTCTGCTCGGACGCCTTGCCGGCATAGCGCATCGGATGCCCTACGATCGGTCCAACAGGAGGATCGGGACGCGCTGCGCCCCAGATCTGGTCGACAAGGTTCTTGCCGCGAAGGGCGACGAGCTTAATGCCCTTTCCCTGCAGGCCCTTGGCCAGCTCCTCGACCATGGCTTGGGTGTGCAGCATGGGATCGAAACCCACAAGGTTACCCGCCTTCAGGCGCTTGCTGAGCCAGCCTTCAAGGTTGGCCTCGGGGACCTGGAGCACCTCAAAGATGCGCCCATCGACCTGCCCAGGTGCCTGCACGACGTAGCGGCCATCGACAAACAGCGCAGCAGTGCTGCGCGCTACCACCGCGAGCCCAGCCGATCCCGAAAAGCCCGTGAGCCATTTGAGCCGCTCGGCCGCGGCCGGTACATACTCGCCCTGGTGTTCGTCGGCGCGCGGCACCAGAAGCGCATCAAGTCCGCCGTTCACTAGCAGTCGGCGCAGTTGCTCAACGCGCCCCGCGCCGGTCTGGCGCGGCTCCGGGGGATCGTAGCTCTGAAACATGCTTATCTACTCATAGGGTGCGGTTGGCTGCGTGCGCAAGATTGGCTCAATAGCATGGCGCTGGCGAGCCCCTGCAGCAGCTCAAATCCTCTGCCGCCGGGCCAATCTGCGGTTGGGTGCATCTGAGTGCCCCGCTGCGCAGCATGGTCGCGCAGAGGCCCGAGCCGCCAACGGGGCGAGCCCTGCAGATGGGGCGATGGGTAGCAGATCAGCTAGGCGCGCGCTTGAGGACCCCATCTATTTCGCGGCCCTCTTCCACCGTGATATCGGGCAGGTTGTCGAGGCAGACATCCCAAAGTTTATCGATGTGCAACCCTGCCTCGAGCGGCGGAAGGGTTTGGAGCGTACCATCGGCAAGCTCGGTAACGATACCTTCCTGTTTGAGCCGCTGGAGCGCATCGTCTACGTCGAAGTCGACGTTGATGTCGAATGTGTCCTTCAGATACTGCTCGATCGCTTCGTCCACCTGGCGCAGGTTGCAGATGTTCACCGGCTCCTTGGCAAGTACGCTGTAGAGGAGCATCTCTTCCTTGACGTCTTCCTCGGCCGCTCGGTCGGCCAGCAGGGTCATCACCCCCCGGTTGTCGGCCATGGCATGAAAGTAGAGGTTCTGGGCCAGCACCACCATGTAGCGCGTGCGCTGGTTGAGGAAATTGGTGGCCTGGCGCAGAGCGATACCACCTAGCCCAGCAACAGCCGCAGCGAGCGTGTAGGGATTGCTGGCCATCGCAACCTTGCCCACCGTGCCGAACACGCCCATGCCGAGACCACTGCCGGCCGTAACGCCGAATTTCAACTTATCAAACAGACGGAACCGCACCTTGGTGTTGGGAAAGATCATCTCCACGTCGCTGCGCGGCATGTTCTTGAAGAGCTTGACGTAGATGTAATCGCTCGACACCGTCGCCGGCAGCAGTCCTCGCAAGCGGCGCACCGCGCGCTCAGCTTCCTTTTGATCGAGCTTGTGTTCACGCATCACCTCTTCCACGCGCACAGCAAAAGGCTTGAGCTTGAACAGCAGGAACATGCGCTGAAAGACGGGAATCTTGACTTCGCGCCACCGCATGTAAGCCCTTCTCACGTCGCGCCGGTACTCCGAAATGGTGGTGGCGCCGCGGTAGTAGATCAAAATCTCCTCGAAGGCCTGGAGGTCCACCTCCAGGTCGAGCCCGTAGGCAGAATCCTTGGTCAAGATGAAGTGCACGTTGGAGGGATCGACACGTGTAAAATTGCCCTGCTCGAGTAAAGACGCCATCTGCGCCACAAGCCGCTTTTGCATGCTCGCGCGCTCCTCGGGACTGAAGGCGCGCGTCCTCAGCAGATCGCTGTCGGGACTGAAGGGCTCGTAGGTCTGCTCGAGCTCGAGCAGTTTCACCGCGTAGCCATGACGGCGCCAATAGTCGAGGTAGCGCATGAAACGGCGCGCCTGTACGGCGTCGCCGTTGGGCCACGAATTGGCGGCCGTCAGGCGATCCATGAGGGCATGACGCGTGATGGGCAGGAACTTCTCGCGGCGGCTGCCCGCCGCAACCGGAGAGTGCGGGTCCACCTCGGCAACAGGGCCCAGTACCACGCCGTCCCGATCCGCCAAGCGCGCCGCGATCCCCGCTGCCTCGTTCGATGCCCGGGCCATCAGCGCCTCATTTGCCCGCCAGCCTTCGTTCGATCGCAGCGCGCAAGTCAGGCGTCAAACTGAATGACACTGCGCACGACCTTGCCGGCCTTCATATTGGCGAAGCCCTGATTGATGTCGGCGAGCGTGATGCGGTCCGAGATCCAATCGTCAAGATGCAGCCTGCGCTGATTGTAGAATTCCACTAGACGCGGCATGTCCACACGGAACCGATTCGATCCCATCGATGAGCCCTGGATCTTGCGTTCGCGCAGGAAGTCAAAGCCGTGCAACTCAATCTTCTGGCCGAACGGAACCATGCCGACGATGGTAGCGGTGCCGCCCGCGGCCAGCATCTGGAAAGCCTGCTCCGCCGTGGTCTTGGTGCCGAGGCACTCGATGGCGTGGTGAACACCGCCCTTCATCAGCTCCTTGATGCGTTTGACGGGATCACCGTCCCTGGCGTCAACGAGATCCGTGGCCCCTAGTTTGGTCGCTAGCTGCAGCTTTACCGGATTGGTGTCGACAGCGATGATGCGCCCGGCCCCCGCAATCGCCGCACCGTTGATGGCCGCCATGCCGACACCGCCACAGCCGATCACCGCCACGGTTTCTCCGGGGGCCACCTTGGCCGTATTCACAGCGGCACCATAGCCGGTGATGACGGCGCAGCCGATCAACGCTGCACGGTCCAAGGGAAAATCCTCGCGGATCTTCACCACTGCGTTCTCGTGCACCAGCATCATTTCGGCATAAGAGGAAAGATTGGTGAAGGTGTGCAGCTGCTGGCCTCTCAGGCTCAGGCGTTTGGCAACGCCCGGCAGCAGCTTGACCTCGGTATTGGTGCAGATCGCGGGGTGCCCGGTGGTACAGTTTTCGCAAGTGCCACAAAACACCGACAAGCAGGTGATGACATGGTCGCCCTTCCTGACATACGTGACGTCCGAACCAACCTCCTCGACGATGCCCGCCGATTCGTGCCCCAACACTACCGGCAGCGGGTGCGGATAAAGCCCCTCAATGAAATGCAGGTCCGAGTGGCATAGGCCGGCATAGGCCGTACGCAGCAGAACCTCGCGCGGGCCGGGCTTGCCGATGCTCACGTCTTCAATGACGAGCGGCTTATTCACTTCGTAGAGAACAGCAGCTTTCATGGCGCCTCCTCGCGTTTCCCGTCAGCGAGACTACTCCGACCCCGGCAGCGAGCAAACCAACTTGCCTCAGGCCCAACATGCGTGCCGAAAGGACAGAGTAAGCCTCAATCCCCCGACAGGGCACGGCGGAACCGCCGCACGTGGCCGGCCTCCTCCTCAGCCTCGCGCTGCTGCCGACGCCCGTCGGCGGAAATGATGGTGACTTCCGCCTCCGCATCACTGCCCCGGGCAGCTCGGGACCCGCCTCCCACTTCGGGCGCCTCGAGGCTGCGCAAGCGCTCGAGGCGCGCAGTGCTGTGCTGCGCCATGCTGTCGGGTGGGGCCTCCCATGCCTGCGTCGCTGGCGCCTGCCCGTCTCGCACCACAAAGGTGACCGAGGCCTCCGGCGCGTCCCGACGAACCCCTGGACCGCGCCGCGCCTGGGCTGCAACCGCGCCCAAACCCCGCCCAGCCGTTTCCCCCGGGAGCGCGATTGCCTCGATCTGGGGCCCTTCCAACTGTCCCAATCGCTCGGCCAGCCGTTGCGGCGAAGCCGCAGCCGGCCCAGGCGCCGACCCGCGAGCGCCGACCGGTTCTCTCGGCAAAGGCTGCGCGCTGTCTTGCACCGGCGACGCCTGACCGGCATGGCGCGCGCGCAAAGCGGTGATGGCATCGTTGAGGTGCTTCCAGGCCTGGTAGTGGGCGTTGCCCACGAGGGCCATCTCAAGCCGGGTATTGCGCGCCTGGCGTGCCGCGCGGCCCGCGCGGTCGACGTCGTCGGCGCTCGTCTGCCGCAGCGCCCGCCAATACTCGTCGCTAGCGAGGACAGCCTCGAGCCGACCGCGTGCCAATTCCAGCGCCTCAAGCTCCTGGGTTGCAGATGGCCTCGCCACCGGGTCCTTCTCGCCCGTCACTGGACAATCCTCGCCAATCCCTCGACAATTTGTGGACAACCCAGGGTCTAGACACCCTTGAATCTGGGGTCGACCCTGACCGCTCCCGCCGACGCCCCAGCCCACCCTCCAGCCAACCAACCAGGCTTTTGTGCGCACTTTGCGGCACGGCGAGCGCTCGCCGTGTCCTGAGGTGTATACCAAGTCGCGGGCGGCGCCCATTGCGCGCCGGCCACCGCGCCCTTATAACGCGGCGCAATTGCGGCGGATGCGTCCGAGCGGCGCTTGCCTTTCCATCAGGAGACTGAGCCAATGGCCCAGGTCAATGCGATCAAGGTTCATGCGCGGGCGCGCGCTGGCACGGGCGGCGCACGCGAGGTACGTCGCCAGGCCCTGGTGCCGGCCGTCGTCTATGGCAACGGCGAACCTCCCCAGAACATCGCCCTCTACACCAATGAGCTCGTCAATCTGATGCAGCGCGGGCGCTTCCTCTCCACCATCCTCGATCTCGATTTGGATGGCAGCAAAACCCGCGTCATTCCCCGCGAGGTGCAGGTCAATCCCGTCAATGACAAGCTCGTGCACGTGGACTTTCAGCGCATCGGCCCGGGCGCACGCATCCGCGTCAATGTGCCGGTACGGTTCATCAACGAGGGCCTCTCGCCCGGCCTCAAGCGCGGGGGCGTGCTCAATGTCGTGCGCCATGAGATCGAGGTGACCTGCCCCGCCGATGCCATTCCTGACCACTTCGAATTCAACCTCGAGGGTCTCGAGATCGGCCGCTCGATCCACATCTCCGCCATCAAATTGCCCGAGGGCGTAAAGCCAACCATCGTCAACCGCGACTTCACAGTGGCCACCGTCGCCGGCCACAAGCTCGAGGAGGAGCCCACGCCGGGAGCCGAAGCCGTCGCCGCCGAAGGCGTGGCACCCGCCGAAGGCGAGGAAGGTGCCGCCGCTGCGGCCGAGGCAGGCGATGCTGCCAAGGCCGCTCCTGGCAAGGAGGCCGCGGCTGCCAAGGCGCCCGCTGGCAAGGAGGCGGCAAAACCTGCCGCCGCCAAGCCTGGGGCCGACAGGGGCAAAAAATAGGCCCGGCACGGGCTCGCCCAAGTGCCGCGCTCCCCACGACCCATGAAACTCTTCGTCGGCCTCGGCAATCCGGGCAGCGCGCACGCTCACCAGCGCCACAACGTGGGCTTCATGGCCACCGAGCGCATCGCCCTGCGACACGGTCTTGGCCCCTGGAAAAAGCGATTTCATGGCCTCGTCTGCGATGGGCAAATCGGCGGCCAACGCGTCACGCTGCTGAAGCCGCAAACCTATATGAACGACAGCGGCCGTTCGGTCGGCGAAGCGCTGCGTTACCTGAAGATCGGCGAGGATGACATCTACGTCTTCCATGACGAGCTCGATCTCGCGCCGGGTAAGCTTAAGCTCAAGTCCGGCGGAGGCAATGCCGGCCACAACGGCTTGCGCTCGATCACTGCGCACATCGGCAATGAGTACGCGCGCGTACGCATCGGCATCGGCCATCCGGGCGCCAAGGAAGCGGTCTTGCGCCATGTGCTCAATGACTTTGCCAAAGCCGATGCCGCTTGGCTCGAACCGCTGCTGGATGCCATCGCTGAAGCAGCCGCGCGCCTTGCCGCCGGCGAGGATGCACGCTTTCTCACCGATGTGGCGCGCGCCACGTCCAAGCCCGCCACCGTGTCAGCTCCCGTGCCGGTAAACCCGAGAATGGCCGCGACCGGCGAGCGCCACGCCAAGCGCGCGAGCGCACTCGCCGAGAACCTCAAGCGCTGGCTGATGCGCCGCGAGAAGAGCTGACCCATGGGTTTTAAATGCGGCATCGTGGGCCTGCCCAACGTCGGCAAGTCCACCCTCTTCAACGCGCTCACCCAGACGGCCGCAGCCGAGGCCGCCAACTATCCCTTCTGCACAATCGAGCCCAATGTCGGGGACGTCGGCGTGCCCGATCCGCGCCTGGAGACCTTGGCCACGATCGGCAAGTCGGCGGCCATCGCGCCCACTCGGCTCACCTTCGTTGACATCGCCGGCCTCGTGCGCGGCGCCTCCAAAGGCGAGGGCCTCGGCAATCAGTTCCTGGGCCACATCCGGGAGATGGACGCTGTGGCCTACGTGCTGCGCTGCTTTGAGAACCCGGACGTGGCACACGTCGAGGGCCGCATCGATCCCATCGCCGACGCGCAGACGGTCGAGACCGAGCTCATGCTGGCCGACCTCGATAGCCTCGAGCGCCGGCGCGAACCGCTCGCCAAAAAAGCCCAGGTCGGCGAGAAAGAGGCCAAGGCGCAACTGGGCCTCATCGACAAGGCGCTCGAGCTGCTGCGCGCCGGCAATCCAGCGCGGTTGGCCAAGCTTACCGCCGAGGAGGAGCCCGGCTTCCGTGCGCTCCAACTTCTCACCGCCAAGCCCATCCTCTACGTGTGCAACGTGGAGGAGGCGTCCGCCGCCCACGGCAATGCCATGTCGAAGGCCGTCGCCCAGAAGGCAAGCGCCGAGGGCGCCGGTTGCGTCGTCATCTCGGCCAAGATCGAGGCTGAGTTCGCAGCCCTACCCACAGGCGAACGCGATGCCTTTCTGCACGATCTGGGCTTGCGAGAAGCCGGCCTCAACCGACTGATTCGCGAGGGTTACCGGGTGCTCAACCTCATCACCTTCTTCACGGTCGGACCCAAGGAAGCGCGAGCTTGGACCGTCACCCGTGGTACCAAGGCACCCAAGGCCGCCGGCGCCATTCACGGCGACTTCGAGAAGGGCTTCATCCGCGCGGAGACCATCGCTTACCGCGATTTTGTGAGCTTGGGCGGCGAGGTTCCCGCCAAAGAGGCCGGCAAAATGCGGCTCGAGGGCAAGGACTATGCCGTCAAAGACGGCGACGTGATGCACTTCCGGTTCGCCAACTGAAGGTGCCTGAGGCCCCCATTGCTGCGGTTGCCGCAAAATCGACCGCCCCAGGCGGGCGCGATGCCGGCGACGATGAGCTGAAGGAGCTCCAACTTGCCGTTCCCTGCCCGTGGGCGACCAAGCGCCTCACCATCTTGGCTGGCCGCCGCGCTTAAGGTCGGCAGCGGCAACGCTTTAGACCGCGAAGATGGAATACGCTAGTGTGGCGTGGCGGCCTGACACCGAAGCGAACGGGCTGTGGCATGCCAGTCGATGTTCCCAGTCGCTCTCCGGGCGGGATTGGCCATCATTCAATCCAACTTCGATCCCAATTCCCATCGGTCCAATCCAACCGGCATGACATACCGGTACTCGTTGCCCATTTGCCGCAGGTCCGTCCAAGGTTCCGCGCTACAGCTCCGCCGAGGTCTGCGATGTGGTGCGTCGACTGTCGCAAGCCCTACGAAGTGCACGCGCTAATCGCCCGCTTTATCGACGACAGCGTCGATGGCACGTCTCGTTCGTCGCCGGGCGCGAACGGCTTTGGGAGGTAGCGATGCAATTCACGCTGGAGCACGAAGGCATCCGCCGTAACCTGAAGAAGTTCATTGACGTGGAAATCAACCCGCACGTCGACGACTGGGAGGAGGCCGGCATCTTCCCAGCCCACGAACTCTTCAAGCGCATGGGCGAACAAGGTTATCTTGGCATCAACAAACCAACCCAATACGGCGGCATGGGCCTCGACTACTCCTATCAGCTCGTGTTGCTTGAGACCCTCGGTCACATCCGCTGCGGTGGCGTACCGATGGCCATCGGCGTGCAAACCGACATGGCCACTCCCGCACTCGCCCGTTTCGGCTCCAAGGAGCTAGCCCAAGAGTTCCTTGTGCCCTCGATCAAAGGCGACTTCGTAGCTTGCTTGGGCGTGTCCGAGGTGGGCGCGGGCTCCGATGTGGCGTCCATCAAGACCTTCGCGCGCAAGGACGGCGGCGATTACATCATCAACGGCGGCAAGATGTGGATCACCAGCGGCGCCCAGGCCGACTGGATGTGCCTGCTGGCCAACACCTCCGATGGCCCGGTGCACAAGAACAAGTCGCTCATCTGCCTGCCAATGAAGGCAAAGGGCGTTCACGTCGCCCGTAAGCTCGATAAATTGGGCATGCGCTCCTCCGACACCGCGCAGATCTTCTTTGCGGACGTGCGCGTGCCGCAGAGATACCGCATCGGCAAGGAGGGAGAGGGTTTTACCTATCAAATGCTGCAGTTCCAAGAGGAGCGCCTCTACTCCGCCGCCGCCGGGCTGCTCGCCAAGGAGCGCATGATCGAGGAGACCATCGCATATACCGCAGAGCGCATGGCCTTCGGCCGGTCCATCCTCGACAACCAAGTGGTTCATTTCCGTTTGGCGGAGCTCAAGACCGAGGTCGAAATGCTGCGCGCGCTCACCTATCGCGCCGCAGAATTGATGATCCAGGGGGAGGACGTCACCATGTTGGCCTCCATGGCCAAGCTGAAATCCGGGCGCCTCTCGCGGGAAATCGCCGACGCGTGTCTGCAATACTGGGGCGGGATGGGGTTCATGAACGAAACCACCATCTCGCGCGCTTATCGCGATACCCGTCTTGGCTCCATCGGCGGGGGTGCCGACGAAATCATGCTCTCGATCATCTGCAAGCACATGGGCATCTTACCGGACAAGCGGAACAAATGACGGCGAACCGCCGCGCCTATCCCAAGAGGACGTGCGCGTCACCGTGGCATCGAGGTGCGGCTCCATGCGGAGACGCTGCACGACATCGCTGAGGGCGATGTCGTCGAGCGTGGCGGCTCCATCGCAGCAAAATGCCGCGAGGTCATGGCAATGCAGCACGAGATTACGGCGCCCCGCAACGGCACAAATCCGGCAGTCATCCGGCCGTCATGAAGAAATAAAGCACCACCCCAAACGCCCATGACAGGGCAAAGCCGGCCAGGAAACCGCGCACGTCAAGGCCACGGCGTTCAAACAACGCGCGGCGAGGCTGCAGAAGCGGCAACCCCGTCCTTGCGATGGATGCCTCGGCGGCAGGCACGGGCAACGGCGGGGATGGGAGAGGCGGCGGCAGCATCGGCAGTATTGCATCGGCCTTGGAGGCAGATGCCTCGGCACCCAACGAAGCCCGAGCAATCACCGGTTGGGTGGAGCGTACGGCATGGAATGGTTGCTTGTGCTCCACGGGTTGCACCGAACGCAAGCCATCAAGCTGTTGCTTATGTTGCAGCAACACCTTCAGCTTCTCCAGCGCTTCAGCAGCGACGCTGGCATCGGCGGCCAACTGGACGGCTGCATCGAGCGCGCTCGCCAGCGGTTCGATCCCAGGAGCGCCCTTTTTCGGCGGGCGAGACGCCTGCGCAGTTGCCGACGGGGAATGGGGCTCGGCTGCGAGGGTTTGCAGCTCGGCGCTCGGCTTGGGATCGGAAGCGGCGATGTCGTCCGCCACCATCACCCCCCTCTCTTGAGCGGCTGCCTCGCCGGGCTCAGATGCCCCATCGCTGGTCGCTTGAGATGCTACATCAGATGGCACGTCGCCTGGCTTTTTGGCCGGCCCACCGCTGGGCGCAACGCGGATCGCAAATTCGATCCCGAGGTCGAGCACCGGCGCTTTCGCCATGGGACTGAGCGCGTCCAAGGGCCTGTCAGCGCGCGGTCGAGACGCCTCCGCCGACAACGCCTCCAGGCGTGGCACGATCGGCTCTGAAACTAAAACATGCCCCCCGAAAGCTTCCGCCCGCTGTGCAGGCGGCTCGGCCGTGCTCGGGGAGGCTTGCTCAAGGGCGTCATCACCACCATCGTCGACCGCACGTGGCGCAACCATCTGAGGTTCGGCGGGCGGCACTCCAAGCGGCAATTGCAAAGTGGGATCATCGCCACCCGGCGCGGGGTTCAGCAGCATTTGCAACCTCGGATCCAGCGTGTGCACTCGACACTGGCCGACTCCCGCTGCCGGCACATTTCCCCGCCAAATCTCGTTGGTGGCCAGCGATGCCCCACGGTCGCCTACCCACCCCTTGCGTACCGATCCCATCCCGTCTGCGCCTAGCGGGTGGTCCCCGTCCCCGTCAGGGCCTTAACTTTCAGGCCTTAACTCTCAGGCCTTAACTCTCAGGCCTTAACTTCAGGTCCTAGGTTATGAGACCTGAGCTCGTCAGCCCTTACCCAGACCAGTGATCCGATCGAGCAGGCGCGGCCGACGTCGCTTGTCCGGTATGTCGCCCGCTTTGGGCAATTGTGCGGCAGCGGGCACCACGACAGGACCCTCGGCCGCATCCTTCTTTTCGGCCGGGGGCACGCTGTCGCCGCTGTGGCCATTGGTGGCTGGTGCTGGCTCCAGGCGCGCGGGCTCGGTCTCGCGCGTTGCTGTCGCACGCCCGTCGGCGCTCGTCTCAGCCTCGCCGCTCACGGCACGGACTTGCGCGACGCGTTCGGCCAGAGTACGCCGCTCCTCCCCGCGCACCGGCCGGCGTACAGCGCCAGATTGCGTCGGAGCCGAACCGATGCGGCGCATTTCCCCCATGAAATGCGCAGCCTGGCGGGCGAGCCGCTCGTGCGCCGCCGCCAGCTCGGCGCGGAGCTTAGCGATGGTCGCCACTTGCTGGTCGGCTTGCGCCTGGGCCGAGCCGAGGCGGGCTTTAAGGGCGATGCGGGTGTCCTTCAGCCCGCCGGTCTTCTCCTGCTGCTCAAACGTCGCAAGCGCCGCCTTGAGCCGGGCGATCTCTCCGGCCTGGTCCTCGGTGCGTGCCTTGAGTGCTCTCACTTCGCGCTCAAACGCCACGGTGTTCGCTTCGCTCGGCGCGGCCGGAGCACGTACCGGTACCACCGGCTCGGCCTCGGAAATGTCGCGCGGCGCCTTGTCTCCGTCGACCTCCAACGCTGCCGCGCCGGAGGCGCCGGCCGGCGCGCTCAATTGAAAGCCGGTGCCCAACCGCCGCTGCAAACGATCGATGAGCAGGGCCTGTTCGCTGGCCTTGTTGCGCAAGGCCTCCACCTCCGAGCGCAGCACCACCTCGGCATCACCTCCATCGCCGCCAGACCGACGGCCGCGGCCGCCACGGGTGGTGAGCGCCGTCGACAGGCGCTCGATCTGCGCGTTCTTTTGCGCATTGATGGAACTCGCCTCCTCCATCGCCTGCTTGTGCCGTCTGGCACCCGCGGTCAGCTCAGCGATTTCTCGATCGCGGTTGAATAACAACCGCTTGGCCTCGGTGAGACGCGCTTCCACCCGCGGCAGCCGATCGGCGACCGTCTGTTCCAAGACGCGCCGCGCGTTCTGGTTCTCCTCAAGATCGGCTTTGAGCCGAACCACATCCGTCTCCAGCGTCGAAATGCTGGCGTCGCGGCGATTGATGTCGATCAGCTGGCGGGCACGCTCAAGCTTGGCTTGATCAAGTTGCATCTCAAGCTTGTGCACCTTGATGGCGTACTCGGCGCGCAACCGGTCGCGGTCGGCCCGCATCTCAGGCTCGCTCACAGGCATCGACTGCTTGATACGGGCCGTGGTCAGCCGCACGGCGCGTGACCAAAAAGCGGAGGCAACGAGCAGCCCAAGCAGGCTCGCGGCAAAAAAGCCCAAAGCCACCAGCAAGGCTGACTGAACGGAGATCACCGGTGCTTCCTAGCGCTGCTTAGGTGCCTGAGATTCAAAGCCTTCGCGCAAATGCAGGCGGCCTGCAAGGCGGTCAAGCCTGCGGACATCTGCTTGTGGCAAGATTCGCACAACGTCGATACTAGGAGCTGGACAGTGCACCGTCACCAACCATCGCGCCATTGCCGGAGCACAACAGCGTTACAGGGGGGTCAAACCCCTCTGCCCCCGGCCGCGGCGGTCGTTAAAATGGGTTCCATGTCGGCTGGTGGGTGTATTTGAGGTAACCAATGTTGGCGCCGAGCCGCAAGCCCAAGCCCGAGCGGATCGGCGCCACGATGACCGGCCCGCTTTTTTGAAATGTCAGCCCGACGCCGCCAACCAGATATGCCGAGCCGTCGACGCCGGCGAAGCGCTGATAAATCTCCTCCGGGTCGCGCAGGTTGTAGACGAGCACCATCACCTTGGAGCCTGCGGCGCCGGCGTCCCAACCGATCGAAGGGCCCTGCCAATAGACGCGGTGGGCGCCCGCATCCTTGGTGTAGAGCATGCCCTCCCCGTAGCGCAGGCCGGCAACGAAGGCACCCCCTGCATCTTCCCCAAGGATATAGCCGTTCGGCCGACCCTGCTGCTTGAAAGCATACTCAACCACGCTGGCAAGCCCCTTGCTCACCGAGCCGAAGAAGGAGCGGCCGGTCTCGAGGATTTCGCGCGAGGAGTAGCTGCCATCGGCGGTCTCATCCTCAAAACGCGGTCCCGGCGGCGGCCCATAGCCTGGATCTGATGGCGGCGGACCGTAGCCCGGCTGCGCCGGCACGGGAGTATAAGGCTCGCCGTAGGCGGGCCGTGGCGCGGTATACGGCTGACCGTAAGGCTGGCCGTAAGACGGTGTCGGTGGGCCGGCATAGGCGCCCTGCCGAGCGTCGGTGCCAGGCGGGGGCGCATAGCCTGAGCCTGCGGGCTGGCCCCAGCCACCTTGGCGCGGCGGGGCGTAGGCATCGCCTGCGCGTGGTGGGCGGTAGGCATCATCCACCGGCGGCTTAGGGCTGCCGACCTGTGGCGCATAGGTGCCGTTGGGCGGATAGGGACCACCGCGGTCCGGCCGCCTGCCCGCGGCATCATCGTTGGCGGGGGGATCGGCCTGATAGCCGTCGTTGCGCGGCTCGCCGTTGCGCTGCCAGGTCTCCTGTGCCAACCCGACTGAAGCGGAGAAGAGACTGGGCAGGCCTACCAGCAGCGCGGCAGCCAGCGCCGAATTTCGCGTCGGCATGGGATCAACCTTCAGATTGCACCATCGAGCAACGGACGCCCGACATGCCCGCAACCGCCCCGACGGCAGAGACACCCCTACGAATCACCATTGCTGCAAAGTATTACAAAAGTGTGGCCGAACGGCCCAGGAGCGCGCACGCGATCGCTTGTCCACGTCAGCTTGACCCTGCGAACGGGCGGCCGTACTCCCATACCCCATGAAAATCGCCACCTGGAACATCAACGGCATCAAGGCCCGACTCGATGTCGCCCTGACGTGGATCAAGGAGGCGAACCCTGACGTCGTCTGCCTGCAGGAGATCAAGTCGACCACCGAGGCCTTCCCAGGAACCGCCTTCGAGGAGCTCGGCTACAACACCGCGGTGCACGGGCAGAAGGGCTTCAATGGCGTCGCCATTCTCTCCAAGCGGCCGTTCGACGAGACCGCCGTGCGCGGTCTGCCGGGCGACGCCAGCGACAGCCACGCCCGCTATATCGAGGTGTGCGTGCCCCGCCAGGGCGGCGTCGTGCGCATCGGCAACCTCTACTTGCCCAATGGCAATCCGGTGGGCACCGACAAGTTCACCTATAAGCTCGCCTGGATGAGGCGCTTCGCGGCGCGCACGCGCGAGCTGTTGGGTTACGAGGAGCCATTTTTTCTGCTCGGCGACTACAACGTCATTCCCGAGCCGATCGACGCCAAGAACCCGCAGGCCTGGACCAGCGACGCCCTCTATCAGCCCGAGACCCGCGCGGCCTATCGCGCGCTCCTCAACCTCGGCCTCACCGATGTCGTGCGAGCGTGTCTGCCTGGACCTGGGTTTTACACGTTCTGGGATTATCAGGCCGGTGCCTGGCAAAAGGATCACGGCATCCGCATCGACCACATTTTGGCCTCCCCGCAAGCGGCCGATCGGCTTCTCGCCGCCGGCATCGACAAGCACGCGCGCGGCTGGGAGAAGCCCTCTGACCATGTGCCGGTATGGCTCGAGGCGGATCTGGATTAGTCCCACGCGCCGCTGGCACGCGCGTGGCCTACGCAAGAGGACCGCGATGGGGAGGCTCGTCGGCAAAGTTGCCTTCATAACCGGCGGCGGCGGTGGTATCGGCCGGGCCACGGCGGAGCGATTTGCCGAGGAGGGGGCCAAGGTCATCGTCGCCGATATCGACCAGGCCGCCGGCGAGGCCGCGGCTGGGTCCGCACGCGAACGCGCAAGCAACCGTGGTGGCGATGCCCATTTCGTGCGCTGCGACGTGACCGAGCGCGCCAGCGTCCAAGCCGCCGTCCAAGAGGCCATCGCCCGCTATGGCAAGCTCGACATTCTCCACAACAATGCCGGCGGTTCGACCTTGCAGGACGGACCGGTGACGGAAGCACCGGAGGAGGAGTTCTGGCGCGCCATCAAACTCGACCTTTTCGGCACCTTCCTGTGCAGCAAGATCGCCATTCCCGCGATCATCAACGCCGGCGGTGGCTCCATCATCAACATGAGTTCGAACGTGGCCTTGATGGCCCTGCCGGGCAGAGACTGTTACACGGCGGCCAAGGGCGGCATCGCCTCCATGACGCGGTCCATGGCGGTGGAGTACGCGCCCCACAACATCCGGGTGAACGCCATCGCCCCATCGGTCACGCTGACAGAGCGTGTGAAGCGCCTGCTCGCCGGCAATGCCAATGTCAGCAAGCTGGCCGCGAGCCACCTTCTGGGTCTAGGCCAGCCAATCCACATCGCTAATATGGCCGTCTACCTGGCCTCCGATGAAGCTGCCATCACGACCGGGCAGATCCTTTCGGTCGACAGCGGTGTGACCATATATTGAGCGCAACTGATGGAGGAAACGATGGCCGCAAAGACGTGGGATTTCGTGCACAGCCTCGCCAGCGATGCGAACTGGACGCCCGGGCTGCGCGAGATCTTCGAGTACCGGGATCTCGGCATCAAGGAGGGGACAAAGGGCGATTTCGTCGCTCATCTCATCCGCCACAACGGCAAGAAGGTGAAGGATGAGGTCCAGCAATGGCATATGCATGACTGCACCTTCCAGTTTGTGCTCGTCATGAATGGCTGGGCCACTTTCGAGTACGAAGGCCAAGGTCGCCACACCCTTCGCAAGGGTGACGCCATTCTGCAAACGCCCGGTATCAAACACCGCGAGATCGCCTGCTCGGAGGACTTCGAGGTGCTGGAAATCGTCTCCCCGGCAAACTTTGCCACGCGTATCGTCGAGGCTCCGCCCAGCCGCACCGAGGCGGCCCAATAGGCAGCGGCATCGGTCAATCGGCGTAGGAGGGATCTAGTCGATCGAGCCGGCGCCGCAACGCTGGCCATTCGAGGAGACCGTAGCCCGCCGATTGACGCTTCTGTGCACCCATCTTGAGATGCGGATTGGTATCGCTCTCGTTGTCAAGGGTGATCTCGGCGCCCGACAGCGCTTCACCGGTGGCATAGACCACGTCACTGGCGGGCACTTTGAGCGGCCGGCCGCAAGAGAGGATGTCGATCTGGATCTTGCACGCCTGCTCCAGCCAGTAGATGACGTTGAAGGCCTGCGGGATCGAAGCTGCGCACACGAGCAAGCCGTGGTTGCGCAGGATCATTGCGCTCTTGTCGCCGAGATCCGCCACCAAACGCTCGCGCTCACCTCGATTGAAGGCCGGCCCCTCATAGTCGTGATAGGCGAGTTGGCCGGCAAAGCGCATCGCCGTCTGTGATAGGGGCATCAACCCGTCGGCCAGAGCGCTGACCGCCGTTCCGGCGCGCGTGTGGGTATGGATGACGCACTGCGCATCGTGCCGCGCCGAATGCACCGCGCTGTGTATGACGTAGCCCGCTGCATTGACCGAGTACTCATGATTGGGTTGCAACACCGTCCTGCCCTCCAGATCGATCTTGATCAGGCTTGAGGCGGTGATCTCATCGTACAGCATCCCATACGGATTGATGAGGACGTGATCGGCGCTGCCGGGCACCCGCGCGGTGATGTGATTGTAGACGAGATCGGTCATGCCATAGAGGGCTACCAGCCGGTAACAGGCCGCAAGGTCGACGCGCGTATCCCACTCCTGTGCCGACACTCGCTCGCGCATGGAGCGGTCGCTGAGCGCCAGCACGTGGGTCATCGGCGATCCTCCAGATGGTTTTGCACCCGAGTCTCGGCCAGGATTGCCAGAGCGTCAAGCAGCCCACAGCCCGCCAGACTGCGTCCCAGACGGCAATTGCAATGCCATCCCGCCTATCGCAAGCTCACTTTGTTGGCTGCGGTGACGATTTATGGGGAGGCGCCATGCAGGTCGGCGTTCTGCAGTTCTTTGGCTGGCTCGATCGCTCGCAGGCCCTCACCTCCATCTATGACATGGCGCTCGAGCGCATCGCCATCATGGACAGCGCAGGCTACGACGCGGTGTGGCTCGCCGAGCATCATTTCTCGAGCTTTTCCGTTTGCCCGTCAGTGCACATGATGGGCGTCATGGCAGCAGCGCGCACGAAGCGGCTGCGAATCGGCACTGGCGTGTCGCTCGCCCCGTTCTACAATCCGCTGCGGCTGGCCGAAGAGGTGGCCCTGTTGGACGTGCTATCGGGGGGGCGCGTCAACTGGGGCGCTGGACGCGGCTTTGAACGCAGCGAGTTCAAAGCCTTCGCAATTCCCGGCGAAGAAAGCGCTTCACGGTTCCACGAGACCGTCGATATCGTGCTCAAGGCGTGGACCAACGAGAAACTCACCTATCAGGGAAAATATTATAGCTACGACGGCGTTGAGGTGTTGCCGAAACCCGTGCAGGTACCGCACCCGCCGATTTGGATGGCGGCAAGCTCCACGCCGGCGATCGAATGGGCCGCAAGCCAGGGCTTCTCCATCCTGATGGATCCCCATTGCTCACGCGATGATCTCGTCCGCAAGCGCCGACATTATGCCGCCAAACTCCTCGCCAGCGGCCACAGCGACGACAACCGCGTCATCCCCATGGCCCGCCTCATCGCTATCGACGAGACAACCCAAAAGGCACGCGAGGTGGCTCGGCGCGCGGCAGGCTGGATGCTTGGGGCCTACATCGGCAACGCCGCCCACCATCGCCAGGAGGCACGCACATTCGCAGGCAAAGACCCGACAGAATTCTACCTTGAGGACGTGATGCTGCACGGCACCGCCGAGAGCGTGATCGATCAGCTTCGCGTGCTCGGCGCCGCAGGCATGACCTACTTGATGGCCGCGCCCCTGAGCCGGCGCTCGTTTAGCCTATTGACCGACAAGGTGCTCCCGCGGATCGCCAGCTGAGCAACGTTGCCCGATACATCTGCCAACGCACCTCACCGTCGCGCCGCCACCAGCAGGAATGGCGGTCGCTCATGCTCGTCCGCAAGCTGCGGCCGCGCGAGAATTTGTTGTGCGCTGGGACCCCACTCCTCAATGTGCGTCAGCGCGAAACGCAAACCCAGCAACAGGTTGACGTAAGTTGCAAGCGCACGGTGCTGCTTGATGACACCCTTGGTCAGCCAATCCGTTGAGCGGGGGCCCTCGTCCAGATAACCCCAGATCGGCCAAACCTTGCGACCCGCGCCATCTCTCGACCAGCCTGGCAGTGCCGGGGCAGTCATGATGGGATGCTCGACCGAGAACACTAGGCTGCCGCCCTCTACCAGCGCCTGGTGCACCTCGGCTAGCAGCCGTTCAAGGTCGACGATGTAATGCAGCGCAAGCGAGCTATAGACCACATCAAAGCTTGATGGCCGCAGCGCCAAATGCTCCAGATCGGCCCTTACATAATTGATGGTCGCATCCGCCGTCGTGGCCCGCGCCCGCGCCAACATCTTATCGGACACATCGACGCCTTCGATCTGAGCCGCTCCCCGCTCTCGCGCCCAGCGGCAGAACCAACCGAACCCACAACCCAAATCCAACACCCGCCGCCCGCGCAGATCGGGTAGCAAAGTCTGCAGTGCTGGCCACTCCGGCGCGCCGTCGAGGCCCTCGACGGACCGCGGCAGCCGGCAGTAGCCGGCAAAGAATTCGTCATTGTCGTAGATGTTCTGGGTCATGCAAGATGCGACGGATCAGCCGGTGGCAGTGCAGGCTCGGCCTCCGGCCGAGCCCCGAGCGCCCGATGCCCCTCAGCCCTCAGGCGTACCAACTCACGCATGGCCCAGCGATAGGTGCAGTCCATCAGTTCGGTGTGGCGGTGCCAGTCAAGGATCGCCATGTCCTGGGGGAACGGCGGCACCAACAGAAGGTCCTCGGCCCGCAATCGGCGCTCAAAGCCCTGGCGATTGGCCATCATGGCGCGCATGAGGACGGTCCCTGGCCCAGGTGCACGCGGGAAAGCGCGGCGCAGCAGGGGATTGACCATCGCCTTCAGTAAGGCGGCGCGGCCAGGCAGCGTGCGATAGTCCACCGCGAAGCGCTGCAGTTTGGGCACCTCAAAGCTGATCACTACATTTGGCCCGCTTTTGAGCTCGTGCATGACGCCGATGGGCACGTTGTCGAGTATCGCTCCGTCGACGAGCATGTGGCCATCGTTGGTATAATACGGCGGCAGCAGCACAGGGATCGAGCCCGTCGCGCGCACGGCTCCCCAAAGGTCACCTTGCCGGTGCCGGTGGAGGTCATAGCTTGACAGGTTGGTGGAGACGCAGAAGTACGGGATCCACAAATCCTCGATGTCGACGCCCGCATAGTGTTTGGCCAACTGGCGGTCGTAGTGGGTATGGTCGAGCAGACTATAGCGGGGCCAGGTGTAGCGGCGCATGGCGCGGTGGGTAACAAATATATCGTGCGTGGCGCGATCGACAGCGTCGGGGTCCGCACCCATCGCGAATGCCGCCACCATGGCCCCTCCACCGGAGGTGCCGCCCATGATGTCAAAAGTCAGGCCCGATTGCACCAGCGCTTTGTAGAGACCGATGTGGGCCGCGCAATAGGCGCCGCCACCGCAGGCAACAAGGCCAAGGGCGGTGCCGTTGATGAAGCGATAAAGCCGCTCGGCATCGCCGACGCTGTCGAGCGCCACGTGGTGATGCATGGCCATGTTGCGAGGCGCGAGCCACCGCGCCGTGTTCGAGATGGTCCCGCGGGTTTCGTGCAGCAGAACCAGGCGCTGAGCGTCCGGTGGCAATAGCTCGCCAGCCAGCCGCTCCAGGGCATTGGGGAGGTGGTCAGCGCCATGCATGCCCACCGCGAGCACTAGGTCGGCTTGCCGGATCGCCTTTTCCGACCAGGGGGTCAGCTCGGGTTCGGCCACGTAGAGCACATAGTCGTACTGCGTCTCTAGGGCGTTGAGGGCACGTGTTGCCTCGGTGCTGTCGATCGGCACGCTGGCCGGCAGTACCGTGCGCGCCATCTCCGGCCACACCAACATGGTGCGGTTGGCACGCCGGAACACGCGCGTGAGGCCGATCACAAACCCAGGCGGCAGATCGCTCCCGCCGGCGCGGATCAGCGTGACCGTGCGCGGACGCGGGTCAGGTGGCGGGGCGCGCGTGATATTGCCCTCCGCCACACGGCGCGCAAGCGTCACCGTGAGCGTGCGCAGGATCGACGGGTTTTTGGCTGCCAACTCCTCAAACTCGGCCCGACCCAGGCGCAATACCAGGCTATCGCGCAGTGCCGTCACAGTCGCCGTGCGCGCACCACCCGCTAGGAAGGCGATCTCGCCGACAGGCTGCCCCGGGCCGAGCTCCGTCACCGCCTCGCGCCGACCCGCTACTGTGACCAAAAAACGCCCGGTGACGACGATGTAAAGTGCGTCCGCCGTCTCGCCCTGGCGCACGAGCGCATCCCCGCGCCTGAGGTTCAGCGTCTCGAGCTCGGCGGCAAGACGCGCACGCTCGCTCTCCTCCAGATCGCGGAAGATTTCAACGCCGTCGAGGCCGTGCTCGGAAACTTTGGCTTTCATCGATGGTCGTGTTGGCGGCCGTCCCCTTGGGACAACCTAGCTCACGACCCCGGCGCCGAGAAAGCAATGGCAATTTCTGCGCCGGCGGACTGCCCGCGGCGCCCTTTGGTGTGCGCTGCAGCACATCGATCCCGGTGCGAGCCTGAGGGGTCGAAGGCCTTGGGCCATGACCCGATGGCCGAGCGCGCAGTTGTCTTCAGGGCTGCCAGCGGAAATAGTGAGGCATCCGACACTGCCTGGTGCAAATCCGCAAATGTACAACCCTGTCCTCATCGAGCTGACACGCGGGCCGCTCGTGGAAAGCGTGCACACGGGGGCAATGGCCCTGGCGCGGTCGACGGGAGAGCTGGTGGGCGCCGTCGGCAATGTCCTCGCACCGGTCTTTCCCCGCTCGGCCATCAAGCCGCTGCAGGCGATCGCCTTTGTCGAGCGGGGCGCAGCGGATGGCTTTGGCTTTGGCGCGCGCGAGATCGCGCTTGCCAGCGCTTCGCACGCTGGTACCCCGGCGCATACAGCCACGGTGCAATCCATCTTGCAAGGCGCCGGCCTCGGCCGGGAGGCCCTGGCTTGCGGTGTGCATGAACCGATGGATCCGGGTGCCGCGCGGCAACTCATTCGGAGGGGCGCGCAAGCGTCAAGCCTCCATCACAACTGTTCCGGCAAGCACGCCGCCATGCTGGCGACTGCCGTGCATGCGGGCGAGCCCACGCAGGCCTATTGGCAGCCCGATCACCCGGTGCAGGTGCGCATTGCGCATGTGCTGGAGGAGCTCTCGGGGTGTCGGCTCGGGCCGCAAGTGCGCGGGATTGATGGCTGCTCGGTACCCAATTGGGCCATGCCCTTGTGCGCACTTGCTCAAGCCTACGCGCGGTTTGCCGTCGGCGAGGCGATGGGATCGGTGCGAGCGCGGGCTTGCCGACGCATCGCCGAGGCGTGCTGGGCCCATCCCTGCCTCGTCGCCGGCCCCGGGCGGCTGGACACCAGGGTCATGTCACTGTTGCAAGGCAAGGTGCTCATCAAGAGCGGCGCGGAGGGCGTCTACTGCAGCGCTTTGCCCGAACTCGGACTGGGGTTTGCCGTCAAGATCGATGATGGCGCCAAGCGTGCGGCGGAGGCCGCAGTGCTCCGCGTAATTGCGAAGTTCTACCCCGAGGCGCAGAACGACAGCTCCACTTCGCTGGTTAACTGGCAAGGCCTAGAGGTTGGCGCCATCCGCACGACCTCCGCATTCGAAGGGCTGTGCTGACCAGCGCCTGAACCCTCGTTTGCCTTGGCGTATGGCTGGTGCCCTGGAACAGCGAAGGGCCAACCTCGTGGAAGCGGGCTCGGGTCGACCGACGCCAATTCGCGGGCGACTTGCGCCAAGGCGCAGGCGATCTAATCCGGCGCGTTCAACCCCGCTCAAGTCTCGCCGACAAGCGCGCGGCAGCTTCGTCGGTCCCTTGTGCTCTCGCCCCCAAGCTCACTCATCGCGCACCGAAGCCATGCCGGTCGCGATCCATGAGCGCATATCGGTGCGGCGGATCCAGCCTGCGCTGCGTGCGCCGCAAGCACGTCGCCACGATCTCAAGCGCCCCATCGAGGGCCTGTTGCCAAGTAAGCAGACAGGCACCGGAACGTCCACGGTTGGCGCCTCCTGGTCGGGCGAGTGCTGCTGGAATGTGCACGAAGCCCACACGACGATCCGCCTTGGCCGCATCCTTAGCGCTCGCCAGCGACTGGTAGAGCGCAGCGTTGCACAGATAGGTGCCGGCATCACGCGACACGAACGCGGCAATGCCGAGGCGCCGCAGCCGCGCCACCACGTGTCGCACGGGCAGGCTCGCCGGCAGATACTCAGGCCCCAGTTCGCTGACTGCGGCCGCGCTGGGCAGGGCGCCCGAAGCGTCGGGCGTCACCGCACAGGCGTTGCGAGCGCGCTGCTCGATTTCGAAGCCACGGGCGCGCGAGGACACGCCGAAGTGCACGGCCAGATCCGGCGCCACCTCTGCCAACAGCGCCTGCAGGCGCCGCGGGCCGGCGCTCCATTCGGTCGGTAGCACCTCGAAGGCAAAGCGCACATCAGGAAAAGACCTCGGCGCGACCCGCGCCAGCTGTGGCAACAGCTGCATGGTGGCATTGCTCGGGACGCCAGGGAACGGACCAAAGCCCGTGATGAGCACGCTCGTGCGCGCTCGATCCTTGACATGCTGATCCGCGTGCGGTTGCGTTATGACGGTCACGCAGCGTCTCCCAAGCGATCATTGGCAAACCGGATCAATTCCACCGGCAAAGCCAGTGCGCAGTGGTCCGCCTGAAGCGCGAGCTCTCCCATGCGCCTGCAGAAAAGACAACCGTGCCCGATAGAAGGGGCCCAACCCAAGACTACGCCTTTGCCCTGAAGACGGCTCTGTTGGGTGTCAGCCGGGTCCCCGGGCGCACATTGCACCCAAACTCGCCCCGGGGGTGAGCCCTCAGTCAACAGGGATGCCATCGGGCTGGCTCTTATTGCAGTGCACAACAAGCTGTGGCCCGCTGCGGCAAAGGCCGAGCTTTTCGCGAGCGTTTCGCGGGCTTTTCCGGCGCATCAACTGCGCTACTATTCTCCGCGATCAACGCGCGCACGGACCAGCTGCGCCCAGTCGGGAGGAAGGCGTGACCATTGCGGCCTCTGCTGAACCGGGAGCTCTCTCACAGCCGCTCGGCTCGATCGACGTCAGTGACCCAGCGCTCTACGAGCAGGATACTTGGGGGACGCTCTTCGCGCGCCTCAGGCGCGAAGCGCCCGTGCATTATTGCCCCGTGAGCCGGTACGGCCCTTACTGGTCGGTGACGCGCTACCGCGACATCATGGCAGTCGAGCTCGACCACGCGACCTATTCCTCCCAGCTCGGCGGGATCCAGGTCGAGGATCAACCCGCCGGCATGCAACGCGGCAGCTTCATTCGCATGGACCCGCCGCGCCACACCACCCAGAGAAAGACCGTCGCCCCGGTCGCGGCCCCAAACAATCTCGCGAGCTACGCCGTCAAAATCAGGGAGCGCACGCAGGCCGTCCTTGACGCGCTACCCCGCAACGAGACCTTCGACTGGGTGGACAAGGTTTCCATCGAGCTCACCACCATGATGCTCGCCACCCTGTTCGACTTTCCTTGGGAGGAGCGCCGCAAGCTGACCTATTGGTCAGACGTCGCCATCTGCAACGTCAATTCTCCCGACGCACCCGTGCGCTCGGAGGAGGAGCGCTTTGCTGAACTGCTGCGCATGGCCGAGGTCTTCAAGGGTCTTTGGCGTGAGCGCGCCAACGCCCCACCCAGGTTCGACCTCATCTCCATGATGGCCCACGGCGAGGGTACGCAAGACATGCCGGCAATGGAATTCGTTGGCAACCTGGCGCTGCTCATCGTCGGCGGCAACGACACCACGCGCAATTCGATGTCAGGCGGCCTTCTGGCGCTCTCGGAGAACCCAGGCGAGCTGGCGAAGCTCAAGGCCGATCCGGGACTGGTTGCAAACTTCGTCGCCGAGACCATCCGTTATCAGACGCCGGTCATCCATATGCGCCGGACCGCAACGCGCGAGGCTGAGCTTGCCGGCCAGCGCATCCAGAAGGGCGACAAGGTCGTCATGTGGTACATCTCCGGCAACCGCGATGAGAGCGCGATCGAGACCCCCAACGCTTTCATAGTCGACCGTGCCAAGCCGCGTCAGCATCTCTCCTATGGCGCCGGCATTCACCGCTGCGTGGGAGATCGCCTGGCAGACCTGCAACTAAGGGTGCTCTGGGAAGAAATCCTTGCCCGCCGTCTCGACATCGAGGTGATGGGACCGCCCAAGCGCCTCTACTCCAACTTCATCCGCGGCATTCGGGCGCTTCCGGTGCGCATCGCGGCTTAAGCTCGAGAGGCCGCACGGCCAACTCACGCGATCTGGTGCGCCAGCTGCGTGGGCATAGCCGAACGCTGCAGGGCCATGCGAGCCTGCCACTCCATCGCCGGTTCCAGTGCCTCCAGGAATGTGACCTCGCCACTCGCCAACAGCGCCGCTGGTCGGCCGTCGCGGTAGAGCACGCGATTGCCAGTCAGAGCGGGCAGGCGCGGTCCGGGCGTCAAGATCCCCACAAGGTTCAGCGGATCGGCACCCGACACGGAAATAAGTGCATTGTGGTTGGGCTTGCGCCTGGTCTCGCGCAGGGCACCTACCGCATCGGGCAGCGCGAACTGCTCGCCCGAGAAGCCGGCCACGAAGCGCCCGCCGCGGATTTCGCCGCGGCGTTCGAGCTTGCGATAGACGCGCAGGAGGTCGCGCCAAGGCGGCAACCACGCGGCCTCGCGCTCGAGCAAGCGCCAGAACACGACGCCATAGCGGCGCAGCAGCGTGCGTGCCAAATGTTCCACGGCCAGAGAATCACCGATTGAAGGCTCGGGGAAGGAAACGCGGCGCACCAGCGACCAGCGCCCAGCACTCTCCATGCCATAGGCGACTGTGCGGCGGCGCCGACGCGCACCAGCAAAGGGTTGGCGACGGTCCGAAGGCACCAGCAGAGCCCGCAACCCAGCGAAGCTGTCGCAGGTCACCAGGCCGAGGGCAACCAGCTCTGCCAGCGCCGCCTCCAGCTGCGATCGCAGGAGCCGGCTGCCCGCCACCATCTCGTCGAAGAACGAGGCACCCTGATTGGTTAGGAAGAGGACGACTTCGTGCGCACGCGGGCTGGGTTGGACGGCGTCTGCTTTGGCCGCAAGCGTGGTCCACAACGACACGTGTCGGCGCGCCAGCAGAGCGATGGGTGTCGTGCGCACGGGCGCAGCGCGCCGGTCGCTGCCATTGTTGCGCCCATTGCGCGGAGCAAGTCGCGTCCAGGTCAGGTGGCCGGCGAGGCAGCGGTCGTCAAGCCAGCCTGGTTCGTAGCCAGCAAGGCGCGCGGGAAGAATTTCCGTCTCCCAGGCGCCGGCGGGCGCCCCGAAGCCCTCCAGCTGCTCCACCACCTCCTCGAGCGCATCCGGCCCCTCCATGCGCGCCTCTTCGCTGACCCGCTGCCAGGACGCCAAGAAGCGGAGAAAGTCGCGCGCGGCAACGGGCTCGATCTCCGAGCGCAAGCGCTTGATGGTATAGCTGTGAATCCGGGCGAGGAGGCGGCGCTCGCACCATTCCTCTTGTGCCGCCCCGGGCGTGAAGCGCCCACGCATGGCAAAGCCTTCGGTTTGGAGCGCCGCCAGTGCTCCGGCCACCTCGACCGGCTCCAATCCAAGCGGCTCCCCGAGCGCATCTTGCGTGATCGGGCCCTGACCTTCGAGCCGCCCGCGGATGATCTCCCTCAGCGCCTCCTCCGGGCTCAGGCCGCACGCGGGCCCGGTCGCGGGCGCGACGATTGAGGGTTCAAGGCGGCTATGGGGCCATAGCGCCCGAAACTGCACCACACGCTCAGCGGCGATCCAAACCGCTCCCGCCGATAGGTGCAGTTTGGCGGCCCGCCGCTCGCCCGCCAGCTCAGCGAGCCAATCGTTCCAACCCTGGCTCGTGCCAACCTCGCACTCGCTCAGAAAACCGAACCACACCAGCGCATCGTGCAATTCGTCGCGGTTGGCAGCGTCCGGCCAGGCCTCGGACCGTACCCGCTCGATGGCTTCTGGATCGAGCCGGCCGAGATCGCTGGCGGTCTCTGGGTCGAGCCAGCGCCGCGCCATGACGGCCTGCGTGCGGCGCTCCTCCAGCGGTGCGTCGTCGAGGTAGGCGTAGGGCCGCGCCGAGAGCACCTCCAGCGCCAGCGGCGAGGGCTCCGTCAGGTCGCACGCCACGACGCGGATCCCACCCGATTCGATGCCGCATAGGAGGCGTCGCAAGCCCTCGACGTCCATCGCTTCCGTGAGGCAGTCGCTGACCGTCTGCTCGACCAGCGGATGCTCGGGGACCTCGCGCTCGCCAGAGAGGTTCTCCGCACACGCAATCTGGTCGGGGAACACGTGCGCGATCAAATCCTCCGCTTGCATCCGCGCAAGCTGCGGGGGCACCTTGCGCCCACCCCGGAAACGCGGCAGCGCCAACGAGACGCCTGCCACCCAGCGCCAGCGCGTGATGAACATGGGAGCGTCGAGCATGGCCTGAATCAACACGTCCTCAACACCCGTCGAGTTGAGATAGCGCGCCACCTCGGCGAGCTCAAAGCTGTGCGCCGTGGTGAGCGACAATACGATGTTGTCCTCGGTCGCTGCCGCTTGCAGCTCGAAATTGAATTTGCGACAAAAACGCTTGCGCAGCGCCAGACCCCAAGCGCGATTGATGCGGCTGCCATAGGGCGAATGCACGACGAGCTGCATGCCGCCCGCCTCGTCGAAGAAGCGCTCCAAAACGATGGTATCCTGCGTCGGCAGACAGCCCAGCGCTGCGCGTCCCGAGCTCAGGTATTCGACGATTTGCTGGGCTGCCGCCTCGCCGATGCCGACCGCGTTGATCAACCAACGCAACGCGCTCTCGCCATCCGCTGCGGCTTCAAGCCGCGCAAGCATCATGGCGCGAAAACGCGACACCGCCGCCGATAGCTCGTCGCTGCGTCCCGGTGCCTCGCCAAGCCAGAATGGGATACTGGGTGGCGCGCCGTGGGCATCCTCCACCCGCACCACACCGCGCTCAACGCGCAGGATGCGGTAGCTGGTATTGCCGAGCTGGAACACGTCGCCGGCCATGCTCTCGACCGCCCAGTCCTCGTTGACCGAGCCGATGATCTGGTTCTCGGGTTCGAGCAGCACCTGATAATCGGCGTTGTCTGGAATGGTGCCCCCGGAGGTGATGGCGGTGAGCCGAGCCCCGCGTCGGCCGCGCAGCAGATGGTTCACCGCGTCGTGGTGAATGAGGGCTCCGCGTCGCCCGCGACGGGAGGTAAAGCCTTCTGCCAGCATACGGATCAGGGCATCGAAATCTTGCCGCGATAGTCCACGGTAGGGCCATGCGCGCTTGAGCAGCGTGAACAGCTCCCGTTCGTTGTATTCGCGCGCTGCGACCTCGGCGACGATCTGCTGCGCCAGTACGTCGAGCGGCCGTTGGGGAATAGTGAGCTCATCGAGCTCGCCGCGGTTGGTGCTCTCGATCAGTGCCGCACACTCGACGAGATCATCGCGCGATAGCGCAAACAGCCGACCCTTCGGCGTCCCGGCGACAGCGTGCCCCGACCGGCCGACACGCTGCAGGAAACTGGCAATCGAGCGGGGCGAGCCCAGCTGGCAGACGAGATTGACCTCGCCGATGTCGATGCCGAGCTCGAGCGAAGCCGTCGCCACCAGCGCCTTGAGCTGGCCTTTCTGCAGTCGCCGTTCGGCATCGAGGCGATGCTCCTTGGACATGCTGCCATGATGTGCCGCGAGCGACTTTTCACCCAAGCGCTCGGAGAGCTGGCTTGCTACCCGCTCGGACATGCGGCGCGTATTGACGAAGATCAGCGTAGTGCGGTGCTCGGTGATGAGTTCAGCGAGCCGGTCATAGACCTGTTCCCAAACCTCCGCCGACATCACGGCCTCGAGCGGAGATGACGGTACCTCGAGCGCCAAATCACGGGCCCGCCGGTGGCCGGTGTCGATGATGGTGCACTCGGGGGCTGGCCCACCCTCCGCGCCGGTGCCGACCAGGAAGCGCGCCACGGCCTCGATCGGCTTCTGGGTCGCGGAGAGACCGATGCGCAGCAGCTTATTCCCGCAAAGCCAGGCGAGACGCTCCAGCGACAGCGCCAGATGCGAGCCGCGCTTGTTGGGCGCAAGCGCATGGATCTCGTCCACGATCACGGTGCGCGTGGTCTTCAGCATCGCGCGTCCCGAGTCCGAACCGAGCAAGATGTAGAGGGACTCCGGCGTCGTCACCACGATGTGCGGCGGCTGCCGGCGCATACGGTCGCGTTCGCCTTGTGGCGTGTCGCCGGTGCGCACCCAAGTGCGGATCGCCACGTCGGGCAGGCCTTGCGCCTTCAGCGCCGCGCGAATGCCGGTTAACGGCACCTCCAGGTTGCGGTTGATGTCGTTGGAGAGCGCCTTGAGGGGAGAGACGTAGACGACCTGAGTGGCATCCTCAAGGTCGCCCGCAAGCCCTTGTCGCACGAGCGAATCGATAGCGGTCATGAAGGCCGACAGGGTCTTGCCTGAACCGGTCGGGGCAGCAATCAGCACGTGCCGCCCCGCCTGGATCGCGGGCCACGCCCGTGCCTGCGCTGCCGTTGGGGCAGCGAAGGTGCGATCAAACCAAGCGGCGACCGCGGGATGGAAGAGGTGGGCGGAGCTCATGGGAAAGAGCAAACCTGGGCGCGAGTTGACGTCGACCAAGGCAACGTGAGCGCCACGGCAATATCGTGACTACCGTGAGGGAAATCAACTCGCCGCCACCCCATGGCTCGCCGCCTGCCTCCGGAACTGCTCATCTGACCCACAGTTATGCAGGCAATGCGAAGGTCGGGCGACAGGAACGATTGGTGGGACTGGGGGATCATCCTGCTGGTCGTGGCAGGCGGGACCATTCTCCTGTGGGCGAGCGTCTGGCTGGTGCACTCGCACTTTGCCGCACAGGGCGGCGGCACCTCCACCTCGGGCGTCAGCGTTGCGCCGATGCGACCGGCGGACGGGGTACCGTCAAGCCTGATGCCCGCAGTTTGCCGGCCGCTTTTGCGCGCGGGGTGCCGTGCCCTCCATCCTCGGCGCCTGAGCGGTGCCATCGCCATGCGCCGTAGCTGGGGCTCGATTCTTTCTGTGCATAACTTTGCCTGAACTGGGTTTGATCGGCCGAGTGCGCCACAACCCAAGCCTTGCCTTGGGAACGCGAGCCCAGCAGTCTCCGCACTCAAGCGGCACAGCTCTGGCACACTCCACAGCAAAGCAAACCACAAACGAATGAGCGGTGCGACGGGGGGCGCACCGCTCTCTCAATGTGCCGGGAAGAGGGAGGTTCCCGGCTGGGAGGAACGGGCCGGGGGTCGCCCGTTCGTCGCCTCATAAACGGGGTCGGACCAAAACAGTTCCGCACGAGCGTTGCGCGAGCCCGCGCAATTACCGGCGCCGGCATCGGCGCAGCCTCGCATGGGACGCTCGGCCGCTAGCGCGGGCTGAGCTGGAATAATCTCCCTCTATGGCGGGGCCGGCGCGGCAAAGCCTCCCCTGGGGAGACTGGAGGAATGCGGGCACAAATCCTCGCAACGATCTTTGACCGCGCCTTGCCACGCGCCATATCGTTCACCCGGGCAGGGCCGATTCCGGCACGCCCAAGTCTGTCAGGCCGGAGGCCCAGCATGAGCATGAGCCTGGGGGGACGCGGTCTCGTGCTGGCTTGCATCAACATCGAGCGCTCCAAGCATCTTTCGCGGGTCGTGCCGTTCTTGCGCCGACACGCTGCCGATGTCACCTGCCTGCAGGAGGTCGTCGCCGACGACGTCGATTTGCTGGGCGAGCTGGCGGGTTACCCGCATCGCTTCTTCATTCCAATGTGTCGCTTCCCGGATCCCGGCGGCGCACGCGCGATCGGTCTTGCCATCTTGTCGCAAAGGCCGTTCGCCTCAAGCGAGGTGATCGGCTATGCCGGCGGTGGGACGGGACGGGACGTCCTCGACCGCTCCTCCGAAGAGGCGCGCTTCCGCACCAACCGCTATTCGGTGGGTCTGGTCGCCATCGACTGCAACGGCCTGAGCTTCACCATCGCCACGACGCATTTTCCCTGGTCGGACCACGCTCGCACCCTGGATTTTCAGCGCACCGCCTGTGATCGGCTTCTTGAGCTTCTCGACGACCGCTCGCTCATCCTGTGCGGAGATTTCAACGCACCGCGAGGCAAGGAGATCTTTGGTCGATTGGCTGCGCGCTGGACCGACCACGTTCCGGCCACGCACACGACGAGCCTCGATCCCGTCCTCCATCGTGCCGGCTCCCTCCAGCTTATGGTGGATGGAGTGTTTTCCACACCCGATTACGACGTGAGCGGCGTGACGCTGCACCAAGGCGTCAGCGACCATTGCGCCATCACCGCGCAGATCAGCAAGCGCACCACGGGCAAGCTAGCGCGTTAGGGCCACCTGCCAACGCTTCTCGCGCTGCGGCCCTAATTTGCGGCGGCTTTCGCCATCCGCGGCCAGCGCGACGCCACCTTGGGCAGCACCTCCTCGATGAGCCGGCGGGTCTGGGTCAGCACCTCATCGCCGCTGGCTCCCACAGGCCGCAGAATGAATTTGCACACGCCGGCGCTCACGTACTGCGCGATGCGCTCCAGGATCGTGCCAGCATCGCCGATGGCGAAGTAGCCAATGGCGTCGTTACCGGTGCGTTGGCGGTAGGCGGCCATCGCTCGCTCGAGCAACGGGTGTGCCGATTGTCCAAAATAAAACGGGAAGCTTGCGCCATAGTGGTCGTCCTCGATGCTGCGCCCGGCAGCGACAGCCGCAGCCTTGATGGCGCCGACGATGCGCGCTGCTTCCGTCGGCGTTTCGGGCCCCCCTTGCCAACCGGTGCCGATACGCGCGGTGCGGCGGATGGCCGCCGCCGATCCGCCGCCGATCCACATCGGCAGGTCTGCTTGCGCGGGCTTGGGCGAGATGCTGGCAGCCGTCAGACGAAAGTGCTCACCGAAGAAATCAACGCTGTCCTCGCGCCACAGCCGGCGGATGATTTCGAGCCCCTCGTCGGTCTTGCGCCCACGCGTGGTCGTGTCAACGTGGAGCGCCGCCCATTCCGGCGCTCGCGGGCTGCCGATGCCGAACGCCGGCAGCAGCCGCCCCTCGGACAGAACATCGATGGTGGCACACTGCTTAGCGACTAGCACGGGGTCGCGCAGTGCCAGGGATACGACGTTCATGCCGAACTTGATGCGTCGCGTGCGTCCCGCCTGCGCTGCCATCGCCGTCATGCACTCGAGCATGGGGTCGCGGCTCAGCAGCCGATCGGTCTGCCACAGCGAGTCGACGCCGCCCGCCTCACACATATCCACCCAGCGCCAGTAACTGGCGGCACTATCGAACGGAAACTCCATCAATCCCAGGCCAACGGCAATCGACATATTGGGGCACCCGGCTTGTGGCAACTCCCGAGTTGGGCGCGCCGACCCCCTCAACCTCACCTGACGTCGTCACGCGGAAGGGCGCGCAGCCATCGGACTGACCCCAGTATGAAGCTCACTGGACGGTGACAGCAAGCTTCCTGTCGTGACAATCGCCAGGCGCGTGCGATAGCGTCCAGCTATAACGGCAGCACAGGAGAGGGCACATGGCCGAAAGCGAGCTTTACAAGAAGGGCCTAGCAATACGCCGGAGGCTGCGTGGAGAGGAGGATTTTGCACGCAATGCTAGCGAATACGCCAAAGATCCAGTGATGAAACAGTTCATCGACCTCGCCACCGAGACCGTGTTCGGTGCGCTCTGGGCGCGGCCAGGGCTCGATATCAAGACGCGCACGCTCATCTGCGTCGTCTCGGATGCTGCCACCGGCCGCCATCCTGAGCTCGACATCCACCTGCGCTTTGCCTTGAAGCAGGGTTGGACCGAAGACGAGCTCACCGAGGTGCTCATCCATCTCACCGGCTATGTCGGAGTGCCAATCATCCGCGAAGCGATGCTGGTCGCTTCCAGAGTCTTCTCCGAGACGAGGAGTGGCCGACAGTAGAGACCACCAGATGACGATCGAGTTCGGACTGAGCACACTGTCACGTGGAATTCTAATTTCGCGGGCGGCCTATCTGCAGGTGGCCCAGGCCGCCGAGCGTGCGGGCTTCGCTTTCCTTTCGGTCAACGACCACCTCATAGTGCCCGGCCAGCTCGGGTCGGCCTATCCCTACACCCAAGGCGGGGCATGGGCGGCCGCCGAGCACGGTCATTGCTTCGACCAGTTGACCACGCTCGCCTTCATTGCGGGCTGCACATCCCGCATAAAACTGTTGACTTCGGTCATGGTCGTGCCGCACCGCCCGCCGATCGCCACCGCCAAAATACTGTCCACCATCGACGTGCTGTCGGGCGGTCGCCTGATCCTCGGGGTAGGTGCTGGCTGGATGAAGGAGGAATTCGCCCTGCTCGGCGCACCATTCGCCGAACGCGGGACGGTGACCGACGAGTACCTCGAGGCATTTAAGGTCCTGTGGACCCAGCAGCGGCCCACCTTTGCCGGCAAGCACGTGACCTTCGCCGACGTCATCTTCGAGCCAAAGCCCATCCAGAAACCGCATCCGCCGATCTGGGTAGGCGGCGAGAGCCCGGCCGCATTGCGCCGTGCGGTGAAGCTTGGTGATGCCTGGTATCCCGGCAACAACAGTCAGACCGAACCGCTCGATACGCCAGCGCGTCTCGCCACGGCCATCGGTTCGCTCAGACACCTGGCCCAGGCGACCGGCCGCGATCCTGCCTCCCTCGCCGTCAACCTGATCGTCCAGAACCCATTTGAGTGGACGTCCCACAAGATTGCGAACGGCAGCGCGCGACGCCTTTTCACCGGTGCCTCGGCCGACATGGCAGCTGATGCCATCGCACTCGCAGCGGTCGGCGTGCGCCACGTCGCCGTACGCCTCGGCGGGGCAACGCTCAAGGAGTCGCTCGAGCGCATCGATCGCTTCGGCCGCGAGGTGATCGCGCAAGGGAGCCAGGTTTAATAGCTGGAGGACGCGAGATGGCTACCGGAGCAGGTTTACGTCAAGTGGGCTACTTCGACTGCGCCGGAGGCGGGCAGGTGGTAGTGGTGGACGGTATCGCCTATATCGGCCACATGCGCAGCCCGCAAGGCACCTCGGTCGTCGACGTGCGTGATCCTAGCAACTGTCGAGAGCTTGCCAGCATCGCCATGCCGCCCGGCACGCACTCCCACAAGGTGCGGGTGGCCAACGGACTGATGCTCGTCAACCACGAGCTCAATGGCGCCGACACACGCGCCGTATCCCCCGACTTTAGGGGCGGTATCGGCATCTACGACGTCTCCACGCCGTCCAAACCCATCGAGGTCGCGCGCTGGAACACGCAGGGCAAGGGCGTGCACCGCTTTGATTTCGACGGCCGCCACGCCTATCTCTCGGCGACGCTCCAAGGCTATGTCGGAACCATCGTCCTGATCATGGATCTAATCGATCCAACCCAACCCAAGGAAGTGGGCCGGTGGTGGACGCCGGGACAGTGGATCGCCGGCGGCGAGCAGCCGACCTGGTCCAACGATGCCCACCGCTGCCACCATCCGCTGCGGCTCGGCAACCGCCTCTACACCAGCTATTGGCTGGCCGGGTTTGTCATTCTCGACATTGAGGATATGGCGAAGCCGAAGCTCGTCTCTAGACTTGGCTGGTCGCCCCCCTTCAGCTGCCCGACCCACACGGCGCTGGCATTGCCCTTCCCTATCAATGGCCGGCGCTACATGGTCGTCGCCGACGAGGACGTGGTGCGCGGCGAGGGCGATGTCGCTGCCTTCATGTGGACTGTCGATATCACCGATGAGCGCCATCCGGTCGTGATGGGCAGCTTCCAGGTGGAGGGCATCGAAGGCAAACCGCATCCCACGATGACGAGCTGTCATCAACCCTGCGAAAAGGTCATGGGCACGGAAATCCCCTTCGCTTGGTTTGCACACGGGCTGCGCATCATCGACGTCAAGAACCCGCACGCGCCCCGCGAGGTGGCGCACTTCGCGCCAGACCCGCCGGCTGGCACCGACCGGGTGTCAAGCAACGACGTTACTGTCGACGATCGAGGCCTCATCTATCTGATCGATCGCCGCCGAGGGCTAACGATCCTTGAGCGGCTATGACTGCTGAGGTGCGCTGAAAGCCCTCCTAGCAGAGGAGACTTCGCCATGTCCCAGCCCACCGTTGAGATCGAACGCCACTATGGCCGTGGTGGGCTCTTGGATCGGGTCCTTACCGCCCTGCAGGAGGCCGGCAAGGACCTCACCAACCTGTCGATCGACGATCTCGCGCCGATCGACGAGTTCCACTCCCGCCGCCGTCAGGCAACCAGGGACTTGGCTGACATACTCGCGCCCAAAGCGGCAGAGCACCTGCTTGACATCGGTTCGGGGCTCGGCGGCCCGGCGCGCTATCTGGCCCAGGTGTGTGGCTGCCGCGTCACTGGCCTCGACTTAACAGCCGAGTTCGTTGCCACCGCCGTCGATCTCACGCGCCGCACCCGCCTCACCGACCTTGTGGCCTTCCAGCAAGGTTCCGCACTCGACCTCCCGTTCCCAGACGCCAGTTTCGATCTTGCCTGGTCGCAAAACGTCGCCATGAACATCGCCGATCGGGCGCGCTACTACGCCGAGATGCACCGCGTGCTCAAACCCGACGGGCGGCTAGCAATCCAGGATGTCGCCCAGGGCCCTGGAGGTGTCCCGCACTACCCGGTGATGTGGGCCGACACGCCGCTAACGAGCTTTCTGCGCACGCCCGCGGAGACCCGCGCGCTGCTGGAGGGCGCTGGGTTCCGGGTGCTGGTGTGGCAGGACAACACTGATGCGGCGATCGCCGAAACCGAGGCCGAGCGCGTGCACGCGCGTGCCGGCGGCGGTGGTCACCCGATCCTCGGGATCCATGTCGTGGTAGGTCCGAGCTTCTGGGACAAGGCGCGCAATGGCAACCGCAATATGCGCGAGAACCGCATTCGGTTGATCAACGCCATGCTGAGCCGCGGTTGAGCCATGACCGGTCAAAACCAGCCGATGGCAAGCATGCTGAGCCGGCCGATCCCGTCGAGCAATGAGCCGTTGCCCATCATGGGGTTAGGCACATGGCAGGCCTTCGACATCGGCACCGAGGAACCGGCCCTCGAGCAACGCAAGGACGTGCTGCGTTTGCTATTCGCGGCCGGTGGTAGGCTGATCGATGCCTCGCCCATGTATGGACGCGCCGAGACGGTCGTGGGCGGTCTTCTCGCCGAACTCAAGGCACACGAGCGCGCGTTTCTTGCCACCAAGGTGTGGACCTCTGGTCAAGCGGCTGGCATCGAGCAAATGCACGCATCGCTAGCCAAACTGCGGACGCCGGTGATCGACCTCATGCAGATCCACAATCTCGTCGATTGGCGCACCCATCTGGCGATCCTGCGCCAATGGCAGACGGAAAAGAAGTTTCGCTACATCGGTATTACCCACTACACCGATGCAGCGCTGGAAGAGCTGGGCAACGTCATCCGCGCTGAACCAATCGACTTTGTACAATGCGCCTATTCCATCGGTGCGCGCGCCGCCGAGCAACGCCTGCTGCCGCTGTGCGCCGAGCGCGGTGTCGGCGTAATCGTCAATCGGCCGCTCGGCACCGGTAGTCTGTTTGGGAAGGTGCGGGGCAAGCTCGTGCCAGGATGGGCTTGCGAGCTCGGCTGCGCCAGCTGGAGCCAGTTCTTTCTGAAGTACATCTTAGGCCACCCGGCCGTCTCGTGCGCCATCCCCGCCACCTCCCGCCCGGACCACATGCGCGATAATCTCGCCGCCGCCAGGGGCCCACTGCCGAACGCCCGCGAGCGCAAGCGCATGGCAGAATATTGGGATCAAGTGTGAGCGATCGTATGAGGCAATGGCGCCCATCACTGGCCGCGCACACCCCATGCCGCCACGCCCCGATGAGCCAACAAGAGCGTTGACTTAGGCTCGGCGATTGGCTCGTTTTGGCTTTCGTAAAGCTTGAGGAGATGCCGATGCCGCAGTCAGAGCCCGCCATGCCGGGATTTTCGACCCTTGCCATTCACGCCGGCGCAGCGCCCGATCCCTCCACCGGCGCGCGCGTCACGCCCATCTACCAGACCACCTCCTATGTCTTCAACGACGTGGACCACGCGGCCTCCTTGTTTGGCCTGGAGGCGTTCGGCAACATCTACACGCGCATTGGCGGTCCCACACAGGCGGTGCTGGAGCAGCGCATCGCCGCCCTTGAGGCCGGTACGGCGGCGTTGGCCGTAGCTTCCGGACACGCCGCACAGGCCATCGTCTTCCATACCCTGCTCGAACCTGGCGACGAGTTCGTCGCCGGCCGGCAGCTCTATGGAGGCTCGGTCAACCAGTTCAATCATTCCTTCAAGAAATCCGACTGGCACGTGAGGTGGGCCGACGCCACCAACCCCGAGAGCTTTGCCAAGGCGATAACGCCCAAGACGCGAGCGCTCTTTTGTGAATCGATCGCCAATCCGGGCGGCGTGGTGGTCAACCTGCCCGCTATCGCGGCGATCGCCAAGCGCGCCGGCGTGCCACTGATCGTCGACAATACCCTGGCTACGCCCTATCTGTGTCGCCCGAAGGAGCACGGCGCCGACATCGTCGTACACTCGCTCACCAAGTTCATGGGCGGACACGGCAACTCCATCGGCGGCGCCATTGTCGACTGCGGCACCTATGACTGGCTCGGCGCAAAACACCGCTATAAGACGCTGGTCGATCCCAACCCAAGCTACAACGGCATCAGGCTCGCCGAAACGTTTGGCAATTTTGCCTTCGCCATCGCCAGCCGCGTCATGGGTCTGCGCGACTTGGGTCCCGCCATCTCACCCTTCAATGCATTCCTCATTCTGACCGGCATTGAGACGTTGCCGCTGCGCATGGCCAAGCACTGCGAGAACGCGCTGGCAGTGGCCAAGCACCTTGAGAAGCACAAGAAGGTGGCTTGGGTGAACTACGCCGGCCTGGCGAAGAACAAATCACACCGGCTGATGAAGACGATTTGCCCCAAGGGGGCAGGCTCGGTGTTCACCTTTGGCCTTAAAGGCGGCTATGAGGCGGGCGTGAAACTCGTGTCCAGCGTCAAGCTCTTCTCGCACTTGGCCAACATCGGCGATGTGCGTAGCTTGATCATCCACCCGGCGTCTACCACCCACCGCCAACTCACCGACGAGCAGCGCATAGCCGCAGGTGCCGGTCCCGACGTTGTGCGGTTGTCGATCGGGCTGGAGGACGCCCCCGACATCATCGCTGATCTCGATCAGGGACTGGCCGCTCGGTGACTGCGGCACCTCGTCGGCTGGCCGCACTTCGCCGGTCTGGCTGGCGCTCAGGCATGGCCTTGTCGCAGCAACGCCTCCTAACGGAATGACGCCATTGGCCAATGGCTGGCACTGTGGGGGGTGCGTCCGTCATGCCAACTTGGGGTGGCCGACCACCGCGGTTGCAAGGGAGCGCCACCTAGTCGTTGGCGCAAGCCAATGCTTGCGCTAAAGCGTGGCGTCCTGACCTCACGGGAGGGGACACGATGCAAAGCTCCTCTCCCGACGCGTCCCTGAGATCCCTCATGCTTGAAGCCGCGTTCGCCATTCCCGGCGACCTCGATCTGCCGACGGGAGGCTACACTTACGACCGCCGCGTGTTGGAGCTGCTCCCGAAGTTCGCTGTGGCGGCACTGCACCTAGCCTTGCCGGCCTCGTTCCCGAATCCGACCGCGGCCGATCTTCATAAAGCCGCCCAAGCGCTGGCTGGGGTGGCACCCCGTGGCGTGCTCCTGGTCGATGGGCTGGCCTATGGCGCCATGCCACCCGCCGTGATTGAATGTGCGCGCGCGCCCATCGTGGCTTTGGTGCACCACCCGCTGTGCCTTGAAGCGGGCCTTCCTGCAACGCGGGCTGAGATGCTCCGCGGTCTGGAGATGACCGCGCTGGCGCTGGCACGCCGGATCATCGTCACGAGCCCGCTCACCCAGCGCACGTTGATTGCCGATTTCGCAGTTCCCGCCCATAAGATCACCGTCGCCGAGCCCGGCACCGATCCTGCTCCGCGCGCCGCCGGTGCGGGACGGCAGCCGGTGCAGCTGTTGAGCGTTGGGGCCATCGTGCCGCGCAAGGCCTTTCACCTCCTCGTGCGCGCACTCCGCCCTCTGCGGGACCGCGACTGGCAACTCACCATCGCCGGTCCGACCGACCGCAGTCCGCAAGCCTTGGCCGACGTTCAGGCCGCCATCGGCACGAGCGGCCTCGAGCAGCGCATTGTGCTTGCCGGGCCCGTGAACCAGGACCGCCTGGGCAAGCTCTACGCTTCGGCCGACGCCTTCGTTCTGGCCTCGCTCTACGAGGGATACGGCATGGTGTTGGCGGAGGCCATGGCGCACGGCCTGCCGATCGTATGTACCAGCGGCGGCGCCGCCGCCGAGACGGTGCCCGACGGTGCTGCCATCAAGGTGGCGCCGGGAGACGAACGCGCGCTCACCCTTGCCATTCAACGCGTCCTCGACGATAGGGAGCTGCGGCAGCGCATGGCCCAGGCCGCATGGTTGGCCGGCCAGAGGCTACCGCGCTGGGAGGACACGGCACGCATCGTTGCCGAGGTCATCGCGGAGGTCGCCCGTTGACAGGCTTCAGCGCGCAATGGCTCGACCTGCGCGAACCGGCGGACCAGCGCTCGCGCAACCGCACGCTGGAACAGGCGCTTGCCAAGCATTTCGATGGCTGGCGTCCCCTGACGATTGTGGACCTCGGGTGCGGCACGGGAGCCAATCTGCGCGCCATGGCACCGCTGCTGGGACCAGAACAGCATTGGACCCTCGTCGATCGCGACCAGGCCCTCCTCGATGCCGCCGCGCACCGGCTGAGATCCTGGTCGGACGGCGCAGATTGGCAGGACAGCCAACTGGCCCTGTTCAAGGGCGCCAAGCGCATCAACGTGAATTTCCGCCGCGCCGATCTTGCAAAAGATGTCGATCTAGCGCTCGGACCCCACGCCAACCTGGTCACCGCTTCGGCGCTCTTCGACCTGGCATCCGCCAACTTCATCACCGGCCTCGCTCGCGCCGTTGCGGCCCGCCGCGCGGCATTTTACACCGTCCTCAGCTATGACGGCGATCAGCGCTGGACCCCCGAGCACGCGGCCGACGCCGCCATGCTGGAGGCCTTCCACACCCATCAGCGTCATGACAAGGGCCTCGGCCCGGCGGCTGGCCCCGATGCGCCGGACGCCCTGAGCGAGGCCTTTTCTGCCGCAGGCTATCGCGTGTTTGAGGGTGACAGCGCTTGGCGGCTCGACCCCGGTAATGGGGCCCTCATTAACGAGCTCGCACTCAGCTTCGCCGCGGCGGTAGCCGAGACGGGCCTGGTCAATGCCTCCACCATCGCCAGCTGGCGCGCCCTCTCACGCTCCAGCGCCATCGTTGGTCATACCGACACGCTGGCGCTGCCATAGCAGGGATGGCGATGTTAGGCGCGCTTGGCACGCTGCAGAAATCGCCGAATAAGCTCGGGGTCTTTCTCGCCTGGTCGGCTCTCGACGCCGGAGGAGACATCCACAACGTCGGCCCCGGTGACGCGAATGGCCTCTGCGACGTTGTCCGGCGTCAGCCCGCCCGATAACACGAACGGTGCCGATCCCGTCACGCCCGTCAGCAGGCGCCAATCGAAGGGCGCGCCGTTTCCGCCGGGACGCGTGCTCGCCTCGGGCGCACGCGCGTCGAACAGAATGAGGTCGGCGGCCGAGGCAAAGCGCATCCCAGCACGCGCATCCTCGACCGTCTCCACCGCGACCGCCTTCATGATGGGAATGCCCCAGCGGGAGCGAATCTCGGCCACCCGCGCTGGCGTCTCCTGCCCATGCAGCTGCAAGATGTCGGGTGTCGCGGCAGCCAGGACGTCGGCGATGAGCGCCTCGTCGGGGTCCACCAGTAGCGCCACCACCTTGGCCCGATCGCGCGCCCTGGCGGCCATCGCCGCGGCCCTTGCCGGCGTTACATAGCGCGGGCTCGGCGGGAAGAACACGAGGCCCACGTAGTCAGCCCCGCCGTCCAGCGCCACTTCGAGCGCAGTCTCCGTCTTGAGGCCGCAGATTTTGACCTTGGTCGACATGCCCATCAGCTCGCTTGCCGGGCGACCCGGCCGCTTATAGCGCAAACTTCGTCGTAGCACTCCTAAGCTACTCCGGCGCCTTAAGATAAACGGCGATCGCGGCGGCCAAGTCCTCGATGGCGGCCCCCACCGATTTGAAAAACGTGATTTCTTCAGCCGTCTTGCGCCCGCCGACCGTGCCGCGAGCCAGATCGAAGAGGTCGCCGACAATGGCCTCCTTGCCAATCACGCCAGCGTTGAGGGGCTTCACAATGTCGCCGGCTTCGGCGTAAGCACCGGCCCTCGTATCGACATAGATGCGGGCACGACGCACCACAGCATCGTCGGTTTCGCGCATGTTCGCCCGGAACGCGCCCACCCCATCTACGTGAGTCCCCGGCCTCAGCCATGCGCCATGGATCAATGGGTCGGCTGAAATGGTCGCCACGGAGACGATGTCGGCCCAGCGCACCGCCGCTTCCAAGTCGTTGGCAAGGCTCACGTTGCAGCCCTGCTCAGAAAGCTTGGCAATGAGGGTGCGGGCCCGCTCAGGTGAACGGTTCCAGACCGCTACTTCGGCGATCGACCGCACGGATGCGTGCGCGCGTATGAGCTGAGGTGCCAAAGCTCCCGCTCCCACCATCAGCAAGCGGGAGGCGTCGGGTCGCGACAGGTAGCGGCTGGCCAAGGCGGAAGCCGCCGCCGTGCGCCAGGCGGTGAGGCGGGTTGCGTCCATGACGGCCAAAGTTTCCCCGTTTTCGGCCGACAACAGCAGATAGGTGCCGCTTACCGCTGGCCGACCGTGCCGCGCATTGTCAGGAAACACGGTAATGGTCTTGACGCCGAGATAGCGTCCCGCCGTCGCTGCACCGGCGGCGCTTGATTCCCACGCCGGCATCAACAGCAGGGTCGCCTCGGGTCGGCCGTCGAGCCCGATCGCATGGTGGTGGCGCAACGGCGCAATTGCCCCCTGCTCGAAGGCCCTTTGCAGAATGTCGACGAGGCCCGGATAGCTGAGCGCCCCATCGACTGCCGCACCATCGAAAAAGCGCATGCGCCGTCGCCCCGTTTGATCTAACGCACGCGGCGATGCCGGCCGCCGGTCAGCGGGCCAGCCCCTGGCGCTCGCGTTCGAGCCGGTCGGCCTCGGCCCGCCAACGCTGGGCCTCGGCACCCTGACGCCGCGCGCTGCGTCGCCAGCGCGCCTGCCCCATCCACACGCCGAGGCCACCGACGAGGACGCCAATCAACAGCGCGCCAATGAGATAGGCGTAGAATGGCAGCACCACAAACAGCACCGGTTCGTCGGGCCGGAACGGATCGAGCACCAGGCGCACGGCATGGCGGTTGATGACGGCGAGCGTGAGCAGGATGACCGCCGCCGGCACGGCCAGAAGATATTTCGATGCTCGCCACAGCACTTGGCCCTCGTGGAGCGAAGCGGTCGGCAAGCTCAAAGCGCCAAGCGGACGGCAACTTCGGGCTACCAACTCACAGGTTTCCGGGGCCAACTACGCGCCATTGGTGTTCAGCCGTTCGCGCAGATCCTTGCCGGTCTTGAAGAAGGGCACGAACTTCTCGGCCACCGATACGGCGGCTCCGGTGCGCGGATTGCGGCCGACGCGCGGCGCGCGATGTTTGACGGTGAAGGCGCCAAAACCGCGCAGTTCCACGCGGTCGCCACGGGCCAGCGCCTCGACGATTTCATTGAACACGACATTGACGATCCGCTCGATGTCCCGGTGATAGAGGTGTTGATTGGCAGCGGCAATCTTCTGAATGAGCTCAGACTTAATCATTGGTTTGGCCTCCCAGCCCGCAGCAACTACCAACCAAAGTCCTTGAACTACCTCATCTTTCCGAACCCTGCCAAACCGACAAGAGGCCGTCAAGCCGCATTCGACCCAGCGCCTCCTCGCCGTCAAAGAGACGGGCGACGGCCGCGGCCGCCCGCTCCCCGATGATGCGGCTCAATGCGGAGATCGACAGGCCCGCGATACCCCAGCCGCTTTCGTACCTGGGCTTGAAGTCGACGACCTTGAGGCCCTTCGGGATGCCCCGCTTCTCCTCCAAATACTTGACGGCCTCGGGCTCCCCGCCGATCTGGTCGATGAGCTTGTTGGCGACCGCCTCGCGGCCCGAGTAGACGCGGCCCTGCTCCAGCCCTGCTACGCTTGTCGTATCGAGGCCTCGACGGCTCGCCACCAACCCCAGGAACCAGCGCTGCGATTCCGCCACCATTTGCTCGGCCGCAGCCTTGCCGGCTTCATCGACCGGCTGGAAAGGTGAGGGGTTGGCTTTGAGCGGCCCGCTTTTGATTTCGTTCATCTTGACGCCGAGCTTGTCCAACAGCTGCGACACGTCGGGCCACTGAAAGATCACCCCCACCGAGCCCGTGACGGTGTTGCCGCGGGCCACGATGTAGTCGGTGGCAAGCCCAGCGATGTAGGCTGCGGACGCGGCCACGGTTCCCATCTGCCCCACCACCGGCTTGGATTGTGCCAACTCGCGGATCGCCGCGAACAGCGCTTCGCCGCCGGTGGTCGTGCCGCCTGGACTGTTGATGAACAGGATGACCGCCGCGACCTGTTTGTTTTCGGCAAGTTGCTTCAGAAGCTTGAGCTGGTCACGGTTTTCGCTGATGAAGCCCTCCACGCTCACTCGCGCAATCTGCTTGCCGCCGGCCAGACCGACGCCTTCGGCAGAGGCAAATACCGCAAGCCCGAAGGCGAGGACGCCGGCGATAACCGCCAGCGCCCGCCACACCGACAAGCGCCGGCGCAGCCGGCGGCGATCGAGCACGGTTTCAGTTTCGAACGCCATGGGAGTTCACGCCTCGCTCACCGCCTTCGCTCCACGCGACTTGCCTCACGCGTCGGCGCTGCCCAGCTTGGTGCACACGGCAGCCCAATCAGCCCTGGCTGCCCTCATCCTCTTTCTTCTCCTCGGCGCCTTCCTTCTTTTTGATGGCGGCCTTGAAGATGTCGCCCAGCGAAGCTCCGGAGTCGGAGGAGCCGTATTGCGCCACGGCCTGCTTCTCCTCGGCAATCTCCAACGCCTTGATCGACACCGTGATGCGCCGGCTGTGCTTGTCGAGGCTGATGACAGCGGCATCGACCTTGTCGCCGACATTGAAGCGCTCCGGCCGTTGCTCGGAGCGGTCGCGCGATAGGTCAGAGCGCTTGATGAACGTCGTTATGTCCGTGTCGGCCAGCTTGACGTCGATGCCGTTGTCATGGACTGCCAGCACCTCACAGGTCACCTGACTGCCCTTCCGCAGCTTGCCGATGGTATCCAGCGGATCGCCGCCAACCTGCTTGATGCCGAGACTGATGCGCTCCTTTTGTGGATCGACGTCGAGTACCACCGCCTTTACCGTGTCGCCCTTCTTGTAATCCTTGATGGCCTCGTCGCCCGACCGGTTCCAATCGAGGTCGGAGAGGTGCACCATGCCGTCCACACCACCGTCGAGGCCGATGAACAGCCCGAACTCGGTGATGTTGCGGATTGGCCCCTCCACTTGCGAACCCTTGGGATGGGTCGCAATGAAGACCTCCCACGGGTTGTCCTGGGTTTGCTTGAGACCGAGCGAAATGCGCCGTTTTTGCGCATCAACTTCGAGGATCTGCACGTCGACTTGCTGGCTCGTGGAAACGATCTTGCCAGGATGAATGTTCTTCTTGGTCCAGCTCATCTCGGAGACGTGGATTAGGCCCTCCACGCCGGGTTCGAGCTCCACGAAGGCGCCATAGTCGGCGATGTTGGTCACCGTACCTTTGAAGCGCGCGCCGATCGGATACTTGGCCTCGATGCCGGCCCATGGATCCGCCTGCAACTGCTTCATGCCGAGACTGATGCGCTGCGTCTCGGGATTGATGCGCACAATCTGCACTTTGACCGTATCGCCAACGTTGACGATCTCGCTTGGGTGGTTGACGCGGCGCCAGGCCATGTCGGTGACGTGAAGCAGTCCGTCGATGCCACCCAGATCGATAAAGGCGCCGTAGTCGGTGATATTCTTGACCACGCCGTCGATCACCTGCCCCTCGGCCAACCTGGCCACGATCTCGGAACGCTGCTCGGCGCGGGTCGCCTCCAGGATCTCACGACGCGAGACGACGATGTTGCCACGGCGGCGATCCATCTTGAGGATCTTGAACGGCTGCGGCGAGTGCATCAGTGGGCCGATGTCGCGCACCGGGCGTACATCGACCTGGCTGCCCGGCAAGAACGCCACTGCCCCGTCGAGGTCGACGGTAAAGCCGCCCTTCACCTTGTTAAAGATAACACCCTCGACCTGTTCTTTGTTGTTGAACTTCTCCTCAAGTCTGGTCCAGCTCTCCTCGCGCCGGGCCTTGTCGCGCGACAGCACCGCCTCACCAAGCGCGTTCTCGATGCGCTCCAGGTAGACCTCGACCGTATCGCCCACCTTGAGCTCGGCGGGTTTGCCGGGCTGCGAGAACTCCCGCACGGGCACGCGGCCTTCCATCTTGAGACCGACGTCGATCACGGCGAGATCCTTCTCGATGGCCGTGACCACGCCCTTCACGACGCTGCCCTCGAACGCATCGTCCTTGGACAAGGTCTCGCTCAACAGCGCGGCGAAATCCTCGCGTGTGGGATTGAGGTCCTTGGATCCTTCACTGACGGCGGTGCTCATTCCTGCTCCTATTCTGTGCGTAGCTGAGGCGGGCGGTGGCAAAGAGCACGGGAGTACCGCGCGAGCGGCACATAGCCCCAGATCTCTGTTCCGCGCCCATGATTGTGTGAGTTCACCCGCCGGAGCATCCCGTGCCAGCTTGATTGGAGCCACGCTTTCTCAAACGGGCCCGCGCTGGCCTGCCTTCCCGAGGATCGCACCGACGGCGGTATCGAATGCGGCTTCTATATCCAAATTGCTGGTGTCCAGCAAGAAGGCGTCGTCGGCCGGCCGCATGGGCGAGGCATGGCGCCCAGCGTCTCGATCGTCCCGGCGGCGGATGTCGGCCAACACGCCTTCATAGGTCACTGGCTCGCCGCGGGCCTTCATCTCCAAATAGCGCCGTTGCGCCCGCACCTGTGGTGTGGCGGTGACATAGATCTTGATGTCGGCATCGGGGCACACGACGGTGCCAATGTCGCGCCCATCCAGCACGGCACCGGGCGGTTGGCGGGCAAAGCTGCGCTGGAACTCGCGCAAGGCCGCCCGCACCTCGCCGATCCGGGCAACAATAGAGGCGGCCTCACCCGCGCCGGGCCCGCGCAGGCCAGGATCGTTGAGGGTGGTTGGGTCCAAAGCAAGTGCCGCATCAATAGCAGCCGTCGCCTCCTCGAGCGCCCTCCCCCGCCGCTGCACGTCGCGAGCGACGGCGCGGTAGAGGAGGCCGGTGTCGAGATGGTGCAGGCCAAAACGGGCGGCGATCCGCTTGGCCAGGGTGCCCTTGCCCGACGCGGCCGGGCCATCGATGGCGATGATCATGGCCGCGCTCCCAACGGGCGAACGCCCTGTGCTCCCTCTTTGCGTGTTCCAGCACCCCGCCAGCGCGAAGGGCTGGACGAAGGCCAATATGGCGGCCCCATCAGCGCACCCCCTCCGGCACGCCGACCGAAGCACCAAGGCTTACCATCAGGGGACGGAATTCGGGAAAGCTGGTGTTGATCGTGTCGGCGTCATCGACCGTGACTGGGCGGTCGGCGCCGAGCCCCAACGTGAGAAAGGCCATGGCGATGCGGTGGTCGAGGTGGGTGGCAACGATCCCGCCGCCCGGGACGCCAGCACCCAGGCCAGTGCCCAGGCCCGCCCCGGCGACGGTCAGGACGTCGTCCTCGACCTTGGCGGGTACGCCATTGGCCACGAGCCCGGCAGCCGTGGCAAGCAGGCGGTCGCTCTCCTTCACCTTAAGTTCGCCGAGCCCCTCCATGCGGGTATCACCCTGCGCGTAGGCGGCTAGGCAGGCCAGGGCCGGATACTCGTCGATCATGCTGGGGGCGCGCGCCGGCGGCACCCGCACGCCCTTGAGCCGCGAGTGCCGCACCAGGATGTCGGCCACCGGCTCGCCCCCCTCCTCGCGCTCATTGCACAACTGAACGTCGGCACCCATCTCCCCCAGGGTCACGTAAAAGCCCGTTCGCGTCGGATTGACAAGCACGCCTTCGATGGCAATCTCCGAGCCTGGCACGATCAGCGCGGCGCACACCAAGAAGGCAGCCGAGCTGGGGTCGCCCGGCACGTTGACGCTGCGTCCCTCAAGCTCAGCATCCCCGGCGACGGTAATGGCACGAGCCCCATCGCGCTCAGCAACCGTCAGGCGGGCGCCAAAGTGGCGCAGCATGCGCTCGGTATGATCGCGGGTGGCCTGTCGCTCGACGACCGTCGTGGCGCCGGCTGCGTGCAGCCCAGCAAGCAGCACCGCCGACTTGACCTGCGCGGAGGCGACCGGTGTCACGTATTCGATCGCCATCAGATCTTGGGTGCCCCGTAGGGTGAGCGGCAGCGTCTTGCGCCCAACCTCCACCACCTCGATCCCCATGCGCAGCAACGGTTCAAGTACCCGCCCCATCGGCCGGCGCGATAAGGAAGGGTCCCCCACGAAGCGCACGCGCATGGGATGGCCAGCCACCACGCCCGTCATCAACCTGAGACCGGTGCCGGAATTGCCGTAGTCAATGGCCCGCGCGGGCTCAATGAGGCCGCCCACGCCCCTCCCCAGCACCTCCCAACTGCCGTCGAGCCTGCGCACGGGGACACCCAAGGCCTCGAGCGCCTTGGCGGTGTTGAGCACATCTTCGCCCTCGAGCAAGCCGTTGATGCGCGTGCGGCCCGTCGCCAGGGCACCCAGCATGAGCGCCCGGTGGGAAATCGACTTGTCGCCAGGCACCCGCACACGGCCTGACAATGCCCGCGACCTCATTGCACAGAGCGGTGATGGAGAGGGGTTGGACACGGGGGCTGCGGCTCCATCGGGCTACGCCCGCCGCCTGCCGGGGGCGATGTCGCGCCGCCATAGAGCAGGGGGGGTGGAACCTGTCAACACCACCCTGTCGACCTGTTGGCGCCACCGGACCGCGGAAGATGGCCGACGTGCGCGCGACCCCTTCCGCGCCGACCACGGATTTTGTGGCGCTGGCCTGCAGGCCGGCTAGCTTGCCGTTCGCGCCGGAGCAAATAATTCCGTAAACGATTGAATGCGACCGTCACGGATCTCGATCATGTCCATGAGCTCGGTCAAGGCGCTGGTGCCGGTGATCCTGGAAAAGATCTTGACGCGCCAGTGGACCGCGGCATTCGCCCCGTCGATGAGCATCGACAGGATCTTCTGATCGCTGTGCGGGAGGGTTTTTACCATGATTGCCAGCAATGGACGGAACTGATCAATCCCGTTGGCCGACATGACCATTGGCGTACCGAAACTTGCACCCGAAATCTGGAAGGTGGCATCGGGCTGGAAGCAGTCGCAGACGCCATCGAGATCCCCGCGCAGCCGAGCTGCGTACATTTGGCGCAATAGGTTTCCTGTTGCCACCCGATCCGTCATGAGGGCTCTCCTCGCGCCGCTTGTACACGAGGTCCGATGCTTGTCGAGTATGTGGCGCAACAGTTTCGCGAAATAGGGTTATCTCGCAACCTCGGAGCGACCCAGAATGCGCCGTCGACCCGCAGTGGCCATCGGCGCATGGCCACCGCTAATAGCCCAAGGCGGTATCGACTTCCTGTAGCAGCGGACCGCCGGCTTCGAGACTGCGGATGTTGGCGGCCATCTCGGTGACGAGTTGCACCACCGTCGGTCGGCGCGCCACGTGGGGCATGATGGTGACTTTTGGATGCAACCAGAGCGGGCTGTCCGCTGGCAGGGGTTCCGGCCACAGGGCGTCGAGAGCCGCGTAAGCCAATTGTCCGCTATCGAGCGCGACGATGAGGTCCCTTTCGACCACGTGCTTGCCACGTCCGACGTTGACCAGCATGGCCCCGCGCGGCATCATGTGAAACGTCCGGGTACAGAAGATGCCCTCCGTCTCCCGGGTCAGCGGCAAAAGGCAGACAGCAATGTCGGTTTGATTGAGAAATGCCTCCAGCTGATCCTGGCCGTGGAATATGGGTACCTCGCCTGAGGGACGCGGCGTGCGCACCCACGCCGATACGTTGAAGCCGAGCGACTGGAGCACTTGGGCCGGCCGCCGCGCCATCATGCCAAAGCCGAGAAACCCCACGCGCCGCTCCTCCGGTCGGATGATGCGTATCCGGCGCCATTCGCGCTTGGCCTGGGCAACCTGATAGCCCGGCATGTCGCGGTGGAAGCGCAGGACGTGCATGACGACGTACTCCGTCATCATCGGGTCACCGCCGGGCGGTTCCACCTTGCCAAGCGGCACCTTCGGCAGCTTGGGATGCTTGATGAACGTCTCCACGCCGGCGGATCGGCTGAACATAGCCTTCAGATTCGGCAATGGTGGCAGCACGTCGAAATCGGGATGCATGAAGGCGAGATATTCGATGTCGAGGAGCTTACCCGCCTCCGGCCAAATCCGGACCGCGAGTTGCGGCAGTTGCTCCTTGAAGGTGTCAAGCCATGCCCTGGCATCGCCGATCTGCTTGTCCAGGCCGTAGATGAGCAGTGCCATGTGCTCTCCCTTCGCCAATTGCTAGGCCTCGAGCCGTCCACCCACGCCGCCGTCTCCGGCGCGCGTCGCTTCCACAACCTCGCGGATCCCGGCAGCGATGCGCTTGCGGTCTGGAAAGACGTGGTCCTCGAGCACGGGGCTGTAGGGGATCGGCACGTTGAGCGCGCAGACACGCTTCACCGGTGCCTTCAGTTTGGCAAACGTCGCCGGGTCTTCGGTCGCCAACGCTGCCACCTCGGCGGAGAACCCGGCCGTGGGCCCGGCCTCGTCGGCAATGACCAGCCGGCCCGTCTTGCGCACGGAGGAGCGGATCGCCTCCGCATCCAGCGGTACCAGTGTGCGCGGGTCGATCACCTCCACCGAAATCCCCTCCCCCTCGAGCGCTGCCGCGGCTGCGAGCGCTTCATGTACCAGCCAAGCGATTGCAACAACGGTCACGTCGCTCCCCTCGCGCTTGATGTCGGCCTCCCCCAGCGCAATCGTGTAGTCGCCATCGGGCACCGGACCCTTCATCGTCAAGAGCCGGTTTGACTCAAAGGAGATGACCGGGTTGTTGTCGCGGATTGCGCTCTTCAGCAGGCCCTTGAGATCGCGAGGGGTGGAGGGCAGGAACAGCTTCAGGCCCGACAAATTCATGAACATTGAGTAGGGACACTGGCAGTGCTGCGCCGCGAGCCGCGTGCCGCCGCCGACGTTGGCGCGATAGAGCACCGGAAAGGTGCGCTGGCCGCCGAACATGTAATGGATCTTGGCTGCCTGGTTGACGATCTGGTCCATGGCGACGAATGAGAACGTCACCTGCCGCCAATCCATGATCGGACGGTAGCCTGAGCCTGCGGCGCCGATGGCGATGCCCGTCAAAGCACCTTCGGCGATTGGGGTGGGTCGCACACGCTTGGCTCCGAATTCTTGCATGAGCGAAAGCGCAGGATCGGTCGACATGTAGAAGATTGTGGGATCCTTGCGCATCTCTTCGGCGACGGCCTCCAGACCCGCCTGGGCGTAGGTCAGCTCTCGCATGGCATCCTCCTCAGGCCGCATACATATCCTCAAGCGCATGCTCGGGTTTAGGGAATGGACTAGTTGCGGCGTAGGCCACCGCGGCCTCGATGTCGGCAAGCACCTGCTCGTCCATCGCCTGCCAATCGGCGTCGGTCATCGCCCCTTGGGCCTTGAGCTGCCCGAGCAAGCGAACGATCGGGTCCTTCTTCTTCCAGATCTCGATCTCCGCCTCGGTGCGGAAGTCGGGCTGGCCGATGCGCTCGGTGTGCGAGCGCCAGCGATAGGTCTTGCATTCGATCAGCGTCGGCCCCTCACCGGTCCTGGCACGGGCGACCGCGCGGGCGGCGGCCTGGGTCACAGCGAAGATGTCATTGCCGTCGACGATGATCCCGGGGATGCCGTAGCCGGCGGCGCGGCCGGCCACGTCAGGCATGGCGTGCGTCTCCGCCGCAGCCGTCTGTGCCGCATACATGTTGTTCTCACAAACATAGACCATCGGCAGTTTCCAGGCGGCGGCGATATTGAGGCACTCATGGAAGGGCCCTGCATTGGACGCACCATCGCCAAAGAAGGAAACGGCGACGCGGCCCTTGCCGTCCATCTGCGCGGCAAGTCCAGCCCCCGTCACGATCGAGATGCCTCCCGCCACAATCCCGTTGGCGCCCAGCATGCCGATTTCAAAATCGGCAATGTGCATCGACCCACCCTTGCCCTTGCAGTAGCCACTCTGGCGGCCGTAGAGCTCGGCCATCATGCGCTTGAGATCGGCACCCTTGGCGATGCAGTGTCCATGCCCGCGGTGGGTCGAGATGATCTGGTCACCCTGCTGGAGGGCGGCGCATACTCCCACCGCCACCGCCTCCTCACCGATGTAGCAGTGCACGACGCCGTAGATCTTGCCGGCATGGTAATCGGCCGACGCGCGCTCCTCGAAACGGCGGATGGTCTGCATCTGGCGCAGCATGGTGCGCTGCTCGTCGGGCGAAAGGTTCACGGGCGTGCTCCCTATCTCGGTAGCGAGATTTTCATCGTGAGCGAGCGCTGCGGGCTTGGCAACAAGATACCGTTCATTCTGACCCTCAACGTCGCCAGCCGCCGCACGCGAGGGGCAGCCATATGGGGCTGGCCGTTGGCTCTTCGTCGGCTCCCGCCGCCGGCTGGCAGGCGCTCCAAGGCGCACCCGTGCCAGCGGCGCACAAAGGATTCGATCGCGTCACACGCGCCGTCGGTCGGCAACTCGGCGCAGGGGAAGGCAAAACTGGGCGGCGGTTGGGCCGCTGGCGGCCCGTCCGCGTCGCAGGCTTGGCCCGCCTTGCGGGTTCACCTTACTGGACATGGCTCCGCGCGGGTGAGGATCCGCTAGCGACCCGAACCCTGCCCGGCGCAACGGCGGCTTGCTTAGCGTTGCCACCCCTTAGCGCCAATCCCCATCGTGCCCATGCGCAATCCCGGCTATCGAGAGGCGTTTGAGACAAGCGGGAGGCCTCTGTGCGCCTCGTGCCGGTCGTGATATCTCTAAGCACTTGCCAGCCGAGGCACGGCGGGCACAGCCACAAACCAGCGCTTTGCTGACCCGGGGGAAATGTCATGGCTCTGTTGGGCGACAACGCGCTCAAAAAGCTCCGCGCCGGCGAGCTCGTGCTCGGCCTCGGCGTGCACCATCTGCGTGGTTCCGCAGTACCCATGTTGGCCAAAGCCGCCGGCTACGACTGGCTTTTCCTCGATTCCGAGCACGGCACCATCTCGATCCAGGAAATATCGCAGATCTGTCTTGCGGCGTTGCCAAGCGGTGTGGCGCCGATCGTGCGCGTTTGCGCTGGGGCATTGGACGAGGGCACCCGGGCACTCGACAACGGCGCACTCGGGGTGGTGGTACCGCATGTGGATACGGTGGAGCAGGCGTTGGCTCTGGTCGCCGCGTTCCGCTACCCACCGCTCGGGCATCGCAGCGCCGGAGGACCGCCGGCCCAGTTCGGCTATCGGCCGCCGTCGGCCGCCGAGGCGCAGAAGACGCTGAACGCGGAGATCCTGGTGGTCCCCATGATCGAGACACCGCACGCCGTCGAAAATGCGGAAAAGATTGCGGCCATCGATGGCATCGATGCGCTCTTGATCGGCACCAATGACCTGTCGCTCGAAATGGGCATTGCCGGCCAGATCGGCCACGAGCGCATCACAGCCGCCTATCGTAGGGTCGCCGAGGCTTGTCGTCGCCACAACAAGGTGCTCGGTATGGGCGGGGTGTACGATGAAGAGGTAGCTGCTCGCTACATCGGCATGGGCGCGCGCATGATCCTCGCCGGCAATGATCACAGCTTGTTACTGGACGCCCTCACGAGCAGGTCGCAGTTCCTGCGCGGCGTCGCGCTCGCCGGCAAAAGCTGAACGCGCGCGATTGGCATCTCCCTCCTCGCACAGGTGCGCTCGAACACGTAGGTTACGCACATGCACGGCAAGCGCCCAACCATGTTCTCGCGGAGCGGCATGGTCGCTGCCGCTCATCCGCTAGCTGCCCAGGCCGGGGCCAGGTTGTTGGCGGCCGGCGGCAATGCGTTTGACGCAGCGGCAGCGACGGCGGCGGCTCTCAACGTCGTCGAACCGTACATGTCAGGCCTCGCCGGCCTAGGCTATGCCACCTGCTATGTGGCCTCTGAGCGGCGGGTGCGTGTGCTCGATTTCGTGCCGCCGGTCCCCAGCAAGTTGCCCTTCGAGCGTTTCAAGGAGCGCACCGAGCTGCAACGGGGTGCACTCTCGGTCGGGGTACCGGGCAATCTAGCGGGTTGGGCAGAGCTGGTGCGCGCGCACGGCCGCAAGCCGCTTAAGGATGCGCTTGAGCCTGCAATCGCCTTGGCGCACGATGGTTACGCGCTGGCGGAGTTCGGTGTGGCCGAATTCAACGAACAAATCCCGCTATTGCGGACGCAATCGCCAAACTACGGCGGCTTTTACGACGATTGGGCGAGGAACTACACCGACGGCGTGGCTTCCGTCGCGCTCGGGCGGATCGTGCGCCAACCCGATCTGGGGCGCACGTTGGAGGCCCTCGGGAGCCATGGGCCGCGCTACCTTTATGGCGGAGCCCTCGGCGAGAAGATCGTTGCACATCTGAGCAAGCTTGGTGGTTGTCTCACGCTTGGTGATCTCGCCGCGGTCAAGCCGCAATGGAAAGAACCCCTCAATGCCACGTATCGCGGTTTGACGGTCAGTTCGGTGCCCCCACCCAGCGAAGCCTTCCAATTCTTGCTGACGCTGCGCGTCCTGGAAGGCATCGAACTGGCCCGCCTGGAGCGTAACGGCGTCGACCACCTCGATACTGTCTGGCGCGCGATCCGCCTGGCGGCAGGCGAGCGCATCGCCAACAACTTCCCCACCGAGACCACGCTGAGCCACCTTCTGTCAGACGCACACGCAGCCAAGCTCAAAGCCCGCGTTCTCGACGGTCGACCGATCGAGGGACCGACCGAGCAATGGCTGGCTGCCGCCAACGAAGCTCAACGCTCGGAGCATCACACCACCTCGTTTTCGATCGCGGATCGGGATGGCAACGTGATTTGCGTCACTCAAAGCCTGGGCAGCCCCTTTGGCTCAGGCGTGCTAGTGCCAGGGACCGGGTTGCTGCTCAACAATTTCCTCTATTGGGCGGATACCAAGCCGGCGAGCCCCAACCGCACGCAGCCCGGAGGCGCGCTGCCCGTCTGCATGGCGCCAAGCGTGTCCCTTCGCCAAGGGGCGCCGGTCCTCGCACTCGGCACCCCCGGCAGCTATGGAATTCTGCAGACACAGGTCCAAGCCATGGTGCAATACCTCGATTTCGGCCTACCCCTGCAACAGGCCATCGAGGAGCCGCGCGCCCGCCTCTGGGACGGCCGCGCGGTGGAGCCGGAATCGCGCTTGCACGCGGCCGTGCTCGAGGCACTCGGGCGGCGCGGGCATAACGTTCAGGTTGGCGGCTCCTGGACCATGCGCGTTGGTGGCATGCAGGCCGTCGCCATCGACCCGGCCACCGGGCTCATGACGGGAGCGTGCGATCCGCGGCGTGACGGCTACGTGGCCACCGCCTGATTAAAGGCGTCACCGCCAAGTCCGCTGTGGTCGGCCGACGGCCGCAATCGGCGTGCGTTGACGCTCCCAAGACGCCGGGCAGGCATGCTCCGGCCCAATGCCAACCCTCGCGCAGGTATGACATCATCAGTGGCAAGGAGTTGGCGTTGTGCTTGACACAGGATGATCGCCATGTCGCGTGCTGCCGCAGATGTTGCAAACACGGCGAGCCGCGCCCTCTACGACAAGCTCGAGGACCGCATCCTCGCGCGCGATCAGGTTGGCGCCAACGAGTGCTATTACGAGCTCGCCCGCAGTGCCCGTCCGCTGACCGAGATGCTCCGCGAGGCGGTACGCATCCACGGGCCATATACCCACGTCCCCTACCACGAGCGCATCGACAACGGGTTTGTGAACTTCGTCAACAATGACCATTGCCTGCTCAGCGCTCGTGCCACGCTACACCTGACGAAGTGGCTCCCAACAGAGGCCGCGGGACTACCGATGGCACAGACCGTCTGGTACATCCCGACCGGGCTCGACATTTGGAATCAGAAGATCAACATGGCGCCGGGTCACTATGCACGCGCCATGGCGCCGCAAGCGGGGGCTGCGCCCAAACCCGTCGTGCACTGGCCCGATCAGGACCCCGAGCGCCTTGAGGGCCCATTGCGCGATCGGCTCGATCATTGGCTCACGCTGGTGCATCGCGGCCGCGTGCTCGAGGCCTATCGCGTGTTCCTGGGGCTCATGCAAAACGTCAATGAGCGCAAGGAGGTGCTCGCGGAGCTGGTATTCGCAGGCCTTATCGATTTGCAGGATCGAGCCTTCCTCAACCGTTCTTACACCACCGGACACAAGGCCTATCGGGCACGGGCGACAGTCGAGCTCGGCACCGCCATCGGCTGGGATGATGCCCATCCCGTGCTCTACGCTGGAGCGCTCGACATCGCTGTGGGTCCGCGCTGGTACTCCACCTACGAGATGGCCTGCAACTGCGTCACCCACTACCTCGAGCAGCAGAAGATCTCGGCCATTCCCTACGCCGGCACCACCGCCAGGGAGCTGGAGCTGCTGCAAAACTCCGCATCGTTGACGCCCGCTGAGGCGCAGGCCTTCCTCGACGTCGTACTCGATCAGCACGAGCCCATTTACCTCGAGCATTTGAGCGGTCTTTTGCTTGCGGGTAAGGGGCCGCGCGGGATCCTCGACGTGCTACAGATTGGCGCCGCGCAGGTGCTGCTCGAGACGCAGGACAGTCTCAACTTCTCCATCTCGCAGCATTGCTATGAGTACTGCAACACGCTGGGCTGGTTCTACGATACCTTCGAGCACCCTCAGCGGCTGAAGCTCTTGTACTCGGCCGCCTCCTTCCTCAATCGCAACGCGTGGCATCAAAGGCATATCGGCGAAGGGCGCAGTTGCGTGTCAGTGTCGCCAGCCGGGGCCGAGCGCATGAGCAAAGCCCAGCAATTAGAGCACATCACAGCCGCCATCATCGCACTCGACGGACCCCAGGCGATGGCTTGGACAAGAGCCTATCTCGCCAGCGACGGCGATCGCCGTGCCTTGGTTGAACAGCTGGCGCTCGCTGCCTGCCGTGTTGGCAATGATCCCCACAACCAAGAGATCGCCCAGTGCCTGCTCGAGGACTACGCCAAGAATCGCGGTTTCGACCGCGACCGTTTGCTGCTGGCCTGCGTCCAACACACGGCGGTCCATCGCAAGTACGGCGATTTTCTTGAGTGCGGTCGCCGCTACGGCCGGGCGATGGGTGTTGCCTCGCTCGCCCAGTGAGGCCGGTTATGCACGGCGCCCGTAGCGTTGCTGGACGAGCAGGTTGGCAGCCCCGGTTAGAGCCAATGTGGCCGTCATCAGCACAAACGCGACGGCAGCCCCGAACGGCCAGTTGTTGAGCCGGAATTGGCCGAACACCAGCGGTCCCATCATCTTGAATTGCGGCCCGCCCAGCAGCACTGGCGTCGCGTAGGCGTTCATCGCCAAGATGAAGCACAGAATGGTCCCGGCCATGATGCCGGGCAGCGCCAGCGGCCACAGCACGCGCCGGCTCATGGTCCAGGGCCCAGCGCCAAGACTGAAGGCCGCCTCCTCGGTCTGACGGGGTATGCCCTCGATCACGCTTTGCAGCGTGAGCACCATGTACGGCAGGTTGACGGCAATCACTCCGATGATCACCGCCCTCTCGGTGAACATGATCTGCAGCGGCGCGTTGATCACGCCAAGCGCAAGGAGCGATGCATTGAGCGCGCCCTTGGAGCCGAACAGCGTCATCCACCCTGCCGCGCGTACCGCATTGCCCACGAACAGGGGGAGTACGACGAGCATCAACAACACATTTTTATGGCGGCTCTCGCTGCGTGCCAGCACGTAAGCCAAGGGGAACGCCAGCACAAGGCAGACGAGGGTACAAAGCAGAGCCACCCGCAGCGTGGTCCAGAAGATGTTCGTGTAGAAGGGATCGGTGAAGAACTTGACGTAGTTCTCGAGCGTCACTGCCTCCAGCATCATGAGGCGTGGATCGAACTTGTTGAAGCTGTAGCGCAGCAGGATCAGGATCGGCACCAGCAGACCCAGCACGACCACGCAGGTCGCAGGCGCGAGCAGCGTGGACGCCATGAGCAGCGAACCGCCGCGCGCCTCGTTGCTGAGCCTGCGGGTGGAAGGGTCGAGACTCAGCCTTTGAGTTCCTTGTCCCACCATTCCTTTAAGGCCACGTCGTTCCGGGTCATGTAGCCGTAATCAAGGTCAACAAGCGCCTTCACCTCTTGCGGCGTGAAACCGATGCGCTTGTTGAGTTCGGGCGCCACGACCGCGTTGGTCACCGTGGGGTTGTAGCCCATGTCAACGGCAAACGCCTCCTGCGCCCTCTTGTCCAGCATAGCGTCGAGATAGGCATACGAACCGGACTTGTTGGGCGCGTTCTTTGGAATGACGAAGCCTGACACGTAGGCCAGTGCGCCTTCCGCTGGCACGATGGCCTCAACGCTGATGCCCGCGTTCTGCCACTGCACGACGCGTGCCTTCCACATCACGCCAGTGGCGAATTCCTCGGTCTTGAGGCCCTGCGCGAACGCCTCGTTGGTGGGGTAGATGCGCGCACCCGCCTTCTTGCACTCCAGCAGCAGCTTCTTCCCGGCTTCCAGCTCGTCGACCTTGCCGCCGGCCGCCAGGGCGGCACATACCAGCGTGTACTGGTATTGAATGTCGATAATACCCAGCTTGTCGCCGCGCTTGGGGTCGAAGATGTCCTGGTAGCTTCTGGGTACGGCATCGATGAGCTTGGGGTTGTAGACACCCACTTTGCCCGAGTAGATATGACCGACGCCGTAGGGATATCTCATTGACGGCAGTAGGTGCGGAGCGTTCGTGAGCCTGTCGTAATCAATCGCATCGATCACACCCGCATCGTGCATCTGGAACATGTTGAGGGCGGAGAGACCCTGGATGTCGGTGGTGCCGCGCGGCAGACGGCGCTCGGCCAACATCTTCGAACGTCGCTCCGGATCGCCGGCCTGATCCTGGATCACCTCCCAGCCCTCGCCGACCAAGATGGGCTGCTCGATGTTCTTGCTGAGCAGGCGAGCATAGTCGCCACCCCAAGTGCCGACCACGACCTTACCCTTGGACTGGGCCGCGGCACCAAACGGCAGATCGGCCAGTCCAAGGCAGGTGAGCATTGCAGCACCTTTGAGGACGCCCCTGCGGGAAAGCGAACGTGTGTTGGTCATTGCTGCCTCCGCTATCGACCAATCAGCTTTCAGCGCCGGCAAATACGATGCTGCCCTCGGCTGGCCAGGCCACGAACACCTGTCCTCCAACCACCGGCACAAGACCGCTTTCCCGGTTCGAAACCTGCACGATCACGCGCTCCTTGGGCGAGATGCGCACGTGCATATCGATCGTTGCACCCAAATAGGAGACAAATTCCACCACGCCCGGAAGGCTGTTGTCCATGCTCGCTTGGGGCTGCGCCGCAAAGACGATGCGCTCGGGCCGCAACGCGAGGGTGGCCGGACCGGCCGCAGCCTCCTTGCAGACAATGGCAAGCCCGCCCGCTGAGCGGAACCGACCAGGGGCTTCGATCTCGCCTTCGATGAAGGTCGAACGGCCGACGAACCCGGCCACAAAGCGGTCGCTTGGTCGCTCATAGAGGTCTTTCTGGGTGCCCACCTGACGCACGGCGCCGTCGCTCATGACGACAAGCCGATCGGCCATGGTGAGGGCTTCCTCCTGGTCGTGCGTCACCATCACCGTTGTCAGACCGAGCCGTTTTTGCAGTTCGCGGATCTCGACGCGCACCTCAGCCCGCAACTTTGCATCGAGATTGGACAGCGGCTCGTCCAAAAGGAGAACGTCTGGGTAGAAGGCGAGTGCGCGAGCAAGCGCCACCCGCTGTTGCTGACCGCCTGACAACTGCCGCGGCAACCGCTCGCTCAAATGCTCAAGCCGAACCAGTCGCAACGCATCGGCCACGCGGCGTTGCATCTGTGAAGCCTCGACCTTGCGCATTTCTAATCCGAAAGCCACATTGCGGGCCACGCTTAAATGCGGAAAGAGCGCATAGCTTTGAAACACCAGGCCGGCATTGCGCTTCCATGGCGGCAGCCGCGTCACGTCGCGATCTCCAAGCCGCACAGCTCCAAAGGTCGGCTCGGCGAAGCCCGCCACTATCCTTAGCATCGTCGTCTTGCCACACCCCGACGGGCCGAGCAACACCACGAACTCGCCGTCGGCGACGTCAAGCGTCAGATCCCGCACAGCAATGACGTCCCCGTAGCGCTTGCTCACGCGGTCTATCTCGAGCCGTGCCATTGCTCGTCACACTACCTGACTGATTTTGACGAAACGGTCGGTAATGAGCATCGCCGTGGCGATGAGTGCGATCTGCAGGACGGACACTGCGGCGATCGTCGGGTCGATCTTCCATTCAAGGTATTGCAGGATTGCGATCGGCAAAGTCGTGCGTCCCGGCCCGACGATGAACAGGCTCATCTCTAAGTTGCCGAAGGAGGATACGAAGCCAAACAGCGCTGCAGCCACGACGCCTGGTCGGATGGCGGGCAGTGTCACGCGGCGGAAGGTGGTAAAGCGATCGGCACCGAGTGACTGTGCCGCCTCCTCAATGGATCGATCGAGGCCGATGAGGCTTGCCGACACCAGCCGCACCGTCCGCGGGATGACGAGCAACACATGACCGGCGATCAGCCCCCCAAGCGAGCCCAAGATCGGCAACCCGGTGGCGAGCTCCACCTCAACATGAAATACATAGAGCGCGATGCCCAGCACGATGCCGGGCACCACAACAGGTAACAGCAACAGGCTGCTCAACGCCTCGCGACCGGTAAAGCGCAAGCGCGCGAGGCACAGTGCCGCCGGTAAGCCGAGAGAGAGGCCGATGGTCGTGGCGATCACCGCCAGCTCGAGGCTCAACAGAAAGCCGGACACGAACCGGTCGTTGCCCGGGATGGCTTGAAACCAGCGCAGCGAATAGCCCTCCGGCGGAAACGACGGGATCTCTTGGCGGAAGAATGCAAGCCAGGTGACAAAGACGAGCGGCGTCAGGATAAAGCCCAAGGTGAGCGTGGCCGCGCCGTTGAGGACCAACCGGCCAAGTCGCGGAATGCTTGCGCTGCGCAGCATCAAGATCTCACGCAGATACTCACCATCCCAGTGCGTAGGTCGAGCGGCGCGGATCGGCACCGGCGTGGTGGAGGCCCACTCGCGGCTCGCTATCGATCATGCAGACCGCGCCGGCCTTCCAGGTCCAATCCGGCCACCACGCCACGTCGTGGCCCACGCCTGCGAGCTTTTCCGCTAGCGCCGGCGACAGGCGGGCCTCAAGCAGCAGCCGACCGGGTTGGATGCTGTGCGGCTCGAAGCTATCGGGGAAGCTGTAGGTGGCAAAGCGCGGAGCCTCGACAGCGGCCTGCGGGTCCATGCCGTACACGATGCGGTTGAGGAAAACCTGCAGCATGGCCTGCGCCTGGACGTCTCCGCCCGGCGTGCCAAAGGGGATGGCGCGCCCATCTCGACCCAGGGCAAGCGCGGGGCTTGGGGTAAGCCGCGGCCGTTTACCAGGAGCGACGGAGGCCGGCAGCGCCGGATCGGCCCACGACTGCGACCCCCGCGAGGAGGGGCACAGCCCGGTGCCCGGGATCACGGGTGTGCTGCTCGAAACATCGCTCGGCGTCGCCGAGAACGCGTTGCCGTGGCGGTCGACCACGCACACATAGGAGGTGTCGAGCTGAGGCTGGGGGAGCGCTGTCACGGGCCCGCAAACTTGCGCCATGCCCGCCTGGACAAGCCCCGCCGGTGGCATCCCCGGCCATGCCTCGTTGGCACGCACCAGACGTGCTCGCTCGGCCGCATAAGCCTCCGACAGCAGCCGCTCCAGTGGCACCTCGACAAACCTGGGGTCGCCGTAATACGCGTGACGGTCGGCAAAGGCGAGTTTCATGATTTCGGTCAGGCCGTGCACATAAGGAAACGAATTGTGCGGCTCTTGATGGATGCCGGTGGCTTCGACGAGGCGCAGCATCTGGGCAAGCACCGGCCCCTGGCACCATGGCCCGCAGGTGTGCACCGAGAGCTCGCCGAATCGCACGGTCACGGATGGCTCAAGTCCCGAGCGAAACTCGGCGAGATCACCCATGCGCAACAGGCCGCCATTTGCCTCGTGGTAGGCCACGATCGTGCGCCCAAGGTCGCCCCTGTAGAAGGCGGCCCGCGCCGCCATGAGACCAGCTTGGCGGCCCTGGCTCCGTGCAGCACCTTCCTGATCAATCATGTATTGCAGGCTGCTGGCGAGGTCGCTTTGGACGAATAGCTCACCCACCTCTGGCGGACGTCCGTGTGGCAGATAGATGGCGCGGTTCGACGGCCATTCCTCGTAACTCCGGCGATGGGTCGTTATAGTTTCGCTGAGCAGGGGATGGGCGGCAAAGCCCTCCTTGGCGAAGCGAACCGCAGCGGCCGCCACCTCACCGAAACTCATTGTGCCCCAGCGCAGCAGCGCCTCGATCCAAGCATCCGGTGCGGCCGGCACCACCGTGCGCAGCAGGCCGCGCGGGATTTTGCCGCCGTGATGCTTCATAAAGTAGTCGGGCGTGACCAACTTGGGCCACACGCCAAGACCGCTGATGGTGAACACCTTGCGGCTCTGGGCATGGTAGAGAATGATGGGTGCCACCCCCGCTACGTTGACGAGATCGCTTTGCAGTACGCCCAGCGCTAGGCCAGCTGCAACTCCGGCATCGATGGCGTTACCGCCGGCTTCCAGTACCGCAAACCCGGCGTGCGCCGCCAGGTAATGACCTGCCGAGATTACATGCCGGCGTGCTGAAATTACCGGCCGATGGGACGTGATGCCGCTCATGTCGTCATGCTTCCCAGGTGGCTTGCTCATCGTGCTAGCTTGCACGCTTGCAGTGCTCCAGCGCAACTGCCGGCGTCGGGGCCCGTGCTTGGCCGCCTTGGCCGGTGCAACCATGAGCCTGGAATAGCCCATGACCAATCGTCTTGAGCTGTCAGCGGTCGAGCCAACCCCGTTCGCCGGGGGCCACAGCTTCCCTGGCACGGGTGCCTACGAGAAGGTGGCGGGCCGCGTGCACTTTGCCGTGGATCCACGCCACAGGGCGCAGACGGGCATCGTCGATATCGACAAGGCGCCGCAGGATGCGCGCGGCCTCGTGCGCTTCACCGCTGATTTCATGCTGCTCAAGCCGGTCAAGATGGCAAATGGCAATCGGCGGCTGTTCTTTGACTGGGCCAACCGCGGCAACAAGCGCTGCCTGCAATTCTTCAACGATGCACAAGGCTCCAACGACCCAACAACTTTGGCCCATGCTGGCAACGGCTTCCTCATGCGGCGCGGCTATACGGTTGTTTGGCTCGCCTGGCAGGGTGATCTACTTCCCGGCGACGGGCGGCAGATCCTCGATCTTCCGGTAGCGACCGATCTCGGCCGGCCGATCACTGGGCCCGTGCGCGTGGAGTTCATTGCCGAACAGCCGGGGATCATGGTCTATCCGCTGAGCGGCCGCATCTCCACGCGTAGTCATCCCGCCGTATCGCTCGATACGACCAAGGCGACCCTGACCCGCCGGCGCTATCCGGGCGATCCGCGCATCCCCGTGCCGTGCGCGGAGTGGCAATTTGCCCGCCTCGAGGGAGGCGGTGGGCTTGATCAGCAAGGTGTCGAGCAAGCCGTCGTGCCGTCGGATAGGCACATTTATCTTCCATCCGGGTTCGAGACCGGCTGGATCTATGAGCTCATTTACGAGGCGAGGGATCCGCTCGTGCTCGGGCTCGGTCATGTGGCGGTACGCGATTTCGTCGCCTTCCTCAAATACGAGCCTGAGGACGCGGCCGGTCAAGGGAATCCGCTGCGCGAAGCTTCGAACGGCATAGAAAAGGCCTATGGCTGGGGCCGCTCGCAGAGCGGACGCTGCATCCGCGACTTTGTCTATACCGGCTTCAACGAGGATGTGCGCGGCCGGCGCGTCTTCGATGGCGTACTGCCGCATGTGTCCGGCGCTGGGCTGATGTGGATGAACCACCGATTTGCGAACGTGGTTACCCCCGCCGGCCAACAGTACGAAGATCACTACAACGCCGCCGACCGCTTCCCCTTTTCCTATGCCGCCTGCAAGGACCACTACACCGGCAAGACCGACGCCATCCTCAAACGGCCACAGACTGATCCTCTCGTCCTGCACACGCAATCCGCAACCGAATATTGGCAGCGGCGAGGATCACTCGTTCATACCGACACACACGGCAACGATCTGGCTCAGCCCGCGACTGTGCGTGTCTATCTGTGGTCGAGCTCGCAGCACTTCGCCGACCCTCAGGCGAAGGCTCCAATCCGCGGCGTTTGCCAGCAGCTCTCCAATGTCGTGCGCACATCCATGCTGTTCCGCGCGATGCTCGAGGCCATGGATGCTTGGGCAAGCCGCGGCACTCCACCTCCGGACAGCCGCGTCCCACGCCGCGCCGCCGGTACGCTCGTCACTATGGCTGAATGGCTGCGCCAGTTCCCCCGCATCCCCGCGGTGGCCGTCCCCACTGCGCCCAGCGACCTGCCCCGTCTGGAGTTTGGCCAGGCGTTCGCGAGCGGCATCTTGCAGGAACCCCCTACGGTGATACCTGGGCCTGGCTATGCTGTCCTCATTCCCGCAGTGGATGCGGACGGCAACGACGTGGCTGGCGTGCGAGCCCCAATGGTGGAGGCACCGCTCGCCACTTACACGGGTTGGAACTTGCGTGCGCGCGGGTTTGGGCAGGGAGCCATGCACGAGTTCACGGGCAGCACGATACCCCTGCCCGATAGTCCCGAGGAGCGGGCCGCAACCGGCGATCCACGCCCTTCCATTCTCGAGCGCTACACCCACAGCACCGCCTATGCGGCCGCGATCCGCACGGCGGCGGAACGGCTGGTGGAGGAGCGCCTAATGTTGGCGGAGGACGTGGAGCACGCCTTGGCTGCTGCCCTGCACTGGGACCGGCCACGGCATGACGTTCGGCTGGGTTAGAACATTGCCCATGCCGCCACGGATGCTTTCAACCCCGCTTGCCGCACCCGCGCCGACGCGCTCGGCTTCGGCGTCGTGAATGGCTGCTTCACTTTGGCGCCAGGGTGGGGTAGACGATCGCGCGCATCGATCAGGGGTGCGAGCCGAAGTCCATCACAGATCAACGGTCGCGCCGCAGCGATCAAGAAGACCGAAGTCAGAGGAAATTCGTTAACAAAATCAAAGATAAGCACCGGTAGCTCAGCTGGATAGAGCACCAGACTACGAATCTGGGGGTCGCGAGTTCGAATCTTGCCCGGTGCGCCAATAAGATCAATAGCTTAGCGTCCCAGATCGTTCCGCAGAAATACTGCCGCGGAACGTTAGCGGAACCGAAAGTGTTGCATCCCGCACTAGCCCACGGAGCTCCGATATTGGTGTCGACTGCGAATGCTTCCCAGGGAGACATCTCACCTCGCCACCCTGCGCTTTCCGTGCTTCACGAACAGCATGTTGAGCGCCTCGGCGACTAGCTCCTGCTGCTTCCGTCCGGTCTCGTGCGAAAGGTCGCGCAGCTCCTTGAGTGCCACCTCGTCTTGCCAGGTTGTGAGCGGCTTGCGGCGTTCGCGGCTGGGGGCCACGTAGGCCTTGGTATCGGATCCTGGCGTGGGCAGCCTGCCGCCACCGAAGCGCGTCAGCGTGCGAAGAATGCCATCGCGGTTTTGGTCTTGTTGCGGCTTCTTGATCATCGCTTGGTATCCTTCAGCTTGCGCTTCAGTTTGGCATCCGTCGCCACCGACTTGGCGCGCCCATCAAGGAAGCCCCACAGCTTCCGGATTTCCTCGGCGGCAGTCCTCCCCTTGGCCCCGATCTCGGTGACAGCCTTGCCCCTCTCGGCGGCTATCTGGAACTCCGGGCGGTGGTGGATGACTGCGGGACAGACCGCCATGTTGAATTTCTCCATGACCGCCGTCGCCTCACCGATGCGCGCCTCCTCCCCGGCCTTGTCGATGTTGTTGATCACGCCAACGCTGACCCCAAGCTTCTCGGCCAGCTCGAGCAGCCGGACGGTGTCCTGCAGGCTCCCGAGGTTGAACAGGTCGGGCAGTGTGGGACAAATGATCATGTCGGCCGCCCGGATTGCCGCTATGGCGATGTCATCGAGCTTGGATGGCGAATCGATCAGGCACAGCGTCACCCCTAGCGTGGACGCGGACTCGATGATTTGGGTCAACTTGTCTGGCTTGCCGTCCAGCACAAGCGGCTTGTTGGTGCCTCGCTCAAGGCGCCATAGCGTGCCGCTCAATTGCGGATCGAGGTCGACGATCAGCACCATCTCGTCGTGCTCCTCGCCGCACACGGCGACATTGGTGCATATCGTACTCTTGCCAGAGCCACCCTTCTGCTGAACGAAGCTCCAAATGCGCATTGTGCTGCTCCAATGAGCCAAAAAATGTACTGTACAACATGTTTGCATTCTTACTACATGTTGCAATTATTGACGTCAACTGGTATCCTGCGATTTCCTAGGAATGCCAAGGGCATTTCGTCCTGAAACCGTCCTAGGAGGAAATCCAAACCGTCCTGATTTCGTCCTGGCGTGGCACTCAGCGGGGGCGAGCTGCCAAATGTGGATAACTTTCCGGGCTCTGATGGGGATTGCCGTCATTGCCTGCATCGGTGCGTCAGCAATGTTCGCGTTTGAGTTTGGTTGGACGCGCGGTGCGACCTTAGTCGCCCACTGGACGTATGCTGTCGCCGGCGTCGCCCTGGATCTCTTCAAGTCGGGATTGCCGATCCTCGGCGCCACAGCCTGGCATGACAGCAAGCCGGCGCAGTCCCTTGCCTGCTGGGTCGTGTTCATCGTCCTCACCGGCTTGTCGCTGTGGTGCGCCTACGGGACCACCGCTACCCAGCTCGCTGAGAAGTTCGCCAGCCAGGCTGTTGCCCAGTCCGACCTGTCGACGCGGCAAACCGCGCTTGACCGACTACGAGGACAGCGGGACGGGCTGAAGTTCACCGAGACGTCAGAGGAAGCCGTCAGGACGGCCGAGGCGACAGTCACCACGGCCACCGAGCAGGCCGCTGCGGAGCGCGCCAGGGGCGGCTGCAAGGACATTTGCCGCCAGCGAGAGGCCGAGGAGCGCGACGCACGAGCGGCGCTCCTGCTAGCCCAACAGAACCGCGCAGCGACGATCAAGGCTGCTGCGCTCGACGCCCGACTTGCGGTGGCGGAAGCGGCCCTGAACGACGTCGACAAGAAGGAAGCCGTCAAAGATGCTGACCCCCAGTCCGCTAGCATGGCCAAGGCCATCGGCGCCGATCAGAGCCTCATCGCCGCCCTGTCGATGGCGTTCTTTGCAATCGCAATCGAGTTTGGCAGCGGCGTGGGTTTCTGGCTGGTATTCGGTCACGGCGGACCGCGCCCACGCGCGGAGGTACATCCGCCACCCTCATCGACCGAGCTGGTCCCTGTCGACCCGCCCCAGAAGCTCATTCCCATCGACGAGAAACCAGCCGATATCGTGGAGCGCTTCTTCCTCGAGGTGGTGCGCCCAGCACTCAACCGCCGCGTCCGCTCGCTGGTGATGTGGGAGGCCTTCCGGATGTGGCGCGCCGATCGAAGCATCGATGTCGCGGTCTCCCACGCCATGTTTGGGAGGTTGGCGCGCTGGCAGAAGGGTCGGATCGGCGGAGCCGTCTGGTATCTGGATTGCGAACTTGCCGAGGGCTATGGCGCGCATGAACTTAAGGCACTTCCACGGCCCCAGCTCATTGGAGGGGTCACAGGCCACTCACTGATCTGCCCATCATCGCTGGGCGCTGACGCATTGTCGTCAGAGTAGCTTGCTGAAGGTACGCGTCCGCGGTTGCGGGCTGAGATGCCTCTGGTTCGCCCATCAGCACATCTGCACGGATGACAAGAAGCGCGTGCATCGCGTCAGCCTCCGCAGTGAAGTCAGGCAGAATTCCGCCAATGGTCTCGCGTCCGCCTTTGATTGGCGGAAGCCAACCGCGGTCGGATGTATACTTGAAGCCAAGTGCTTCGAGCGCGGCGACAGCGGCGATGCGCTGATTGTCGATTGACATGGTTCAACTCCCGCTCCTGCTGCTGCGCGGGTCATTGTCACCGACTTAAGGTGCGAGCAAGGCAGCCGCCCAGTTATCCACCGTGGTGCCGCGGTATGCCGGTCAAACTAGCCCCGGGTTCGTTTAGCGCGCCGCGCTATTAGCTGCGCGTGACGCTCCCGATGGTCAAGACCAAGACGGAACCCTCTGTGATCAACGTCGTTTGATGTTGAATTACAAACTGAGGGCTAAACATGAGTAAGCGCAAGACACGAAACGAATCGACCCCTGCCCGCCGACCCCGATACGAGGGACGCAACAATGCTAAGCGAAAGCCGTCGAAGAGAAAGTGACCACTAACTCCTCTCTCGCGGCAGCAACTGCGGCGACGGTGTCGCCTGTCGAGCGAGCCGTCTTTGGAGTTTGATTTGACGCGTTCTGCAACTGGGCAGAGAGTGTAATCGGCGGCCACCTCTCTTCCCTCTTTACTGTGGCCGCGGCGCCTTAGCAGTGCCCCCCGGCACTTTGGCCGAGGCGCCATTTTTGTCCTTCGTTTGTCAGATGGGGCGTGAACGGTTGCTATACCCTCAGCCAGGCGCACGCTGCAGTCATCCACCAAGCGTCATCTCAAGCTTCAGCCGGTAAACCGTTCCCGTTCCGAGACCTGTGAGCCTTGCGGTCTTGCCTATCCCCGTGCCCCTCGCGAGCTCCTCGATCGGAGCTGTGGCGCCTTGACCTCAAGGTTGAAGCCGCTAATTAGGGATTGCGTTGGCGACAGGGATTAGTTTGATGGATTGGAGCAACTGGATTCCGGCAGTGACGATCCCCGCGGTGATAGCTGGCGCCGCATGGTTGTATCGGGAGACAGTTGGTCGATATTTGGCGCAGGCGATTGGCGGGCATTTTGCCGAAAAGCTCGCTCGATTGACGTCGGAACTGCACCGGTCTGAGCAGACGCTTCAGACTGAACTGCAGGCAAAACAGCGGCAGATCGATGCGCTGTATGCCTCCGTGGCGGCTGCACGTTCCGGAAGGCAAACATTGATTGAGAAGCGACGACTGGACGCGATCGAACGAATTTGGAAGGCTGCTGTTCGCATATCGTTCAAATCGACGGTTCCGAGAATGCTGGAAGGCGTCAAGCTCGAGGTAATGCTGAAGGCGACGGGTAGCGATCGAGAGGCACGCACCAGGTTCTTTAAGGTTCTGGATGACGCGTTAGGGGCGACGGCGTTCACGCAATCACCAAACCAAGCGCCGACGATGGAAGAGCGGCCGTTTGTGAGCCCCGTCGTTTGGGCATACTATTCGGCCTATAACTCTGTAGTTTTGCATGCAGTGCTATTGGTGTCGGCCATGAGCAGGGGCTTAGAGCCGAAATACTTTGATTTTAACGCCATACGGAATGTTGTTAAGGAAGCGCTCCCGCATCAGACCAATGGCATCGATGAGCACGGGATCACATACTGCTACATGTGTGTACCGGAGTTGCTCGACGCGTTGCTCTCCGCGCTTCAGAGAGAGTTGGATGGCAAGTCGCAAGACGCCGACGATCTACGGAGAGCTACCGACCTGATGCACGCAGTGACTGAGTTGAACAAAGAAAACGCCAAGCGAGCTGATCAGCCCAGTGGAGCTGCTAGTGCTTGAGTGCCATGGCATTTTTACGCTAAATTCGCGGATGTGAGGTTGTCTTGCTCAGATCGCCAACGCTGGGTTCTTTGACGGCGCGCGCTTCGGCTGGTCAGATTTTCGAGCGTACTTCTGCGCCACATTCAGCGAGGCCGGACGCCGGGGGGGGGGCCAATATCAGTCGAGCATTGCACGCACGGACTTATGGTGGAACCGCTTGCCGCGCTCGTTGACGCTCTGCTCATAGGCTTCCTTGATCGCGGCGCGGAGTTCGTCACCGAGTAGCATTGGCTTCACCTAGTTCTTGAGCGATGGGCCGCCAGGAAGGCCCGGGAGCTTTCCCTCGCGCTCCTTGACCATCCCTTCGAGAACCTTCAGGACGCGGTCCGCGGCGGCGACCTCGCCCTTCAGTTGCTCCATGTCGGCGCGCAACGCATCACGTACGTCATCTGGTGTCACGCCGCATGTGGCGCAAACTACAGCCGCCGCCGCGTCTATTTCTGCATCTGTCGGATTGTCGTCGAAATTGGCTACTGCTTCGTCCCAGGCCTTTACAATTTCGTCCCTGGTCGCCATGGCCGACCTCCTAGCGCTGCGCGATCCCGGTCAATGCGGCCTCACCGCCGCGGCTTAATGTGCTCGCCAATCCACCGTTCGATCTCCGCGAGCGACATCCCGGTCTTGCTGCCCGCGGCTGGCGAGCCAGCGTCGTCGATGATGCTGAATGACCGGCCGACTCTGGTCATCCGAAACCCCAGCCGCTTGAGGGAGCGGGCTACGCGATCGGCTTGTGTCGTCGGTGTGGTGGCCATCAATGCTTCCTCGCCGCACGCTTTTCGGCGGCTGCGGTCGCGTCCTGCAGGGCGGCAACGAATTCCCGACGCACCAGGTCCGGGAACGCCCGCGCCACCGTGGCGACGAGCTCGCGCTCTGTGGTGCCGGCGGTTATCAGCCGTGCGAGTTGGTTGGTGAGTGCTGAAGTGTCGGCCTGACTTGGTGTGTTCATGGCCTTAACCTCCCGTCTTTGTGGCGCGTCGGTGTTCGAGAAATTTGCGCAGAAGATCTGCGGAGGGTGGAGATGGGCGCGGAGCGTCGTCGCCATCGTCGTCTCCGTCATCATAGCCAGCCATCATATCCGTAGTGATGTCGCCTAGAACCCGAATGGTGTTGGCAAGTCGCAAGGCCTGATCAGGATCGTCGTCATCGGAATTGCCATAGACGACGCATTCAGAGAGGCAAATTGTTAGTGCCAAGCAAGCGTCCCAGCCCTGTACGTCTTTGATGGCTTCCCTGATGCTGTCGAGAGTGAGGAGGAACGCAGCTGCCGTTGCGCGGTCGTCATTCTCGTCGGTCATTGCTGCTACTTCTCCCTTCACGCTGAAAAGAACTGCGATGGCAGCCGCCTCGTGCGTGCCCAGGCGGCTGGCACCTTCTCAGCAAGACATGCCAGACGTCACGCCGACTTGCGCTTCTCGGTCGGTATCGGTTGGCGGTCGACGGACATCAGGTCGCCGCCAAACTGGCTAATGAGCGGCCGAGAAACTGTTCTATTGCGATCACTGCGAGCGCTGCGAACTTCGGCGCCAACTGTGCCAGGTCTGCCCGCTCAGCAACTAGCAGCGATCCTTCGGTGACATGAACATGATCAGCGGGGACGTCACGAACAACGTAGCATTCCGAACTTAGCCACCCGCCCTCGATCTCAACATCAGGCCCACGGTAACTTGCTACATGGAGGAAGTTCTCCCGGGGCAGGGCTAATCCCGTCTCCTCTTCGACTTCCCTTACCACGCATTCCAAGAAAGTTTCATTTCCCTCGCGGTGCCCACCGAAGAGACCGATCTTACCTGGAGCGACGATGCCGGGAACATCATCGCGCTGCTGGAACAGGAAACGGCCTTGGGTGTCGATCAGTATTACGAAGCTGATATCGCGGTGCCGAGAAGCCATGGAACGTCCCTCAACGCGGCCCCTTGATCAGTTTGTCGGCTTTGCGGGCCGACCAATGGTTTGCCTTGGCCAACAAGTCAAGCAAGTTCCGATCACGCAGGCCAGAAACCAGAAACAATACGCCCCAGCGACGCGTATACTCGCATCCGGGGCGTTAGGCTGCGGAGGGAACACGCACACGCGTCGCAACCAATGTTCATATTGCGGAGGACTAAAGCGAATCCGCGAGGGCGCTTCAGTTCAGTTGCTCCACTGCTAGTTGCTCTGCATGCAGTTACATCTTGCCCGCGCTCGGTTTCATTCCACCCTGCAGCCCCTATTACCGATTGTGCACGTCGGCCTCGACGCTTACAACACTGCTTAGGCAAAGGCGCGCGCGCTGATTTGTGACCTGGTCGCACTTGCACTATCGTTCCAGCCTTGTCAGCTAGCTTGGACTCGAACCACGATCCAGGTAGGGGCCCGGTCCCTAAGCAGCAGCCTCCCGCCGGACGATCTCCATGACGGTGTTCTTGCTAAGTCCCACGTTGCGGGCGATCAGGCGATAGGACAGACCTTCGCCGTGCAGGGAGAGCACCTTCTTGGCCTTCTTGTCTGACGGACGCTGGCCTACCTGGCGGCCGAGAACTACGCCCTTGGCCTTGGCTGCCACGAGCCCGCTCTTGACGCGTTCCCTGATCAGATCCCGTTCGAATTCGGCCAAACCAGCCATGATCGTGCGCATAAGCTTGCCGCTGGCGGTGCTGAGGTCGAAGCTCAATCCCGTCTGCGCCAGGACGCTGACCTTCCAGCTGTGGAGGTCGTCCAACGTCTGGACCAAGTCCTGGGTGCTTCGTCCCCAGCGCGATAGCTCGGTGACGAGGATGGCGTCGATCTCGCGGGCCTGGGCAAGAGCCATGACCTTCTTGCGCTCGATGCGGTCGTTCTTGGCGCCTGAGGCAGTCTCCTTAAACACGCCGACAATGTGGTGATCGGCGCGCTTGGCGAACTCCCTGAGGTCACGCTCTTGCCGCCCGCACGACTGGTCGTCGGTGCTGACACGGCAATAAACTGCAACGTGTCCCAAATAGACCCCCTTTGAAACGTAACTCCGAAATGCCCGTATTTTCGGGCAAATCACAAAGCCAACTACTGTACTAGATAGACTACTGTCCAAATAGGACAAACAGGCGCGACAGAATGACTCAAGCTTGGCAATGTCCCGCGCCCGGCGCCTCGTGGCGCCAATTGCTGCACGGCACCAATGTTCATACTAACCGAGCGCCGCACGCAGCATGCTCAAAACCCAAACCAGTGATCGCGCCCCTTTAGATGATCCAGCTCATCACGCGGCATCAGGCGATACACCGCATCTCGCTCAACCGGCAACGGGTGGGCAGTACGGCTGACCCGCCTATCGCATTCCCAGGAGCCATCGGCGCTGGCGCGGCCCCGAAGCTCTAACGCAGAGGCGACATTCGGTTTGGCAGCATAACGTCCGGGTCGCGACTTGAATGCCGCCAAGTATTCCGCGTAGGTCTGGCCAGGTGGCGCCAGTGCATTAAGCAGCGCTGTCCACGTCAACGCGCGTCTCTATCATCGGCCGGCGATTGGTAAGCAGCTCGGCGGCGCAATCCGCGAGGCCGAAATATCCAGGAACGCGGCAAGCTTTAGGACATCCTCGGCAGAGCAGAACGTTTGAATTGGCGCGGGGTCACTGCCCCTTCCAGATGCGCGCCGTCCAGGGTTCGTTTGCTTTCGGGCGAGATATCTTGCCGGGCTTGCGCGATCCGCCCACGGGCGCTGGAATGACTGCGGCACCCGGAACAGGCGCAATGGTGGAGGTCGCAATCGGCGATGCGGCGCTGCTACCCTCGCCTACTACAACGAATGGCGCCCAGTATTCTGGGTGCACCTCCTTCGGGTCGCCGCTCTCGATCATGGCAAGCATAGATCGGCGCAGGGCCTCAGCGCGGCCGACCGACTGATCGGAGGACATAATGCTGAGCGCCTTCGTAATGAGTTTGACGGTGCTATCGGAATTTACGGCCCAGTGCGAGACGAGCAGCGAGCGCGCGCCAGCATAGAAGAACGCCCGTGCCATCCCTGACAGCGCCTCTGTTCCCGGCGCACCTCCAGCAGCCGTATTGCAGGCCGATAGGATCACCAAGTCGGCATCAAGCTTGAGACTGGCTATCTCGGAGACTGAGAGGTAGCCATCATCTTCGGTCGAGCCTTCGGGAGGAGGTGTGAGGATCAGACCCGGCTCGGTCCCGGATCTCAGCTCTCCGGCAAGTGCACCATGTGTAGCAAAATGAACGGTACGATAGGTGGCGAGCTCACCGCTGTCGCTTAGCCGCTTTATTTCGTGCTCATTGGCACGTGCCCCGAGCCAGATGTCGCTCTCAGGCACGCCAAGTGAGCGTGCGACGGCGCACAGCTCATCGGCGGTTTCGGGCAGCGGCACCTGAGCACGGATTGTTCTCACGTCAACAAAACCGCCGCGTTGTTGAGGGAGCGTCGTGCCGCCACCGGTCGATCGAGTGATGCGCAGAGATGGAACCTTCGCACAATTCTGCCTCGCTCGCGCCTGCTCCACTCGCAGGCTATCGTTATTAGCGTCCCGACCCTCAAGCAGCGGATTACCAAAGCCGATAAGAGCCTTTTTCGCTTTGCTACCTTTGGCATGCTCGCGGAGCGCCTTGAGAGACGATACGGACGGCAACACGGTGATAGCGTTACTTTTGGCCAGCCAAGCGGCGCGACGGAGCACTTCGGTTCCCGCTTTTCCACCAGGATCGAGCTTTTCGGTCAGGAGCACGTGGAATGGAAGCTGCGCCAGCGGCCCTGACGGGACGATAAGCAGGTGCTTGTCTTTGATCAGGTCAGCGACCTGACCGAACAGAGCTCTGTAAAGAGCGTGTGCTCCGGAGAGATCGAACGGGAGTGGCTCGTTTTCCTTGGGGGCCGTTTCGACGTCGATGGCTAGGAGATTTGCGCAACGCGATCTGCCCTCAAAATCCCATGAGGTACGGTCAAGCCCGCAGCGGAGGCTCGCCACACGCTCTGTCAATCCTTTGGTGCCAAGGTCGCTGCGCACCCGGCGCAGGTCCGTCTTGGTGACGACCCAGACGAAGGTTTCCTCGGCTGTTGCCATTACTTCGGGCGTGTCTAGAAAAAGGACCAATGCTTCGTGGGAGCCCAGCACGGCCTGGACCTCGGCGACGGTCAGCGGTTCGGGACGAACCAGGGTTGCGTAATGCGGGAGCTTATCTTTGAGCGTAGTATCGATTTCCGCGATGCGCCCATCAATAGCGGAAAGGCGTGTCGAAAGCTCATCCTCGGCGGCCCGGTTGCGCTTGTCGGGTGACTGCGACCGAGCCGCGATCAGCAACTTGTCTCGCGCTTGCCACTCGGCCACGCCGTCTTGCCGCTCACGCACAAGCTGAGCGATTATCTTATCCTCCGTGGTCAACCGAGCAGACATCTGCGCTATCGAAGCTGCCGCTTCTGAGCTTTGGGCCCACTGTGCATACTGAAACAAGCCGCTAGCGGTACTCTCCCCTTGCTCTACTCCACCCGCACGATGTGCGGCCTTGATAAGCACTAAGAAGTCGAAGTTGGAGCGCGCGGTTTCGCTCATCGCGACACCAACCTGTTGTCGGCCTAGTACTTCGCCCCCTCGCATGGATCTTCGGACGATGATCTCGGCGCTGCGCTGCATATACTTCAAAGCTGTGGCCCAGTCCTTTTGAGCGTAATGCAAACCAGCTAAATTGCTGAGGGCGACGGCGAGTTGTGGGTGGTCTGGACCAAGCGTTTCGGATACAGCGAGGGCTCGCTTTAGCAGCCGGTCGGCGTCCGCATATTGGGCCTGTCGGAGAAAGAGTAGACCCAGGTTGCTGAGGGACTCTCCGATATCGGGATGCTCATTGCCCAATGCCTTTTCACGGATCGCGAGCGAACGCTCTAAGTGGGGCCTCGCCTCCGCAAATCGATTTTGAGCGAGGTAGACCGCACCAAGGTTATTGGCCAGTAGACCTACCGTCGGATGGTCCGGACCCAACGCTTTTTCGTGAATCGAGAGAGAGCGCTCAAGTAGGCGCTCCGCGTCGGAATAATGGCCTTGAGCTTGATAGACTAACGCGAGATTGCTGACAGCCACGTGCACCGTTGGATGCTGGTGACCGAGAGCCTTTTCGAAGACCGATATTGCGCGTCCCAAAAGTGGCTCGGCTTCCGACCACCGATGTTCCCGCTGATAGAGGTTGCCGAGATTGTTTAGGCTTATCCCTAATTCTTCATGGTCGGTTCCTAATGTTTTTTCGCGGATGGTAAGCGAGCGTTTGTACAAGAGTTCGGCACGCTGGTACTGGCCCTGGTGTTGATAGAGCTCAGCTAGGTTGTTAAGCGGAGTGGCGACGAACGGGTGATTGGGACCGAGGTTGTTTTCTGCTATTGTGAGTGCGCGCTTTAGAAGCGGCTCAGCTTCGCTATATCGGCCTTGCACATGGTAGAGGTAAGCCAAGTTGTTGAGTGCTTTTGCGACCTCTGGGTGATCGGGACCTAATGCATTTTCGCGAATTGCCAGCGCGCGCTTCTTGAGCGGCTCCGAGCTAGCAAGGCGACCTTGTGCTTCATAGAGTATTGCGAGGTTGTTGAGCGATCCGGCCACATCCGAGTGGTTGGGCCCAAGCACCTTCTCGCGGATAGCAAGTGAGCGCTTGTGGAGCGGCTCGGCCTCGGTGTAGCGTCCCTGAATTTGATAAAGGAGCGCGAGGTTATTGAGCGCCAAGGCCACATCCGGATGGTCGGCTCCGAATGCCGTCTCGCAGATCGCCAGCGAGCGCCTGAAAAGCGGCTCTGCCTCGGGATAGCGGCCCTGCGCCTGGTAGAGCGAGGCCAGATTGTTCAGGGAGTTTCCAACGGAAGGATGGTTGGGACCTAGCGTGCGTTCGTTGATGGCAAGTGAGCGCTTGTGGAGCGGCTCGGCTTCGTCGTAGCGGCCTAGATCTTTGTAAAGCACAGCGAGGTTGTTGAGGGATACTGCTACAGCAGGGTGGTCGGGTCCCAGAGCACTTTCTCGGATGGCTAGCGCCCGCAAGTGAAGAGGCTCAGCCTCAGCGTAATGGCCGTGGATGCGGTAGAACTCGGCCAACTTGTTGATGCTCGTAGCGATCTCGGGATGGCCGGCGGGCAGTGTCTTCTCCGTGATTTCGAGGGCTCGCTTGTACAACGGCTCGACCTCCGTGAGCCGGTTGATTTCGTCAAGGAAGCCGGCCAAGTTGTTTAGTGCGTTGGCCACGCTCAGGTGTTCGGGGCCCAAGCTCTTCTCGTTGATTGCCAGCGCACGGCGCAACAGTGGCTCGGCCTCAGTGTGACGACCTTGGGCGCGATAAAGCTCCGCAAGGTTGCCGACCACTATGCCAACGCCGGGGTGTGTCGGGCCCCCTGCCGTTTCAATGATGCTGAGAGCGCGCTTGTAGAGCGGTTCGGCCTCCGAAAACCGACTCTGCTTTCGGTAAAGCTCTGCAAGGTCATGCAGCGCATCTGCTACTTCTATGTGCTCGGGCGCGAGTGCCTTTTCCTTGATCGCGAGCGCGCGCTTTAGCAGGGGTTCGGCCTCCCCCAGGCGATCGAGCGCCTGGTAAAGAACTCCGAGACCGCCGAGGCCGTCGGCATATAGGGGATGCGCTTCGCCAAACATCGCCGACGCCACGGCAATGTATTCTTCGGCTATGGGGATCGCCTCTGCGTATTTCGCTTGCTGATAGAGTTGCAGGACGCGCTTGTGGAGTGGCTCCAACTCAGGCGGCCGTTCTTGGCCTTGGGCCGGTAAGAGCCACAGGCCAAACACTAGAGCGACTAGCGTCGCGCGGCTCCGCAGGCCTCGCCTCCCCATCTCCGCCTCCCCCGCAATTGACCAAATGAACAGCGCAGAGAGTGGAGTGCGGATTTGTCGTCGGCAAGGGGAGATGAGATGGGCATGTTATGGTGATGGTGGGCGGTCATCCCTAGCGCTGGTCACGTCGCAAATATCACGCCACTCAATGTAAGCGCGGCGCTGGCCTGACTTGGATGCAACTTGCGATTGCAGTTCTACGAAAACCTTATCTGAACCTTATCTCGCAGATGCCACGAATCCGGCCTCCTTGAGGCCGCGATGGAACGAGGTGACAAGATGAGCGAACGGTCCGGGCGAGCCTGTGCCCAAAAATCCCAATACAGGCGTAGCCGGCTGCTGCGCGCGAAGCGACAGCGGCCACGCCGCCAGACCGCCAGTAAGCGCAATGAACTCCCGCCGCTTCATGCAATGACCACACGAGCACAGGCGCCCACGATATCAGTTCTCAATGGACGCGGCGCGTGGGTATTGCTGCGCCGCAATGCGCCGTCGCGGCAGGTCTCCTTCGGGGTCAGGTCCAGTCCTTCAACAGCCTTCCGTTTCGGGTCTGCTCTACCCTCCCATAGCTGTCGCGGTTGCTGCGCCGCCGTTGAGGGTGAAAGGGTGCCAGGGATCGGGATAGGGGGGACGCCTCACGACGCCGCCCCTCCCACACCACCTGGCATACGGTTCACGTACCTCGGCGGTTCGACCGGGTTGAGCTTCAACGCGCAATGTAGATGCGAGGCAGGCCGAGAGGGTCGAAAACG
>DATBGH010000052.1:0-81964 GCA_036558085.1 Hyphomicrobiaceae bacterium
GCTGTGATCTCCAACCTCAACCCGAAGCTGCTCTACCAGAAGCTCATTGGCGCCAGCGCACTACCCGCAGACTTCAGCGAGCGCATCGAGCGCTACAAGAACGGCTCCGGCACCTTCCGCATGAACGTCGCGCTTTCGGAACTGCCACGCTTCACCGCGCTGCCCGAGCCTGGCGATCACTTGACCGCCGGCATCATGATGGCGCCGAGCCTCGACTACATGGATCGCGCGTACCTCGATGCGCGGAAATACGGCTGGTCGCAGGAGCCCATCGTCGAGATGCTGATTCCGTCGACGCTCGACGACAGCCTCGCACCTGCGGGTCAGCATGTCGCGAGCCTGTTCTGCCAGCACGTCGCGCCACAACTGCCGGATGGAAAGTCCTGGGACGATCATCGCGAGGAAGTCGCGGACCTCATGATCGCGACGGTCGACCGCTTCGCGCCGGGCTTCAAGGCGTCGGTTCTGGGCCGGCAGATCAAGAGCCCGCTCGATCTCGAACGCGACTTCGGCCTGATCGGCGGCGACATCTTCCACGGCGCGCTGTCGCTGAACCAGCTCTTCAGCGCGCGGCCGATGATCGGCTACGCAAACTATCGCGGCGCGCTGCCGGGTCTTTACCTCTGCGGCGCCGGCACGCATCCGGGCGGCGGCGTGACCGGAGCGCCCGGACACAACGCCGCGCGCGCGATCGTCGCCGATTTGCGCTGATCCGTTGCGTTATCGCGCCGCGTCATACGAGGCTTGTCGTTGACGCGAGTCGCGGCCGCCGACTAGCATGCGTCAGGGTTCCGTTCTACCCGAGGTCATGATGAAAACCGCATTTGCGCTCGCCTTAGTCGCGCTGATCTTCGCCGGTGCCGCGGGCGCGGCCGACAAGAACGTTGTCAAGGCAGACACGAAAGAAGCGTTCGACAAGGTCGCCGCCGGCGTGCGCGCGGACATGGGCCCGGACGGACGCTACGCCTACATCAAGCCGGACGAGCGCGAAAAAGTCGACGCGAGCCTCGCCGAGATGGAGAAGCTCTTCGAAGCGAACGGCTCGGTCGACAAAATGGACAAGGACACCAAAGTCAAGCTGTTCAACGAGCAGGAAACCGTGAACGCGATCCTGACGCTGCGCGATAAGGATCGCTTGATCTGCGAGCGTGGCGCGCAGCCGGGCACGCGCATCGTCAGCACGTCGTGCCACACCTACGGCGATCTCGAAGCTCAGCGCGAAGCGAGTGCGAAGTTCATGAACGAGCGTCCGGTGACGCCATGCAACGCGCCGTCCTGCGTCGGCAAATAGCGTTCGCCTGAATCGAGCCCTGCGCTGAGCGTGCTAGGCGCGCGACGTCCTGCTCGCGAGTAGTGCGCGCAGTTCGTCCTTTTCCTCATCGGCGAGACCCGATTCGTTCTGCTTGGCCAAGAGATCGTCGATGCGCTGCTGCATGGTCTGCTGCTCGAGCTGGGTCAGCGCGCCGAGAAACTCCTCGCGCGCTCCGTCTTCGCCACCCGGGAAATCCATCACGGCGAGTTTCTGCAGCGACCGCGTTTCGTCGCGCTCACCGAAATGTTCGATCAGCGCGCCGGTGGTAATTTCCGGCCGGTCTCGGCACAGTCCGATCAGCTCGATCAAGAGCGGAATTCCCGGCTGGCGCAGTTCTGCAAACGTCCATGGCGGCTCGATCGCCGCCGCGAGACCCGGCGTTTGCACGAGCAGCGCAACGGCGGATCGCACCAGTGATCGCTGCGGCGGACGCGCTCCGCCGGATCGCGAAGCGGAGCTTTCCGCCGTCGCCGCGACCTGCACGCGCACGCCGCTCAAGCGATCGAGCTCGGCGAGCATCAGATCCCGGAACGCGCCGTCCGGAATCTGCGCGAGCATCGGCCGCGCGCGCTCGGCGAGTCGTGCCTTGCCGTCGAGGCTCGCGAGGTTCACGTCCTTTCCGATCTCCGCGAAGAAGAACTCGCTGAGCGGCGTCGCGTTCTTGAGGCGCTCCTCGAAGCCCTTCGTGCCTTCCTTGCGGATCAGCGTGTCGGGATCCTCGCCGTCCGGCAGGAACAGGAACATCGCCTGCCGGCCGTCGCGCATGCGCGGCAGCACCGAGTCGACGGCGCGCCACGCGGCCTGGCGCCCGGCGCGGTCGCCGTCGAAGCAGAAGTACACATCGGCGCATTGTCGAAAAAGGATTTCGGCGTGATCGCGCGTCGTCGCGGTGCCGAGCGTCGCAACCGCCTGCGGCACGCCGAACTGGTGCAGGCTGATCACGTCCATGTAGCCTTCGACGACGATCAGCCGCGGAATCTTCTGGTGCGCCTCGCGTACCTGCCAGAGGCCGAACAGCTCGCGACCCTTGTGGAAGAGCGGCGTCTCCGGCGAGTTCAGATACTTGGCGGGCGTATCGGGGTCCAGCGCGCGTCCACCGAAGGCGATGACGCGTCCCTTGAGGTCCCTGATGGGGAACATGACGCGGTGACGGAACCGGTCATAGGCGACCGGGATGTCGTCGCCGGCAATGAGCATGCCCGAGGCCGCCATTTCAGCCGTCGAGAACCCGGCCGCGGCCAGATGCTCCTTCAATGCGAAACGGGGATTGGGTGCATAGCCCAAGCGAAACCGGGCAATGCTGTCCACACTAAGGCCGCGCCGGTCGAGGTATCGGCGCGCTTGCGCATTCTGCGCAAGTTGCCCCTCAAAGAAAGCGAGCGCGGCCTCCATCAGTGCATAGAGCCGCGCGCGCTCGTCCTCTCGCGCGCCCCCCGTCCGGTCGACCGCGGGCAGCGGCAGGCCCGCCTCCTGCGCCAAACGCTCGACCGTCTCCGGAAAGCTCAGGCCCTCGGTGAGCATGACGAACTTGAAGACGTCGCCGTTCTGGCCGGACGCGAAGTCGAACCACGAGCCCTTCTGATCGTTGACGAAAAATGAGGGTGTGCGCTCCTGCTTGAAGGGAGAAAGGCCCTTTAGCTCGCGTCCTGCACGCTTGAGCGCTACCTTGCGTGCCACCACCTGGCTGACCGGCAGGCGGGCGCGGATCTCGTCGAGCAGCGAAGGCGGAAAGCGCATAGAGCTCTTGCTTCACCAAGGGTGCGGCAGCGCACTCCATATGTGATTCGCGGTAGATTCCTTTGGCTGTCCCAAAGCTTTGCTGCCCACCCACCGATTTCCACAGCTGTTGGATGCTTGCCGGAAGCCCGCCTTTTTCCGAGAGGGAGCCCACGCGGGCGCCAGTAGAGGGCCCATTGCTCGAGGTTCCATGGACAGAGGCCCCACAGGGATAACCCCGTCGATGCGCGGCGCGATCCCAGGGGATGCCAGGGCCCCATGCTTGCTATTTGAGCAACTCCTTGGCCCAGCCACCCGCCTTGGCGAAGTCCATGCGGCCAGCGTAGCGCTCTTTGAGCGCTCCCATCACCTTGCCCATCTCGCGGAGATTGGCAGCACCCACCTCCTTGATGGTCGCCGCGACCGCCGCTTCTACCTCAGCCTCGCTCATCTGCTGGGGCAGGAACTCCTCGATAACGGCGATCTCGGTCGCTTCCTGGTCGGCCTGCGCGGTGCGGCCGGCCTCTTGATAAATGGCGAGCGACTCGCGCCGCTGCTTGATCATCTTCTGCAGCAGGGCCGGGATCTCCGCCTCTGGGATCGGCGCCTTGGCAGCGATATCGACGTGCTGCAGGGCGGCACTGATGAGCCGCAAGGCAGACAGGCGGGGTTTGTTCTGCGCCTTGAGGGCAGCCTTCATCTCAGCCATCAGTCGTTCGCGCATCGCTACCTCCTGTGTGCGCTGATGTATGCCGGGCCCCATCCAACGACAAGCTCGGTTGACCCCATGGTGCGCTTCGCCTAGTACCCGCATCGACATCGCGACGGCACTCGCCCCATCGCCTGGGGCCCATCGCCTGGGGCAGTCGCATGGGCCAGTCGCATGGGCCAGTCGCATGGGCCAGTCGCACGGGCCAGTCGCGTGGGCCAATCGCACGAAGCGAGCAGCAGGGGTCGCCTCCATGTCCCGCCTGGCCGAGGTTGCCATGATCGCAAATTCTCCCAAGCCCTGGGATGAGACCCCGTTGACCGGCCGGCTCGTGCTCGCCGACGGTGCGGTGATTGCCGGCCACGGCCTCGGCGCCACGGGGTTCGCGGTGGGCGAGGTGTGCTTCAACACCGCCATGACCGGCTATCAGGAGATCCTCACCGATCCCTCCTACGCCGGCCAGATCATCACCTTCACCTTTCCCCACATCGGCAATGTCGGCACCAACGGCGAGGATATCGAGACCTCCAATCTTGCCATGCGCTCGGGCGTACGCGGCTGTGTGCTGCGCGCTGCGGTGCCGCAGCCCTCCAACTACCGGGCCCTCGAGAACCTAGATGTCTGGCTCAAGAGGCGGGGTATCATTGCGCTTGCCGGCGTCGATACGCGCGCCCTGGCTGCGCGCATCCGTGAGCATGGCATGCCCAACGGTGTCATCGCGCACGAACCCTCCGGTCACTTCGATGTCGACCAACTCGAGTCGGAGGCCAAGGCGTGGCCGGGGCTCCTGGGCCTCGACCTGGTCCCCGAGGTCACCGCCACACAAAGCTACACCTGGGACGAGTCGCGCTGGATCTGGGGCAAGGGCTATGGCCGGCAGAGCGAGGCCGCTTTCAGCGTGGTGGCCGTGGACTACGGTCTCAAGCGCAACATCTTGCGCTGCCTTGCAGCGTCCGGATGCAAGGTCACGATCCTACCAGCCACCGCCAGCGCCGAGGACATCCTCGCGCGCAAGCCCGACGGAGTGTTTCTCTCCAATGGCCCTGGCGATCCCGCCGCTACCGGTGCCTACGCCGTCCCCGAAATCAAGAAGCTGATCGCGTCCGGCAAACCGCTGTTCGGCATCTGCTTGGGCCATCAGATGCTGGGCCTTGCCATCGGTGCTCAGACCCGCAAGATGCATCAAGGCCACCACGGCGCCAATCATCCCGTGATGGACTTCACGACCGGTAAGGTCGAAATCACATCTATGAACCACGGCTTCACCGTCGATCGCGAGACGCTGCCGCCGGAAGTTGAAGAGACGCACCGTTCGTTGTTTGACGGCTCCAATTGCGGCCTGCGCCTCAAGAACAAGCCGGTTTTCTCCGTGCAGTACCACCCTGAAGCGTCCCCGGGACCTGAGGATAGCCACTACCTTTTCACGCGGTTCATCAATCTCATGCGTGCGCGCAAAGGGCTGCCGACTTTGCCGGAGCGGTGAGGCAACCCTCCGCGCGCGCCTTGCGAGCTGCCTTGGGCCGGTTCATTGTCGCGGCATGCCGAACTTGGCTTCCCCCGGTGGTCCGCATGAGCACAAAGTCCCCCTCCCTTCCGATCGAAGCAAACCGTTTCCTCATAGTCGGCGGCGCGAGCCTCGTGGGCTCCGCATCGGCCGAGGTGCTGTTGGAAAAGGGCGCCGCACAGGTGACGGTGCTTGATAGCTTCTATCAGGGCTCGGCCGACAACCTTCAGCACCTCAGGGGCGATGCGAGGTTGCGGCTCATCGAGGGCGACGTCATGCGTTTGCCGCAGTTGATCGAAGCGGCCAAGGGCATGGACGGCGTGCTGCATTTGGCGGCGCTAATGTCGATCAGCATGGATCGCGACCCTTGGACGGGACTCGACGTCAACCTGCGCGGCACGCAAAACGTCATCGAGGCTTGCTGCATCACCGGCGTGAAGAAGCTGGTATTCACGTCTTCCAGCGCCGTCTACGGCTACGGGCCCGGCCTTGCCGGCAACCTCATTGAGACGACGCCCTTTCTCACCTATGGCGCACCGCCCGGGGCCATCATTTACGGAGCGAGCAAAGTCATCGGCGAGCAGCTTTGCCGAGACGCCTTCGCCAAGCGCGGGCTCGACTACGTGGCGGTCCGCTATTCAACGGTCTATGGCGAACGCCAGCACTACCGCGCCACCAATGCCCTCTACATCATTGAAACCCACGACCGCGTGCGTCAGGGGCGTCGCCCGCGCGTCATTGGCGATGGATCCGACGCCAAGCATTTTGTGCACGTGAGCGATGCGGCACGCGCCAATGCTGCCGCCTTTGCCGCCGATGCTACCAATGTCGCGGTCAACATCTCAGGACCGAGGCCGACGACCACTCTTGAGATCGTGCGACTCGTCACCGAGCTTGCCGGCAAGGACCTCGAGCCGGAGCACGTCGAGCCCGAACCGGGCAAGGTGCAGCTAAGCGCCGGCGGCGCATGGTCTATGGATCACGGCTTGGCCGAGCGAATCCTGGGCTGGCGCCCCCAGGTCGATATGCGCGAGGGAATCCGCCGTCTGATCGCCTGGCGCGAAGCCACGGGCAGGTGAAGGGGCCGCGCCGGCTCCCGAGAACCTTCCTGGCGCGCTAGGGCGCGGCGCAGACGTCAGAGCGCCATTCGGGCAAGTCCACGGGACTGGGCTTGAAACCGGCGCATCAGCGCTGGCTCCAGGCCAGGATGTCTGTGTGCGAGAAGCAAAAGAAGGCGTCGGGGTCTTCACCCCAAGCGCGCCAACCGGCAGCTATGCTGTCAAGCTCAGCCCGCGTGGCAATGCCATACTCCAGCGCCTTGTCGGCGAGGTTGGAGTGCAGCGTGCGCTCGGCGTAGGTGTGGGCCCACTCGCGCGTGGCCGCCGGATCTGCATACACTGTGGTGGAGGCCATGACCTGGGTCTTTGTAAACCCCGCTTCCCGGCACCAGCCTCGCAAATGGCGGCCGGCGTTGGGCTCCCCCCCGTTGCGCCGTGCCAGCTCGTAATACATGGTCAGGAACCGCCGCATACCCTCGCTCTCGGGATAGAATGTCGCGCTGCCCCAGTCGACGTCGCGCACGCCGAGGACGCCGCCGGGTTTGAGCAGCCGGTGCATGTGGGCAAGCGCTTCGACTGGACGCGCCAAATGCTGAAGTACCTGGTGGGCAAATACGGCATCGAAACTGCCGGCAGCAAAGCGCGGCTGGTAAATGCTTCCGACTTCGAAGCTGAGGTTGGCAACCGAGGGATCAAGGAGCGATCGGGCGGTGTCGATCACATTGGGTGACGGGTCGATGCCGATTACCTCGCCCGGCGCCACGCGCTTGGCAAGGCCGGAGGTGATGGAGCCTGGCCCGCAGCCAACATCGAGCAACCGCAGACCCGCATGCAGTACACCGAGAAAGAACGCTGCCTCCTTTTCGGCCGTGCGCTTGGCATGGTTGCTGACGACCGAGGCATGGTGCCCGTGCTGGTAGACCTCGTGGGCGGGAGGAGTGCTGGCCATCGGCAGGCTCCGCATTTGCAGGCGCGGTAGGTGTTTGGCCAGGCCTCTCCAGCAGCTATGGTGCTAACGCCCAAAGTGGTGGAGAGAACAGCCATGACGCCCGCACGCATCGTCTTGGTAGCGTCGCTGACAGCGCTTGTCACGCCGGCCGCCACATCCCTTAAGACCAATTGACGCGCAAGAGGGCGGCAAACCGCGGCCGCATGTCCTGAGCGCAATACCGTCGGGCGATCACGCGTTGCGCCCCGCAGTGGCACCATGAGCGCCTCGAGGAAAATTGTCACCGCCGCCGCGCTTACCTGCGCGCTGGCAGGCTGTTCCGACATTGACGCGGGACAGGCGCGCATCTGTCGCAGTGTGATACCAGCGCTCAATCCGGCGCAGGCCACCTTCAAGATCCAGCGCACCTTGCCCCTGGAGCACGGTGAGGGCGTGCGCATCGACTACCGCGCCAACACGCCCCCGCGTCCGCCGCGCGACCGTTTCCTCGAATGTCGGTTCGCGCCAAAGAGCCTGGTAGCCAACGATCGGGGGTCACTTAGCGGGGTGCGCACGGAAGGGGGTGTGATGGGCGAGCTGCGGCTGCAACTGTTGCGCCGCTTCTGGCTTGAAGCCGAAGGGCCGGCGGCCGATCCCGAGCCAGTTCCCGGCGCATCGCTTGCAATTGAGATCCCGCGCGCGCTGGCCATTGGGTTGCAACACCTGGTGTTCGCGCTGCCGCCTATCTCCATCTACGCCCTGCTGGCTGCGGCCTATTCGCTCGTCTATGGTCTCGTCGGGCGCATCAATCTGGCGTTCGGGGAATTGGCGGCCGCCAGCGGCTACGCTGCCTTTCTGGGATTTGCCATCACCGGTTCGCTAGTGGGAGTTGGGATCCCGCTCGCCATCGCGCTGCTGCTGGCGCTCGGGGCTGCGATGGCCTACGGCGTTGCTTCCGGCCGTTTCGTGTTCGCACCGCTGATGGGACAGACAGGGCAGCGGGTGCTCATCGGCACCATCGGCCTGGCTCTTGTCATGCAAGAGGGTCTGCGCCTCGCCCAAGGCTCACGTCTCAAATGGGTGCAACCGATGCTCAACGCCCCCCGCGCCGTGGCCCGCGCGGGCGACTTCGTGGTGACGGTGACGCCGATGGCGATGATCGCCGCCGGGCTTTGTCTATCGGCGGTGATGGCACTGCTGGCGCTGATGCGCTGGACCCGGTTCGGCCGCGCCTGGCGCGCTTGCGCCGACGACGCTCGCGCGGCTGAGTTGTTTGGCGTCGATCGAGACCGTGTGCTGCTGGAGACCTTCGCGTTGGCCTCGGTGCTGGCAGGGCTCGCGGGCTATGTGATGACCGTCTATTATGGAACGCTCGGCTACGCCGGCGGCATCGTGTTGGGTCTCAAGGCGTTGCTCGCAGCTGTGGCCGGTGGCATCGGCTCGGTTGCGGGCGCCTTCCTGGGTGGCCTCCTGCTCGGAAGCGCAGAGGCGTTGTGGTCGGCGCTGTTTCCGATCGAGTTGCGCGATCTTGCGATCTTCATCTTGTTGGTGGTGCTGATGGTGGTGCGTCCCCGCGGCCTTCTTGGCGCGGCCGACCCGTGGGCCCGCCGGCCGTGAGGCACCCTCCCCCATGCCGCTCGAGAGGACATGGGGGGGAGCAAACCCATCACGCAACCGGGATGGCGCGCTGATTGTAGAGGAGTTTGCGGATGCGCGCCTGTTCCTCTGGCGGCAGCTTGGTGACATCGGTGGAGAGGTTGGCACCGACCGCCATGCCCTTCACGACGGCTGGGCGCTTGGCGATCGCCTCAGCCCAGCGCTTGACGTATTTGAATTCGTCGATGTCTTGACCCTGTCCCTTATGGTTGACCGTCCAGGGATAGCAGACCATGTCGGCAATCGTGTACTCGTTGCCCACGAGCCAGGGGCGATCGGCGAGACGATTGTTGAGGACGCCGTAAAGACGGTTGGCCTCATCGGTGAAGCGGTTGACGGCGTAGGTCTGGTTGCCCTCCCGGTCACCCAGGCGACGGAAGTGGCCGCACTCGCCGAGCTTGGGCCCCTGGTTTGCCATTTGCCACATCACCCATTGGGTGACCTCGTACTTGGCTCGCATCTCCTGTGGCCAGAACTTCGCCTCTTTCTCGGCGATGTACATCATGATGGCCCCAGATTCGAACACGCTGAACGGCGCGCCGCCGCCCTTGGGCTTGTGGTCCACCATCACGGGCATGCGATGGTTGGGGTTCATCTTGAGGAAATCCTTGTTGAATTGGTCGCCCTTCTGGATGTTGACGGGCGTGATCTTGTATTCGACCCCGCACTCCTCGAGCAGGATCGTGACTTTTTTGCCGTTCGGCGTGGGCCAATAAAAAATCTCGTACATGGCGCTCTCCCTGTTAGGGCAGGCCCGCAAGCTAGCGCAATCGATCCTGCATCGCGAGATCCGGCGGGCATGGCTGCCATCACTATGATGCGAGCACTGCCTGCGCATAAGCCTGAGAGCGACCCGTCGGGATTGGGCCAAGGGGCCGCGGCGCCGGCTCCCGGCTCAAGCAACGTGCTGGCGCATCCGTTCTTGCCCGATCAGCGCGCCAGCATGGAAGCCTGGTCGATGGCGGGAGAGCCGGGCTAGGCGTGTAACCCGCAAATTGACCGAAATGTATGAAGGCGAGCTCGCAAGGCCCAAGCCTAAGGAGTGAGCGCTGTGGAGGCCCCTGCGGTACCGCAACACGAGGAGCGATCGAGATGGGCTCAGGCGGCGAGCGCCGGCCTGCTGTCGATCCTTGCCAGCTGGTCGATCAGCGCGCGCTCGAACTTTACGGCGTTGAAGCCTCGATCAGCGTTGAGGCGCATGCGCCCCGCCACGCGAGCCGCGGGCGCGAGCAGGCGGTAGCCGGTGTGCAGCAGCAGATTGGCAAGACGACGGGTGGCGAACACTCGGATCAGGCAGCGGAAGCGCACCAGAACGGCGACACGCTGCGCCGGGTCGCTGCCCAACTCGTCCCACAGCGCCTGGTCGATCTCGCGCAGTTGCGCCTCGGTAATGCCGCGCAGCATGGTGAGGCCGCGGCCCGTCTTGACCATGTACTCAAGGGCGAGGGCGAGCCGCTCGGGATCCACCAGGGCGACATCGGTGAGGTTCATGGGCGTGATCGGGGTCGGCATGGCTGTCTCGCTCAGGTTTCACGTCTTAGAGCGGAGAATAGGATGAGCCTGCGCTCCTGGCTGTTCCGCACGGAACGGGCCGGCAGCCCAAGGCAGGCCGGCACAATTTGCACCTTGAGGGACGGCCCAAGCCGGCGCCGGTTGTCCCGTCGTTGGCTGAACCATCCCCGTCGGCGCGAGCCCGTCGCCCATTCCGCCCCTGCTGCCTGCCCTCGTCAGGCGTGACCGCGGGTTGGCTCTTGCTGGCGGCGCCGAAAATCTTCACTGTTGCAGAAAGGAACGGTTCCCGCGCGCAACGACCATCGGGAGGTAGGCCATGGGTGGAGACGGCAAGGGCGACAAGGCGCTCGTGCGCTTCGAGGTCGACGATGGCATCGGGATCATCACGATCGACAATCCTCCGGTCAACGCGCTGGCGCCGGGCGTGCGCGATGGCATCCTCGAGGCGATCGAAAAGGGCGAGGCCGACCCCGAGGTGAAGGCCATGGTGCTGATGGGCGCCGGCCGCAGCTTCATCGCCGGCGCCGACATCCGTGCTTTCGGCAAACCGCGTGTGGCGCCACGCCGACTGACCTATGATGCGCTCGATGGCGCCAAGAAGCCGGTGGTGGCGGCGATCCATGGCTACGCCCTCGGCGGAGGGCTCGAAAACGCGCTTGCTTGCCATTATCGCATCGCGGTCCCAACGGCCAAGGTCGGTCTGCCCGAGGTCCTAATCGGCATTTTGCCGGGCGGCGGCGGAACCCAGCGACTACCGCGGCTGATCGGCTTGAAGGCGGCCATGGACATGATCGTCTCGGGACGCCATGTGGCGGCCGAGGAGGCCAAAGGACTTGGCGTTATCGACGCCATTGTTCCTGGCAATGATCTGCGGCAGGAAGCGATTGCGTTCGCCAAGCAGGTGGCCGGCAAGCGGCCGTTGCCGCGGGTGCGCGACATGAGCGCCAAGCTGGCCGAGATCAAGTCCGACCCGGGCATGTTCGATGCGATGCGCAAATCGATCGCTCGCAAGGCACGCAACCAAAAGGCCCCCTACCACTGTATTGCGTGCGTCGAGGCGGCAGCCACCAAGCCGTTCGACGAAGGCCTTGAGATTGAGCGGCGCCTGTTTGCGGAACTGGAGAATTCCGAAGAAGCCAAGGCCTTGCGCTATGCCTTCTTCGCCGAGCGAGAGGTGGCCAAACTCCCCTGGCTGCCTAAGGACCTGGCCTTGCCGCAGATCAAGTCCGCCGCCGTGGTGGGGGCCGGCACCATGGGCGGGGGCATCGCCATGAGCTTGGCTGACTTTGGCTTCCCGGTGAAGTTGGTGGATGCGAGCGCCGAAGTCCTGGCCAAAGGTATGGACCGGATCCGCAACACCTATGCCGTGAGCGTCAAACGGGGCAGCCTGACGCAAGCGGAAATGGACAAGCGTCTTGCGCTCATTGAACCGGTCGAGAGCTATGCGGAGATTGCCGATTGTGACGCGGTCATCGAAGCCGTGTTCGAGCGGATGCCAGTGAAGAAGGAGGTGTTTGCCAAGCTCGATGCCATCATGAAACCCGACGCGCTGCTCTACAGCAATACCTCTGCCCTCGACATCGACGAGATCGCAAGTGCCACGCAGCGCCCACAGGCCGTGGCCGGTACACACTTCTTTGTTCCGGCCAACGTGATGAAGACGTTCGAGGTGGTGGAGGGTGCCAAGACCTCGCCGGTCACACTGGCAGCGGCCATGAAGCTTGGGCGAGATATCGGTAAGATCTCTGCCTACGCCGGCAATTGCGACGGCTTCGTCGCCAACCGCAGCCGCATTCCCTTCAATCTTGAGCAGGGGCTCATGATCGAGGAGGGCGCCCTACCCGAGCAGGTGGACAAGGTGATGGTGGAGTTCGGCTATCCCGTCGGGCCGTTTACGGTCAACGACATGTCAGGGCTCGACATCAGCTACGACACGCGAAAACGCCGCGCGGCCGCCGATCCCAGCTATCGGGGTCTGCCGATCACCGACCGCCTTGTCGAGCTGGGGCGGCTCGGTCAGAAAACCGGCAAGGGTTGGTACCGCTACGAGAAGGGCGATCGCACCCCCATCGTCGATCCGGAGGTGCACGCCATCATCGCCCAGGTGGCCGATGAGCAAGGCTTCCAGCGGCGCACATTTTCCGACGAGGAGATCCTGCGACGTCTGCTGTTCTCCTCCGTCAACGAGGCGTGCAAGATCCTCGAGGAGGGCAAGGCCATCCGGGCTAGCGATATCGATGTCATGTGGCTTAACGGCTTCGGTTTTCCCCGCTATCGCGGTGGCTTGATGTATTGGGCCGACACGATCGGTGTCCGAGAGGTCTACAACCAGATCGCGTCCTGGCATCAACGCTACGGCGCGCGTTGGCGTCCCTGCGACTTGCTGCGTGAGATCGCCGAAAGCGGCGGTTTGCTGCGCCAAGTGCAAGGGCGCATGCGGCGCTAGCTACCGATTGGGGACAGGGCTGGTGAGGTCTTAAGCGGACGGGCGACAAGCTTTGCCTCTGTCCGTCACGGGCTTCGCTGCGCGCTGACGCAAGGCGCGGGCGCACGAACAGGGTGGAGCAACGGGAGAGCGCAATGCTGAAGCTCGGCCTCAATCTCGGTTACTCAGGCGCCGAACTCAAGCTGCCAGTCGAGTTAGTGCAGCGCGCCGAGGCCTTGGGCTATGATTCGGTATGGACTGCCGAGGCTTACGGGTCGGACGCGATGACGCCGCTTGCCTATCTCGCCGGCAAGACGAGCCGCATCAAGCTTGGAACGGCGATCATGCAGCTTGCCGCCCGCACACCCGCCAACGCCGCGATGTCGGCCGCAACGGTCGATGCGCTTGCCGGCGGCGAGCGCTTTATCGCGGGGCTCGGCGTGTCCGGCCCGCAGATCGTCGAGGGATGGTATGGTCAGCCCTGGGGCAAGCCCTACTGGCGGATCAAGGATTACGTCAGCATCATGCGCAAAGTCTTCCGCCGCGAAGGCCCAGTGGTGCACGCCGGTCGCGAGATCAGCCTGCCCTACGCGGGACCGGGGGCCATGGGCGTGGGCAAACCGTTGCAGTCGATCCTGCACATGAACCGCAACATTCCCATCTATCTCGGTACGGGCAACGAAGCCACCGTGAAGCTCACCGCCGAGATCGCCGACGGTTGGCTGCCGCTGGGTTTTGTGCCAGGCGCGATGGCGGAATACCGACCGTGGCTGGAGGAAGGCTTCCGCCGCGCCAGAGGGGGCAAGAGCCTCGCCAACTTCGCAATTCAGGGGCAGGTGCACGTCGAGATCGACAGCGATGTCAAGGCCGCGCTCGATCGCCTGAAGCCGGAGGTGGCACTCTACGTCGGCGGCATGGGCCACCGCGACAAGAACTTTCACAAGGAGCTGATGGTCCGGCGCGGCTACAAGGCCGAGGCCGATCGCATCCAAGAGCTTTACCTTGCACAGCGCAAGCAAGAAGCGGCTGCGGCCGTGCCCGACGCATGGGTCGACAGCAGGTCGCTGGTGGGCCCGCCGGAACGCATCAAGCAGCGCTATCGCGCATGGGCCGATAGCGGGCTGACGGGGCTCTCCATCCGCTTCCGAGGACCATCGCCCAACCCCGAGGTCATTTCCCTGATGGCCGAGGCCGCGGGCCTTGTTTCTGCATCCGGCCACCGGACCTGATCCTGGCCGCACCCATCGCAAAGTGAGGAGCACGCAATGGCGAAATTCCGGATTGTCACGCCCGCCGGGCTGTCGTTCAGCAACATTGGCGGCGGCTACAGCTTCGAGATGGAGGCGCTCGAGGGCCTGGACGCGGAAATCTGCGAATGTGCCACCAACGAAGAGGCCTTCATCGCGGCTGCCAACAATGCGGACGCGGTTTATGCCAAGGGCATGAAATTCAACCGGCGGATGATAGGGGCCTTGGAGAAGTGCAAACTCATTGCACTAGGCACCGTCGGCGTGGATTACGTCGACGTGGCCGCTGCCACCGATAAGGGCATTCCCGTCACCAATTGCCCCGATACGTTCATCGAGGAGGTGGCCGACCACGCCATGATGCTGCTGCTCGCCACCCACCGGCGCTGTATCGAACAGGACCGCATGGTGCGAGAGGGCCGGTGGGGCGAGGGTCGACCACAACTCCTACAGGTGCCGCGCTTGCTGGGTCAGACGCTGGGCTTCATCGCTTTCGGCCGCGTGGCCCGCGCCGTGGCCGAGCGCGCCAAGCCATTCGGTTTGCGGCTGCTGGCATTCGATCCTTTCCTCGACGAACTGACCATTTCCGGCCATGGCGTGCTGCCGGCTAGTCTGTCGGACGTGCTGAGCCAGTCGGATTTCATCTCAATGCATCTGCCGGCGACGCCCGAAGCTGTGGGCTTCCTCAAAGAGCATCACTTCCGACAGATGAAGAAGAGCGCCATCTTCATCAACACGGGGCGAGGACCTACGGTGGCCGAGCCGGCTCTGATCAAGGCCTTGCAGGAAAAGTGGATCGCCGGTGCGGGCCTGGACGTCTTCCAGGTGGAACCACCCAAGCTCGACAATCCGCTCCTCAACATGCCGCATGTTATCCTTTCGCCGCACAATGCCTCGGCCTCGGCCCGGTTCGATGCCGGGCGGCGGCGGCGCGTCGGCCAGGAGCTGGCCCTGGTGCTGTCGGGGCGCTGGCCCATGTCGTGCGTCAATCCGACCGTGCTGCCCGCGACCGGCCTGCGGCGCTGGCAGCCCGTGTCGATGGAGCGCGGACCCAATTCGTGAGATCGCCCGCAAGGGTGGCATTCCAACCCGGTTGGCCTTGAGTTCTCTGGGCCAGCTGTCTATCGGAAGCGCGACACGCGCTCGGCTTGCTCGAGGATGACGCGGGCATTGTCAGAGGCGGGGGTGCCGGTAGGTTCGCCCTGGTACATCATTCGAGGATTGGACCAATAGGGGATGCGCGGGCAGCCGCCGCATCCTTCCTGGTAGCTCATCATGTCGCGCCACTTCGTGCCGTTGATGTGACCGTGCGCGAAGGCGAATGGGGTATCGTTGCGATCCATGATACGATCGTGTCGGGCGCCCAGGATGTGGCCGATCTCGTGTGCAATCGAATAGGTGATCGCAGCGCACGCGTGATGGACCACGAAATAGGCCTCCTCAGCGTCGGCGCCGACCCGCGTCGACTGGCCACAACCAGTGGGACTGTCGAGGACGAGCCCGACGATGTCGGCGCGCTTCTCATCACGCAGCTTCCTGAGGTTCTTGAAGACGCCCACGCCGTCGACCATGCGATAGAGATGGTCGAATTGATCCGCACCGGTTTCGTCATAGTCGATCAGCTGACTGTCGACGAGCCTGAGGGTGATGTTGCCGAGCCCGCTGTTGCGGAACGTCTGGTTGGCTTGCTCGATAGCCAGCGCCGATAGATCGACGGGATTGCGGATATACTCAGCAACCACCTTTGGAGTGAAAAGCAGCATCACATCGATCTCGATCTTCTTGGCCTCCAGCGCCTGTCGGTCCGCCTCGGGGAATGGCGCAACCTCCGGTTCCGGTGGTGCAGGCGGCAGCGTGGTCGCCGGCGGTGGAGCGACCGCGGGGTTGCGCTGGGCCAAGTCCGGCGCATGATCGGGCGGCAGCTTGTTGGGATCGATCTCGGCCATGGTGTGGACTTCACCACCTGCGTGGTTCACCGCGTAGATGCGCCCCTTGTAGCCGAAGTAACCTGATAGATGGCCGTCCTTCCACAGCATGAGCACAGCACGCTCGCCGGTTTCCTCCGTCGCACCCACCCACGTCACGCCGCCCGCAGTGAAATCCGGAGACCGCGTGCGAACGAGTGTGATGTGACCGTCACCCAGGGGCAGGAATACCTTGGCGTAAGGATCCTCTTGCGGTCCGGCCCTGCCGCGCGTGCCCACGCTCTGTTCGAAGCGAGTGAGCGCCAGCTCTGCCACCGCCGCATCAGGCATCTGGAGCACGCCGACGCTCGTCGTCGCGGGTGAGTTTGCGGCCTTGTCGACGGCCGCCTTCTGCTCCGGCGTTAGCGGCACGTCCGCCCGACGCCGTGTCAGGATCTGCCGCCAGTTCTCGCGCAGCCGCGTCACCTTGGCTCCGACCTGCTTGAGGCGCTCTTCGAGGAGTTCGACTTTGCGCTTCGGGACCGAAACGACCTCAGAGGCGGTCGTGCCGAGCCTCTCGGTCTTGGACTTGCCGAAGAGCCGAGAGATGAGCGCATGAATGCGCGAGGTCTGCTCCGGCGCGTTGCTGATGATGACGTTTTCGACCTCCGTGTCGGGCTTACCGGCTTGCGGCTTCGTCTGCGCGAAGGCAGGAGTACACATGCAGAACGCGAGCAACACTGCCGCAGGAGTTGTCGAGGTGCGTGTTGGCGCAGTGCGCATGATGTCCTCTGCCAGATGGGCTGCTAGGCCGACACCCGTGACGCGCGGCTCGTGGTCCTGCGAGCTGCACGCTCTATGTAGCCGACAACGGGACCTTCGATCGCCGAGCACCCTAATCGAGCGCCCGGGCGGGTGCCAAGCCCGGTGGCAGTGGACCGCAACTGGAAGGCTCGTTGCGCCTGGCCATGCCAACCGCCCAGTCGCCCGCCGCAGTGCTCTACCGGGGGAAGTGCCGGCTCAGTGCGAGGCGCCGCCGGCGAGGCGGTCGATGTGATAGGGGGTCTTGGCCAGGCCAGGGCAGAAGGCGTTGACGAGGCCCGCGAGCCGTTCGAATAGGACCCTGTTGCCGGCGTTGACGGCGGCCAACCGCTCGCGCGCGGTCTCGGCCCTTCGCGCCAGTGCCACCAGGTCGACCCCCACGGGCCGCCGGTTCTCCACCACCATTTTGCCGCCGACCATCACGGAGTGCACCGCGCCGCCGTCCTCGGTGTGGACCAGCTGGTTGGTCGGGTCGTTGAAGGGAATCCAGTTGATATGTGCCACGTCGAGAAACACCAGGTCGGCCTTATAGCCGTTGGCAATGCGACCGAGCTTGTCGCCGAAACCGAGCGCGCGCGCACTCCCGATCGTGGCGCCATGCAGGATCTCCTCGCTCTTGAGCCAACGCTGATTGTCGGCGCCCCTGAGGTTGGAGCCATAGGCCGCCACGCGCAAAGATTCGTACATGTTCTGGTTATCGCAACAGGAGGCCCCGTCGGTGCCGATGCCGACGTTTACCTTCTTGTCGAGCATGGTGCGAACTGCAGCGATGCCATTGCCGAGCAGCATATTGCTGCCGGGATTGTGCGCCACCGACGCACCGTGGTCGGCAAGGCGCTGAATGTCGTCGTCGTTGAGCCATACACCGTGCGCAGCGACGAAGTCGGGTCCGAGGAGCCCCAGCTCTGCCAGATGTGCGGCGGGCGTTTTGCCGTATTTTTTGAGGCCAACGATCACCTGCACTTTGGATTCCTGCAGGTGGCTGTGCAGCCCCACGCCGAACTCGCGCGCGAGCCGGGAACAGGCCACCATGAACGCGTCGCTGCAATGGTGGGGAATGGTTGGCGCGACAGCCGGCCGGACGAGGTCGCGATCGAGCGGCCAGTCGGACAACACTTGGCGCATGGCGGACAGACTTGCCTCCTCTGGCGCGAGCTTCAGCCGCTCCACCTCCTTCTGCAGCGCCGGTGGCAGGACATCCAGCAGTCCGGGGATCGCCTCATAGAACGTGAAGCCCGCCACCATCGGCGCCACCACGGCGCGCATGCCGGCGTCGGCGTAGGCCCTCGCGCACGCACTCAAGCCCTCTGGCGTGGGCTGCGGGAACTCCACGGTAAGGTCGTAACAGCCAGTGCAGCCCTTCATCAGCATCTCGAGCGCACCGATATAGGTGGAAAGATACTTGTCCTCTGTCGTGCGATTGCCGCTGATGGCGGGAGCGGCGGTGAGCAGGAGCTCCAGCGTCCAGCGATCGCCGATGCCTTTGCTCAAATTGCCGTGGCCATGCGTGTGCGCGTTGATGAGGCCCGGATGGATCAGCCTGTCGGTGGCGTCGATCAGGACAGCATCGGCGGGCGCGGCTAGGCCCGGCGGCCCGACCTCGGCGATGGTATCCCCGGCGATCAGGATGTCGGCCGGGGGTGCCCGGTGGCCGGCAATGTCAAGCACGCGCCCGTTGCGGACAATCCTCATGCGTTCGGCGGTCACGGTGTCCTCCATCAAACCGGCGGCTTGTCGACGCCGGGCGACCAGGGGAAGAAGACGCGCTCGACGGCGACAACGATCTGGAACAAGGCGATGCCCATGATCGAGAGGATGATCAGCGCACCCCAGGCGAGCTGCACCTTGAAGAAGGCGGTTGAGGTCTGGATCAGATAGCCGAGGCCGGCGTCGGCGTTGACGAATTCCGCGACCACGGCACCGACCACGGCCAGTGCGACCGCCGCCTTGAGGCCGCTGAAGATGAAAGGCACCGCGTAGGGTAGGCGAATGCGCCACAGCTCGGTCAAACGATTGGCACGGCAGGCGCGGCCAAGCTCGATGAGCTCAGGTGGCACCGAAACGAGGCCAGAGGCGATTGATAGCACCAGCGGAAAGAAGGCGACGAGAAATGTGACGACAACGCGTGGCAGCTCGCTGGTGCCGAGCACCACGACGAGGATGGGTGCCAATGCAACCTTGGGAATGGCTTGGGTCAGCACCAGCAGCGGGTAGATGGCGGCTGCAACCACGGGCGAGGAGGTGAGCAGCACCGCCAGCGGCAGGCTGACCAACACCGAGACAACAAAGCCGAGCAGCACCGTCTTGGTGGTCACCAGCGCGTGCCAGGCGACATTGGCCGGCAGCGCGCTCGTCTCCTTCCAGATCGCCGAAGGAGCAGGAATGACGTAGGCGGGAACCGCGAAGAATTGGCACGCGGCCTCCCACACGAGAAACAGTCCGGCGATGGCCGCGATCGGCAGCGCCACCTCGACGATCCAGGCGGGCAGTGGCCGCGGCTCAATGGATGGTGTCGCGACCGGTGCCGAAGATGAGCTCACGGATCCGACCGGTTGCGCGCTGGAACTCATCTAGACCCTCCATTCCGAATCGTCGCGGCCGCGGCACCTCGACGGTCACGATGTCAGCGACGCGCCCAGGACGAGGTGATAGCACGACCACGCGGTCGGCGAGCATCACCGATTCCGGGATCGAATGGGTGACGAACAGCACGGTCTTGGGTTGCTCGCGCCAAAGTCGCATGAGCTCGAGGGTCAATTCCTCGCGTGTCAAGGCGTCGAGCGCGCCGAAGGGTTCGTCCATCAGCAGGATGTCGGGATCGTGCACCAGCGCGCGGCAGATGCCGGTGCGCATCTGCATGCCTCCCGACAGCTCGCGGGGATACTTGCCTTCGAAGCCTTCGAGGCCCACGAGCTTCAACAGCCGCTTCGCCTGAAGCGAGCTGGCGGGTGTAACACGCTTCATCATCTTCAGGGGGAAGAGGACGTTGTCGAGCACGCTGGCCCATGGCAGTAGCGTCGGCGCCTGAAACACGATGCCGGTCTCGGCGCGCGGCTCGGCGACCGGTTGGCCGTCGATTATGACGCGGCCTTGGCTTACCGGCAGAAGGCCGCCGACCAGCCGCAGGAGCGTCGACTTTCCGCAGCCGGATGGACCTACCAGACACACAAATTCGTTGCGGCGGATCGACAGCGAAACATTGCTGAGCGCCGCGATCCGCTCGCGATCGCGCGAGACGAAGTGTTTCGACACGTCCTCGATCTCGATCACCTGCAACGGCCTCCCACCGCGTCGACCCGATGGTCATCAAGCCAGGCAGACAACCGTGCTTTGCTCGGCGGACGGATGCGGTTTCCACAAGCGGTGGCCATGGTGCTCACTTCTCGACCAGGGAGGTGTCAATGGCCTGCTTGTAATCCCATTTGGGATCGAGCTCCTGGGCATCCGCGATCGCCTTCCAGGTGAACTCAAGCCGCTCGGGGCTCTCCTTGCCCCAGCCGTACTGCTGCGAATGATCGTTATAGACGAAGCTCAGCGTCGCACGCACGCTGCCGATGCAATCATCGAGAGCCACCTCGGGGACCTTCTCGACGTGCAGCTTGCAAGCTTCCTCGGGATTGTCGCGCGCGAATTCGAACGTCTTCTTGATCGCTCGCAAGAACCGCCGCGTGAGGTCCGGCTTCTCGGCAATCATCTTGTCGCTGGCGATGATGGTGGCCGCGAAGATCTTGAAGCCCACCTCAACGAACGGGAGCACGACGATCTCCTCGCCAGCGGCTTTGGCCGCCTTATTCTGGTAGTAGTGGTGGATCGAGTAGAAAGGCGCCGCGTCGAGGTTCTTTGCGATCAGCTGCGCCGCCATGGCCGCGCCGTCCATGTTGACCCAGGTGATCTTGCTGGGATCGGTTCCGGCGCGCTCGGCTACCTTGGGAAAATAGAACTTGTGACTGTTGCCGGGCGTGATGCCGATCTTCTTGCCCTCAAGCCCCTTGAAATTCGTAATGCCCGAACTCTTCAGCACGAACAGCGAATGCGGGGACTGCGTGTAGATCACGGCAATGGTCTTGACCGGAACGTTCTGGCGCGCCCTAGCCGTCATGACAGCGGCCATATCCGCCACGCCGAAGTCAAAGGCACCAGCGGCAAGCTTCGTGACGGTATCGCCCGAGCCGTAGCCGCGGGTGATCGTGACGTCAATGCCCTCGGAAGCGAAAATGCCCTTCTGCCAGCCGCCATAGTACATGGCGTGCTCGCCCGACGGGATCCAATCCGTTTGGAAGCGGACCTTGTCTTGGGCCAAAGCGGCAGAAACGCCGAGCAGCCACACCGCAGCAGCTATCTTAAGACGCGCCATGCTTACCTCCGGGTGTCGAGCAGCCACGAGTATGCGATGCAGACAAGCGGGCTGCAATTGCGGCGCGTGGGCCGGTTGCCGAGAAGGTGTGCACCGGTTGAAGCCTGCTGAGGCAATTGCCCAGGGGGTGCGCACCTTGGTATGCCTTATGCCCATCGGGCAGCATCGCTCTTGCCGGGTCGGTCCGACCCAGCAAACGAGACGCGCGGGCCCGGCACGAGACCCAGAAGCGGCTGGGTGCGGCTGCGCGAGCGGTTTAGAGCTCTCTCAGCGCATTGAATTGCGCGACATAACCCGATGGATCGATGCGGGCGCCGATCACGGTCGTGCGGCCGGATTTGAGCGCGGCGGCGAGCGCATCCGCCAGAGCCTGCTCGGTCTCCACCACATAGGCATCGCAACCAAAGGCGTGGCCAAGCTTCTCCCAGTCGACGCCGCCGATCTTCACGCCATGCCGTGGGATGCCCTTGATCTCCTGCTTGACGCGAATGAGCCCGATTTCCTGGTCGTCAAAGACGACAGCGATGATGGGGAGCTTTTCGGCCTGAGCCGTCTGCAACTCTGCGACCGACATCAGAAAGCCGCCGTCGCCGACGAAGGCAACGATGGGCCGTTCGGGATGGGCAAGACGCGCTCCCATGGCCCCGGGCACCGCATAGCCCATGGAACCGAGTCCGTTGGAGCCCAAAAACTCGCGCGGGCCGTAGGATTGCCACTTCTGCACGACGAGGAGCCGGCTTGCCCCCGCGTCACACGTGGCGATCGTGTCGCGCGGCAGGACCGCTCGCGCAATTTCCATGGTTCGATGTGGAGACAACCCGTTACTGGGAGTGGCGAGGGCTCGGCTCACCTCATCGCGAAAGGTCCTGGCGGCCTTCTCCCCCCAGTTGCCTCCGGCTGGTGCCCATTCCGCCATCCCAGCCAGGATTGCCTTCAGATCGCCCGCCACCTCGGGATCGGCGGGCACCAGCGCATCGAGGCTTGCGGTCCCTGACAGGGCAAGGACCGGTAGGGCGTAAGGCCACGGCTTGGGCTGAAGCTCGACTGCGTCGAGACCGACCGTGACAATGAGGTCGCAGGCGGTGATGAGATTGCGCTCGATCAATCCGCCGATGATGCAGCCGGCGCGCAGAGCATGATCCTCGGGGATGGCACCCTTACATTTTGGCGTGGTCAGCACAGGTGCGCCGAGGCGCTCCGCGAGCCGCACGAGCTCTTCGGCAGCATTGGCCCACAGCACGCCGAGACCGACGATGAGGATCGGCCGTTTGGCGCGAGCGATCATGTCGAGCGCAGGCTTGAGATCGGTGCGATCTGGCCTCGGGGTGAGGATTTTGGGCAGGAGCGGTGGCTCTGCGAGGTACGAGCCCGCCTCGCGCGTCGTCTCGCTTTGCGGCAGCTCGAAGTGCACCGGCCCCGGCGGCGGCGCCAGCGCTGTGCGCATGGCGCGGCGCACCTGTTGCCTTACCGTCTTGGCATCGATCGTGGTGCTCCATTTGACCAGGGGCGCGTAGATAGCGAGCTGGTTGATGCGCTGGCGTAGGCCCGTTTCATAGGTCGGGCGGGAGTAGGCATCGGTAATGGCGATCAGCGGCGAGCGATCGAGCAGGGCGTGCGCGACGCCGTTGACCATGTTGGCGGCACCGGGCCCGCGCGTGGAGAGGCACACGCCCGGACTGCCGGTGATGTCGCCCCAGGTGGCCGCCAGCATGGCGCCGGCCACCTCCTGCTTCATCAAGAGGAAGCGCATCTGGCGGTGGCGGCCGGCTTCCATGAGCTCCACCGATTCCCCGCCCGGGTGGCCCACCATAAACGGCGTGCCGGCCGACTTGAAGGCGTCCGCAAGTACCTCGACGGTCGTGGTCACGCACCCCTCCCGAGCCATTGATGGCACCGACCTTACCTTACCGATGCCGGCGTGGCAGCCCGCGCCAGCGCATAGCGGGATGGCGCGCGCAATCTTGAGCTGCGCCTCGCCCGCCCGGCGGTGACGCCTGCTGCAGGGTCTGCTCGCTGGCAGCCGTGCCGGCGACGTCCCTGCAATCTTCTCTGCCGATTGTCTCTGTCACCGCCGATGCCCCAACGATGTCCCCAGCTGCGTTGCCGCAAACCCAAGAGCCGCCACCGCAGGCAATCCATCAAGCCGCCATCACTCGGCCAGCTTGTGGCCGGCGAACTTGGCACGCAAGTCCTTCTTGGAGATCTTGCCAGTTGCCGTCATCGGCAGTGCGTCGACGAACACCACATCGTCGGGCAGCTGCCATTTGGCAATCTTCGAGCCGAGCATCTCCAGGATGTCGGCCTTGGTGGGGTGGGCGCCCGGAGCCTTGACGACCACCAACAGCGGCCGCTCGTTCCACTTGGGGTGCGGCACGCCGATCACCGCGCAGTTGGCGATGCCCGTGCAGGCCAGAGCCGCGTTCTCCACGTCGATTGAGCTGATCCATTCGCCGCCCGATTTCACCAGATCCTTGGTGCGGTCGACAATCACCAGCCAGCGGTCGGGTGTAATCTTGGCGACATCGCCGGTGCCGAACCAGCCCTCCTCGTCGATCTGTCGGGCCGATGCGTCCGGGTTGTTGAAGTAGCCCGCCACGACTGCAGCGCCGCGCACGAAGAGCTCACCGGAGGTCGCCCCGTCCGGTGGGGCCCGATTGCCTTTGTCATCGATCACCTTGAGGTCGACGCCGAACATGCGCCGACCCTGCTTGGCGCTGAGCGCGGCCCGCCCCATCGCCGGCCTGCCGCGCTCCTCAGGTCGAAACAGCGTAAGCGTCCCGACAGGGCTCATCTCGGTCATGCCCCAACCGTGGGTCACCTCGATGCCGTAGTCGCGCGTCAGGATGTCAATCATGGCCTGCGGCACCGCTGAGCCGCCGCTCAAGATCTGGGCCAGTTTTTTCGGCTTGCGCCCGCGCTTCTTGAATTCCTCGATCAGGGCAAGCCATACGGTGGGCACGCCCCAGCCCGCCTCCACGCCTTCGCGCTCCATCAAGTCGTAGAGCGTCGGGCCGTCGAGCTTGGCGCCAGGAAGGATGAAGGGGCAGCCGGCAAGCGGGGCGACATAAGGTAGGCTCCAGGCGTTGGCATGGAACAGGGGCACCACGGGCAGGATCGTACGATTGTGCGCGAAAAGATCCGGACGTGTGGCGACGAGAAAGAAGGTGTGAAGCAGCATCGAGCGATTGGAATAGAGAACGCCCTTGGGCTCGCCCGTCGTACCGGACGTGTAGCAGAGCGCGCAGGCGGCATGCTCGTCGAATTCGGGCCATGTCAGGTCTGGCGTGTTGTTCGCCAGCAGGTCCTCGTAGCACAAGAGCCCCTTTATTGCGCCCTCGGCGGGCATATGCGCGCGGTCCGTCATCAGTACGTAGGTTCTGGTTGTCTTGAGCGCGGGAGCGATCTTCTCCAGGAGCGGCAGAAAGGTGAGATCGAAGAAGAGGGCCGTGTCCTCGGCGTGGTTGGCGATATAGGTGATCTGCTCGGGAAAGAGGCGCGGATTGATGGTGTGGCACACTGCGCCGATGCCGGCGATGGCGTAGTAGAGCTCGAAATGGCGATAGCCATTCCAGGCGAGGGTCGCCACCCTGTCGCCGGGTTTGACGCCAAGCTCGATCAAGGCGTTCGCCAACCGACCAATGCGCTCGCGCGCGGCTGCGTAACCGTACCGATGCACGCCGCCTTCCACGGTTTGCGACACGATTTCAACGTCGGGATACGTTTCGGCGGCGAAGTCAATCACGCTCGAGACCAGCAACGGCCGGTCCATCATCATGCCGCGGAGCATAAGCATATCCTCCCTGGAATGCTTTGTTCTCTCAGAGTAACCTCGCCCCCATGCCGGCGCCAGGGAAAGCTCGGGCGCTCACAGTCCAGGGCGTGAGCCCGGGGAATTAAAAGGAGAGTTGCCGTGGCCGTAGTCGAGACGCAGAGGCAGGGCGAAATTATCGTCATTCGCATGGATAACCCGCCTGTGAACGCGCTGGGTCATGCCTTGCGCTTCGGGCTCGAGAAGGCATTTGCCGAGGCCAATGCCGATGCGGCGGTCGCCGCCATCGTGCTCACCGGCACGGGGCGCTTCTTCTCCGCTGGCGCTGACATCACGGAGTTCAAAGGCGAGGTGAAGGAGCCGCACCTGCCCCAGCTGATCGACAAGATTGAAGCCGGTTCCAAGCCGGTCGTGGCAGCCATCAACGGCACGGCGCTTGGCGGTGGGCTCGAACTGGCGCTCGGCTGTCACTATCGTATCGCGACCAAGGACGTGCGCCAGCTGGGCCTGCCGGAGATCAAGCTCGGCATCATACCCGGCGCAGGCGGTACCCAGCGCCTGCCGCGCGCGGTCGGGGTCGAACAGGCCCTGCAGATGATCACTACCGGCGCCTTCATCGATGCAAAGAAGGCCGCTGCCACTGGGCTGATCGACAGCGTGGTGGACGGTGATGTGGTGGCCGCTGCCATCGCGTTTGCCAAGGAGCAGATTGGCAAGGAGCCGAGACGGATCGGTGAGAGGCGGATCGACAAAGCCTCCATCCCGGCTGACCTGTTCGAAAAAGCGCGCGCCTCAATCGGTCGCCATCCCAGTGGGCCGATCGCGCCGAAGAGTGCCATCGATGCGGTCGAAGCGGCAACGAGGGTGCCGCTTGCCGAAGGCAACGCCCGCGAGCGCCAGGTTTTCCGTGAAGCTGCCGCAAGCCCTTACGCGCGCGCGCTGCAGTACGCTTTTTTCGCCGAGCGGCAGGCCGCGAACCTGCCCGGCGTCGGGTCCGACGCGAAGCTGCGCGACGTCAACACCGTCGGCATTCTCGGAGCCGGCACGATGGGGACCGGAATCGCGCTCGCGTTTCTCAATGGCGGATTTCCCGTCACCATCGTTGAGACCACCCAGGAGGCACTCGACCGCGGGGTCGACCGCATCAAGGACACACTGTCGGCCAACGCCAAGCGCGGACGTATCACGGAATCCCAGGCTGCCGACCGGTTCGCCAAGCTGACGCCGTCCCTGCTGATGGAGGACCTCGCCAAATCCGACCTCGTCATCGAGGCCGTGTTCGAGAACATGGCGCTCAAGAAGGAGGTCTTTCAGAAGCTCGACAAGGTCGCCAAGCGGGGCGCCATCCTCGCCACCAACACCTCCACTCTCGACGTCGATGAGATCGCTGCCGTGACCAAGCGGCCGCAGGATGTGGTTGGCATGCATTTCTTCTCACCTGCCAACATCATGCGGCTGCTCGAAATCGTCCGCGCCGAGAAGACGGCCAACGACGTAATGGCGACCGCCATGGGTGTCGCCAAACGCATCGGCAAGGTCGGCGTGCAGGCTGGCGTGTGCGATGGGTTCGTCGGCAACCGCATGCTGGCAGCGTATGGCAACGAGGTCCAGGCCATGACGCTGGAGGGCGCCATGCCGCGCGAGATCGACGGGGCGCTGGAGGCCTGGGGGATGGCCATGGGACCGCTGGCGGTGAGCGATCTTGCCGGGCTCGACGTCGGCTACCGCATCCGCAAGGAGAGAAAGCTCACCGGCGAGGCGGCCCAGTTCGCGCGCGTGCCCGACAAGATCGTCGAGATGGGTCGGCACGGCCAGAAGACGGGTGCGGGCTATTACCGATACGACGCCAGCCGCAAGCGCATCAACGATCCCGAAATCGAGGCCCTGATCCGCGCCGAGGCCGAGGCGCTGCAGATCAAGCAGCGGCATATTTCCGCCGAGGAGGTCGTCGAGCGCTGTCTGCTGCGTCTTGCCAACGAGGGCGCCAAGATCGTGCAGGAGGGCATCGCGCTCCGGGCGAGCGATTGTGACGTCATGTACCTCAACGGCTACGGCTTCCCGGCCTGGCGGGGCGGACCGATGTGGCAAGTGGACAATGTCATCGGCATGAGGAACGCGGCTGAGAAGATCAAAGCCTATGCGGCCAAGTACGGCGCGCGATGGAAGATCGCCCCGCTGATCGAACGCCTGGCAGCCGAGGATGGTACATTCGCCGGCGTAGACGCAAAGAAGAAGTAGACGGTCCCGGTCACTTGCGGCCGTGTGGGGCCGCGCTCATCGGGCGAGGCTCTGACGCGATTGGTTGCGTCGAGCCGGGTCGCGCGCGTAGCCGCCGAGGCGCCCTAGCACGTCACGGATCGGATCGTTCGTCCATGCCCGCGTCACGAAGTCCTCATGGTCGACACCGGCGGTCTGCAGGAATGCCACGGTGCCCTCCAGACGCGTTGGCAGGCTCGTGGCGAAGGGGTGCTCGTGTTCGGCGAGATATTGCTGCAGGCTTTCGTTGCCGCGGGCTGACGATGAGGTGTAGGCACTGATGAAGAACGCATCCGGGTGGCTGGCGATGAAGTCCGCATACTTGCCGACCTCCCCGTAGAGGGCATCGAGCAGTAGGACCCCGAGTACACGCCTGTCGCTCCCGCCCTTTGCCAGGGCCCAGGCGGCTGGAACGTAGCCGCCGCTGTAAGCCACGATCACCACCGGCAGCGTCGCGAAGGTCTTACGCGTGCGCTTGTCGCCATGCAGCCGCGCCAGGTGTGCGCCCGCCTCGCCGATGAAGCGGGCAAAGCCGTAGGATTCCCAAAATCGGCCGGCGCTTGAATCGTTGGCGTTGACCGCCAGTTGCGGCGCCACCAATACCGCGTTGACATTGGCTTCGGCGATCTGGGCGGCGACGCGTTGCCGACCACCCACGTCCCGCTCAAGCGTTGCCCGGTTGCCGTGCAGGAAGACGACGATGAGGCCCGGACGTCGGACGTCGAAGCCTTTGGGCATGAACAGCAGGGCGCGCTTGTCGCTGTAGGTAGCATCCTCCCACAGCACGCCCGCGCGCGCCGAGCTGTGGCCGCGACGGCCCTCTTCATCAGTCACATCCAAAAATGGCCGCTGCGTGCGTGGGACAACGCCCTCGTAGGGGAACGGCGAAACGTCGAACTCGACGAGCGCGCTCTTGGCGGCCTTGAGCGGCGGAATGCGCGCGTTGACCTCGTGGGGTACGGGCACCGGTGGCAGCGTGGGCGACGCAAGGCCGGCCTGGCCGAGCGCGCTTTGGCTGGAACCGGCGAGACAGGCGGCGAGAAGGATGGCCGCCATTTGCTCCCGCAAACCAAGGGAACGCAGCCGTCGTCGTGGGCCCTCAAAGCGCCCGAGCATGGCCGCCTCTGCAGTTAGGCCTTGGCATTGGCGAGCGAGGAAAGTTTGCTGCATTTGCTTGCGACCTGAGCGTAGAGGCGACGCTTCTCAAACCCCCAGCGGCAAGAAAAACGGCGGTGTGACCGAATGATGTCGAGAAAGTTCGCGTGCGAGGCCTGCGCCTCGCAAACGGCGCCCTCAACCCCATCCCCTGCCCTTTTCCAAATGCTCCGGCACAATGACCCAATCAAGCTCCGGGGCCAGATCTCGGGAAGGATCTCAGGCCAGCGCTCGGGGGCCAGAATTTGGAGGCCAGAATTTGGAGGCCAGAATTTGGAGGCCAGAGTTTGGAGGCCAGAGTTTGGAGGCCAGAAACTTGGGCTCAGAGCGCGGCACCAGCCGCGCCTCGCCAAGTCGCCGATCGCGGCCGGTCAAGACGAAATGCAGCAAGGCCGATGGTGTCGAAGACTGCAATCCAAAAGGTGCAATTGGAGTCCCGCCTATGCCCGCCTTCTCTTCTTGGGCGCGGTCTCCACGCTTTGCGGGGTTGTCTGTTTGCTGCCGCGGTCAGCGTCGACGGCTGGGCTCGCCGGCAGTGCCGGCAGCTTGGCAAAGGTCAGGGCGATTTCGGCAAACAGCCAGTCGCGAAAGGCCTTGACCGTTGGACGCCGCTCCTGACCGCGAGCGCAGGCGAAGTGGTAGGCGCGACCAGGCAAGGGCAGCTCGGGCCCAAATGGCGAGACCAGACGTCCCAAGGAAATGTCGTGCGAAGCGACCAGCTTGTAGCCAAGCACCACGCCCGCTCCCTCGCTCGCCGCATCAAGGGCGTGGTCGGCAACGTTGAGGCGCAGGCCGCGTGTGGTATCGACGCCGTCCACGCCCACCGCCCGCAACCAGTCATCCCAGGTGGGCACCAACCCCGGCAGATCGATCTGGATCAGCGGGAAGCGCGGCAGATCGCGCGCCGATCGCAGCGGCGCGTCACCGTCGAGCAGGCGCGGGCTGCACAAGGGCAGCAGCCATTCGTCGGAGAGCTTCTCAACGTGCAGGTCGGGATGCGCGCCGGAGCTCAGCCGAATGCCGACGTCGACGCCGTCGGTGGTGAAGTTGGCATAACCGGTGCTAGCAGTGATGCGCGTATCAATATCCGGGTGCTGGGCCAGAAACCGGTAGATGCGCGGCACCAGCCACTTGGCCGTGAGCCCCGGCGACGCACTCACCACCAGGATGCGGTCCTGGCGGGCACGATCGAGTTGCTCCACGGCGGCGCGCAGGCTCTCAAAGGCGGTGCGAACGCCAGGGTAGATCAGCCGGGCGGCATCGGTGAGCTCGATTGATCGCGCCCGCCTGTGGAACAGCTTGAGGCCGAGCAGATCCTCCAAACCGCGGATCTGGTGGCTCAGTGCCGCCGGGGTGACGTGCAGCTCTTCGGCCGCCTTGGAGAAACTGGCGTGGCGGGCCGTCGCTTCGAACGCCTTCAGCGCATTGAGCGGAGGTAGGGGGCGGCGAGTCGGCATGGTACGTGAGATTCTCTCATCTATTAGGCGAGATATTGTCGTTTGTATTACCGACATAATCAAGATATTTCGCTTTTGTCGCGCGGCAGACCATGAGGAATATTAAAATGTTCACGCTCCAGCCGGTGACTGCCGGCATCGTCGCTGCATCCAGAACGGCGAGCGCGCCCTCTGTCTGGCTCTGCAGTTGGCGGACCCAGGGCGGGGCGCCGCCTTGCCACTCTTGGCTCCAGCGCTGGCTTGCCGCGGAGCCACAATCGCGGCTGCCACATTCGATCTTTGCCACCCATCCGCGCATAGGAGGTTTCCATGGCGTCCGGCACAATGACAACGACTTGTCCGTCCCACTCGGCTGCCGTGAACACGGGGCTGAGGCTCGTTCACTCCCTGAGCGACCTCTGGCGCGCCTACTGGGCACACCGAGCCCGGCGAGCGAGCATAATCCTGCTCAGCAGCCTCGATGACCGCACCCTTGCCGACATTGGCTTAGGGCGCAGCGAGATCGAAGCGGTCGTACGCGAGAAGTCACGCACGAGACTGCGCCACTACGCGCCCGACTGGCAGTAGGCGAGGTCGCAAGGCGTTGAGGCCCTTTGCGGCGGGCCCTCTGAGCTATGCCCCGTTCTCCGGGCGCGCTGGTGAGGGCTCAGCATGTCGCCGATGCCGGGCATCGGTGTACTGGTGAGGTAGCGTTGCACTGCCTCGACGCTGGTCTGCGGGCAATGAGAACCATCTTTCGGTCTCGATACGCTCCACGACCACTGTCATGCCGAGACCGGTACTGACCCGTGCCACGCCGCGCAGCAGGTTCAGGGACTTGTCGTCCTCGGGTAGCTGTGCAGGGAGCCGAGGCTCGAGTAGCCGGTGCCTTGGTCATCGAGCGCGATGCGCACTCCCATATCCTGCAGCTCGTCGAGCCCAATGGCATGGGCTGATGTCATCGCGCTGGGATGTCCCAGCGTGTTCGTCGAGGAAAATACATGGCGGGCGCGCACCGGCGCCGGTTTGTCACGGCCAGGTCCCACTGGTCGCGGAAATGCGCGCGGTTAGGCAGACCGGACAAGGAACCGTAACGCGCCAGCTGCAAGCGGCAAGACGCTGCCGCCATCGGTGGCACGCGTTTTGTCAGCTTTCCCGCGTGCACTCAGGTGACATAAAATCGATTGCTTGGCCGGCAGCGCTCACGCAAGCTCTAAGGTGGGAACGTCAAGCGCAGGAGCAGGGCATGTCAGCGGACGGCACTTGGAAACTCTCGATGCAGACACCGATTGGCGAGCGCAAGTCAACATTGGCGCTCAAGAGCTCTGGCGGCGCCGTGACCGGCAAGTTGACGGGAGAGGAAGGCAACTCTACCGACATCTTTGATGGTGCCGTCAGCGGCGACAAAGTGAGCTTCAAGGCAGCGATCAAGAGCCCGATGCCGTTGACACTGGAGTTCACCGCCTCGGTCGCTGGCGACAAGATTTCCGGCACTGTGAGCGCAAGCGGCGTCGGCAGTTGGCCGTTCTCAGGATCGAGAGGTTAGACCCCACACCGCTATGGCTTACTGGGTGGCGATCACGCGCTCGATGGCGTCGGCACCCTCAAGCCAGGCAAGCTCGCCGCGCCGGAGCATGTAGTTGATGTGCGCCTGCACCTCGCTAAAGGCAAAGCTCATCTGGTGGGGATCGAGTGCGCGCGAAAACAGGACCGGGACGAGCTCGGCAGCGGATCGCGGTGCAGTGCGGCAGGCGCCGGCGATGGCGGCGCAGCGCATCTGGTGGTGCGCGACGAGCTCGGCGCTGCGCGTGTGCAGACCGCGGAAGGGCAGCTGGTGGCCCGGCAACACCAGCGCGTCTGGGGGGATCTCTTGTCGCAGCTCTTGCAGCGAGCGCAGATAGAGGCCTAAGGGGTCGCCGTCCGGATCGACGGCCCAGACGCTGATGTTTGGCGTGATCTTGGCCAATACTTGGTCAGCCGCGAGGAAGACGTTGTCGGCGGCGCAGTAGAGCATGACCTGCTCCGGCGCATGGCCGTTACCAGTAAGCACCTCGAAGCGTCGCCCGCCGATGGCGAGCGTGTCGCCGGCGACCAGACGCTGAAACGTCGGCGGCAGCCCCGACACCATCTTGAGGTAGCCGTGACCCTGGGTGGCAACGCGTTGGGTGGTTGCCGCGTCGAGACCATGGCGCAAATAAAAGTCGCGGTAGGGCTTGGCGTCGAGGGCGCCTGGACTGAGCGAGATGTTGGCGCACCCCAGATAGCTCGTTTGGCTGGTCAGGAGCGGCAGGCCGTGGCGCTCACACAGCCAGCCGGCCAGCCCGATGTGGTCAGGGTGGAAGTGTGTCACGATCAGCCGCGTCAGCGGGCGCCCTGCAAGGGGTCCGGCGGCCAGGGTGTGCCAAAGCGCACGGGTGGCGTCATTGTCGATGCCCGTGTCGAGCAGCGCCCAGCCCGCTCCGTCGTCGATCAAGTAGACGTTGATGTGATTGAGCCGGAACGGCAGGGGGATGCGTGCCCAGAGGATCCCCGGTGCGGCCTCGATGATCTCACCCGTAGCCGGTGGCTCGGGCATCGGATAGACCAGGGGTGGGTAGTCGGTCTTGGTCAGCATGCTTTTGCGTTCCAGGTTGCGCCCTGCCAGGTGAACCCCTTACTGGCATGGATTGCTGCACTGCACCTAGCCCCCTGTTGCGGGGGAGCTATGCCGCATCCCCCCGACCAGGCGAGCTTACGGCCCGTGGCCCAAAGCCACTCCCAAAGCCCGCAAGCCGGCGGCGGAAATCAGATAGGCTCCATGCCGCTCGCGCGAATGATGGCGGCGGCAGCCGGCGCCCTGCAATAGGCGATGAGCGCCCTCGCCGTTGCCTGCTCAATCGCACCTGCGGGAATGCCGGCAGCAAACGCGGTCAACTGCTGGATCTCGGCCGGCAATGGTCCCACGAAATCGATGCCAGGCACAGGCAGCAGCTCACTCACCTGTTGGAAGCCGATCTCGGCCTCCCCGCGTGCGATCACGGCGCCGACAGGCTCGCCTTGGATCTGCTGCAACCGGCTGCCGAGCGCCTCTGCCAGGCCAAGCCGCTGGAATAAGCCCTTGAGATAGATGCCGCTGGCGCTCGAAGAAAAGGCGATGGCTCCGGCCCCCTTCAGGGCATCGATGAGCGTGGCGGCGGAGGTCAAATCGGGTCTGGGTGCGCCGGTGCGCACCGCCACACCGATGCCGCAGCGTGCCAGGTCCGTGCAGCCTGCGGCCACGACCAACCCCTGGCCAATCAGTGTGTCGAGCCCTTGCCGGGCCATGATGACGAGATCCAGCGGCTCGCCTGCCGCAAGGCGGGCAGGAATGGATGTTGTCGCACCCGGTGCCGAGCTGCCCCAGGCCGTTACAACTCGGCGCCCGCTTGCTTCCTCAAAACCGTCTACCAGCACCTCAAACGCCGCCCTGAAGGCGCCGGAGCAGACGACGCGCATTTCGCGGCAAGGGGAGCGCTTGAGCGCACACATGGTGTCTGCCTAGCATCGATTGCCGCGGCCGCGATCCGGCGGCAACGGCAGATAGGGCGCCAACGTTTGGCGGATCGCGCACCGCCTATCCCGCCCGGCAGCGCGCGTGGGCGAGGTCCATCCTCCGCCGCTCCCGAGGTCGGCTTGCGATAAGCCGACGCCATGCGGACGGCGCGTGCTCTGGCTGCTGGCCTGCCAGGTATCGGCAACTTTTCCAGCGCGGCGACTAGCTGCGGCCATTGCTGATGGCCACCAGCTTGTCGAGGGCGGCGCGCGCCGCGCCGGATTCGATGGAGTGGGCCGCCATTGCCGCCCCGTCCAACAGGTTGGTGGCTTTGCCCGCGACGATGAGCCCAGCAGCGGCATTCAAAACGGCAATGTCCCGCAGCGGCGTGTGCTTGCCTGCCAGGACGTCGCGAATGGCAGCGGCGTTTTCCTTCTCGTTACCGCCCCGCAGATCGGAGAGCTTGGCAGGCGAGAGGCCGGCATCGGCCGGCGTCACCTCGAACACCTCAATCTTCCCATCCTTCAGCTCGGCCACGTCGGTGGCCCCCGTGGTTGTGAGCTCGTCCAAGCCGTCGTGGCCGTGCACCACCCACACGTGCCGGGCGCCCAGATTGTTGAGCACATGCGCGACAGGTTCGACCCAATGCCACGAGAACACCCCTACAACTTGGCGCTTGACGCCACCGGGATTGGAGATGGGTCCGAGCAGATTGAAGATCGTGCGGATGCCGAGCTCGCCACGGATCGCCGCCCAGTGCTTCATGGCCGGGTGATGCTGCGGCGCCCACAGGAAGCCGATGCCGGCCTGCGATACGCAACGCGATATGGTGTCGAACGGCACGTCGAGCTTAACCCCGAGCTCGGCCAGCACGTCCGACGCGCCGGACTTGGAAGACACCCGCCGATTGCCGTGCTTGGCCACCTTGACGCCGGTGCCGGCGGTGATGAGTGCGGCACAAGTCGAGACGTTGTAAGTGCCATGGCTGTCGCCACCGGTGCCCACGATGTCGACTGCGTCCGAGGGCACCTCCACCCGGTTCATGCGCGAACGCAACATCTGCGCGGCGCCGGTGATCTCCTCGACCGTCTCGCCGCGCACGCGCAACGCCATCAGGAAGGCGCCCATCTGCGCCGGCGTGGCGGCACCCGCCGTCATTTGATCGAGGGCGGTGCGGATCTCCTCTTCGGTGAGGGTGGCCCCGCCCGAGACCTTCTGGATCAGGCCGCGCAGCTCCTGGGAGGGCTGAGTGTCCATGGCGGCCCTCAAGCTGCGTGCCGTGCGGCCCGCACGTTGCGCCGACGGGGGCTGAGGCCCGCAACCTCAAGAAAGTTGGCAAGCAGCGCGTGGCCGTGCTCGGAGGCGATGCTCTCGGGGTGGAACTGCACCCCATGAACGGGATAGGTCCGGTGCTGCAGACCCATGATCACACTGTCCTGCGCCGCAGTGGTCTCGGCCGTAACCACGAGGCTATCGGGCAGGCTCGCGCGCTGCACGATCAACGAATGGTAGCGGGTGACCTCGAATCGCTTCGGCAGGCCCTTGAATACGCCTTGGCCGGTGTGGGCGATCTTCGATAGCTTGCCGTGCATGAGCACCGGGGCCCGAACCACCTTGCCACCATACGCCTGCCCAACGGCCTGATGGCCGAGGCACACGCCGAGCACGGGGATCGAGGGTCCCGCCTTGACGATGAGCTCAAGGCAAATGCCGGCCTCGTTGGGTGTGCAGGGACCAGGCGATAGCACGATGCCCTTGGGCTTGAGTTTGAGGACCTCGTCCACGCTCACCTTGTCGTTGCGGAACACCTGACAAGTGGCACCGAGCTCGCCCAGGTAGTGGACAAGGTTATAGGTAAAACTGTCGTAGTTATCGATGAGGACCAGCATGGCGGGATCTTTACGGGAGCCGTGTGCCCAAGGTCAAGGCGCGGCGCCGCCAGGGCCGACAATGGCGCAAGGCTGTGCTTTTCATGGAGCCATTGGGGAAATCATCGGGTGTCATGGACACATCTCACGGAGCTCGGGGATTTGCAGCACATCGGCGATGTGTGCCCGAGCAGGGACTATGCCAGCGATTTCGGTGTAACGAACAGATCGAGCCGGCCCATGCCCTCATCGACCTTGGCCCAGTCCTGGCCCTTGAAGCGGATGACGGCGAGAGCAGCGGTCGGAAACTTGCTGCCCAATGCCTTCACCATGTCGCCCGTCCCGCTACCCGAGAGCTCGAGCGCTAGCCCCTGAATCCCCGGATCGTGGCCCACGATTAGCACGTGGCGCACGTTGGCCTCGATCTTGCGGATGCGCGCCAATAGCACCGATGCGGCTGCGAGATAAAAACCATCCTCATAGACGACGGTCGGGCCGCCCGAGAGGTGGGCCAAGACGAGATCGAGGGTCTGCCGCGCCCGCACGGCCGGTGAACACAACACAAGATCGGGTGCCAACCTGTGAGCCGCCATATAGGCACCCATGCGGGGCGCAGCGGACGCGCCGCGCTTGGACAAGGGCCGATCGAAGTCATCGAGCGCGGGATCATCCCAGCTCGATTTGGCATGGCGCAGAAGCGAAAGAGTGAGCATGGCCAAGGATAGCCTATGGCGCGCCGGCCGCCAGGGCTGATGTGGGGGGAGAGCGACCCGCGACCTTGCCGCCCGCGCCCGCCCTTGTGGTCCCCAGCGCCCCAATCAGAGCGCCGGCCTGCGTGCCGGCCACACCGGCTGCGCTCACCTCTGGCGTCCCCGGTTGGCCCCTCAACGGTTGCCGCGACGCGTCCGCTCGGCAAAGCGCACCGCCTCTTCGGCTGCCTTGAACAGAGCGCGGGCCTTATAGAGGCACTCCTGCTGTTCCGCGGCGGGATCGCTGTCGGCTACAATTCCCGCGCCCGCCTGCACGTAAATGGTGCCATCCTTGACGAGCGCCGTGCGCAAGACGATGCAGCTGTCCATCTCGCCATCGGCCGAAAAGTAGCCCACGCAGCCTCCATAGGGTCCACGCTTCTCCTTTTCGAGCTCGTCGATGATCTCCATCGCGCGCACCTTGGGGGCGCCGGAGAGCGTGCCGGCCGGGAAGCCCGCCATCAACGCATCGACCACGTCACACCTCTTGTCGAGCCGCCCGACGACGTGGCTGACGATGTGCATGACGTGGCTGTAGCGTTCGATTGCGAAGCTTTCGGTCACTCGCATGGAGCCGATCTCGGCCACGCGCCCCACGTCATTGCGTCCAAGGTCGAGCAGCATCAGGTGCTCGGCGCGTTCCTTGGGATCGGCCAGCAGCTCGGCTTCAAGGGCTTTGTCCTCCTGCGGCGTGGCACCGCGGCGGCGTGTGCCTGCAAGGGGTCGGATCGTCACCTCTTTGTCGCGGACGCGCACCAGGATTTCCGGGCTTGAGCCAACGAGCGCGAAGGCGCCAAAATCGAGGTGGAACAGAAACGGTGAGGGATTGGTGCGCCTGAGCGCACGGTAGAGCGCAAACGAGGGCAACGTGAAGGGTGCGGCGTAGCGCTGCGACAGCACCACCTGGAAGATGTCGCCGGCGGCGATCAACTCCTTGGCCCGATCTACCATCGCCATGAACTGGTGAGGTGGGGTGTTGGAGATCGGTTCCGGCAGCGCCAAGGCGATGCCCGACATTGTGGTCGCGTGTGGCAGCGGCTCATCGAGCGCGGCCACGACCCGGCGCAGCCGCTCCATGGCTTGCGCATAGGCGCTCTGCGCGTCGAGTTCCGGCTGCGGATAGACGGGGGTGACGACAATCATCTCGTCTTTGACCGCGTCGAACACCACCATGAGCGTTGGGCGCACAAACAAGCTGTCGGGGACCGCCAGGGCGTCGGGCGGCTCGTTTGGCAGGCGCTCGATGAGCCGAACGGTGTCGTAGCCCATATAGCCGATGACACCCGCAGCGATGGGCGGCAGCTCCGACGGCAGCTCAATGCGCGATCGCGCCAGCAAGGCGCGCAACGATTGCAGGGTCGGCAGGTCTTCTCTCGTGAAAGCCGTGAGGTTTTGCTGCGGTTGCCGGTTGATTTCGGCGCGTGCGCCATAGGCGCGCCAGATGATGTCGGGCGCGAGGCCGATGATTGAGTAACGCCCACGCACGGCGCCGCCTTCCACCGATTCCAGAAGGCAGCTCATGGGCTGCCCGTCGGAGAGCTTAAGTGCGGCCGAAACGGGTGTCTCAAGGTCGGCGACCAGGCGTGTCCACACGACTTGCGCTGCCCCGTTACGGTAGCGCTCGGCAAAGGCAGAGCGCGGCGGCAGCGCCTCAAACTCTCTGGCCGTCATGTCGAACTTGGTCATGCAGTGTTCCTGTCCCGCCCCCCCGCCAGGTTAGTCGGAAGTTGCTTTCCCGGGCCAGCGCGGCCCCCTCACTCATAGTCCGGCTGTTCGCGCCCGCTCCCGCCACCCATCACCTGTTTTAGGGCTTCGTCATTGACCGAAAGTCCGAAGCGCTGCTCCAGACCGGAGACATATTCGGCCAGAACGTCCGACTGCATTTGATTGGTGAGCTCGTCCTTGAGGCGAGCCGTTTGCTCCGGTGTCGGCGCTGGCGCTGGAATGATGTCAACGACGCGCAGAATGGTGCGGGCCTTGCCGCCGACGCTCGGCGTGGACGTCGCCCCGCCTTTGGGTAATGCGAACGCCTGCTGCACGCCATTTTGGGACAGACCCGGAGGCGAGGTGTTGCGCGTCACCGCGGGCGTCCTTTCGAGTTTGACGCCCAATTCCGCAGCCAATGCCTCTGCCGTTTCGCCCTTGTTCAGCCGTTCGACAAGCTTGCCAGCAAGGCTCGTGATCTCCTTGCGCCGGTCGGCTTCCATGACACCGCTCTTGACCTCGGCCTTGACCTCGTCGAACGACTTTTGCTTTTGCGGTGAAATGGCCAGGACATCGACCCATGCATAGCCGCCGTCAGCAAGGTCGGTGGCTTCGCCCTCGATGCCGACGGTGCCGGCGAACGCGGCCTCGGCGATCTTGGCGGCTTCGGGGTGATCGATCGCCGGCTTGCCGTCGGCGGTCTTGCCGCTGCGATCCATCTCGGGGACGTCAAAGAAGGGCAGCTTCAAACTCTCGCCGATCTCCTTGAGCGGCTTACCGGCCGAGCGCTCGTTCTCGACCTTCTCGCGCAGCGTCGAAATCTCTTGCCCGGCGCGCTCGTCGGCGAGCCGATCCGCGATCTCCTTCTTGACCTCATCGTAGCCGCGCTGCTTGCCAGGCACGATCTCGCTCACCCGCACCAGCGCGATCGTGAATTGACCATCCACAGGTTTCGACAGCTCGTCCTTCTTGAGAGCGAAGGCCACCTTGGCGATGTTGGGATCGATCATGTCGCTGCGAGTGAGCAGACCGAGATCAAAGTCGCTCTCCTTGAACCCGAGCTTGCTGGCGGCCTCGACGAAATTGGGGGCCGTTTGCAGCTCCGCATAGGCCTTCTCGGCCGATGCCCGGTCGGGGAAGGACAGCTGCTGGACGCGCCGCTTCTCGGGGATGTTGTACTTCTCCTTGTCTTGCTCGTAGGCGGCTTTGATCTCATCCTCGCTGACGGGCACCCGTGCCTTGACGGCATCGCGCGTCAAGAGCAGCGCGCTGACCTTGCGCAATTCCGGCGTCATGAATTGGGTTTTGTTTTGGTCGTAGTACTCCTTGAGCCGTGCCTCGTCGGGCTCGGGCGTCTTTACCAACTTGTCGTAGTCGGGCGTGAAGAACTCGATGATGCGCGTCTGCTCACGATAGCGATGCAAGAGGTCGACCAACAGCTCGGGCGGAGCGAGCCCAGCGAGCAAGGTGTCTGTCAGCTGCTCGCGCACTTCGTCGCGATGCCGCGATGCCATATAGCGGTCCTCGGAGATGCCGTTTTGGCGCAGCAGCGACCGAAAGGTATCGCTGGAGAATTTGCCGCTCGCATCGTGAAAGGCAGGATCGCTGCGGATGAGATCGGCAACAGCCTCGTTGGAGAGGGCCAGATGCAGGTCGCGCGCGTGCGCGTCGATCGCGGCCATGCCGATCAGGCGTTGGAGCGTACGCTGTTCGACGCCCAGCATCTTTGCCTGCTCCGGCGTGAGCCGGCGGCCGCCGAGGCGGCGCGTGATCGACGTCATCTCGTCCTGATACGCCTGCCGGAACTCGTCGGCCGAAATGGTCGTGCCACCGATGCGCGCCAGCGTGTCGCGGTGCGCATTGCGGAACACGTTGGGGATGCCCCAGAAGGCGAAGGCCACAATGAGCAGGAGCAGCAGCGACTTTGCCACCCAGTTTACCGCGCCGCGTCGCATTGCATCGAGCATGGGTCGTTCCCGGTTGCCGCCGCCCGAGCTTGGGCACAGCCGGACTGACGGTTGTGGCGATTTTTGCGCGCTTTGAGGCGGGCGCGCGGCATATTATGAACCCCTGATCGGGCCTGCAAGGCTCCAAGCCCGGAAAGGTGAGGCTCATGGCAGCGTCGACCTCGCGCGTGCGACCATTGGTGGCGGGGAATTGGAAAATGAACGGGCTCGGCGCGGCACTTGCCGAAGGGCGGCAGGTACGCGACCGGCTGCAGGAAGCGGGCTTCGCCCCGGGCGTCGATGTCATGATCTGTCCGCCGGCGACGCTCCTTGCCGCGCTCGCCCGCGAAGTGGCGGGATCGAGGCTGTTGGTCGGTGCCCAGGACTGCCATTCGGCGCCCAATGGCCCCCACACCGGCGATATTGCGGCCGAAATGTACAAGGACGCCGGGGCGGCGGCCGTGATCCTCGGCCATTCGGAGCGCCGCGCCGAGCATGGCGAACGCGATGGCGACGTAAAGGCCAAGGCCCTGGCCGCCCATCGCGCCCATCTCACGGCCATTGTGTGCATCGGCGAGACCGCGGGCGAGCGCCGTGCCGGCCTGGCGCTTCAGGTGGTGGCGCGGCAACTCGCCGCCTCGTTGCCGCACAACGCCAATGCCGAAAATACCGTGATTGCTTACGAGCCGGTCTGGGCCATCGGCACGGGCCTCACGCCGACGCTGCAAGATGTGGCGGACGTGCATGGCTTCCTGCGAGGGAAGCTGGTTGCGCACGTGGGTTCGGCCGGCGCTGGCATCCGTCTGCTCTATGGTGGATCAGTCAAGCCCGACAATGCGCGCTCCCTGATGGGGGTGGGTGATGTCAATGGTGCGCTGGTCGGCGGCGCCAGCCTCAAAGCCACCGATTTTATCGCCATCATCGCCGCCTGCAGCGCTTGACCGTGACGGCCGAACCGGATTAGTGCCGAGCCGACTTGGTCACCCGCCGCGCATGGGAGACGGTCGCAACGCGATGACCCGAAGCGCCTTCAGCCTCGCCCTTGCCGCTGTGCTGCTTCACGCGCCCGCCATCCGGGCGGCGCAACTCGACAAGGACAGCTGTACCAAGCTCAAGAGCGAGCAGGTGCAGCTCGAAAAGGATGGAGCCCGCACCAACCTTGGCAAGGGTCCGGACTGGGCGAAGGCCAATCTGGGCGCCGATAAGGTCGAGCACGTCCGGCGGTTGATCGAAGTGGACGAGCAACTGTTGTTCCGTTGCGGCGGCAGACCCCTGGTCGTGCTGCCGAGCGATCCCGATGCGGTGCCCGAAGGAGCGCCCGAAAAGCCAGAGAACGCTCCGCTCGAGAGGGGCAAGAGCCCCCTGGATGCTGGCAAGAAGGCACCCGCGCCCTTGCCGAAGGCGATCGCGCCCGCGCCGAAGGCCGCCTCGCCCGCACCTAAGGCGACGCCGCCAGAGGCCAAAGCCGCCGCGCCTAAGGCGAGCGCCGCGCCGCTGAAGGAGACTGCCAAAGAAGTGCGCCCGTCGGCGCCACTCCCTCACGGCAACGCGCCAGCCGGTGGGGCAAACGCGATCGCCAAGGAGGCACAACCGGCGGTTTCAGCGCCACCCGCGCAAGCCGCCCCGCAGCCCGTGCCGACGCCGAGCAAAGACGACCCCGCCCAAGCGCCACCGGCTGCGACAACGACCGCTCCTGCGGCCTCGCCTGCAGCAGCTGTTGCGGCCGAGGAGAAGAAGGCCGCAGCGCTCAAGGCGGCCAAGGCCAAGGCCAAGAAGAAGGCCGAAGACGCCTATCGGCCGCGGCCGCCTGACTGGTACGCCAACCCCTTCGCTGATCAGACGGCGCCGCCGGCCAAGCAGTAGAAAGTTTCCAAGGCGTGCTGGCCCTCAACGCGCTGTGGGTGTAGAAGGCTCGCCGGCACGTCGTCTGGAAAATTCCCGCGCAATGATCACGGTCTTGCTCATCCTGCACTTGATGATTGCCACATCTCTGGTCGGTGTGGTGCTGCTGCAGCGCTCCGAAGGCGGCGCGCTGGGCATAGGTGGCGGCGGCGGTTTCATGACCGGCCGAGGCGCTGCCAACTTCCTCACCCGTGTCACGGCGGGGTTGGCCGCTGCTTTCTTCGGTACCAGCATGCTGCTGACATTGCTTGCCGCCCATAGCGAGCGAGCACCGTCGGTGTTTGACACCCCTGCGGCAGGGTCATCGCAAGCCCCCGCGACGCCGCCAGCTTCCGGGGTTCAGCCCGGTCCGACGCAGCCGGCGCCCAGCCAGCCCCGTGGCGGCGTTCTCGATAAGCTCGCCCCGCCCGCGCCGAGCGGCCCGCGCGTGCCCCAATCGCAGTAGTGCCGCCTCGGCGCGCTCGTCGGTCGGCGCCCCGGCGTGGCTCGAGCGAGGCCTGAAGGCGGTCGTGCTCTCCGGCTGCGAAAGGCCGTGGATGGGCGGAAAAAAGCTCTTCGAATCACAGCGGTCTGTTGTATTCTGCAGGCCCATGGCGCGGTATATCTTCATCACCGGCGGCGTGGTCTCTTCACTCGGAAAAGGGCTCGCCTCGGCGGCTCTGGGAGCGCTTCTGCAAGCTCGCGGTTACGCGGTTCGGCTGCGCAAGCTCGATCCTTATCTCAACGTCGACCCCGGCACCATGAGCCCTTACCAGCACGGTGAGGTGTTCGTGACGGACGATGGAGCCGAGACCGATCTTGATCTTGGCCATTACGAGCGCTTCACTGGAGTGCCCGCCAAAAAATCCGACAACATTACGACCGGGCGCATCTACCAGGACATCCTCGCCAAGGAGCGACGCGGCGACTATCTGGGTGGCACCGTGCAGGTGATCCCGCACGTCACCGACGCCATCAAACAGTTCGTGACCTCGGACAATGAGGGCCTTGATTTCGTGCTCGTTGAGATCGGCGGGACCGTCGGCGATATCGAGGGTCTGCCCTTCTTCGAGGCCATTCGTCAGCTCGGCAACGAGCTGCCACGGGGACACTCGGTCTTCATCCACCTGACGCTCCTGCCCTTCATTCCGAGCGCGGGCGAGCTCAAGACCAAGCCCACGCAGCACTCCGTTAAAGAGCTGCGTTCGATCGGCATCCAGCCCAACATTCTGCTTTGCCGCTGCGACCGCCCAGTGCCCATCTCAGAGCGCAGAAAGATCGCGCTCTTCTGCAACGTGCGCGAGGAGGCCGTGATCCAGGCGCTGGACGTTGCCTCGATCTACGACGTGCCGCTCGCCTATCATCGCGAAGGCCTCGACGCCCAGGTGCTGAGCGCCTTTGGCATCGTCAGCGCGCCGGCCCCCAAGCTCGAGAAGTGGCAAACCATTTCCCGTGCCATTGCCAGCCCGGAAGGCGAAGTGACGATCGCCATCGTCGGCAAGTACACCGGGCTGAAGGACGCCTATAAGTCCCTCAACGAGGCGCTATTTCACGGCGGCATCGCCAACCGGGTAAAGGTTAGGCTCGACTGGATCGAGAGCGAGATCTTCGAACGCGAGGACCCCGCGCCATATCTTGAGAACGTGCACGGCATCCTGGTGCCCGGCGGCTTTGGTGAACGGGGCTCGGAGGGCAAAATCCTGGCCGCCCGCTTCGCGCGCACGCGGCGCCTGCCTTACTTCGGGATCTGCTTTGGCATGCAGATGGCCGTCATCGAAGCCGCACGCGACCTCGTGGGCATCGCCACGGCCGGGTCCACCGAGTTCGGTCCCGCCGAGGAGCCGGTGATCGGGCTGATGACCGAGTGGATGCGCGGCAATGAACTCGAAAAGCGCCGGCAGGGCGGGGACCTCGGCGGCACCATGCGGCTGGGAGCCTACACGGCGGTGCTCGCCAAGGGCAGCCGCGTCGCACGCATCTATGGCAACACGCAAATTTCCGAGCGCCATCGCCACCGCTACGAGGTCAATACGCGCTACCGCGCTCGCTTGGAAGACGTGGGCGTGCGCTTCTGCGGCATGTCGCCGGACGGCCTGTTGCCCGAGATAATCGAGCTCCCCGACCACCCCTGGTTCATCGGCGTGCAATTCCACCCGGAATTGAAGTCACGGCCCTTCGAGCCGCATCCCTTGTTTGCGAGCTTTATCGCGGCGGCGGTAGAACAGAGCCGGCTGGTGTAGTGCGCCGGCCCTCCAAGGATCACCATCCCAACCGGCTGCGGCAGAGGTTACGTGTGGGGGTGCGTGCTACCTGCTAACCCGACTTCGCGGTTCGTCCCGAGACATTCCGGTGGCGTTGCCAAGCCGGGGTTTTGACAGGCCGGCGTGCCACGCCGGCGCCTGACCAACCCTCAAAATCGCATGGCGACCGCCGGTTGACCCGGAACATCGAGGATCGCTTGGCCGTGCTATTGAGGCACGCCGTCAGCCCGCGGGATAGCGCCGTTTGATGTCAGCCACCTGATCGGGCGTGAGGGCGCGCACACCCCGGCCCAGCAGCAAGAGGTAGAGCCTGGCAGTGGCTTCCAACTCCTCGACCGCATCCGCCGCTGCCGCCAGGCTCGAGCCTCCCACCACCGGCCCGTGGTTGGCGAGCAACAGCGCGTGATGGCGGCGGGCATAGCTGCGGACGGCCTCGGCCAGGCCCAAATCGCCCGGCGCGTAGTAGGGTACCAGCGGCAGCTTGCCAATGCGCATGACGTAGTAGGCCGTGAGCGGCGGCAGCAGGTCGTCAGGATCGAGATCCGCAAGCACGGATACGGCCACCGAATGCGTGGCATGTAGGTGGACCACGGCGCCATTCCTCTCGCGCTCCTGGTACATGGCGAGGTGAAGAAAACTCTCCTTGGATGGCGCGTCACCCGAGAGGAGCTTGCCGCTCCAATCAAGCTTGGAGAGGCGCCCCGGGTCGAGCCGGCCCAGACTGGCGCCGGTCGGCGTCAGCAACCAACCATCGGCGCAGCGCGCCGAGATATTGCCCGTCGAGCCGTGTGTGAGCCCGCGCTCGAAGATCGAACGACCCAACGCGCAAATCTCCTCACGCAGTCGAACCTCCTGCATCTCACGGCTCCAGCTGTGCCAGCGCCTTGACGAAGAAGTCGGGACTGCCAAAGTTACCCGACTTGAGCGCCAACGCGATCGGCTCATCGCCAATGCTCTCGGTCCAGGGCACGCCTGGGTCGATCTGCGCGCCGATGCGCAGCGCGCCGATGCCGAGCGCGCCAACCACGGCACCAGCAGTCTCGCCGCCGGCGACCACCAGATTGCGCACGCCGGCTCGCACGAGCCCCTCGGCGATCTGGGCCAGGGCCTGTTCCACGAGATGGCCGGCCCGCTTGGCCCCGAGTTCGTTCTGCACCGCCTGCACCTCCCGCGGATTGGCGGTGGCGTAGATGAGCACCGCTCCCGCGTCGAGATGCGATCGCGCCCAATGCAACGCCTCCTGCACGACCGGCTGGCCCGCAGCCAGGCGCAAGGGGTCGATGCGCAGCGCGGGTTTCGACCGGATCCAGTGGGAGACCTGTCCATTGGTCGCAACCGAACAGCTACCCGCTAGCACGGCGGCGTGACCAGGCCGGCGTGGGAGCGCCGCGGCCGTGGCTGCGTGCTTAAGCCGGCCGGCGCGATGGTGATTGAGGGCGATGCCGAGCCCCACGCCGGACCCCGCCGTAACGAGCGGAAGGTCTTCGCATCCCTGAGCGATAGCGACGAGGTCCTGATCCGATAGCGCGTCAACGACGGCGATGGCGATGCCATCGCGCCGCAGAGCCGCGATCTTGGCGCGCAGCTCCACCGCGCCGTGCGCCACCGTGTCATAGCGGATGAGGCCCACTTTGCGGCGCGTCTGGGCCTGAAGCACGCGCACCAGATTGGCGTCCGTCATCGGGGTCAGCGGATGCTCCCGCATGCCCGACTCTGAGAGCAGCACGTCGCCGACAAAGAGATAGCCGCGGCAGATCGTCCGGCCAGCCTCCGGGAATGCCGGGCAGGCAATCGTGAAGTCGGTGCCCAGTGCCTCCATCAGCGCCTCGCTCACTGGCCCGATGTTCCCCTTGGGAGTGGAATCAAACGTCGAGCAATACTTGAAATAGATCTGCTGGCAGCCGGCTTGCCGCAGCCACCCCAGGGCTGCCAAGGATTGCGCCACGGCCTCGCGCACAGCGATGGTGCGCGATTTGAGCGCGACCACCACGGCATCCACCTCCTGTGCGAGCGCCGCGGCAGGCACACCGATGGTTTGGATCGTGCGCATGCCGCCACGCACCAACATGTTGGCCAGATCCGTTGCGCCAGTGAAGTCGTCGGCGATGCAGCCAAGCAGCATGGTCAGCGGTCCTCGTTTTGCGCCGGTGTCATGCCATCGTGCATCCGGTCATCATGCGTCCGACCATGATGCGTAAAACCATCATGCGTCGGAGCAACCGAGCTCTTCAGTGGGTTCCACACCCACATCGGCCCAATCCCGGCAACGCCCAGGTTGGCGTCCTCGGCGTCAGTCGACGGGCACATGGCGATCTCACCCGCCCGGCAGGTCAATGCCGGGGAAGATCTTGATCACGGCCGCATCATCCTCACGGCCGTGTCCGGCCGCCGCGGCCATCAGGAACATCTGGTGGGCGGCTGCCGTAAGGGGCAGCGGGAAAGTGAACGTCTTTCCGGCCGCGAGGACGATCGCCAAATCCTTGACGAAAATATTGACCGCTGAGCGCGGCAGGTAGTCACCCGCCAAAATATGCGGAGCGCGGTTTTGAAACATCCAAGAGTTGCCGGCGCTGTTGGTGATGACGTCGTAGAGCACTTTGGGATCCGCACCCGCCTTCATGCCGAGCGCCATCGCTTCGGCGGCAGCAGCAATATGCACGCCGGCGAGGAGCTGATTGATCATTTTCACCTTGGAGCCGGTTCCGGGCGTCTCGCCGAGCCGGTAGACCTTTTGGGCGATGGCCGCCAAGACCGGCTCGCATAGGGCAAACGCCTCGCCCGGGCCGGCAGCCATCACGGTCATCTCGCCCGTCGCCGCCTTGGCCGCGCCGCCCGAGACCGGCGCGTCGAGCATGAGAACATTGCGTTGCGCCAGCCGCGGCCCCAGCCGTTCGGCGTAGTCGGGCGGCACGGTAACGCTCATCAGGAGCACGCTGCCTCCGCGCATGGCGCCGGCTGCACCGCGCTCGCCGAAGAGCACAGTCTCGACCTGCTCGGCGTTAAGGACCAGGAGGATCACGACGTCACAGGCCGCACCCAATTCCGCCGGGCTCGCGCACGCCACCGCCCCTGAAGCGACAAACGACTGCACGACCTCTTCTCTGACGTCGCACACGCGCACCGCAAATCCCGCGCTGAGCAGGGATTTGGCGGCGCCACCCCCCATGGAGCCCAGTCCGATGACGCCTACGATGGGTTTGTTCATGCGCTCGCTGCGGTCCGTGGCCGCTGACCACACACGCCATGTGGTTCATCGTGCATGAGATCAAGCGGCTTGTAAATTGATGGGGTCCGATACTGCCCTGGCGCCGTCGACGACAGCGCGCCTAGTACCCCTCTTTGAGCAGTGGGAAAGCGCTGTCCCAGCCTTCGCGCGAGAGGGCCACAACAGGCGCGATGTAGCTCGCGTCGAGCTCGCCAGAGGTGGTCACGCCGAGGAGCCCCAGACAGCGCCGCATCTCATCTTCCAACAGTTCGAGGGCGCGCGTCAGCGCGCCTTCGCCGCCGGCAGCCAGCGCCAGACCTTGCAAGCGGCCGAGTCCTACGGCATTGGCTCCCAGCGCCAGCGCCTTGACGATATCGGTGCCGCGCAAAAAGCCGCCGTCGACGATGATCTCGGCCCGGCCTGCTACTGCATCCACCACTTCGGTCAGCAGCTCGATGGTCCCCCTGGTGTGGTCAAGCTGCCGTCCGCCGTGGTTGGACACGTAGACCGCTTCGACCCCGTGCTCGACGGCGATCTTGGCGTCCTCGCTCGTGGCGATGCCTTTGAGGATGAAGGGGATCTGGAACTTGCTCTTGAGACGCGCCACGTCGGTCCACGAGAAGCGAGCCTGGAAGTGGTCGGCGGGCGGGCCGCGCCGCGCCGTCGCCTTGTATCGCTTGGCGAGGTCGCGTTCGCGTCGGCCGTAGTAATCAAGGTCGACGGTGAGGCAGAGCCCGACATAACGGTTGGCCACGGCGCGGGCCACATAGTCATCGACCCAGGCCTGATCACCGCGCACATAGAGTTGGAAAATTTTGGGGTGGTCGTTAGCCCGTGCCACGGCCTCAATACCGGGGGAGCAGACGGAGCTCAGCATATGCATGACACCAAAGCGCGCGGCAGCGCGTGTGGGCGCCAATCCGCCCTCTGCAACGATGTCTTGCAGGGAGCCGATCGGCGCCAGGATCACCGGTATCCGCAACCTATGACCCAAGAGCGTTACACTTGGCTCGACGTTCTCGACGTTGCGCAGCACCCGTGGGCGAAAGGCCAACGAGTCGATGGCCACGCGGTTGCGAACGTAGCTGGTCTCGGTCTCAGCGCCGCCCATCAGGTAGTCCCAGGTTTGGCGCGTTAGATTGCGTTTTGCGGGCGCAACGAACTCGTGCAGGACGGCGTATTGCGGTTCCTCTTGCATCGGCATCCCCGTAATCGACATGGGCGCGGTGAGGCGTCCCACACCATGCTAGAGCGAGCGCCTTAGCGCCGGAAGCTCACTGTTTGCCGCTGGTGCCAGGCACGGTGCGCTGAGCGGGGGAGAGCGCTTTTGCCTTACGCAGGTTGGCCTCGCGCCAGGCGATGTAAAACGAGCTGGCGAACACAATGCCGCCGCCGACCCAGGTGAGCAGGTCGGGTACCTCGGCGAAGAAAATGATCCCCAGGAATGCCGCCCACACGAGCTTCAAGAAGTCGAATGGCATCAACACCGTCATGTCGGCGAGCTTCACGGCCTCGGTGACGATAAGCTGGCCCAGCGTGCCGATTACACCGATGAAGATGAGCCAAACCCACAGGTCCAGCATGGGTGTTTGCCACACCAGCAATGCCGGAAGGAGCGTCATGGGAATCATGAGCACGGTGACGTAGGCGGTGATGGTCATCGAGGAATCCGTGCGACCCAAGACCTTGATGTCGATCAGCGCCATGCTCCACAGCAGCGAGGACACCAGCACCAGGACGGAGCCGAAATCAAAGGTTTGCAAACCTGGCCGCAAGATTACCAGCGCGCCGAAGAAGCCGGCAAAGATGGCCGACCAGCGTCGCCAGCGGAACACTTCGCCGAGAAACAGCGCGCTCAGCAGCGCCGTAAACAGGGGAGCGGTGAACGAGAGTGCGGTGGCCCGGGCCAGCGGCGTCATCGACAGACCCACGAAGAAGGAAAGCATCGAGACGACGTTCAGCACGGCCCGTACAACGTGCAGATCAAGCCGCTTGGTCGAGAAGAGGCCAGACCCATGGCGCGCCAGCAAGGGTGCGATAACAACGAGCCCGAACACGTTGCGAAAGAACGCCACTTCAACAGGGGGCAGTTGCTGGGTCGAATAGCGAATGGCGGTATGCATGCCAGCGAACATGAATGTCGCGAGCATCATCAAGGCGCAACCGCGCGCGGCGGGATGGAGGCCTTTATAACTTTCGAAGAGCGGGAAGGAGCGCGCCGGCGCCAGATGTGATGCCATGGGCGACAGACCTATCTGCTTCGCTCCAGGGCATCAAGGCGCGGCCAGGGATGGCTGCCATTCGCCGCCGCCGCACGTGCGAGCAATCGCTCTGGGCAAATGCAGCGCCTTGAGGCAACGGCACAAATTGAACCCTCGCAACGGCGGAGGCGGCCTCGAGGTGCGACATTGAGTGCCGCGCCAATTGCGGCCGTCATCGGGCGAGGTACTCTGCTGCTCGTGCCGCATCGTGCTCCCGGTCGGCCGCCATGAGGCGTCGATGCCCCCCACCCCACCGCTGTGGGCAGTACGGCCCCGCGGTTTGGCCGCACGCGGAGAGCTTTGCTCCTAGAATTGGTAGCGCCGCAAGCCGCCGTCGACCGGAATGACGGTGCCGGTGATGTATCCCGCGAGGGGAGAGACAAGAAAACAGACGAGGTTTGCCACATCCTCCGGCTCACCATAGCGACCGACCGGGATTTCGTTCTCGGCCTGCCATTTGCGGTATTCGGGCGAATAGTTGCGACGGATCTGCTCGGAGTGGATGCGGCCCGGCGGGATCGAGTTCACGGTGATCCCGAATTTGCCGACCTCGCGCGACAGGCCCTTGGCCCAGGCATGGATTGCGGCCTTGGCGCAGAAAGCGCCATTGATGCCTTCGGGCTCGGACTTGCCAGTGATGTTGATGATGCGCCCCCAATGGCGTGCCATCATAGGCTCAAGCAGGGCGTGGGTGAGCTGGCGCTGGCGTGTAAAGTTGAGCGTCATGGCCTCGTTCCACTGCTCCTCCGTGGCATCGACTTTGAAGGGGCGGCTACCGCCAGCGTTGTTGATCAGGATCTCGACGGTACCGAGACCTTCGACGGCCGCCTTGCCGATGCGCGCAGGCGCTCCCTCAGCAACCAGGTCCTCGGCGATGAGGAGAGGCGCAACGCCGCCCGCCGCGCCGATCTCCCCTGCTAGCGCCGCGAGCAGGTTTTCCCGCCGCGCCACGAGAGCTAACCGCACACCCTCCCGCGCCAGCGCCAGCGCGATGCCGCGGCCAATGCCGATGCTGGCCCCCGTGACCAGCGCCGTCTTTCCTTGCAACATGAGTTCCATGCTCTACCTCATCTGCGCGTCGTGGAGATCTTGTGGGCACCCGCCGGGGAAGATCAACCCACCCGACGCAAGCGAGCGGCCAAGCCTGGCGAGCGCTTGGCTCACCGCGAGCCCGCCACGCGCCACATCAGGACGGCCAGGATCACCGTGCCCATAGACAGCACGAGGAGTGCGCGCCGGCCATTGACGAAACTGTCGGGTAAGGACTGCAAGAGCAGAGGCGCGAACAACATGGCGACACCCCCGCCGATCACCGCCGCGGGCCAGGGCAGGGCTCTCCAGCCGAACAGTCCCGCTGCGCCGGTGGCCAGTGCGGTCGCCACCAGCGTGCCCCACAGCACAAAAGCTCCCCACCCTCGCCGCAACGTGGCGCTGCGGACGTGGGCGGGGAAATGCCCGCTCGCCGCCAGCCCGTAGAGGACGGCCAGCAGCACGCAGGCCACCAACAATCCCAAGGCAATCCAATCGATGTCAGGCACCGGACATGCCTCGCCTGGCTTGACCAGCGAACCGCCCGCTCTCTAGCATACGCAAGATATATCAGACAGCGGCCCAATGTGGGTTGGCGAGGGAGGCACAGCCATGGCGCAGGACACGGGTAAAGCTGCTCCGGCCGCGGAGAAGAAGCGCGAGAAGCGTACCATCGCGGAGATTCGCGATAGCAAGAAGACCGGCGAAAAAATGGTGTACATGTCGGTTCCGGACTACACGTCCGCCAAATGGGCCGAGATAGCCGGCGTCGATGTGGCGGTGGTCGGCGATAGCCTCGCCATGATTGCCCATGGCCATCCCTCTACCATCCCCGCCACCATGGACATGATGATCATGCACGCGCAGGCCATTCGCCGCGGCGCGCCCAACACGTTTGTGCTCGGCTGCATGCCCTATCAGAGCTACCACACCGTCGGACGCGCTCTCAGGAATGCCACCCGCTTCATGCAGGAGGCGGGCTCGGACGCGGTAAAGCCGCAGGGCGGCAAATCCCAGGCGCACATCCTCAAAGCCCTCGTCGATGCCGGCATTCCGACGGCTTCCCATATCGGCCTCACTCCGCATACCATCGCCATGTTCGGCGGCTTCAAGATCCAGGGTCGCACGGCGGATGCTGCCATGAAGATCCTGGAGGATGCGCTTGCTATCGAGGATGCCGGATGCTTCATGCTGGAATTCGAGGCGGTGCCAGCCAAGATCGCCAAACTCATCTCCGAGCAGCTCACTATTCCCACGATCGGGATCGGTGCAGGTGTCGGCACCGACGGTCAGATCCTGCTGTGCCATGACCTGTTGGGCGTCTTCACCGACTTCAAGCCGAAGTTCACGAAGCGGTTTGCCAAGCTTACCGAGGTGGCCGTCACGGGCATCAAGCAGTACATCAAAGAGGTGAAAGAGGGCTCCTTCCCGGACGACGACCACTCCTACACGGTGAAGGAAGAGGAGTACGAGAGGTTTGCCGCCATGGTGCGACGGCGGCGGCAGGTGTGAGCCGGGGCAGCGCGACATCCATGCCGATTGCCGCCGTCAAGAGGATGAGGCCGCAGCGCGCCGCCGGCAAGCCGGCGCCCGCTGCAACCCTCACCGAGCAGGCCTATCGGCAGCTCGAGGAGCAGATCGTCACGCTGCGTCTGAAGCCCGGCGAGTTTCTCTCCGAACATGTTCTGGCTGCCAATTTGAGCATCGGCCGCACGCCCATCCGCGAGGCGCTGCAGCGGCTAGCGCGCGAAGGCCTGGTGACAATCCTGCCGCGCAAGGGGATCTTGGTCTCCGAGACGGACCCGCGCAAACAGCTGCTTGTGCTCGAGGTGCGCCGGGAGCTCGAACGGCTGCTCGCCCGGTTAGGCGCCCTGCGTGCCGGCAGCGATCAGCGCCAGCGTCTGCGCGAGATCGCCGAGGGTATGGATCGCGCCGCCAAGACCAACGATGACATCGCCTTTATGCGGCTTGACCGTGAGCTCAATCTGCTGATCTCCGCCGCCGCCCACAATGATTACGCCACGCGCGCCATGCGCTCGCTGCACGGCCATTCGCGGCGCTTTTGGTACTTGCACTACAAGCAAGCCGCCGACCTGCCCCTGTGCGCCCGCCTGCATGCGGCTCAGGCCCGTGCCATCGCCGATGGCGATGCCAAACGCGCCACCGAAACCACCGACCGGCTCATCGACTACACGGAAACCTTCACGCGCGCGACGGTATCGCCATGAAAACCTATCAGGGCACGCGCAGCATCGACGGTCTCAAGGTGACCGTGGACGGACGACCGCTGCCCGAGCACTACGAGGTCAAGCAATTCACCAAATGGGGATTTGAGTGGACCTACGAGGGTGCGAGCCCGCAGCAGCTCGCCCTCGCCATTCTCTACGACCACCTAGGGGATAGGGATCGAGCGATCCAACTGTCCGCGGCGTTCATGCAAGAGGTGGTCGCCGACCTCGACAACGACTGGACGCTATCCTCCGCCGATGTCGACCGCGCGCTGAGGGAGATCGAGACAGGTTAGCCGCTTCGGCCCCGACCCGGTCCCTCCTGTCATGCCCCGCGTGCCGCTTACCCCTTATGCCGGCTCGACGATCGCCTGGCATTTGCTCCGTTTGCCGCTCAATGAAGCAGCGCCGAACATCCCCTGACGGCCTTTGGCCGTCGTCGTCGCTTTGCCCAAATCGCAACAGGGTTGTGGCATATGCAAGCCCCCGCGGGCCAGCACACCAGACATGAGGTAGAGCCATGACACGCCTGTTGGCATCTGTTGCCATCGGTTTCTTGACCTGTTTTGCCGCGGTCGGTCCCGCGCGTAGCGAGTTTCCGGACCGGCCCATCACCATGATTGTTCCCTTTGCCGCGGGGGGGCCCACCGACACCATTGCGAGGATCGTAGGCGAACAGATGGGCAAGACGCTCGGCCAATCCGTCGTCGTTGAGAACGTTGCGGGCGCGGGTGGCACGACCGGCATCACCCGTGGCGCGCAATCCAAACCTGACGGCTACACCATCATGATGGGGCACATGGGGACGCACGGCGCCGCACCCGCGCTGTACCCAAGCCTCAAGTACGATCCGACCAAGGACTTTGCGCCCGTGGGACTCGTCGCCGGAACAGCCATCTTGATCATCGCCAAGAAGGACTTTCCGGCGACCAATCTCAAAGAGTTCGTGGCCTATCTGAAGAAAAATCCCGATAAGGTGAACGAGGCCCACGCTGGCGTGGGCTCGGTGTCCTTTACCACCTGCACCATGTTGCAGTCGATCTTGGGCACCAAGACCGCACGGGTGGCCTATCGGGGCACGGGACCATCCCTCAATGACTTGGTGGCTGGGCAAGTGGATTTCGGCTGCGACCAGATCGTAAATGTGGTCTCGCAAGTCCAGGCAGGGACCATCAAAGCCTTCGCCGTCGCCAGTCCGCAGCGCTCCGCCGTGCTCAAAGATGTGCCGACCACCAAGGAGGCCGGCCTACCCGAATTCCAGGTTTCGGCCTGGAACGCGGTGTTCGCCCCCAAGGATACGCCCAAAGACGTGATGGCCAAGCTCAACGGTGCGCTCGTCAAAGCACTGGACGATGCGGCAACGCGCGCCCGTCTCCTCGAATTGGGCAGCATCATCCCCGATCGGCCGGGGCGTACGCCCGAAGCGCTGCAGGCGTTGGTGGAAAAAGAGGTCGCGCGCTGGACGCCCATCCTCAAAGCCGCTGCAGCGACCGTAAACTGAGGCCAAGCTGCCCCGAGGCATTGCTGCATCGGCAGCGACACCTGCGCGGCCAGTCACCCTCCACGCACCGTGCACTGTCCTTTCGGTGCGTGGAGGGGCCAGTCAACGCGCGGGGGCACTCACAGTGAGTGAGGCGATCAGATCTCCTCCCGCGTAAGCGCGCCGGTGAGGCAGGCAAATTGCACGGGCGGCCTTATCGATGTCAGGGCTAGAATTGCATCCGGCGCAGCCGATCGAAGATGGTTCTGGCGTCTTGGTCGTCACCTGCCTCGCACGCGTCATAGGCCCGCAGCGCCATGCGGCTCAAGCCTGCCAACTGCTCGGCTGAGATGCGCCCAAACTTTTGCTGGTCAAACTGCTCCCAGAAATCCTTGTATCTATTCCCGCAACTCACCGATGCGGGTTCCTTGCCGGGCGGTGGCGGTTGCGTGTGCTCGAACCACACCAGGGCCAGGGCCAAGCATGCGGCAAGCGCGCTGACGACGGTTGCCAGCCCTCGCTGACGCGTCTGGCCCCGGCGGAACGGCACCACATCCCCGCTTCGGCCCTCGGCCGCGATCCGCGTCAGGATGCGAGCGAAAAGGTCGGGTGGTGGTGCAAGGCCCGACGCCTGCTCGCTCAGGGGACCGAGACGGACTTGCCACGCTTCGATCGCGGTCGCCAGCTGCGCATCGCTGCCCCGCCGCGCCTCGACCTGCGCGCGCTCAGCCGGGCTCAGCGAGCCGAGCACGTACTCGGCCGCCAATCCGTCGATGTCGTCTTCCTCGGTCATTGACCAAGACAATCCCTGAGCTGCGCGAGGCTGCGGCGCAGCCACGTTTTAACCGTTGCGACGGGCCGATTGATCCGTCGCGAGATCTCCTCCCTCGTCAACCCGTAGTGATATACCAGCAGTACCAGCTCCTTTTTGTCGGGTTCCAAACCACTCAAGCATGCTTCAAGCCGTTTCAGTTCCTCGCTTTGCTCATGGGCGGTCGCCGGATTGTCATCGCTTGGAAGTTGCAGCACCTCCGGAAACTCGTCCAAGGATCGCGGGGTCTTGCGTCGGACTTCGTCGAGCGCCAAGTTGCGCGCGATCGCGGCCAGCCATGTGATGGGCGAACCGCTGCTGGCATCGAAGTCACCGGCGCGTTGCCACACACGGATGTAAACCTCCTGCAAAACCTCGTCGGCCAACTCACGTCGCCCCAAGATACGGACGACGATCCCATAAAGTTTCAGGGAGGTGGCCTCATAGAGAAGCCTGAACGCCGCCCGGTCGCCACGCGCCGTCTGCCGGAGTGCCGCGACGAGATCCTGTCGGGATACGGGCATGCTGTGTCTCTCGACAGCCAAGCCAAAGGGCGGATGTTGTCTTGACGGCGCCCTTACCCAGCCTGTCGTCCAGAATTGGAGACAGGTCAAGCGATACGTGCTGCCCCCCTTGCCGCGGGCGCCGTGGGTGGAGTGCTTGTGGCAACAGTGGCCCTTTGTTCCGCTCCGCGGCCGCGGCGCACTTTTTTACCCAGACTTTGAAACTTTATGGGAGCGGCCCCGTATCTGGTCACAGCGAGCGACGGGAGTTCCATCGCTGCTGAGATAGGGAGACCCCGATATGAAGCGTCTTGCATGTGCCGTTCTTGCTCTCTCCGTCGTCGCCGCGCCCGGTCTGATGACCGTTTCCGCGGTGGCGCAGACCAAGATGGATTGCAGCCGGCTCTACAAGGATTTCTGGGAGAAGTTCGACCGCGAGAAGTATGCCAAGATCTCGGCCGAGCAGCTTGCTGGCGTGAGCCGCATGGCCCTGCGCGCCTACGACGCGTGCCAGGCTGGTGACGAGCAGGATGCCAAGGCCCTGTTCGACCGTCTGAGCAAGATGGCGTTCTAACTTATCGGCAGAGCGGCCGATCCCGCGTACCGCTACCGTGTGGGCTCCCCCAGACGAGGGGGAGCTCACACGGTATCCATTTGCATTTCCAGTGTTTCCTGCCGGCACCCCACCCGGTCGCCAATCGCTAGTTCAGCCTGAGCTCGGTGATGTGGCCTGGATCGGGCTTAAGCTCACCACGTTCCACCCGTTTGACGATGTCGGTGAGCACGGCGTTGGCCCGGCACGCGTGCCCAACCTTGTCACCCTCGCGCACCACCAGGCCGTTCAGGAACTCGATCTCGGTGCGCCGGCCCTTCAGCATATCTTGACCCATCGACGGGCGCTGTTCGGCCGACGTCTTCTTGGCATCCTTGAAGCGCTGTTCGTCACAAGCCTTGATCGCCGGCCCGTCACCCTCTCCGGCCCGCGCGATGGTCTCAGGCGCGATGTGCAAGATCTCCTCCAGTCGATAGCCGAGCGCCTGTCCAACCCGGATGGCCTCGCTGCCCAGGCGCAGCTGAAAGCGGCGCAGGGGGTCACTCTCCAAGATCTGCCGCCCGGTGAGGCCGGTGCACGCCGACATGCCATTGCCCATCACATTGGCAACCAGCTTGGACCAGCGCTCGCCCCACAGATTGTCCGTCACCTTGGCGCTGTCGGCCGTGCCGACGAGCCGGCAAACTTCCTCCGCCCGCGGTGTGATGCGTCCGTGCACTTCGCCAGCGCGAAATACGGTGTGGGCGGCACCGTGTTTGCCAGCACCCCTATGGATGTGACCGGGATCGGGCAGGTTGACCGTGATTGAGCTGGCGATGCAACCAAGGGTTTTGCCCCAACCGACGATGCCGGCGATCGTCTCCTCGTTCATGCAGTTCTGCAGCGAGACCACGAAGCCGTCCGGGGCAAGGTACTGCTTGATCAGCATGGTCGCCCAGGCGGTGTCATAGGACTTCATGCACACAAAGGCGATGTCGACCGGCTTCTCCTTGGCGAGTTGCTGGGCGTCGGTGAGGTGAAGCGCGCGCACGGGCACGGTGAACTCAGCGACGTTCATGGCGTGCGTGACCAAGAGACCACGCTTTCGCATCTGCTCGACGTGATCGGGCCACGGATCGATAAAGGTCACGTCCTCGCCCGCCTGCGCCATATGCGCGCCCACATAACCGCCCACCGCGCCTACCCCGACGATGGCTATCTTTTTGCCCATGGGTTCCTCCGGCTCGCCTGCAATCGGCTCAGCGTAGCGCTTCGGCACTGCCGACCACAACCAGCGACGTCAGCGATCATCGAGGCGGCACGTATGCGGCCACCGTCCCCCCATCCACCGGAATGACCGTGCCGTTGACGTAGCCCGCATCCTCGCTCATCAGAAAGGCGATGACCGCCGCCACATCCTCCGCTTGGGCGATGCGACCCAGCGGCGACGTGCCGGAGGTGCGATAGCGCGTGTTGTTGCCGGGGTTGAGGTGCGGCCGCACCATGGGCGTGTCCACGGTGGCGGGCGCCACGGCGTTGACCAGCACCTTGTCGGCCGCGCATTCAACCGCCATCACCTTGGTGAGCGCGATGACAGCCGCCTTGGTAGCGGCATAGGCACCACTGTCGATCTTGTGCCGCAAGCCCGAGATCGACGCGAGGAATACGACCCGAGCCAGCTCACCGCTCCGGCCTGCCGCCTTCAGGAGCGGCATGGCTTCACGGGCGCTAAGCCACAACCCACGCACATTGACGGCAAACAAGGCGTCAAAATCCTCCACTGGCATGGCTTCGAGCGTGCCGATCCTGAGCAAGCCGGCGGAGCAGACGAGGCCATTGAGGTGCCCGAAGCGACGGCCGATCGCCTGGAAGACCGTCGCCACGCTCTGGGCGGAAGCCACGTCGCAGACTTCCGTGTGGAGCCGTCCGCTGGCAGACAAAGGGTCTTGGCGCAAGGCCTCGAGCCCCGCCTGGTCGCGATCGAGTGCCAGGACCGTCCAGCCCTCTTCGAGCAGGCGCTTGGCCGTACCCCGGCCGATGCCGGAGGCCGCTCCGGTGATCGCTGCAACTCTGCTCATGCCGGCATTTCCCTACGCTCTGTCAATCCTCGCGCCTACGACGGCAAGATCACACCCTTGCCAGTACTTTGGGTGTCGAACAGGCGATAGGCCTCCTCGGCTTGGTCGAGCCGCCACCGGTGCGTGAACAACTTATCCACGTCAACGTGGTGGTCGGCCACAAACTCTGCGCACTCGGCCTGCCCTTGGGTAGAGAAAGTCCATGAGCCCACCAGGGTAATCTGCCGTCGCAGCAGGTCGGGGCTGACGTCCAGCATAACCTGTCCGCGCTCGCCGACGAAGCAGGCCGTTCCCCACGTCCGCGCCGAGCGCACGCTTGCCGCGCGCGCCTCGGCGGCACCGGACGTGTCAAGCGTCTTGTGGGCGCCTTCGCCATGCGTGAGCTCGCGAATCGCCTCGACCGGATTGTTGGAGCGCGCGTCGATCACCTCTGCTGCGCCGAAGTCCTTGGCCATTTGGCGCCGCTCCGCTGCGACGTCGAGAGCGATCACCCGGGCACCCATGGCGACGGCAAGCTGCGTCGCGGATAACCCCACCGGCCCCTGTCCAAAGATGGCGAGGGTCTCGCCGCCTTGCAGGTTGAGCCGTTTTAAGGCGCCATAAGCGGTGCCAGTACCGCAGGAGATGGCGGCACCGGTCACGAACGACAGCGCATCGCAAAGAGGTACCAAGGTGTGCAGAGGCACCTTCATGTACTTGGCGTGGCCGCCATGGCCGTTGGCGCCGAACACCGTAGAGCCTTCCAGGCACATCTGGGCCCAGCCGGAGCGACAATGCTTGCAGCCGCCGCAACCCGTGTAGTGATGACACATGACACGTTGGCCGATGCGAGCCTCCTTGTCCGTCACCCCGGAACCGACGGCGGCGACGACGCCGCACGGCTCATGGCCCGCGATCACGGGTTCGGCGCCGCGCTTGAAACCCGAACTGCCATCGCCAGGTTTGAACGTTGCGCGATAGACGTGCAAATCGCTGCCGCACATGCCCGATGCCTTGATCTCCAGCACCACCTCGCGAGGGCCCGGCGTGGGGTCAGGGAAATCGCGCAGCTCAAGCCGCCTGTCACCCAGAAACACGACGCCTCTCATAAAATCCTCCTTCTCCCAGCACGCCCCTGCGCAACCTGTCGACGCGCATTGGCAGGAGCCTAGCGCGGAACCAAGCTTAGCGCGCAAACCCAAGGACGCCAGCCGCCGTCTAGGGGCGGTGCCGCTTTTTGTGGCGCACCCGCTTTGAGGACAAAGCGCTGTCTGCCACCCGGCAAGGGGTCGACAGGGAGTTTTCGGCATTGTCCGCGCTTTGGCGAAGCCATCGATGGAGTTAGTTTCGGCGGTTGGCCGGGAGGCCGCCCTTGGCGTTTCGACGCCGGCCGACCGCCTCCGGCGCGGAATTGCCATGGAGGTGCCTTACGTGTTTGGCTCAGTGTCACGCCCTCTTCTCGTTTTGGGCTTTGTCCTTTCCGCAACCATCCTCCATGCTCCCATGTCCATTGCAGCCAACACCCAAGAGAACATCACCCTTCGGCTCGGGACGGCCACTCCCGGCGGAGGCTTTCCCGTCTACGGGGCCGCCTTCATCGCCGCGGTCCAGGGGGCCGATCCGGGCCTTGCCATTGCGGCCGTCAACACCAAGGGCAGCACCGAGAACGTCCCTCGGCTGGTGGCGGGTCGCCTCGACATCGCCTTGGTGCAGGGCGAAGTGGTGCACGAAACGCTGACCGGTGTGGGGGCCCCGTCCGCCGATCTCAAGATCATCACTGCGATGTACTCAACGCCCGGTATGTTCGTGGTGCGCGCCGACAGCCCCTATCGCACCATCGCGGACTTGAAGGGCAAGCCCGTGGCGTTCGGTGCCGCCGGATCGGGCCTCGTGATCCTTGCCCGCTACGTTCTCGACGGGCTGGATCTCGACCCCAAAAAGGACTTCCAAGCGATCTATCTCGAACGCGCAGGCGACGGTCCCGCCATGGTGCTCGATGGGCGCGCGGCGGCCTTGTGGGGCGGCGGCTTGGGCTGGCCAGGGTTCATGACGGTTGCCAGCGGCGAGAAAGGCGCCCGCTTCATCGTACCCGACGAGGCGGAGATAGCGCGGATCCGTGCCAAGCACGATTTTCTCAAACCCCTGACGCTTCCCGCTGGCTCCTTCCCCGGCCAGGACCACCCTCTCAACTCCGTGGGGTCGTGGAGCTTCGTGATGGCGCGGCCCGACCTCGACGAGGCTGTTGCCTATCGCCTAGCCAAGGCGATACATGCTGGCGAAGCCGCCATCGCTGCGCATTTGCCCCAGGCGGCCGAGACGACCGCGCGCAACACGGCCAGTGCCGTGGTCGATCCGGTGCACCTGCATCCGGGTGTGCGCCGGTATCTTAGTGAGCTTGGACTGCTGAAGTGAGAAAAGGCGCCTGCCGCGATCGCGCGGTGAGCAAGGCTCCACCATTAACGCCACGCTAATGCGCCGCATGGCAACTTACCCGAGCAATTGGGGAGCGCGATCCCCGAGGCACGTGTGGGTCAACGGGCTCTTGTCATGCGTTCGCCGTTGCGGCCGCTGTTGGCTGCGTGTTGCGGGTTGGCGGCCGTCCTGCTGCTGGGCGAAGGTTGTGCGCGCTCCGAGCACAGCGCCGAGCCATCCCTCGCTCCCGGCGCCCCTCCCGCTAGCCGTCGCGTCATCGCCTTCGGGCAGCCCATCCCAAAGGGCGGCGGCATTTACAAGTTGGGCGAGCCTTATCAGATCGATGGCCAGTGGCATAGCCCGCGCGAGGACCCTGGCTATGACCGTATCGGTATCGCCTCCTACTACGCCGCCGACTTCCACGGCAGGCGCACGGCCAACGGTGAGATATTCGACATGTGGGCGCTGTCGGCTGCGCATCCGACCCTGCCGTTACCCTCGCTCGTCTATGTCACCAACATTGAGAACGGTCGCACACTTTTGCTGCGCGTCAATGATCGCGGACCCTATGTCAACGACCGCGTCATCGACGTCTCGCGCGCCGCGGCCAGGTATTTGGGTTTTGAGAACCGGGGCACGGCGCGGGTGCGCGTGCGCTTCGCCGGTCGCGCGCCGCTCACGGGCGACGATCGCCAGGAGCAGCGCTTTCTCGCAGGCCAGCCCTGGTTCCGCGTGGCGCTGTCGCACGCGCCGCCCTATTGGGACCGGTGAGGCACCGTTGACTTTGCTAGGGCCCTCACCCGATAGTCGCGCGAGCGACTCTGACGCCCGACCATTGAGGGGTCCAACGGGATGAACGGCCTCGCCCAAGGCTTCTTGTGCCGCCAACTGCTCTTCGGGCTCATCGCCGCAATGTTGGCCTGCATCGCACCGTCGGGCGGCGGGGCGACGGCGGCCGAACAGTCGACTGCGGATACCGTCTCCATCAAGGCGCCGCACGCGATTTTGATGGATGCCGACACCGGCGCCATCATTTTCCAGCGCGCCGCCGACGATCTCATCTATCCCGCCAGCATGAGCAAGCTCATGACGCTGGCCGTCGCCTTCAAGGCGATAAAGGCCGGCGAAATCAAGCTCGAGGACGAGTTCTTCATGAGCGAATACGCCTGGCGCAAGGGTGGCGCTCCCTCGGGAACGTCGGCCATGATGGTGCCGGTTGGCAAGAAAGCCAAGGTGGAGGAGCTGCTTAAGGGCATCACCGTGCAGTCGGGCAACGATGCGGCCATTTCCATCGCTGAGAATATGGCGGGCAACGAGAGCTTGTTCGTCAAGCGCATGAACGAGGAGGCCCGCCAAATCGGCCTCAAGAAGTCGCATTTCACCAATCCCACGGGATTGCACGATCCCGGCCATCAGATGACGGCCCGCGAGCTTGCCATGCTGGCGCGGCATATCATCGGCACTTATCCCGAACTCTACGAACTTTTTGCACTGAAGGAATTCACTTACCTCAAACACCGGTTCATCAACCGCAACCCACTTCTCGGCCAAGTCACCGGGCTCGATGGACTGAAGACTGGATTTACCAAGGAGGCAGGTCACGGCATTGTCGCCTCGGCCAAACAGGACGGCCGCCGCCTGATCGCGGTCATCGCTGGTGATGCCACGGCCGACGACCGCCGAGACGACGCGCGACGGTTGCTCGAGTGGGGCTATCGAGCCTTCGCCGAAACCAAGCTGTTTGACGCCGGGGAAATCGTCGGACATGCGCGCGTATGGGGCGGTCAACGCATGTACGTGCCGCTCTCCGGCAAGGGCGACATCAATGTCTGGCTGCCGCGCAACATGGCAAACCAAAAACTGCGAGCCAGCATTGTGTATCAATGGCCGCTGAAGCCGCCCCTGAAGAAAGGCGATCAGGTGGCGGTGTTGCGGGTGACGACATCGTCGGAGACGATGAACGAGGTGCCTCTGTTCGTGGCCGAGGACGTGGAACTGGCCGGCCCGATGCGGCGCGGTTTCGATTCCATCTTGTGCCTGGCCACCAGGTGGCTGCCGTAATACGCTCCTTGGCGACGGACACGACCGACAAGGCGCGCCCGCTAGGCGAGGGGCGGTTGTTTGCCATGGCATCGGGCAAGTTCATCACCTTTGAGGGCGGCGAGGGCTCCGGAAAGTCGACGCAGGCGCGCCTGCTTGCCGACCGGCTGACGGCGCGCGGCATCGATGCGCTGCTCACGCGTGAACCTGGCGGCTCGCCCTTTGCCGAGCGGGTGAGGGCACTGCTGCTTGACCCCGCCACCCCGTCGCACGCCGCGCTGTGCGAGGCGCTCCTTTTCTACGCCGCGCGAGCCGACCATCTCGACAAAACGATCCGGCCGGCATTAGCGGCCGGCCGCTGGATCATCTGCGACCGCTTTTCCGATTCCACTCGGGTCTACCAGGGCGCTGCCGGAGGCTTGCGCGAGGAAGCGCTCGACGCCTTGGAGCGGCTCGTAGTGCTCCCGACCCGACCGCACCTCACCTTCATTCTCGACCTGCCGCCAATGGAGGGCCTGGCGCGCGTGCGGGCCCGCCGGAACCTTGTGGGAGGGGTGGGGGCTGCGGCCGATCCCTTCGAGGGACGCGATCCCGCGTTCCATGAGCAGTTGCGCAAGGGCTACGCGGCGATTGCCAAAGCCGAACCCCGGCGGTGCACCCTCGTGGACGCTGCCAAGCCGGCCGACGTGGTGGCGGCCGAGATCTGGGCGCTGCTCGAGCAGCGCCTGCTGTCAGGCGCACGCTGATGGCCAGGGCACCCGCCCAACACGAAGGCGAAGGGCTGCCCGAGGCCGATCGTCTCGATGGCTTTCCCCACCCGCGCGAGACGCGCAAGCTGTTGGGCCACGCCCAAACCGAACGCGAGTTGGCCCAAGCCTTCGCCAGCGGTCGCATGCATCACGCTTGGCTGATCGTCGGTCCTGAAGGCATCGGCAAGGCGACCCTGGCTTATTGCCTGGCGCGCCACGTCTTGGCTCCACGCACGGAGCGCGACGCAAGTGGCAGCACGCTGCAAATCGCACCCAAGAGCGCTACCGACCGCCAAATTCGCGCCCTCGCTCATCCGGGACTTCTGGTGCTGCGGCGACCCTATGACGTGCGCTCCAAGCGACACGCCGCAAGCATCCCGGTCGATGAAGTGCGCCGACTGAAAGCGTTCCTTGGCTTGACGGCTGGGGACGGCGCCTGGCGCGTGGTGATCGTCGATGCGGCGGATGAGCTCAACGTCAACGCCGCCAACGCACTATTGAAGTCGCTGGAGGAACCACCGACCCGGGCGCTCTTCCTGCTCGTTGCCTCCGAGCCCAGTCGGCTGCTTCCGACCGTGCGCTCCCGCTGTCGGCGCCTCCATCTTGCGCCGCTGGCCGGCACGGCACTGCGGCAGGCCAGCGAGGCGGCACTGGCGGCCGCGGGATTGGACTTGCCAAGCCCAGATCGCTGGCCGCTGCTCGAACGCTTGGCCGAAGGGAGCGTGCGGCGAGCCTTGCTGCTGGCGGGCAGCGGGGGTCTTGAGCTTTACGAGCGCATCGAGGCTGTGTTGACCGCGCTACCCCGCATCGACTGGCCCGCAGCGCACGCGCTTGCCGATCAGCTCTCCCAGTCCACCAACGAACAGCGCTTCGAGGCGTTCTATGATCTGTTGCTTGAGATGCTGTGGCGGCTCGTGCACGCGCGAGCGTTAGAAAATGCTGGGGCACCCGAAGAAGCGCTTGCGCGGCGGCTGATCCCGGCGGCGAGGCTGCCCGCCTGGGCCGCCCTGTGGGAGGATATTGGCCGCGAGCGTGCCGATGCGGCCCTTCTCAACCTCGACAAGCGAGCCTTGGTGCTCGGCACGTTCGCCAAACTGGAGCGCACCGCCCAGCTTTGAGGCTCGGCCTAGGCCCATCTTTTTGCATTGCCAGTGGCGTTGACGGCAAAATCGTGATAGCGGAACGGCCGATGAACGCAGAGCCATCCAATTCCCGTTCTAACCCCCTCGGAGCCGCCGCCCGGCCCCGTGCCCGAATGTGCTGATCCCACGCCCCGGGCGTCAATTTCGCCTAACGAGATCAGTCACTTGAACGGGACCTGCAACCATGAGCGGGCAGCAGAAGTTTTATATTACGACGGCCATCTCCTACCCCAATGGGCCGCCGCACATCGGCCACGCCTACGAAGCCATCGCTACGGACGCCATCGCGCGCTTCGAACGCCTCGACGGCAAGGACGTATTCTTCTTGACCGGCACGGATGAGCACGGCCTCAAGATGAAGCAGACGGCCGTCAAGGAAGGCCTCACTCCACGGGCACTGGCAGACCGCAATTCGGAGCGCTTCCGCACTATGGACGAGGCGCTTGGTCTCTCCAACGACGACTTCATTCGCACCACCGAGGCCCGGCATTATCGCTCGTCCGAGGAGATCTGGCGGCGCATGGCGTCGGCACACAACGGCGACATCTTCCTCAAGAAGTATGCCGGCTGGTATTCCGTCCGGGATGAGGCCTTCTACGGCGAAAGCGAAACGAGTGTGGGCGTGGACGGCGTACGCGTGGGCCCGCAGGGAACACCGGTCGAATGGTTCGAAGAAGAAACCTATTTCTTCCGTCTCTCGGCCTATCGCGACAAGCTACTTGAGCATTACGAGAAGCACCCTGATTTCATCCTGCCGCGCGAGCGCCGCAACGAGGTGGTGAGCTTTGTCAAACGCGGATTGGACGATCTGTCAGTTTCGCGCACGACGCTCGACTGGGGCATCAAGGTTCCAGGTGCGCCCGAGCACGTCATGTACGTCTGGGTGGACGCCCTGACGAATTACATTACGGCCGTCGGCTTCCCTGACCAGAGCCATCCACGCTGGCGCTACTGGCCGGCCGATGTGCACGTCATCGGCAAGGATATCGTGCGCTTTCATGCCGTCTACTGGCCGGCGTTTTTGATGTCGGCCGGCATCGAACTGCCCCGGCGCATATTTGCCCACGGTTTCCTCAACAACCGTGGAGAGAAGATGTCGAAATCGGTGGGCAACGTGGTCGATCCTTTCGACCTCGTCAAAGCCTATGGGGTCGACCAGGTGCGCTACTTCTTGTTGCGCGAGGTGGTGTTTGGTCAGGATGGGATCTACAGCCCCGAGGCCATTGCCAATCGCATCAATGCGGACCTGGCCAATGATTTGGGCAACCTGGCGCAGCGTTCCCTAGCGATGATCGACAAGAATTGCGACCGGAAGATCCCCGCACCTGGTCCGCTGACGGATGCCGATAAGACCCTGTTGGCAGCGGCCGATGCGCTTTATCTTTTGGCGCGCGAGACCATGGACCGGCAGGCCATCAAACACTACCTGGACGCTGTTTGGGCGGTCGTGGCGGATGCCAACCGCTACTTTGCTGGCGAGGCGCCGTGGGCCAAGCGCAGGAGTGATCCCAAGCGCATGGAGACGATCCTCTACGTGACGGCCGAGGTGGTGCGCCAAGTGGCGATCCTGGCCCAGCCGGTAACGCCGACGGGGGCGGGTAAACTGCTCGACCTCCTTGGGCAGGGACCGGATCGGCGCAGTTTCAAGTCGCTTGGGGAAGCTGGACGGCTCGAGCCGGGAACCGCCATCCCATCGCCCACGGGTGTGTTCCCGCGCTACCTGGAGCCGGGGGCCGAGTTGCCCACGACGAGCAAGGAAGGCAAGCGGAAGATGCCACCCAAACAAAGTTAAGGCCCGCGATCACTCGGGCTGCGGGCCGTTGTCATCGAGAGTGAGTGCGCTGCGGTCTTGGGGTGTCGTAGCGATCTTTGAACAGAACCGGGCGCATGCTGATCGATCACCACTGCCATCTCGATTTCCCAGCCTTCGCCGCCGATCTCGATGGCATAGTTGGCAGAGCGCGCAGCGCCGGCGTCGGTATGCTCGTCAGCATATCGACGCGCATTCGCTGCTTTGCTGGCCTTCGCATCATCGCCGAGCGCTATCCGCAGGTCTTCTGCTCGATCGGAACGCACCCGCATTACGCCGATGAGGAGTTAGACGTTTCCGTGGACGAGATCGGGCGGCTTGCCCAGCACCCCAAGGTGGTGGCAATCGGCGAGGCCGGGCTTGACTATTTCTACGACAACAGCCCTCGCGAGGCGCAGGTCAAGGGTTTCCGTAACCACATCGCGGCGGCGCAGGCGACGGGGCTACCACTCGTCATTCATGCGCGCGATGCCGACACGGACGTGGCTGCAATTCTCGAGGAGGAAATGGCAAAACGGCCGTTCGCAGCGGTGCTGCACTGCTTCACGGGCGGGCCTGAGCTTGCCCGTCGTGCCCTCGAGATTGGACTCTATGTCTCCTTCTCGGGCATCTTGACCTTCAAGAAATCCGAGGCATTGCGACAGGTTGCGCGCGGGGTGCCGCTCGATCGGCTGCTTGTGGAGACGGACGCGCCCTATCTTGCGCCGGGTAAGTTCCGCGGCAAGCGCAATGAACCAGCCTACGTGGTCGAAACGGCGCGCGAGCTCGCCAATCTCAGGGGCGTTTCGGAGGAGGCGATCGCTCGCGCAACGACCGAGAACTTCTTCCGGCTCTATGCCAAGACGCCGCGGTCGGCATTTGCCGCATGAGGATGCGCTTCACGATCCTGGGTTGTGGCTCTTCCGGTGGCGTGCCGCGCGTGGGCAATGTCTGGGGCGACTGCGATCCAGCCAACCCAAAAAATCGGCGGCGACGTTGCGCTCTGCTGGTTGAGCGGTTTGGCAAGGGCGGCCGAACGACCGTGCTGGTCGACACGCCGCCAGATCTGCGCGAGCAATTGCTCGCCGCCAGCGTCGAGCATATCGATGCTGTGCTCTATACCCATGCGCACGCCGACCACACGCATGGCATCGATGACCTACGCGGCATGTTCTTCATCACCAAGCGGCGCATCCCCGTCTACGCCGATGCCGAAACGCGCGTTAGCCTCGAGAGCCGCTTTGACTATTGCTTTGCCCAGCGACCGGGCTCCCTCTATCCCTCGATCCTCGATGCGAGGGATATCCGCGCGCCCAACCCCATTCGCATCGATGGGGCCGGTGGGATCGTCGAAGCCGTGCCCATCCCACAGGAGCACGGGGAGGCACCCTCGCTGGGCTTTCGGTTCGGCGACGTTGCCTATTCCCCTGACGTCGGCGGCATCCCCGAGGCCTCCGTGGCATTGTTGCAGGGTCTCGGAGTATGGATCGTCGATGCGCTGCGGCCGGTCTCACATCCGAGCCACTTCGGCGTGAAGCAGACGCTCGAGTGGATCGAACGTCTCGGCGTCGCACGAGCGATCCTCACTCACATGACCGTTGAGCTCGACTACGAAAGCCTGCGCCGCCAGCTGCCGGCGCATGTGGAGCCAGCCTACGACGGTATGGTCGTAGAGGTCTGAGGCCGCAAGCCCATAAAGGGTGTCACCAAGCACCGCCCGTCCCGGCACTTACCGCACCGCGCCGGTCTTCAAGTCGAACAGCTTGCCGTTGTCCATGCAGGAGGGCAGCGCCAGCGTGATAAACGTTTCGACCGTGTGCCCGGGTGGCTGGAGGGAGGCTGGGTCCTCGCCCGGAAACGCCTTGGCGCGCATCGCCGTGCGCGTCGCCCCCGGATTGAGGAGATTGACGCGCACCGGCGTGTTGGCGACCTCCTCGGCGTATGCCCTCACGAGGGCCTCAAGCCCCGCCTTGGACGCGGCGTAAGGACCCCAGTAGGCGCGTGGCGCTGTCGCCGCACCCGACGACACGAAGATGGCACGCCCGGCGTCGGAGCGACGCAACAGCGGGTCGAGCGTGCGGATCAGCCGCCAGTTGGCCGTCAGATTGATTTCGATCACCTCGTTCCAGGCATCGGCCGACACATGGCCAAGCGGCGAGAGCGGTCCCAGGATGCCGGCGTTCCCGACCAGGACGTCGAGCTTATTCCAGCGCTGATAGATGGTAGGACCCAAGGCGTCTATCTTGTCGTGTGACTTGAGGTCGAGGGTGAGCAATGTGGCGCTGCCGCCGGTTGCCCGGATCTCGTCGTCGACCTCCTCCAGCGCACCGGCGGTCCGGCCGACCAAGATGAGATGCGCACCCTCCCGGGCGTAGGCCAGCGCCACCGCCCGGCCAATGCCGCGCGTGGCTCCCGTCACCAGGGCGAGACGATCAGCAAGGCGCCGGGAGTGGCTCATGGTGTCAGCATGGATGTTGGGGCAGCCACGCTGCCAAAAGGGATCTTGCCTTGACTGGAGCTCGCTCTCGTTCTCACTGGCCGGCAGCGCCTCTTGGGTTCTTCTGTTGTGCGATGATTGCGCGCGCAAAAGCCAGCTTTTGGCCGGCGGAAGCTGGGCCACATCTTCGTCCCATCGCGTTGCGATTGCAGCGTCAACGCCCCTCGCGCTCAACAGGATGATCCTCTGCAGGCCGAGCTCATCAGAGTGCACGTCGGCGGTCAATAGCAGACCGTGCCACGCCGGTCACCGGCCCGGCGCTCGCTCAAACCGAGAGAGGGGCGTCGACTCCGTGGCATGGCGCGCAAGCAAGGTTGCACTTTACTGCAAGCCCAAGGCCCCGACTGTCGACGGCACAGGGGGGCTACTTTGTTGGCGTGTCGGTCTTTGATTTGTCCATCAGCTCCTTTGTGATCCTGACGGCGTCCTCGTAGGCCTTCTGCGCGGCGTCCTTGCCCTTGTCGTAATAGGGCTTGGCTGCCTCGCTGGCGCGTTCGGCCGCCTGCTTGGCTTGCTCGGTCGCCTCCTTGGCGGCGTCCATCGCCTTGTCAGTGTAGGGTTTGGCTTTCTCGCGCGCCTGTTCGGTGGCGTCCAGCATCTTCTCGGCGCTGGTCGCGGAGAGCTCCTTTGTGCGCTTGATGAGCCGCTGAAACAGCGACTCCTCGGGTACCAGAGAGCCCGATTTCAACGCCGACACCGTGCGGATGAGGTCCTCGTGGTCCTTCTTTGCCTGTTCGCCCTGGACGCGATCGGGCGCGCCGGTGAAGATCACAAGCGGCGTGCAGGCGGTGGCGACCTTCTTGCCAGATTTGGTCCACTGCGACCCTTCTACCTGCGTTTCCTGGGCGAAGTAGATCTTCTTGCCTCCCACTTCCTGGCGCAGGATGGTGCGATCGATCACCGGCACGATGTGGCCGCCAAGCTTGCCGACAAGGCCGAAGTGCTCACCCTCTGGATCGGCGAACTCCACGAACAGGGTGACGGTGTCATCGGCCGAAAGCGTCTCTCGGATGGCCTCTTCGGCGGAGGCCGCATGAGTGATGGTTTTGGCCTTACCCAATCCATCGGCATCGATCAAACGCAGGAATTGGAAGGTGCCAAAGCTGCCGGAATTAGCCGGGGGTAGGATGAAACGCAGCCGTCCAGCGGCGGCCGCCAACTCACCCCAGTTGCCGATGTCCTTGTTGCGGGTGACGGCAAACAGGCACTCACGCACGTCGTCCTGACGCACCACAGTTAGCGCTGCGCTTGCATTCATCTGCCGGCTCTCGAGCGTGAATGCGTCGAGCTGGCCATAGCCCAGCTGCCGGGGATTGGCGAGCACACGCTCCATGTTCTCGCGTGTCCCGGCCGACGGGGTGCAGGGGTAGTCGAACTGCGCGAGTTTTAGCTGCTGGGAAAGCACGGGACAGAAGCTCGCCTCATAGGCGCCTTGGCTGGCACCAGTGTTGATCTGGCTGGCGCCGGCCGGGAGCCAAGGTGTGGCGAGCGCGGCGAAGGCCAATGGCAACGCTCCGAGCTGCTTTATGGCGCCATGAGCGGGCAGGCGGCGGGGGATGCGGCGCATAGTGAGGGTCTCCTGCACCAGATTGCAAAAATAGCGACAGCTTGCCCGGCGTGAGCGGCAGCTTACCGACAATGGTGGCGCAAATGCGCGTGCGGAAGGACGTTACCAAAATGTCATCCACATGGGCTGCCCAGCCATCCAGCCGTGGAAGGGTGAGATAGGGCCGATGGGGCTCGGGCATCGCCGTTGCGCACGGGGGCGCGAGCCCTACCGCGTGTGGGCGACCTGTGGACGGGGTGGGCGTTTGGAGGGATGGCATCCAGGGAGTAGAATGCCGGTGTGGTTACCATCATCGACAACCGGCCGCCGCGGCACCCCGAAAAGGCAGGCAAGCCAGATGCGCCGGTCCTGCGCAAACCGCAGTGGATCCGAGTGCGCATACCCACCGCGTCGGCCGAGTTTGCCGCGACGCGTCGCATCGTGCGCGAGCACGGGTTGCACACCGTATGCGAGGAGGCGGCCTGCCCCAACATCGGCGAATGTTGGCAGCAGCGTCATGCGACCATGATGATCATGGGCGACACGTGCACGCGCGCCTGTGCCTTCTGCAATGTCGCCACCGGGATTCCCAAACCGCTCGACGCCGCAGAGCCTGAGCACGTCGCCGCCGCAGTAGCCAAGCTGGCGTTAGCGCACGTGGTCATCACCTCGGTCGATCGTGACGACCTTGCCGACGGTGGAGGCCACCACTTCGCTCGGACCATCCGTGCCATCCGCGCGCGCACGCCGGACACCACCATTGAAGTGCTCACCCCGGACTTCCTGCGCAAGGAGGGCGCGGTGGAAGCCGTGGTGGAGGCAGGACCAGATATCTACAACCACAATCTCGAGACCGTGCCGGGGTTATACCTCAAGATCCGTCCGGGCGCGCGCTACTTCGCCTCGCTGCGATTGTTGCAGCGGGTCAAAGAGCTTTCGCCAGCGATGTTCACCAAGTCGGGCATCATGGTGGGGCTTGGCGAGGAGCGCGAGGAGGTGCTGCAGGTAATGGACGACCTGCGCGCGGCCGACGTCGATTTTGTTACCATCGGCCAGTACCTGCAGCCAACGCGCAAGCACGCCGAGGTCAAGCGCTTCGTGCCGCCCGGCGAATTCAAAGCGCTGGAGAAAATAGCTCTGGCGAAGGGCTTCCTGCTCGCCTCTGCCAGCCCGCTGACCCGCTCTTCTCATCATGCCGGCGCCGATTTTACCCGGCTCAAGGCGGCGCGGCTGGCCGCACAGGCAGATCACCGTGCGGTCCGGCCCCCATCGGGGGCATGACCCAAATCGCTTGCGGGAGCAGTTTTGGGCGTGAGCCCATGAAGCGATGACGTTGCGCGCCGGTGCCTGCAACCGCAACACGCAAGACCGGCGCTGAACCGGGTTCGCGCTAGCGAGCAGAACGAAGGAGCAGGGCATCGCTGCGCGGTTTGCAGCAGCCAGCGCACTCCCTGTCGGGTTGTGGCCGCCCGGTCTTGGCGCATTTTCTTGGTTTGCGAATCCGAGCGATTGGCAGCTATGGCCCGAACCTCTACCGGGACGATACGCTTGCGCTCGTGCTGGACAAGCTAGGCGGGATCGGTATTGAAGGATGATTGAGAGCGTGATGGTCGTCGCGCGCAGACCTCAATTCCAGCCATGCAGCTCCTGCCATGCAGCGCGTCCTCGTCATCGGCATCTCTGGAGCCGGCAAGAGCACATTTGCGCGCAAACTGGCGGCCAGGACGGGGCTGCCCCTGATCCATCTCGATACCGAATTCTGGAAACCTGGCTGGAAGGTGACCGAGCGCGCGGAGCGGCGCGCTAAGCTTGCCAAGCTCGCCGAGCGGGATGCCTGGATCATGGACGGCAACTATGCCGCCTCGCTCGATCTGCGCCTGCCGCGCGCTGATACGGTGATGTGGTTCGACTATCCGCGCCGCGTTTGCCTGTGGCGGGCTCTGCGGCGGGTGGCGACGACCTACGGGCGCGTGCGCCCGGACCTGGCACCCGGGTGGCCCGAGCGATTTGATGGCGAATTCCTGCGCTTCATCTGGAATTTCAATGCCGACAGCCGACCCCAAATCGTGGCTATGCTGGCCGAGCATGGCGGGCATCTGAGCCCTATTGTGTTCCGCCGGGATCTTGACGTGAGGGGATTTCTTGCGGGCGTGGGGGTAAATTGAGGTATTGCGTCGCGCCATGCCAAGCTTCAGCACCACCCGCCGCGTCCCGTTTACACCGCGCCAGATGTTTGATCTCGTGGCCGACGTGGAGCGCTATCCCGAGTTCCTGCCGCTATGCGAGGGGTTGACCGTCAAAATGCGCGGGCGAGAGGGCGAGAAAGAGATGTTGCTGGCCGAGATGACGGTCGGCTATCGCGCCCTTCGCGAGACATTCCTTAGCCGAGTGATCCTCGACCTTGCGGGACTGCAAGTCGATGCCGGCAGCCCACCCGGCGGCGTTACAGGTCCATTTCGGCAGCTCAAGAACCGATGGACCTTCGCCGATGCGCCTGAAGGGTGCGATGTGCACTTCTTCATTTCTTACGAGTTCAAGTCGTTGATGCTGCAGATGCTGGTGGGAAGCCTGTTCGACCGCGTATTTCGCCGCTATACCCTCGCCTTCGAGGAGCGGGCACGCACGGTTTATGGCCCGTCGGGCGCAAGCCTCGCCTCGGGCGCGAAGGCGCCTTAGGAGCGATAGCGGCTGGTCTCCACCTCACCGCGGTCGACGCGGCGGGAGAATTCCGTCGTGCCACCAGAGGCAAGAATGCGCGCCTGCTCCACCCAATTCTCGCGCTCGATGCGACCTTTGAAGTCGAGAGACTGGCTGATGCGATCGATCTCATCTGCGGTCCAGTTGGCAATCTGCTCGTAGGCGGCGATGCCCATCTGATTGAGCTTCTTCTCGATCAGCACGCCGATGCCACGGATCCGTTTCAGGTCGTCGGCGGCAGCGCCGCGCAGCCCCTTAGCGGCACCGATGCGTGGAGTGACCACGGAGCCCTGGGCCGGGCTGTGGTAGGCCTCGGACCGGACGGAGCGCAATGCGCCCAGATCGGTGCGCGGCGAGGAGCCAGTCAGGACGGCGGCGCTGGCCGCCGTCTCGGCAATCGCATCGGCGATCTTGGCAGGGCGCACCGTCAGCGCACCCGCCTCTCCGCGTGCGCGCCGGTCGTGGTCGCGCGAGAAGGCGGTGTCACCACCCCTGCTGAGGATCTGCGCCTGCTCAATCCAGTTCTCGCGGGCGATGCGACCACTTGCGCCCAGCAGCGCATCAAAGCGTGCAACCTCGGCCGGCGACCAGAGCGCGATCTGGGAATAGCGGCTGACGCTTTGCGCGAACAGAAGCTTCTCGATTTCGGCGTCGATGCCGCTGATGCGCTGTAACGTGTCTCGCGCCGGCGGCGCTGCGGGGCGGATCGGTCGGACGGCTGGCGTTGGTGCAGCTGGCTCCTGCGCGGCCCTTGCGAAGGCTGCACGCTCCGCCACCTGAGGGGGCGAGACGAGATTTGGTTCAGTCCGTGGCAGGCTCGCAGCCGGGGGCGCCACTGAGACCATAGCGGCCACCGCGGCGGCACCGCCGGTGGACACGCGAGGCGCCATGGCGGGCGGGGCATCGGCGACCGTCACAAGAGTGGACGGCTCTCCCTCGTCAGGCGTTGGTGCGGCGTTGGCGACCTCGCCGCGTGCCGCGCGCCTTGCATAATAGGTGTCGTCTCCCTTGGAGAGGACCTGCGCCTGTTCAATCCAATTCTCTTTGTTGATGCGGTCGCTGAGGCCCAGCGCCTCGCTGATGCGCTGTACCTCGGGCCGCATCCAGGCAGCGATCTGCTCATACCGGCGAACCCCCAACCTGTTGAGCCGGGCTTCCAGCTCACGGTCGATCAGGTAAATGCGCTTGAGGTCTTGTGCCTCGGCTTCGAAGATCGGCACGGCAAGTCGATCGGGCGGGACGACAAGCGGGGGAGGAGGCGGCGCTGGCAGCGATGGGGCATGCGGTTTGGTATCGCCGCTCCGCTCGAACCGCGCAGAGCCACCCGTGGGCCGCGCCATCTCGGGCAGCGGTTCGACGGGATGCGCGACGCTCGGTTGGCGACGGCTGCGGGCGTTGAGACTGCGCCGCACGAAACAGGCGACCGCAGCGCCGACGAAGTAGGCTGCCGTCATCAGCAGCAGCGTCTGTATGAATAGCGCGATCATCACTCAGTCCCCCGAGCCTGCTTGAGCATTGCCACCCCGAGCAGGAAAAATGCCGTCGCTTGGCTGCAGCGACCTGCCCTAGGAACGATCGCTGCTCGGCCGCCCACAGGAAACCCAGCCGATCACGAGGCCGATGGCGAACGCCGCTGCCATCCACCACACAAGCTTTGCCGCCAAGTAGTCCATCTGCCCTGCCGTTCGTTTTCAATCGCCAATTGCCGAGCGCTACTGCGGGCGAACCGTGAACTCGATGCGCCGGTTCTTGGCTAGATTCTCGCTGCTGTCGTTGGGAGCGACCGGCCGCGCAGCGCCAAACCCGATCGGCTCCAGCCGACCGGCGTCCACGCCAGCTTGCACCAAGTAGGTTACCACGGATTGAGCCCGCTTTAGCGATAGCGCCTGATTGGCATCCGCGCTGCCTTCGGCGCTAGCATGCCCAGCCACCTCGATGTGCATGCCCGGGCACGACTTGGCTACCCCAGCAAGCTGGTCAAGGGTCGGGAAGCTGGCACTCTCAAGCTCGGCGCTGGCGTAACGAAAGTGGATGAGACCGGTTTTGGCGACCGCTGCCAGCTGCTCCTCACAGACTTCCGCCCGCGCAACCGCCTCGGCGGGCGGGGCGGGTGCCGGCTGGGTATGGCTGGCGGTTGCGGCCTCGACCCTGTCCTGGGCGGGGTCTGCGCTGGTCACTGGTGGGGACGCAGGCGGGGGCGGCGGCGGAGGTTCTTTCACTTTGATCTGCTCGCTCAGTTTGATCGTGGCCGGAATGGCCGCCCGCAGCCGTGCGCGAATGGCATCGGCTGCAGCCGCATCCTCGGCGGTCCCCGCGACAATGAGCACGGCATCCTTGATCTGCGCACTGCCACCTTCAAGCCGCGACAGCTCACGCAGGCTCGCTAGTGCTCCGTCCGCCCAACCCTGGGTCGCGCCCTCTGCTGGCTCCATTTGGTCGACGATGGCGGCGTTGGGCAGGCTTTTTTTGGCGGCCGCCACGATGTCAGCTCGCAGCGCGTCGTTGGGGACATAACCCGACAGCACGAGGCGGCCCTGGACGATCTCCGCCGCCCAGGTGAACGGGCTGACGGGCGGCGCCGTCACCTCCGTTGAGGTCACCTTGACGCCCTTGGGAGCGCTGTTGGCAACCGCCAGTTTGACGGCCCGGTACGCGGCGATGTCGTCGGCTTCGCCGGCGACAGCTAACTCCAGATCCTGCATCCGCACGTGCCCGCGCTTGATGGACGTGAGCTGCTTCAGGCCAAAGCTGACGCCGGCCATCCACAGGTCGGTCGAAGGAACACCGCGCGCCAGGCTCGTGCGATCGACCACCTCAAATCCCGGAAAAGTGGCCTTTGTCACCCCCAGGATAGCTTGTCGTGCGCTGATGCTGGGCGCTAGCCCGGTAAGGCGAATGCGGTTGTTGCGCCGGCTCGCCGCCCACCAATAGGTCTCTGCCCTATCGAGCAGGCCTGCCCTGTTGTCGATGGTGCGCACGCCCCAGACCGCTGCCAGCGTTTCGGCAGCTTTGCCTGGTTCGCCCTCTTCCGGCGCCCTGCCGGTTAGAATGGCGTCCCGGCCGTTAAATTCCGCCAACGCCCAGGGCATCCCGCTCTGAGCCAGGGCGGCACCGGTGCGCGCCACCAAATCTCGTTCCAGACGGCCGTGCTCGGCCTGCACCGCCACCCAGCTCAGCACGAGCAGCGGGATGATGCCCCAAAGCCACCGCCGCCAGTTGCATTTCATGCCTCTGTGGCTCCCGAGATGGTCGCGCCCGTCCGCTCGAAAAAGTTGTGGGCCCCGCCGCGATGCCGTGCCAGAAGTGGCGGAAATCGGCTTCCGCGCCCCGATCATCGCCCGAGGGTTTGCATCGGGCTCTATCGAGGCGGCACTATAGACAACCGACCCCCGCATTCCAAGCGGGCGCAACTGCCCGTGTCCGAGCGGCGACACGGCGAGGAAAGCTCGGTGAGACTTCGGAGGAGACGCATATGGGCGGCGAAACCGTGTTGGTTGCTTCGAGCGGGGGTGTGACGCGCCTGACGCTCAACAGGCCCGAGAAGCTCAACGCCTTCACGCTTGCCATGCACGCTGAGTTGCGGGCGGCTCTTGAAGCGGCGGGCGGCAACTCACAGTGCCGCGTGATTGTGCTGACCGGCGCTGGCCGCGCCTTCTGTGCCGGCCAGGATTTGGCGGAGACCCGTCCGGCCGCAGAGGGGAGCATGGGCGATGCGGGCAGCCGCCTGGAGCAGGCCTATAATCCGCTCGTCAAGCTCATTGCCTCATTGGAGAAGCCCATTGTCTGCGCCGTCAACGGCATCGCCGCGGGGGCCGGCGCTAACGTCGCCCTCGCCTGCGATATCGTAGTGGCGGCGCGCAGCGCCAGTTTTCTGCAAGCTTTCACACGTATCGGTCTCGTTCCCGATGCCAGCGGCACCTGGACGTTGCCGCGTCTCGTCGGACCCGCGCGCGCTCGAGCGCTCACCATGCTGGCCGAACCACTCCCGGCAGCTACGGCTGAGGCTTGGGGCCTCATTTGGAAGACGGTGGACGATGACAAGCTCGAGGCGGAGGTCGTGGCACTGGCGAGCAAGCTTGCAGCCGCGCCCACCTACGCGCTGGGGCTCACCAAGCGCGCCATCGCGCTGTCGTCGACCAACACGCTGGCCCAGCAACTCGATCTAGAGCGCGATCTGCAGCGTAAGGCGGGCGCCTCGCCCGACGCGGCGGAGGGCATCCGCGCCTTCCTCGAGAAGCGCGCGCCCACGTTCACGGGAAGGGGCGCATGACGAGCGACGCCACGGAGATGGCCCGAGCGTGCGCAGACGCGATGTGGGCGGATGATAAGGCGAGCCGCGCCATGGGAATGCAGATTGAGAAGGTAGGACCAGGCTTCGCCGTTCTCTCCATGAGCGTCGCCACGGACATGGCCAATGGGCACGGTCTGTGCCACGGCGGTTATATCTTCTCGCTTGCCGATTCCGCCCTGGCGTTCGCCTGCAACTCACATAACCAACGCCACGTCGCCCAGCACTGTCAGATCTCCTACCTGGCTCCGGCACACCTCGGGATGCGTCTGCTCGCCGAGGCGCGAGAGCGCTACCGGGGAGAGCGCAGCGGCATCTACGATGTGACGGTGCGTACGGAGACCGGCGAAACGATCGCAGAATTCCGTGGCCATAGCCGGTCCATCCCAGGTGCCCTGGTGCCCTGACCTGCCCATCTGCGGGTCTTGAAGGGTATTCCATCGCCGTCGCCGGAGCACCGACCTCTGGTCATCCCTGGCGCTGGCGTCAGGCGAGGCCCGCTCTGGTCGGCCTTGGCGGCGCCCACCCTGCGATGGGCCTTAGCTAATTGCCCGAGCGCCACCACCCTTGCGGCCTGTGCACGCCACGCTCCTAGACCGATGCGAGCCCACAGGTGGCGCGGTACCGTAGGCGCGGTGACCATCGTGCGCTAAACTTCGCTAGTCGGCTAAAACTCACCACAGCCATGTCCCTATGCTCGACTTGACGCCCCGCCGCGAAGACCTCGAACCCATTGAGATTGCGTCGCGTGCGGAGATTTCGGCGCTGCAGCTGGAGCGGCTCAAGCGCACGCTGCATCGGGTCTACGAGCGCGTGCCTCACTATCGCCGGGCTTTCGAGGCCGCAGGTGCGCACCCCGACGACCTCATCAGCCTGGCCGACCTCGCCAGGTTTCCCTTCACTTGCAAGGAGGACCTGCGCGCCGGTTATCCTTTCGGATTGTTCGCGGTGGCGCGCGAAGAGATCGTGCGGCTCCATGCGTCGTCCGGGACCACTGGAAGACCGACCGTGGTCGGCTACACCAGGGGCGATATCGAGGTATGGGCGCGGCTCGTTGCCCGGTCGATCCGTGCCTCCGGCGGACGGCCGGGCATGAGGCTGCACAATGCTTATGGGTATGGCCTCTTCACCGGAGGGCTCGGCCTGCATTACGGCGCCGAGCGGCTGGGACTGACCACCATCCCGGTGTCCGGCGGCATGACCGAGCGGCAGGTGCAGCTCATCGTCGATTTTGAACCCGACATCATTACGGTAACACCGTCGTACATGCTGGCGATCCTGGACGAGTTCCGCCGCCAAGGTCGTGATCCCCGCGGCACGTCACTAAAGGTGGGCATCTTCGGCGCCGAGCCGTGGACGGATGCTATGCGCGCTGAGATTGAAGCTGCTTTTGACATGCATGCCATTGACATCTACGGCCTGTCGGAGGTGATGGGACCTGGCGTCGCCAATGAGTGCGTGGAGAGCAAGGACGGGCTCACCATCTGGGAGGACCACTTCTATCCCGAGATCGTCGAGCCCGGATCGGGCACCGTGCTCCCTGATGGGGCAAGCGGTGAGCTCGTGCTCACCACCCTTACCAAGGAAGGCATGCCGATCATCCGCTATCGCACCCGCGATCTCACGCGTCTTCTGCCCGGGACGGCCCGCAACATGCGGCGCATGGAAAGGATTACCGGCCGCTCCGACGACATGATGATTGTGCGGGGCGTCAACGTGTTCCCCTCCCAGATCGAAGAGCAGATCTTCAAAGTGAAGGGACTAGCGCCGCATTATCAAGTCGTGCTCACACGCGAGGATCGGCTGGATGAATTGGAGGTGGTGGTCGAGGCATTGCCGTTTCTCGCCCAGTCTGCAGAGCGTGGGATCTCAGCTGCAGAGCTTGGCAACCACATCAAAAGCGTAATCGGCGTGACGGCCCGAGTGACCGTCACTGATCCGGGCGGCGTTGAGCGCAGCCAGGGCAAGGCTCGGCGCGTCGTCGACAAGCGACCGAGAGCGTGAAAGTGCGCTAACGCTGAAGGCCGCAAGCCCAGCGGTTTCATCGACGAACGGGATTGGCTAGCGACCAGGTGTTATTGGCAGTAGGCGCTGTTGCGACGATGTAGCAGGTCCAAATGGAAGTGGTCGCGATGGGCCGCGTTGGCCTCCGGGCCGAGCACGGTACCAAACACGTCGCAGGCGCCCTTATGTAGCCGTCGCAGGAATTGCGCCTCTGCGCCCTTGGCGGCGCCCTCATCGGAGCCCATGTCGGACGCACCTGTTCCACGGCTTTGCAGCTCCGCAGTCTGGATCGACGTTGGCTTGGGCTTCTCTGAGGCGGCATTGGCAACAGCGCTAATCTTGTGGTCGCGCTGGCGTCCGGCCACGGCTACCCTTTGCGCCTCCTGATCGCGCGCGGTCGGGCCCCAGGAGCTGGCCACGTCGATGGTGCGGCCGTCCGTGGTCACGAATCCCGAGATGTCGAGGGCATTGGCGAACGCGTGCTCGCTCAAGCGATCGACGTGGCTATGACTGCCGACACGGTTGCGGCACGCGTAGCCCGACACGCCCCGCAGGCGGGCGATGCGCGCTCCGAAAGCCTCCTGTGCGGCCGGTTGCAGGGCTTTCTCGACCCAGACGTGCAACCCCACCACCATGGGACAGTTGACAACAACCGGCGGGCTGATCTCCACCTTGTTGGCGCCCGAGCCAATGCGCCTTACCAACACCGGAGCCGGCGTACCGCACTGATCCTGCCTCAGCGGTTCTGACACCTCTACATCTGCTGCGATGGGGGCAAGCAGCCGTACGCATTCGCGCAAAGCCGTGATGACTTGGGTGTCTGACCAAACCCCGGGTTTGGGCGCTTCCAGTTGGGAGGTTTCGTCAAATTTGCCCTCTGCTGCTGACGGGCTCGGGAGCGTGCCAGGTTCGGGCTGCGAGATGGAAGAAACATTGTGCCAGGCCGCCCGTGACGGGCTTCCTGTTTGCTGTGCAGCGCGCGGGCTCGACCATTCCTGTTGCCCCGTTGACGCCTCGGATGGCAATTGACGCTTGTTCCGGGATCTGCGTGTGAGCCGCTGAAATGTCGGGTCGGTGGGATCCTGCGCCACCGGCACGCTCCCCCCGAGGCCCGATGTGGCGTCGTAGGGCAACAGCGTGAAGGCAGCGCAGCCGAGGACGACGATGATCGAAAGCTTGTTGGATACCGACTTATTCGACACGTCAACGACAGATCTGGAGAGGTGCGCGAACGACTTCACAGCAGACACCATGCTCCCCCCGGATAATCGCAGAGCACCTGCCCACACTATGGAGCCAGCTTGTGGTGGAACTGTGATCTTGGAACTTCGCGTTAGGATCGTGCCGCGGGTCGGAGGCTCAATACCGTGCTCATTTCGCTTTGCAACGAGGTCATTCGCGAGCTGCCATTCGAGCAGCAATGCGCTTTTGCTAGTGCCGTTGGCTACGATGGGGTGGAGATCGCGCCATTCACGCTGAGCGAAGAGCCGCACCTGCTTAGCCCTCAGCGACGGGCCCAAGTCCGCAGGACCGCCACCGATGCGGGAATAGCGATCACTGGTCTCCACTATTTGATGTTGGCGCCGAAGGCCCTGTCGATCACCTCTTCCGATGCCGCTCAGCGCACCCGGACCGTTGACGTCATGCGCAGGCTCTGTGAGTTGGCCGCCGATCTCGGCGCCCGCACGCTCGTACACGGGTCGCCTGCCCAACGCCGGCTCGAACCCGGCCTGGAGGCGGAGGGGCGGAAGTGGGGTGCGGAGTGCTTCGCCGCTGTCGCCGATCAAGCGCTTAGGGCCGGGGTGATCTACTGCATTGAACCGCTCGCGCCGCCCGACAATCAGTTCATCCACACGGTGAATGAGGCAGCGGAGATCGTGCGAGCCATCGCCAGCCCAGCCGTCAGGACCATGCTGGACTGCTCGGCTGCCGCGCGGGCCGAGGCTCAGACAATCCCTCAACTGTTAGGACAATGGCTGCCTACCGGACTCATCGCCCACGTCCATCTCAACGATCCCAACCGACGTGGCCCCGGTGAGGGCGGGCTCATGTTCGCACCAATCCTGCGGGCGCTGCGCGAGGGTGGCTACGGCGGCGTCGCCGCGATCGAGCCCTTCATCTACCAACCGGATGGGCCCGCGTGCGCGGCGCGAGCCATCGGTTATGTGCGCGGGCTCTTGGCCGCGCGCTGACGATCGCTCAATCGAAGTCCCATGCGAAACGAGTTTAGCGGCGCACGCATTGGCGGCATGGTCGCGGCACGCTTCACATTCACCGTGAGACCTTCTAGAAATCGTCGGTAGCGTGTGCCCAAGGAGGCCGCCCGCCGAAATTGGTCGCGCACGAGGCGGTACTGTGCACCGATGCACTGCGCATCAAAGTCGACTTACGGTCACGACGACGGTCCCGTAGCTCAGCTGGACTAGAGCATCTGCCTTCTAAGCAGAGGGTCGCAGGTTCGAATCCTGCCGGGATCGCTCAATGCTTTCAAGAGTTTCTTGAGTTTTCGTTATACAACTTTTGAACCTGGGGGCGGATTGGGGGGCGGATTGAAAGCACAAAATGCCCTCCGACTAGTGCAGGCTTTAGAGTTGGTGGATGTCGCCATCTGCGGCAATGCAAAACGGAAGAGCTGCACAAGGAACATAGAAGATTAGACAAGAGGCTCTTTCGCTCCTTCGCTACGAAGATTGACGTGGCTTTTGCCATGGGTGAGATAGATGGAAGGGGGTCACCAATGCCTGATGAGCCAAAATCAACGCCAGCAAGGCCACCGTTCCCCACTCTCCACGAATACATCGAATACCTCGGGCGAACGGGCAATGCAGCGCATGCCCTCATCGCAGCAGCAAAGTTAGAAACGGCATTGACCGAACTGATTCAGGCTCGTTTGCCAAATCTCTTCAAAACGGAAGAGCTGCACAAGGAACATAGAAGATTAGACAAGAGGCTCTTTCGCTCCTTCGCTACGAAGATTGACGTGGCTTTTGCCATGGGTGAGATAGATGGAA
>DATBGH010000053.1:0-4798 GCA_036558085.1 Hyphomicrobiaceae bacterium
GCGCGGCGACATCATCCCGTAAAGCAGATCGACGCGCACATGCTCGTTCATCTTGAGGGTGTAGGGGGCGCCGAGCAGCACCATGCCCGCAAACATGTACCACTGGATTTCGAGCCAGCCGTTGGAGCTTTCGCTGAAGAGGTAGCGGCTGAACGCGTTGCCCGCACTGATCAGGCAGGCCAACAACACCAAGCAGTTCGCGACGACGGCAATCCGCGCATTTACCCAGTCGATGACCCGGCTGAAGCCCAAGAGAACGGACATGCTCCCCCCATGTCGACCCGGCTGCACCCTAAAGGTCCACCCTCCCCTGTTCCAGCGTTTTCTCCCCGCAGTTTGCTGCGGCCGCGCCTTCGGGCGGGCCCCTGTGGCCGACGCAATCAGGGTTTTTTGGCGCATCAAACCGCTCAACGAGCGGCGCTGCCCTTAAAACGGCATCAGGCCAAAGCTGAAGGGCTGGGTCTTGTCGGAGGGCTGTTTGACGAGCGGAATAGCATAGTCAGCCCGCAGAGCGCCGATCGGCGAATCCCAGGCCAAGCCGATGCCAACCGAGGCGCGCGGCGCAGCCGTGTTGCCCGCCAGGCCCGGCAGCGTGGCCGCCGTTCCGTTGACGCCCCATAACGATCCAGCATCCGCGAACACAGCGCCGCGCAGCCCCAGATCTTGCGGCACTCCAGGGAGCTGGAACAACAGCTCGGCCGTGGTCGCATAGAACATTTTACCGCCAAGTGCGTCCTGGTTGGCGCTCAGCACATCGCGCGGACCGATGCCAGCGGTTGCAAAACCGCGCACCGACTCGCCACCCATGTTGAAGAGATCGAGCAGCCGCACGTCCTGGCCACCCCAACCGCCGATCACGCCGCCCGTGGCGCGGCCGACAGCGGTGATTTCGTCCGTGACGGGATAGTAGGCGCGCAGCTCGCCAACCGATCGGATGTAGCGCACATCGCCGCCGACGCCGGCCAGATCTTGGGCGATCGTGTAATAGACGCCGGAGGTCGGCCGCTTTTTGTTGTCGCGCGTGTCATAGGCCAAAGAGTAACCGACGGAGGAGGTGTAGTAGGTGCTGGACGTGGCGTTGGGAAAACCCGGCACCGCCTCCTTGATGGCAAGCGAGGCCTGATCCCCGACGTTGTAGAGCGTGTTGCGTACGAACGTGTAGTTCACTCCGGCCGACCACTCATCGCTCAACGGATAGCGCAGGCGCAAGTCGCCGCCGATCTTTTGGCTCATGTACGACGCTTGCTGGGTGTAGTCGACGTCCTTGTAGAAGAGGTCGAACCCGGCGGCCATGTTGGTGCCGAGGAGGTGAGGCTCAGTGAACCCCAGCTCGGCCTGCAGGCGCACCAGGCTGCCGGAGAGTTTGACGCCCAGCGACTGTCCGCTGCCGAAGAGGTTGGTCTCCTTGATCGAGATGTCGCCGACGATGCCTTCCGAGGTGGAATAGCCGACGCCGATGCCGAAGTTGATGGTTTCCTGCTCGACCACCTCGATGATGACGACGATCTTGTCCGGTGCCGAGCCGACACGCCGCTTCAGCGCCACGCTCTTGAAGAAGCCCAGCGCCTGCACGCGCCGGCGCCCGCTCTCGATCAGAAAGCCGTTGACGGCATCGCCCTCGGCAACGCGAAACTCCCGGCGGATCACGAAGTCCTGCGTCTTCTTGTTGCCGACGATTTCGATGCGCTCCACATAGATGCGCGGGCCCTCCTCGACATGGAAGGCGATGGCAATCGTGTGGCCCTGCGTGTCGCGTTTGGGCATCGGCTTGACCTGGGCGAAGGCCATACCCTGATCGCTCAGTGCGAGGGTCATCTTCTCGACCGACTTCTCGATGGCCTCTTGGCTGTAGGCGTTGCCGGGTTTCACTGCCACCAGGTCCCGAAGTTTGTCTGGGTCGGCTCCGCGCAGGCTGCTTTCGACGGACGCCGGCGCGAACGTGAAGCGCTCGCCCTCCTCCACCGTGAAGGTGATGGTGTAGCCCGTGCCTTGCGGATTCTGGACGGCCTCGGCCGCGACCACCCGCGCGTCCGGGAAACCCTGTTTGAGGTAATGGCGGCGCAACAGGTCCTTGTCCTGCTCAATCCGCTCGGGATCGTAGAAGGCGGCGCTCTTGAGCACGTCGAACCATCCCGATTGGCTGGTGGAGACGACATCGCGCAACTGCGCTTCGCTCAACGCGTGGTTGCCAACAAAGCGGATGGCGTCCACCTTGGTGACGGCGCCCTCGTTGATCACGTAGGTTACCTCAACGCGCCCATCCGATTGATAAGTGACGCTCGGCTCGACCGTGGTGGCAAGCCGGCCGAGCCGGCGATAGTGCTCGCGCAGGCGCAAGGCGTCGGCGTGACCCTTGGCCTCGGTATAGCGGGCACGCGGCTTAAGCTGCACTTGCTCCTCGAGCTTGGCCTTGTCGACGGCGGCGTTGCCGTCCAGATGCACGCCGGACACGATGGGATTTTCGGCGACGTTGACGAGCAGGATCGTGCCGCGCCGCTCAATCGCCACATGCGCAAACAGGCCCGTGGCAAACAGCGCCTTGATGGACTGGCTGACCTTGGCAGCATCATAGGCGCCTCCCGGCACCAGCTTTACGTGGGAGCGCACAAAGTCGGGCTCCACGGTACGATTGCCTTTGATCTCGATGGCGGAGACGGTGTCGGCTGCCTGCAGCGGCGGGGCGAGGCAACCCAAGAGCAGCAGCACCAAAGCGATCAGCAGCCCATGACCAAAGGCGCCACGCCGCTCAAGCGCGCATCGTTGCTGCACCGTTGTGCCCACCCTCGCGCTGACGGCGGCGAGGCAGGAAGACAGAGACGGCGCTGCCCCGTTGCCGGCGCGCTCGCCCGAACGCGGCCCCGGGGCCTCCGGCGCAGGACTTGAGAGGAGGAACGCAACGCCCATTTCGACTGAACTTCACCAACGCCAGCGGCCGCGACCGCAAACTGCCTCGACGCGACGCTCGACCGGCGGCACCCCCTGCCAACAAGCCTTTGAGTTAGCTCTTGATTGAGGCGAGAATGCGAGACGGTGCGCATCGCGCAACGTGTGCTTTTCGCTGCCGCCGCATCGGCGCTTCGCGGCGGAAAATTGCCCGCCGGTGAGCGAGCCTCTCCGCGCGGCCCAAAACCAGACAGGCCGCGGAGTGAACAGACCAAGGAGTGAACCGAACAGGGAGAGAGACGATGACACGATCACCTACGCTGCGACCCCACCGGCAATCGGTTCGGGAGCTGATCGAGCGACCGCACCACACGGCCGTGAGCTGCCACGACTGGGACAAGATGCACGCCTTCTTCGTCGACCTCCTGGGCTTCAAGGTGGTGGGCGAGATGGACAAGCGTGACGAGCCCGAGCTCAGCACCGTAACGGGCCTGCCCGGAGCCACGTGCCGCTGGGCGATGTTGGCGCTCGGCGGCTACCACATCGAGCTCTTCAAGTGGCTGACGCCGGAGGGCCGCCCCGTACCCATCCGCCAATGCGATCACGGCCTCACGCACATCTGCTTTGAGGTGAAGGATGCCGAGGAGGCACACCAGCGCATGGTGGCGGCCGGATATGCGCCGCTATCGCCGGTGCTATCGCTGCGCGGCGGCCGCGCCAAGCCGTTCTATTGCAGGGGGCCCGAAGGACTAATCGTGGAGTTTGTCGAGTATCCAATGGGCGCGTAGAGGAACGGCTAGGACGCCGGCTCGGCCTCGAAGACCTGGCCCGAGAAGGCCTGACCACGGCCGGACGCTAGATAGAGGGCAAGCTCCGCCACCTCCGGCTCGCCGGCGAGGCGAGGTTGCGCGCGTGGATCGGCCGTCTCGGGCGTGATGGCGTTGAACCGGATCGCCTTGTCGCTCCATTCGTGTGCGAGAGAGCGGGTCATGGCCGTCAGCGCGGTCTTGGCCACGCAGGCGAAGGCCCGCGCCGGCCCATTGAGCGGCGGGGTCAGCATCGCCACGTTGAGGATCAATCCCTCAATATAGCTAAGCGCCATGCGATTGGCGGCGATCTTGGCGATGAGACATGGCAGCAGCAGGCGCTCGGCAACACGCCGCTCAATCTCGTCGAGGCTCGCCGTTCCAACATCGGCCGGCGCCAGGGCCACCAGGTTGATCACGGCGTCGAGCCCGCCAAACGCGTGCATGACGCTGCGCGCAAAGTGCGCCACCTCTTGCGCCTCGGGCGCGATCGGGCCAAACGCCCTGATGTCGAGGGCGAAGGGTGCCGCGATCTCCGCGATGGCATGCGTCTCATCGCTCGTCTCGGCGGACTGCAGGATGAGCCGCACCTTGTGATCGGCGAAGGCACGCACCACGTCGACGCCGCAGCGAGAGGATAGGCCCGTAACGAGCACGCGCTTGCCAGCAAGCTCAGGGTACGCGGGGGCCCAGCGGGCTCCCTCAACGACACTCATCAACATGCCCTAGTCCTCCTCAACGCGACCCGCGTCGGCGATGCGCTGGCAGCAAGCGCGCATCTGGCGCCGATTCGCCTAACAACCGCTAAATGGGGGCCCGATTGGGGTACCCGTGTGCTGGAGTTGAGGCGTGAACCCGGCGAGGCTGGGGCAGTTCTGCGGCGGCCTTGCCCTTTGACGGGCTGGTGGCCTTGGAGAGCGCCCTATCCCCTGCTAGAAACCGCCAAAGCCATCCTAAACCTCGGAGTGCGCACAATGGCCCCACTCGACGTGAAGCCCAATGAGCTCGAGCCCTACTGGGTCCCGTTCACGGCCAATCGCGCCTTCAAGAAGCGGCCGCGCATATTCTCGGGCGCCAAGGGCATGCACTACTTCAAGCCCGACGGCACC
>DATBGH010000054.1:0-99821 GCA_036558085.1 Hyphomicrobiaceae bacterium
GATTGCTGCGTTGCCAGGTATGCCCGGCACATCCGTTCGGGGTCAGGTACAGTCCTCCGACGGCGCTCAGTTGCGGGTCCGTTGTACTACCATATAGCTGTCGCGGTCGCTGCGGTGCCGAAGATGGCCGCCCTGTGCCAATTTCTGCCGTGAGCAGACGCAGCAAAGTGCGAGTACGAAGGCTGAGCCAATTAAAAAAGCCACTTTGACGTAGTTCATGAGGGTATGGACGCCGAGGAAATATTGGCCTGGCGCTCGGTCACCGCATCGCCATTGGTGGTGATCATAATATTGGAACATCCGGTCGCATGGATCGGAATCGAGGATGTGCCGAGCACGTCGTTCACCGTCTCAAACAATGCATACCGCTGAACTCTTCGAAGCCTATCTCAAGTGTCCCACCAAATGCTGGCTCCTCTCCCAGGGCGTTGTTGGCGAAGGCAATGCATTCGCGGACTGGCTGAAGGCGCAGAACGAGGCTTACCGTGCTGTAGTACTGCGGCGATTGCAGGTGACTGTCCCGGAAAAGGAACGTGTCATTGCGCCGCCGAGAGGGGAAAATCTCAAGGCAGCCCAGTGGCGGCTGGCGATGGATATGGAAGTGAGCGCAGGCCGCTCGGCGTCGCGGCTTGACGCGGTCGAGCGCGTGGTTTCGAAGGGGCAAGGCCGGCCAGCTCAGCTCATTCCAATTCGCGCAATATCCAGGAACAAACTCACACGGGATGACCGACTCCTCGTAGCGTTCGACGCGCAAATGTTGTCTGAGGCTCTGGGGTGCGATGTCGACCTGGGCAAGATCATCCATGGAAATGACTACGGAACCTTGAGGGTTCACACTGCGGGTCTACTGGCCGAGGTTCGGAAATTAACGGGGAAGCTGGCTGAACTCACGACAAGCGGCTCGGCGCCCGATCTCGTCCTGAACCGGCACTGTGGCGAGTGCAAATTCCGGGATCGTTGCCGGAAGAAGGCGGTCGAGAGCGATGACTTGAGCTTGTTGGGTGGGATGACAGATGGGGAACGGAGGAAACTCCGCAGCAAAGGGATCTTCACCGTCACGCAGCTTTCATATACTTTTCGCCCCAGGCGGCGCCCAAAGAAACTCAAAGACAAGCGGGACAAGTATCACCATCCCCTAAAAGCGCTCGCTATCCGCGAGAAGAAGCTTCACATCGTCGGCAGTCCAGAACTCAAGATTGAAGGTACTCCGGTCTATCTAGATGTCGAGGGCATTCCCGATCGTGATTTCTACTATCTAATCGGATTGCGCACCGCAAAGGGCAATGATACTGCGCAGTACAGTCTGTGGGCAGACTCAGTCCATCAGGAAATTCAGATCTGGAATGACTTCCTCGGAGTCCTATCGGGGATCGCACGCCCCGTCCTTGTTCACTACAGCAGCTATGAAACGAAGTTCCTAAAGCGAATGTGCGAAAGGTATGGACATCCACCAGACGGTTCCGCTGCAGCCAATGCCATCAACTCATCAATTAATATCCTGTCCTTTCTCTTTGCGCAGGTGTATTTCCCAACATACACAAATGGCCTCAAGGAGACCGCTTCATTCTTTGGCTACATATGGGCCGACGCCGGTCTGTCCGGTCCGTACTCCATCATTTGTCGCTCCGAGTGGGAACTATTGGCGGATGCCGGAAGAAAGCAACGCTTGATTGCTTACAACGCTGATGACTGCAAGGCGTTGCAACTCCTCACCGAATTTGCATGCGGTCTGCGTCAATGCGATCCGACCGGAGTTCCGCAGTCACCCGATGGCATCGTCTTCGTTGATAGGCTCAAACGGCTCCCCCGTTTCAACCTAATTAACAAGGATGGCGCGGCGCTACCTGAGTTCAAGGAGATCAACAAGGCAGCATATTGGGACTACCAGAGAGATAGGGTTTATGTCCGGTCCGGCAAAGCTGCTAAACGGGTCGCACAGAAGGCGCTTAAACATCGAGCCCCACGTCTTCCTGTCAAAGTGGGAATTGAGTATCCGCCTCCACGCTCCTGCCCGCGTTGCGGAGGAGTTGATCTCGACCTGAGAGGCAAGACTAACCTGCTGACGCACGACGTCAGCTTCATGCGAAGTGGCGTCAGAGGATTCGTTAGGCGCCAAATTTGGCCGCACTACTATTGCGCGCAATGCCAGGAGGTTGTGCGTCCACCTGGCACACGGTTGTTCGGCATTCGCAAATATGGGCTGTATCTTCGCGCATATGCCATCTCTCAGTTGTTGCAGTTAAGGATATCTGGCATCAAGGTCGCCAGGGCGATCAATCAGATACTGCACTTCGAGTTGACCGGATCGTTGGTTTCTCAATTCAAGTCAGAGTTTGCAGAGGTGTACGGCCAGACGGTCGAGAAACTTATTTCAAAAATAACCACGGGCTCGTTGGTTCATGCAGACGAAACCTCAGCGCGGGTGGTTGGGAAGACTGGTTACGTCTGGGTGTTGTCTAGTTTGGAAGAGGTTGTGTATGTGTACAGCGATACCCGCGAAGGGGACATGATCCAGTCCATGCTCGCGGAGTTTCGCGGCGTGCTGGTTTCTGACTTTTACGCCGTGTATGACTCAATCAAGTGTGTGCAGCAAAAGTGCTTGATCCACCTGATGCGGGACATCAACGACGATTTACACAAACACCCGTTCGACTTGGAACTAAAAAGCATCGCGCAGGATTTTGCTCGGCTCCTTAGGTCAATGGTGGGAACGATCGACCGACGCGGGCTAAAGAAGCGCTTTCTGTCGAAACATGTAGCTGAAGTGGACAGGTTCTATTCGCGCCTATCAGAAGGGGCACTCACGTCGGAGGTCGCTCTCGGCTATAAGAAGAGATTCCTCAAGTATCGCGACAGGTTGTTCTCGTTCTTGAAGCACAATGACGTACCGTGGAACAACAACAACGCCGAGAATGCAATCCGGGCATTTGGCGAATTGCGCGAAAATATCAAGGGAGTAGCTACAGAGAAAGGGTTGCGTGAGTATCTGATTCTCTTGAGCCTTTGTGAGACCTGCAAGCGGAGGGGGATTAGTTTTATGGAGTTCCTACTCTCCGGGGAGACCAGTATAGACACGTTCTCTGTCAGGAGGAAATCGCATCTCAAGGAGAGTATTCGGGAAGAGAAGCCAGAGAATGGTCACCGGTCAAGGTTGCTGCGAGGCTCTTCGGGCGGCAGGGGAAATACTTCTACTGGTCCCAGGCAGACATCACATCATCGGCGAGATGATCGGAATGCACCCAAACGGAATGTCCAGGGAACGGCCAGCACCCCGCCGGTCCGCGAACAGCATGAATCTGTGGCGTTCCGGAGTGATGGACTAGCAGCGAATATAGCAGGCGCTTCCGGCGAGCATGCGAGCCACGAAACCGAAGCCAACTCAGTTAAGTCCGAGGATTTGGGCAGCGTTTATTGCGATTCAATTCCAACTTTCACGTCGCACGACGAACGACATTCTGGTGGTAGTGCCAGCGCCCTATTAGACGGACGCAACCCCGAATCCACCTGCGCGATTAACGATCGGTGCCTGGTTAGAACCCAAGATGGCCATCGAGTGGTGATTGCCGGCGGAGTCGTGTTGGCACGGTATACCTTGGGCGATCGAATGGCGGAGTCGTATGCTATGGTGAACCTAGTGGAGCAGGACTTGGCAAGCCAAAGCGACGTAGCGCAAGCTTTTGGCTGTTCCACACGCACTGTGCGCCGGCACCAACGACGCTTCGAGGATGGCGGACTGGCGGCGTTGGGCAGGTCCCCCGGCTATCCCCGCGGACGTGCGCTGGCGGACTTGGGACCGAAGTTGGTTCAGGATCTCAATCTCCGAGGACATTCCTACCGTGAGATCGCGCGGCGGATTGGAGTTAGTGAGAAGGTCATCCGAAAGCTTCTGCGAAGTCGCTGAAACTAGATGATATTTGACTGATCCGAGGCTAATAATTTCTGCTTCACGTGGTCGAGGTCGCGATGAAGGCGGGGACTCTGCATGAAGCAGTGCGCAGCGCAGTCCTTGAGCGTCTTGTTTGGCCGTCGACGAGTAATGAATCATCATTGATTGTGCGATGCACACTCCACTTCCGAGTTGGGATCACGAGCACGCATGTGGGCGCGGGCGATGGCCTCGCCTTTGCCTCCCTGGGCGATAATCTGAAAGAGAGCCGCCTCGAACTCGGCGATGCGCTTCTCTAGCGTCCTTTCGCGCTCTTCGAAGTAGTCCCGCATTGGGTCGGGCATGGGTTTCCCCTTCGCTATCGCGTTCCGCTGGCGAGCTCGCTGCGGTTTTCGCCAGATTTCTCGGTATTGTTGCGCTGATGCTGTGACAGCGGACAGCCAACCAGTCCCGTCAGATAGCGCCCCCACTTGTCGAGGGCATCGCGCCGCTGTTCCAGATACTGCGCATGATTGTAGCGGCCGGCCACGCCCGACTTGGAGCCGCTGATGTGGTTGACGATCGCCTCGACAATGTGAGGCTCGGCAAAGCCCAGTTCGTTCATGTTCGTGACGAACGTCCGGCGGATGTCGTGGAGCGTCCAATGCGGCAAGGGTCGCTCGCGGTGGCCTAAAATCCGCTTGTCCAATAAGGCCTTGCCCGCGCTCCACGACACGAAGTTGCCGAACACGTGCGTGGGCGGGTTTTCTGGCGGCTCGCCTATGAGCGCCAGGGCTGGCTTGCCGAGTGGAACAAGGTGCCGTTTGTGGTTCTTGGTCCGACGCTCTGGCAAATCGATTAGCGCCCGCTGCAACCGAAGCTCGGCCCATTCCAGGCCGCCGATTTCCATTCGGCGCTGCCCCGTGAGCATCAGCAGTTTGACGATCCGGCCAAATTCATCGTCACCGCTGGCAATCCAGATCTCCACCAGCTCTTCCTCGGATAGGACGCGGTCGCGACCCTGCTGGTGCAGGGGCTTGATGTCCGACGTGGGGTTGGTGCCCGCGATGTACTCTTGCTCGATAGCCCAGCCACAGAGCCCAGACAGGGCCGCCAGCGCCCGATTAGCTGACACCGCGCCGCTCTCACTGATGAGCTCGTTGCGCCTGTCCCTGACCATCTGCCGCGTGATTTGGTTGACTGGCGCGTCGTGCAGCGGCTTCCACGATTTCTCGAGATATCGCGTCACCTCGCGGTGTGACTTCTCCCGTAGCGGCTTCCAGAATTCATCGCCCCGTTCCCGAAGCTCGAGATAGGGGCTGACGAGCTCGCCCAACTTCTTCGCCTTCTTGGCTTCGTGCTGGGCCTTCCGGGCCTCTCCGACGACGTCTTTGCCAAGCCTGGCTTGGGCCACGACCACGGCGGCTTCTTTGCGGATGGCAGGCAGCGTGCCAGCGACCCACGGCCCCAGCGTCTTACGGCGCTGCTGTGTGCCGACGCTGTACTTGACGAACAGGGACGTCTTGCCGCTGGCGAATTTTCGGGCGCCGAACCCTGGCAGCTCGTCATCGAAGGCCTGGACGTCCTTGGCGGCTTCCGGAACCTGCAGAGAGCGGATGAATTGGTCGGTCAGTTTCGCCATGGTTGGTCTCCCGTCGTGGAACGAAAAAGTGCGTTCCGTTGTGCTGTGATTTGCTGGCTGGTGCTAGGACAATCAGCAGAGTTCACACAGAATAATATAGAGATATCAAAGGCTTATGCAGCCTTCTGCTATCTCCTGCTATGTTCTGCTAATTGCCCTAAGGCTGTTGTGTGAACAGGTCGCCCGGCCTTCCCAGGGGCGTATTTGCCCACCCTGTGCCCCTCTGGCAGGGCGACAATACCCGCACCCAGTCGCGTTTTCAGGGATAAAGAGCAGCCAACGCCATCCGCGCGCGAGGATCCGCACCTTTGAGCGGCCGAGGGACCTGGGTTGAGCGCGGCGAGGACTGAACGCTCCAAGGCCCGGGAGCGACCGGCGCTGCCATCGGTTCCCCCGAGGTGAATCCCGAGGCGAATAATACAGCAAGTCGTGGTCCATCGAGGTACCATTTGCCCCTGGCGGCATGCCGCTGCCACGTCCCTCGCTCATGTTGCAGCCCATGGCCAGCCTACCCGACCTGCCGCAAACCGAGGTCGCCATCATCGAGATGACGAATACCTTTCGCCGCGAGAGCAAGCTTGCCGAAGTCAAGCCAAATGCTGCCCTGACCGCGGCCGCGCGCGCGTTTGCGCAATATTTGGCCAAGACGGGTCAGTTCGCGCATGAGGCGGACGGCCGTGGACCGGGCGAGCGCGTCGTCGCCTCGGGCTATCGTTACTGCCAGGTGGCGGAGAACCTTGCCATGAACCTCGACAGCCGAGGTTTCGAAACGCGAGCGCTGGCTCGGGCGGTCGTGGAGGGGTGGAAGGGCTCGCCCCCGCACCGCGCCAACTTGCTCAATGCCTCTGCCACTGAGATCGGCGTTGGTCTGGCGCCCGCGCCCGACCGCGATCCGAAATTCATCTCGGTGCAGCTTTTCGGCCGGCCTCAATCCCTGAAAGTCGAGTTCCGCATCGAGAACCAGGCGGGCACGCCGGTGCGCTACGTGGTGGGAGAGGAGGCCCACACATTGCCCCCGCGGACGATTGTCACGCATGCGAGCTGTAATGCCGACCAGCTGACCTTCGAAAATGCCGGTCAAGCGATGCCGCGCTTTGCGCCGCGCAACGGCGATCGCTTCGTGGTGCGTTCGCGTGCCGGCGGCGGCATCGCCATAAAGCCCGCCACGCGATAGACGGAGCGGCCCTGCGAGGCTGCTGGCACAGATGGCAAATGGCTCCGATTGATCCGGGCCGTGCCGGATCACGGCCGGACTGTCGCTGGCTCAGAGGGCGGGGCCTAGGGGGTGGGAAGTGACCGCACGTGGTGCGTAAGTTGCCGCAGGTCTTGGTTGAGCTTGCACAGAAGGTCCTCAGCGGCTTGGGTCGGAGCGCCCTGCACGATGAGACGTTCCAGCTTCGCCTGTTGCTCGGCAACGCGCTTGCGGGCTTTCGAGACCCGTTCCTCGAGGCGGTCGGTGCGGACGGATTGCGCCATAACTACCTCCTGCCCCGGCCCTTCAACGGCAGCCGCCGCTCTTTTGTTCCCGGCCGGCACACCCGCCCGCCTGCGGCCCGAATGCCGATTGCGGCGGCGCAAGCGTGAGCGTGGTCAACGCCTCAGCTCAAGGTATGACGATGGCACTTGGAACGCGGCTGGCGATGGAATCGTTTGGCGGCACACAACCGCGAGGCGCGTGATATGCAAGCCACCTCGCGTGGCCCGGTAAGAATGCTTTGCTTGGGGCTGCCACTCGTCGTGATGGCAGCGATGGGCGCATTCGTGGCCGTTACCCTGCAGGTTGGCCCCGACGAACTTGGCGTCGTGCTGCGCCTGGGCAAGTTTATACGCCAGGTGCCGCCCGGACTGCATTTTCGCTTGCCTTACCCGATCGAGGTAGTCCGGCTGCCCAAGACAACGCGGCAAAACATCGTGGAAATCCGTGCGCGGCCAATTTTACGCACGCGCGGTGCCGAGGTTGCGATCGCGGGTGGCGAGCCGCGCGGTCAGGGCATGATGATCACCGGCGATGAGAACATTGTTGCCCTGGATGCAGCGATCTTCTGGCGGATTGCCTCGGTGGAGGACCCCGACGCTACCGTGAGAGACGTGGCTGAAAGTGCGGTGCGCGAGATTGTCGGGCGCTCGGAGAGCCGGCCGCTGCTGACGGAGGCGCGGCGTTCCACCGAGGAGGCGGTGCGCGAACTGCTCGACGGCTACATCGCCGGCGTACGCGTGGACCAGGTGCGCTTGCAACGCGTGGATCCGCCAGATCAGGTGATCGATGCCTTCCGCGACGTGCAGGCGGCGCGGACCGACGCGCTTCAAGAACGACGCTGAGACCTATCGCGACAGAGTGATCCCGGAGGCCCGTGGTGAGGCAGAGGGCATCCTGCAGTCGGCCAGGGCTTACCGTGAGCGCACCATAGCCGAGGCGACGGGGCAAGCAGCGCGCCTTGCAAATCCTCGACGGTTACAGGAAGGCGCCCGACATGACACGCCAGCGCATCTATCTTGAGACAATGGAGCACGTGTTTGGCGGCACCAGCAAGGTCATTCTCGACACGAAGGCACGCGGTGCACCGGTGCAGCCCTCCGACGCCGCTCAGGGCAGTGGGAAGACGCGCGATTGACGGGCCGCGGCCGCGCCCGTCATCAAGCCTGCCCGGGCACAGGCCACCTGTGCTGCGCGTTGCCGCCAAAGCCGCCCAATGGCGCGCACCCGCAAGCAGACCCGTGGGTCAGATCTGCGGGCCTCGGGCCAGGTCCTCCCGGTCGAGGCTATTGCCGCGACAAGCTCGGCGCGGTTTCGCTGCGGCGCGCTCGCCCTCACGCCGCGTTTGTGGAGGCGCCGGGGCAAGGTGGGTGGTGCGGCGCCCAACCGCTCATGCGCTATGGCCGCGCGGCAGCCAAAGCCCGATGCAGAGGGCTACCGCCGGCTGCCAGATCACGTAGAGGAGGCGCTCATCGATCAATTTGCGCTCGCCCATGAAGAAGAGCATCCCGGCCGCTGCGCCGACGGCGCAAGTGACGCAGATGCGCCACGGCCGGCGCAGGCCAGACGCGAAGAGCGAGCAGCCAAGGTGTGTCAACCCAGCGCCAACGGCGCCGGCGCAAAGGCTGGCGGCCACCAGATCCGCATCCGCGCCGGAATTGCGCTGCAGTCGGATGGCCGTGTGCACGGCTGCGCTCCAGGCATAGATGGTGGTCACCGGAACGAGCATCGCCGCCCATGCTTTGCGTGTTGCCAATGTCATGCCAAGGCCTAGAGCCGCGCCGTAGAAGAGGCCGATCGGCAAGGCCGCGGGATCGAGCAAGAACACCATGCCTAGCGGCTGCAGTCCGCCAAGCGTGAAGGTCTCACCCCAAGCCGCGGACAGACCGCCGGAGATGAGGCCGAGCCCCATCAGCAGTGCGGCAGGCCGACGGTGCAAGGTGTCCAACAAGGTCATGGCGCCCATGGCAGTTCCTTCGCGACAGAGCGAGCGCCTAGAGGGTGGAGTTCTGCCCAAGATAGGAGAGCAGGCGCATCCTCGCTTGCGGCATGGCCAGGTCGCGGGGCCGGAACACGCGTGTCTCCAAAAAATGCCCTGTGAGAGCAAAACCAGCGCGCACGTCCGCGAGCGTCACATCCCCGGCGGGGCCTCGGCGCAGGAATGCCGGTAACGACAAAAGGCGTCCTTTGTAGGGTTCGCCGGCCACAGCCGATACAGCGCGGCCCGATTTGGGCGAGACGTAGACAAGTTCGCTGGTCTGACCGGTTGCTGCGCAAGAGGCCAGGTCGAGCCCAAAACCCAACTCCTCCAGCAGCGCCAGCTCCCAACGCACCAGCAGGGCCGGCCATACCGAACGCTCGTCGAGGAAGCCAAGTACAAACAGGGTAACCTCGTAGAGGTTGGGATGAGGGTCGCGCTCCGGAAGGAGGCGGCTCAGCGCGGCGAGGGAGGTCAAGGCTGCAAGCGCAGCGGCATCGTCCATGACCCCGGCCGCGAAAGCTCGCCTCGGCTCGATGGCGAAGTGACCCAGATGATCGGTCAGTCGAGCCTTCCAGGTGGCATCGATATGGTTGCCAGTTTGCAGGATGGGTCGCAGCTTGCGCGAGCGTCCACCATGTACGAGCCCGAGATGGCGCCCATGCGCGCGGGTGAAAAGCTCAAGCACGGCCCCCGTCTCCCCGTGTGGCCGCACGCTGAGAATCACGCCTTCATCGGACCATTCCATGCGAAGGGTTTAGCGCGCAAACCCCCATCACGAAAGCCGGTCCCAATTGACCCGCCCGCCCCAGGCGGCGCAGCAGGTGGCGGGAGGCATTCGCCGGCACGCTTGCGGGTCGCCGCTCACTCCTTGGGGAATGTCAGCCCCAGTTCGCGGTAGCGCTCAGGATCGTTGCCCCAGTTCTCGCTCACCTTGACGAACAGGAAGAGGTGCACGGTCTTCTCGAGGATCTGGGTGAGCTCGCGGCGCGCCGCCATGGAGATCTGGCGGATCATGCGTCCCCCGGCGCCGAGCATGATGGCCTTTTGGCCGTCCCGCTCAACCAAGATCGTCTGCTCGATGCGCACGGACCTCGGCTGCTCTTGCCAGGAGGTGGTTTCAACCGTGGCCTCATAGGGCAGCTCCTCATGCAGCCGTTCGAAGATCTTCTCGCGCGTGATCTCGGCCGCCAGGAGGCGCATGGATGCGTCAGAGATCTCGTCGGCCGGATAGTGCCAGGGGCCCGGCGCAACCGTTCGTGCCAAGTGCGATTTGAAATCAGCCACCCCGTCGCCGGTCAGAGCGCAGATCATGAAGGTGGCGGAGAATGGCACGCGCGCATTGCATTCGTGTGCGAGCGTTAGCAGGCGCTCCTTTCGCACGCGGTCGATCTTGTTGAGGACCAACACCGGCGGCGAGCGGGTGCCCTTCAGGCGTTCCAGGATGTGCGCGGCTTGCTCATCGAAATCCTTGGCCGCATCGATCAGCAGGGCCACGATGTCGGCGTCGATGGCGCCGCTCCAGGCCGCCTCAACCATGGCTCGATCAAGCCGGCGGCGTGGGGCGAAGATGCCGGGCGTATCGATGAATACCAGCTGGCTCGCACCCTCGATGGCGATGCCCCGCACCGGGGTCCGCGTCGTCTGGACCTTGCGGCTGACGATGCTGACCTTGGCGCCGACCAGCGTATTGACGAGGGTGGACTTGCCCGCATTCGGCGCGCCGATGAGGGCGATGAAGCCGCAGCGGGTTTCAAGGACCGGGCCCACCTCACTCATCGGCCCCTCTGCGAACGCCTTCGCGGGTGAGAAGGGCGGTGGCTGCCGCCTGCTCGGCGGCGCGTTTGCTGGCGCCTTCGCCACGGGCGGGTTTGGTGCCCTTGATACGAACCTCAGCCGTGAAGCGGGGCGCGTGATCGGGTCCCTCGCGCGCCACCTCCACGTACTGGGGCAGCTCGAGGCCCTGGCCCTGGGCCCACTCCTGCAATGCCGACTTGGCATCGGCGGCCTCGGCCGGCGCGCCTTCTAGTTTGGGTCCCCAATGGGCGCGCACCACGTCACGCGCCTTCGCGTAGCCGGCCTCCAGGAACACCGCACCGAGCAGAGCCTCGCAGGCATCGGCCAGGATCGTCTCTTTGTCGCGACCACCGGTACCCGCTTCCGACTCGCTCAGATGCAAGGATGCGCCGAGATCGAGGGTGCGTGCCACCTCTGCGCACGTACCGCCGCGCACCAAGCGATTGAAGAGACGGGCAAGTTGGCCCTCGGTCGCCGTCGGGTAGGTCTCGCTCAATAGTTCGGCGATGGCAAGACCCAGCACGCGGTCGCCGAGAAATTCGAGGCGCTCGTTGTCGCGGCGCTTGGCCGAAGCCTGACGCACACTGGCGTGCGTGAGCGCCTTCTTCAGGAGCGCACGGTTGTCGAAGGCGTGGCCGAGACGGGCCTCCAGCTCCTTGAGCTTGCGAACGGCCGCCACTGCCTAGCGCACGAGGCTGAAAATCCGGCCCCACCGGATGTCGAAGGGCCAGGTCCAGGGGCTCGTCAGTCGGAAGGCATTCGGATCGTCGACGGCGGCGGAAAAGAAGATGATTTCGGCGCGTCCGACGAAGTTTTCAAAGGGCACGTAGCCCACGCCGTAGCGAGGCGACTGCTCGCGGCTATCGGTGGAATTGTCGCGGTTGTCGCCCATCATGAAGTAGTGACCGGGTGGTACCTTGTAGCCCCCGACGTTGTCGAATTGTCCACCTTGGACGGAATCGAGCACGAGATATTTGACGCCGTTGGGCAACGTTTCCTCATACCGAGGGATTGGCCGGCCTTCTTCGGGTGAGATGAAGTCGTCCTTGCGCACCTTCGGCACGGCTTGGCCATTGATGAAGAGGACGCCGTCACGCATCGCAATCTCGTCGCCCGGCAGACCAATCACCCGCTTGATATAGTCGGTGGAGTTATCGCGCGGCAGCTTGAACACCGCAACGTCGCCACGCTTGGGTTCGGAGGCAAAAATGCGACCTTTGAAGGGGATGATGCCCCAGGGAATTGAGTAGCGGCTGTAGCCGTAGGCGAGCTTGGAGACGAACAGGTAGTCGCCGACGAGCAGCGTCGATTTCATCGAACCGGAGGGGATATTGAAAGGCTGATAGAAGAAGATGCGCACGATCATCGCGAGGATGAGGGCATGCACAACGATCTTGACCGTCTCGCGCCAACCGCTGCCTGCTACGTCATTGGCGTTGGTCTGCAAGCTCATGCTCTCTCTCTTGCGCTGCACCCTGGCCCGGAAGCAAGCTGGGGGCGCGAACTGCGCGCCTCCTATAGCGGGTTAGCGACAGGGCCGCAATTCACGGGCCGGTGCCCATGGGGGCAGTCGGCGCGCTGCCCAGGGGAACGGCGGAGATGACGACGATCGCCTGAGCCAGGGGGAAATCGTCGGTCAGCGACAGGTCCAAGCGCGCTTGCAGTCCCGGTGGGGTGATGCGCTGAAGCTGTTCGGCTGCTCCGCCGGTCAGCACCAGGGTAGGCCGGCCGGAACGCAAGTTGACGACGCCCATGTCGCGCCAGTAGACGCCGTTGCGCAACCCCGTTCCCAGTGCCTTGGCGCAGGCCTCCTTGGCTGCGAAGCGCTTGGCGTAGGAGGCGGCGCGGCCGGCCCGGGGATCGGATTTTGCCCGTTCCGTGGCCGTGAAGACACGCGCAAGGAAGCGCTCGCCATAGCGCTCGAGCGCGTTCTCGATGCGGCGGATGTCGATGATGTCGTTGCCGAGGCCGAGGATCACGACGCCCTCTTGGTGCGTTTCACCGCGCTCGCGCCGCTCCTGGCCTCGTCCATCAGGGCACGCATGCGGGCAATGGCAGGCAAAAGCCCACCAAAGATCGCTTCGCCCACAAGGAAGTGGCCGATGTTGAGCTCCACGATCTGCGGGATGCGAGCGACCGCCTGGACGGTGTTGAACGTGAGCCCATGTCCGGCGTGCACTTCAAGGCCGGCCGCGGCCGCGGCATGGGCAGCGCGCTCGAGCCTGGCCAGTTCGCGGTGTAGGCCGCTCGCGTCGTCATCGAGCGCGCGCTCGCAGTAGGCCCCGGTGTGCAGCTCGACCACCTGTGCGCCAAGCTGCGCCGCCGCCTCGACGGTGTCGATCTCAGGCTCGATGAAGAGCGACACGCGCACGCCTGCGGGTTTCAAGGCCTCCACCACGCGACGCAGATGATTTCCGCCCCGAGCGAGGTCGAGCCCGCCCTCCGTGGTGCGCTCCTCGCGCTTCTCCGGCACCAGACAGCAGGCATGGGGCAGGTGGCGCAGTGCGATGGCAAGCATTTCGTCGGTGGCGGCCATTTCGAAGTTGAGGGGCCTGGTCAGCTCCCGTTTCAGGCGAGCAATGTCGGCATCCGAAATGTGGCGCCGATCTTCGCGCAGATGCGCGGTGATGCCGTCGGCGCCCGCCTCCACGGCCAGGTGTGCGGCGCGCAGCGGGTCCGGATGGCGGCCCCCACGGGCGTTGCGGATGGTAGCGACGTGATCGATGTTGACACCCAGGCGCAGAGGCGCGGGTGCACGGGGGGGTCTCTTCAAGGCCGTCATTGGTGAGCTCGCGACGTGTCCATGCTAGCCGCTCAAGCCTAAGCGATGACTGGTTCCAAATCGAGTCGAGCATGCCGGCTCTGGGTCTGGCTAGCCGAACATGCGCTCGACGCTGCTCACCACCGCCTTGCCCTTAAGACCGGTAATGATCTGCGTGAGGTGGTCGAGGTCCCAGACTTCGAGCTCGATCTGGATTTCGGTGAAGTCCTTGGCGCGGCGCACCATCCGCACATTGTCGATATTGCCATCAGCCTCGCCGATCACTTGCGCGATCTGGGCCAGCGTGCCGGGCTCGTTGAGCGCCGTTACGACGATCTTGGCGGGAAAGCGTTCGGGATTATCGGGGTCGATGTCCCAGGTCACGTCGATCCACCGCTCGTGCTCGAAATCCTTAAGCTTCGGAGAATGGATCTGGAAAATGCGGATGCCGCCACCATCGGAGAGCACCCCGACGATACGGTCGCCCGGCACCGCGCCGCCTTCTTCAAACTGCACGGGGACGTCGTTTCTGAGCCCGCGGATCGGCAGCACCTGGGTCTGTTTGGCTTCCGCCCCGCCGCTGCCGGGCCAGCGGAATTTAAGACCCATCACCTTAGCGACGTTGAACCAGCCCTCCTCGCTCTGGCTCCGCTCGCGACGGCTGCGCTTGCGCGGTACCGCCTGCTCGCTGAGCTCTGCCTCGGGCACCACGGCGCGGATGACGTCCTTGACGGGGAGCTCGCCGCGGCCGACGCCGGCATGGACGTCCTCGATTGATTTCTGCGTCAACCGGGCGAGGCCCTTCTTGAGCCACTCATCGCTGTAGTCCTGACCGATCCGGCGGAAGGCCGAGACGAGCAGGCGCCGGCCGAGCTCCGAGTACTGCCGACGCAGGGCGTCGCGCGCGGCGCGACGAATGGAGGAGCGGGCCTTGCCGGTCACCGCGACGCGTTCCCAGGCGGCGGGCGGGGTCTGGCCCTTGGCCATCAAGATCTCCACCTGGTCGCCATTCTTGAGTTGCGTGGTGAGGGGCAGCTGGCGCCCATTGATGACCGCGCCGACGCAGGCATTGCCAACGTCGGTGTGGACCGCATAGGCGAAATCAATCGGTGTGGCGCCGCGCGGGAGTGCGATGAGGCGGCCCTTGGGCGTAAAACAGAACACCTGATCCTGGAACAACTCGAGCTTGGTGTGCTCCAGGAATTCCTCGGGATTGTCGCCTTCAAGCAGGGTGTCGACCAGGCGGCGTAACCAGATGTAAGGGTTCTCCTTGTGCGCCCCGGTGCTGCCGTTGGGGTGCGCGCCGTCCTCATCGGTGCCTACGCCGTCCTTGTAGAGGGCATGGGCGGCGACGCCGTACTCGGCGATCTGGTCCATCTCGCGGGTGCGGATCTGCAGCTCGACCCACTGGTGACGCGGACCCACGACGGTGGTGTGGATCGACTGATAGTTGTTCTGCTTGGGCGTCGAGACGTAGTCCTTGAAGCGGCCGGGCACCGCTCGCCAGGCCGAATGCACCACGCCGAGCGCGCGATAGCAGGCGTCGACACCGTCCACGACGATGCGAAAGCCGTAGATGTCGGACAGCTGCTCAAGTGAAATCTGACGGTTTTCCATCTTGCGCCAGATGGAGAAGGGCTTCTTCTCGCGCCCATAGACCTCGGCCTCAAGACCCGCGCTGGCGAGTTTGGCCTTGAGCGCGGCGACGATTTCCTCGACCAGGCCAGCATTGCGCTTATGGATGTCGTCGAGCTTGTCGACCACCGTCTTGTAGGCGTCGGGTTGGCCCCATTTGAACGCCAGTTGCTCGAGCTCTTCGCGCAGCGTCTGCATGCCCATGCGGCCGGCCAGCGGGGCATAGATCTCGAGCGTCTCCTCGGAGACCCGCCGGCGACTCTCTGGCTTCATGTGTCCCAGCGTGCGCATGTTGTGCAGCCGGTCCGCCAGTTTGATGAGCAGGACGCGAATGTCGCTCGAAATGGCCACCAGCAGCTTGCGGAAATTCTCCGCTTGCTCGGCCTTCTTGGTGACGAGATCGAGACGCTTGATCTTGGTCAGGCCCTCGACCAGGGCGCCGATCTCCTTGCCAAACTTTTGGTCGATCTCGGCGCGGGTGACGTCGGTGTCCTCAATGACGTCGTGCAGCAAGGCGGCGGCGATGGTGGCGTCGTCGAGCTTGAGCTCGGTCAGAATGGCTGCGACTTCGAGGGGATGGGAGAAGTAGGGATCACCCGAAGCGCGCTTCTGGTGGCCGTGCGCCTGCATGGCATAGACGTAGGCGCGATTGAGCAGCGCCTCGTTGGCGCTGGGGTCGTATTTCTGGACCCGTTCGACAAGCTCGTATTGGCGCATCATGCCACGCCTCGCGCGGTCCGGCCTGCGCCGATATCAGGGCTCCTTGCAAGGACGGCCCCCTGGGTGTGAGCAGCGTCCCAAGTGAGAGAGGCTATGCCGCCTCAGCGCGAGCCCGAGCCGCTGCCGCCGCCGTTGGCGGAAGGCTCGGTCGGCGTCAGGCTTTCCATGCCTCTGAGCAGCTGCTCCTCGGTAATCACGTCGACCACCGTGTCGCTCGACTGGTCGTCGCGACCAAGCACCGGACGGCGATCGACGGGCAGCATCGGCGCGGCGGCTGTCTCCGGTTCATCCACCTCGACGTTCTTCTGGATGGAATGGATGAGCCCCTCGCGCATGTCATCGGGGGGAATGGTCTTTTCGGCGATCTCGCGCAGCGCGATGACCGGGTTCTTGTCGTTTTCCGCCTCGATCGTGATCTGCGACCCGTTGGCAATCGACCTCGCCCGGTGCGCGGCCAGCAACACCAGTTCAAATCGGTTGGGAACCTTGTCGACGCAGTCCTCGACGGTCACACGCGCCATGCGAGCATCCCTCTGAGTGGATCCAATTCGTACATGCAACATCGCCCTCGGAAGGCTACTTCCGGGGCGCGCGCTCATGGCCTCGCTTTTCGCATGCCGAAGCCGCAAACGCAAGGGATCGGCGGACGCCGCGACGGCCGGCCGGTGGTAGCCTCGCCAGCAGGGCGCGCCCACTGCTGGACAGGATGGGATGGTGCCAATGGGCATCGACCTCGAGCAGGGGAATAAGCACAAATGCGCGCCGATCGATCTGGGGGTGTGGCAGAACCAGGCGTCCGGGCGCCAGGCGCTGAAGTCGGCGCCGCGACCAGCCAAGCTGCCGGCCGCCGAAGTCGAGGATATCGATGTCGAGACAACGCGGGCCCCAGCGCGCGCTGAGGCGGCGCCCGGCGCGGCGTTCGAGGCGCTTCACCAGCCGCAACAGCGCCGCAGGACCCAGGGGCGCGGCGGACAGGAGCACAGCATTGAGGTAGGGCGATTGCCGGCCAGGCCCCAGCGGCAGAGTGTGGTAGAGATGGGACGCAGCGAGGATGCGCACGCCGGCACAGGCCAATTCCCGCCGTGCCCGCGCCAGGGTTTGATCGGGCGGACCCCAGGCGCCGGCCTGATTGGCGCCGAGCGCCAGGAGCAGGGTCTTAACGACCATCACCGGTCCCCCCATGACGCCCTGGCCCGATTTTGCCCAGTAGAGTTGCCGGTCGAGCTCCCTTGCGCGGCGCGGCCGGCCCAACGGCGGCCGCGCTTGCCAAAATCGGTCGGTTGGCAGCGTCACCGCAGTTGGTCTCGTGCGCCCGCCTCCCGCCACCCCCGTCCGGCCGCCCCCGCCCAATCTGGGCCTTTGTCCCGGCGCCCTCTTTCGGTGCCCTGTTTCGGCGCCTTATTTGTGCCACATTGCGGCAGCGTAAGCTGGCGAGCGATGCAAGTTGTTCGGCAACGGGCAACAGTTCTCCTGTAAAAGCTGGCTCGGCTATACTTAATCTTGCCGGTTTGGCTGAGCTGCCGGCGTCAACCTCTACTAGAAATTCTGTTACCATGAAACAACGTGGGCGACAGAGCTGCATCTGGACTGTTGCTCTTTGCCACGAAGCCTGCAAGACCTACCTATCCAAAAGACCAGACGTAACAGCCCACCAGATTTTTGGCGGGGTGTTGGCGTTGCCAATTAGAGGGTCGACTAATGCATTTTTACCCCAATGAGCGCCTGGCGCTCTTCATCGACGGTGCGAACCTTTACGCGACTGCCAAGGCACTCGGGTTCGACATCGACTACAAGCGCCTCCTGGCTTTGTTCCGTACCAAGGGTCAATTGGTGCGCGCGCTTTACTATACGGCGCTGGCAGAGGATCAGGAGTACTCCTCCATTCGTCCGCTCGTGGATTGGCTCGACTACAACGGCTACACCATGGTGACGAAACCGACCAAGGAGTTCACCGACGCGCTCGGTCGCCGCAAGATCAAGGGCAACATGGACATTGAACTCACGGTCGATGCCATGCGCCTGGTTGAGCATCTCGATCATGTGGTTCTGTTTACCGGTGATGGCGACTTCCGGGCGCTGGTGGCCGCCTTGCAGTTGCGCGGCCGGCGCGTCAGCGTGGTTTCGACGCTGCAGACGCAGCCACCCATGGTTGCCGACGAGCTGCGCCGACAGTCGGACCAGTTCATCGACCTTGCCGATCTTGAGGACCAGATCTGCCGCGATCCGGCGACGCGGCCTGCGCCAGGCACCCGCATGACCACGCGTCGGCCGGTGCCGTCGCCCGCGCCGGCGACCCTCGACTATCCCGACGATGAAGAGGACGTGCGCTGAGGTAGTGGGCGCCCACCCATGGGCTCAGCCGGCACGACGGCATCGCTGACAGCAGTCGCTGAGGCGCCGCGCGACTGTCAGCTGTGTCCGCGGCTCGTCTCTTTCCGCACCGCCAATCGTGCCGCCGAACCGCGTTGGCATAACGGGGCAGTGCCGTCCTTCGGTTCGGAGGCGGGACGTCTTCTGATCGTGGGGTTGGCCCCGGGCCGCAAGGGCGCCAACCGCACAGGCCGGCCCTTTACTGGCGATTTTGCGGGCGATCTCCTCTACGCAACGCTCCTCGAACTTGGCTTCGCCCGCGGCAGCTACGGCGCAGAGGCCGAGGATGGGCTGACGCTCATCGACTGCATGATCACCAACGCGGTGCGGTGTGTGCCCCCAGAAAACAAGCCGACGCCGGGCGAAATCGAGACCTGTCGGCGGTTTCTGGCCGCCCGCATGGCCAGGATGGGACGCGTGGCCGCCCTCTTGGCGTTGGGCCGCATCGCTCACGACAGCACCCTTGCCGCGCTTGCGCTGCGCAAATCCGCGTTTCGGTTTGCGCACGGCGCCCAACACGCGGTGCGGCCGGGCTTGGTGCTGTTCGATAGTTTTCACTGCTCCCGCTACAACACGAATACCGGCAAGCTTACGCCCGCCATGTTTCGCGCGGTGCTGCGGTCCATCCGCGAGCACGTTGATGCGCTTTAATGGCCGAGCGGCCGCACGCTGCAATACCCTTTGAGGCAGACCAAGGCCGCAGGCCGCTAAGCGGGTGCGCCGAACACGCGGGCGAAGATCGTGTCGATGTGTTTTAGGTGAAAGTCGAGGTCGAACAGGCTCTCAAGCTCTGCCGGTTGCAGGACTTTGGCAACCTCGCGATCGGCCTTCAGGCGCGTCAGGAAGTCGGGGCCGCCGCGGTTGAGGTCCTCCCAAACGCCCATGGCGTGGCGCTGCACGATGGCGTAGGCGTCCTCGCGCGAGACACCTTTCCGGGTCAAGGCGAGCAGCACGCGCTGGGAGTAGATAAGGCCGCCCAGCCGGCCGAGATTGCGAGCCATGTTCTCGGGATAGATGACGAGCCGATCAATCAGGTCCGCCATCCGCCCGAGGATGAAGTCCAACGTTACGGTTGCATCGGGACCGATCAGGCGCTCGACGGAGGAATGCGAGATGTCACGCTCGTGCCAAAGCGCGACGTTCTCCATGGCCGGCAGGCAAAAGCTGCGCACCACGCGCGCAAGCCCCGTGATGTTCTCCGAGGCCACCGGATTGCGCTTGTGAGGCATGGAGGAGGAACCCTTCTGGCCCGGCGAGAAGTATTCCTCGGCCTCGAGCACCTCGGTGCGCTGCAGATGCCGCACTTCGATGGCCAAGCGCTCCAACGATGAGGCGATGACGGCAAGCGTGGCGAAGTACATGGCGTGCCGGTCGCGCGGGATCACCTGGGTGGAAATCGGTTCCGGCGCAAGCCCGAGCCGTTCGGCGACATAGGCTTCCACGCGTGGATCGATGTTGGCGAAGGTGCCGACCGCACCGGAGAGGGCGCAGGTGGCTACCTCGCCTCGCGCCAGCACCATGCGCTGCCTGGCGCGTGCAAACTCGGCGTAGGCCTGCGCCAGTTTAAGACCGAAGGTCGTAGGCTCGGCATGGATGGCGTGGCTGCGGCCCACGGTGGGGGTGAGCTTATGCTCATGGGCGCGCTTCTTCAGCGCGAGGAGCAGTTTGTCGAGGTCGGCAACGAGGAGATCGGCCGCGCGTGTGAGCTGGACGGCAAGGCAGGTATCAAGGATGTCGGAGGAGGTGAGGCCGGCATGCACGAAGCGCGCCTCGGGTCCCACGTGCTCGGCCAGGTGCGTGAGGAAGGCGATGACGTCGTGCTTGACCTCCCGCTCGATGGCATCGATGCGGGCCACATCGAAGACCGCCTTGGCCCCCTTCTCCCAGATCACCTTGGCGGCGCTGTTGGGGATGAGGCCCAGTTGCGCCATGGCGGTGGCGGCGTGCGCCTCGATCTCAAACCAGATGCGAAAGCGCGTCTCAGGAGCCCAGATCTTGGCCATTTCGGGCCTGGTGTAGCGCGGGATCATGGCCGCCTCTCTGCAAGGGGGAAACCATTCAAGGGAACGCTGTTGCGCGACCCCTGGATGTCGCCAACCCCCGGGGGTCGTTGTGGCAGTCTTGGCCGCGGCTGGGTCCGGACACCTGCGGCTGCCTTGCCCCGCGCGGCGAGCTCAAAACCAGGACGGCGCAGGCCAGCGCCTCTTCTCCAGCGCCTGTTACCCAGAGCGAGTAGCAGAGACGGTCTGGCGCAGCAATCGCAAGTTCGTCATATAGTGGGGAAAGGCCCACCCCGCCGCGGCCGATGGCGCGGCAAACCTCATGAGATAGAACTTGAACGGTCCTTGCAACGCCGATGTCATCGTGCTTGGCGCCGGCATGATTGGCGTCTCCACGGCCCTGCATCTGCAAAAGCGCGGCCGCTCGGTCGTGCTCCTCGATCGGCGCGGTCCGGGCGAGGAGACGAGCTTTGGCAACACGGGCATCATCCAGCGCGAGGGCGTCGTGCCCTACCCCTTTCCGCGCCAGATCGGCCTCATGGTGCAGTACGCCCTCAACCTGCGCCCCGAGGCCAATTTGCACTGGAGCGCGCTGCCGACGATCGCGCCCTGGCTCTACCGCTATTGGGCGGCCTCGACCCCGGGGCGGCTGGCGGCAACGGCACAGGCAGCGCGTCCGCTCATTGAGCGCTGTGTCGTGGAGCACGAGGCGTTGATGGCGGACGCCGGCATCACCAGCATGATGCGCCATACCGGCTACTTGCGCTTCTATCGCGCACCCGCGGCGCTCAACGCGGAGATCGTCAAGGATGAGGCCTGGCGCAAGACCTACGGCATCAACTACGAGGTGATCGACGGGCGTAGGCTGGCCGAGCTCGAACCGCATTTGAGGGGCGGGGACGCTGGCGGGGTGTGGATGCCGCAGCCCGTGAGCGTGAGCGATCCGGGTGGCGTTACCAAGGCTTATGCCAGGCTCTTGACCGATCGCGGCGGCCGACTGCTGACGGGCGATGCGCGCACGCTTGTGCCAATGCACGGGGGTTGGCAGGTGCGCACCAGCGAGGGGCCGGTGGCCGCGCCTGCCGTAGTCGTCGCACTGGGCCCATGGTCGGGTGACCTGCTCCAGCCTCTGGGCTACCGCATCCCGCTTGGCGTGAAGCGCGGCTATCACATGCATTTCAAAGCGCAAGGCAATGCCACGCTCAACCGACCGATCATCGACGTGCAGTATGGCTACGCGCTGACGCCAATGGTGAAGGGCATCCGCCTCACCACCGGCGCCGAGTTTGCCCTGCGCGATGCCCCGCCCACGCCCGTGCAGCTCAAACGGGTGGAGCCGCTGGCGCGTGAGATCTTCCCGCTTGGCGAACGCGTGGACGCGCAGCCCTGGCTCGGGCGGCGTCCGTGTCTGCCGGACATGCTGCCGATCGTGGGCCAGGCACCCAAGCACGAGGGGCTGTGGCTCAACTTCGGTCACCATCACCTGGGTTTCACGATGGGTCCCGTCACCGGCCGGCTGCTCGCCGAGATGATGACGGGGGAGGCACCGTTTACCGATCCACGGCCCTATCGGGCGGACCGGTTCTAAAGTCGGGTACCCGTGTCGGCAAGATGCCGGCGAGCTCCCTTGCTGCTTGCGGCCGCGCTCAGGATCGTGGCAGCGCTGGGCCGGCGATGGCAGTGCCACGCCGGTTGCTGCGTTCGCCAAGAGCGCAACGCACAGACTTGTGCGACGATCCCGCTCCTTGGGGCAGGGCCGCCGAGCCGCCCAGCGCCTTTAGCATCGATTGGTGGTAGTGGATCATCGCGGGCTCATTGCGGCCGTAGACCGTGTGGGTCTGCGCGCCGGAGTTGAGGCCGATCTGGATGGTGCGGCCGGCGGGAAAATCCTCCCCCGTCACCACGTCGAGAACGAGCTGCATATTCTTGTCCCAATGCTCTCGCTCGCTCTCGGTGCTCGGCGCCTTGGGCACGTAGAGTGCAAGGTCCATCACGGCGCGGTCTGTGCGATCTTGCGTTGGATAGATGCGGGCAAGCTCAACGTGATCGCCCTGTATCATCAGCAGCGTGTTGGGAAATAGCGAATAGATGAGTGTCGTATGCCACATGAGGTCCCACGCGTCTTCGGGCTCGGCTTTGAGACGCTCGAGCTTCTTGCGGGGCATGGTGAGACGATGATTAGGGCCGAAGGCCTCGAAGTCGGTGACGTTGCCGTGAAGGATGCCGGAAAGCGACTGTTTGTGCAGAAAGCCGATGTGGTAGCCCTCGTGAAAGGTATCGACCAACAGCTTCCAGTTCATGCTCTCCGGGACGACCCGCCTGTCGTAAAACGACCAAGAGGCAAAATCGTAGTGGGCGAGTTCGGGTGCAAGTCCACCGAGCCAGGGGTCGATGTCGAACCCGGCCGAAGCAGCCGCCGACGCCGTCGGGATCACCCACACGAGACCGTACTTCTCGCACAGCGGCAGCTCCGCAAGCGAGCCTCGCCCGTCACGCACGCCGGGGAAGGCGCGCTCGTCAGGGATGCCCATCACCCTGCCAGCAAGATCATAGGTCCACGCATGATAAGGGCACGAAAAGACGCGGGCCTTGCCGCAACCTTGCGCCACCTTGGCCCCGCGATGGCGGCAGACGTTGAGAAAGGCCCGCAGTTTGTGGTCGCGACCGCGGGCGATGAGGATCGGCAACCCTGCATAATCTTCGGTTCGGAAGGCACCGGGTCCGGCCCACTCGGAGGCAAAGCCCATGAGCAGCGGACGCTGGCGGAAGAGGATCCGGCGTTCGCGGGCGTGGTGGGCGGGATCGGTGTAGACCGCAACATCATTGTGCCAGGGTACGTCGGCCAAATGCGTGGTCTTCGCATCGACATGCCGCAGCAGCCGCTTCAACAGGGCGATTTGCTGTTGCCGGGTCATGGCGAACTCCTGTGCGGGGTCGAAGGCCAAAAGGGGACATGCGGGGCCGAGCAATGGGCCTGATACGGTGCCGTATCACGGCGCCGCGCAGTGCGCAATACGCTGCCGTATCACAATCGAGAGAGCCAACCATGCAAGTCGACGATGCAATGGCAAGGTGGGTCGAGGCGGGCCTAGCGGAGCTTGCACACGGTGGCGTCGATGCCGTCCGCGTCGAAGTGCTGGCGGCCAGATTGGGGGTGACCAAGGGAGGCTTCTATCGCCGCTTCAAGGATCGCCGGGCGCTCCTCGAGGCGCTGTTGGAGACCTGGGTGCGCGGGCGCGAGGCAGCGATCGAGCAGCAAACAGAGCTTGGCAAGGAAGGCGCCGGCGAGCGCCTGAAATCGCTGATCCAGCTCTACTCGGAGCGCGTCAGTGCGCAAGGCATCGCCATTGAGCTGGCGATCCGGCAGTGGGCGCGATCGGATGCATCGGCCGCCGCCGCCGCGGCCAAGGTCGACGCGGCGCGACTAAAACGGGTCGCGAGGCTTTATCGACAGCTCGGACTGGATGCCAAGCAAGCGCAGGCGCGCGCCGTCCTGTTCTATGCCTTCATCTTTGGGCACAGTCTCATCTTCTTGGATGAGCCGCCGCGCCGACGTGCGAACTTCCTAGCCCAGTGCACCGATCTTTTGACAAGCGCCTGAAGCGAAGCGGCGCTTGGCTGTCCTCCTTCAGGACCGCTCAAGGTCGCGCTGCAGGATCGGGCGGATGCGCAGCGGGCCGCAGCTGCTGCCCGTCCAGGCGCCACCGCTCTGCAGACACGTCTTGACGAGTTGCTCACGCTGCGCCTGCCAACCAAGGAGGAGGACCAGGATCAGGCCGATCAGGCAGGCCGCGAGCAGTCGCATGCGGCTCATGGCGTGGCCCCCGGCGCGGTAAGCCCAGCGAAGCGATCCTTCCAGGCCGGCAGGGCGCCGGGGAAAGGCAAGGCAGTGGCCTCATAGACACCGCGCGCCACCGCCCTGGTCAGGCAATCGGCAGCGGTGGTAGCGATGTCGGTGAGTTCCAACGCCTCCTCCCGCACGGGCTTTTGCAAAGTCGCGACCGCAAACACCGTATCCCCGTCCATGGGGGCATGGACGGGCCTCAGCGCGCGCGCCAGTCCGTCGTCGGCCATGAGGGCCAGCCGTTTCGCCTGGGGCTTGGTCAGGTCAGCGTCGGTGACGACGAGGGCAATGGTCGTGGATGGCACTGCGCCTTTCAGGCGCAGTCTGAGGGCTTCGCGCGGCAGCTGGGCGGGCAGTCCCAAGCCACCGAACTCGGCGCCGACTTCGCACGGCGCGGCCCAAAAGTGCGGTCCATCCCCGATCACGGCAGAGCCCACAGCGTTGACGACGGCGATGGCGCCGACCCCAAATCCGGACGCCGTCACGGCGCTCGCCGATCCGAGGCCACCCTTGAGGTTGGCGGTTGTAGCACCATAACCGCCACCCACCGTGCCCAGAGCGAAGGGACCGCCACGGGCTGTCTCGGTCGCCTGCCAGCCAAGCTCCCAATAGGGCGGCATGCGGCCCCAATTTTTGTCTCCCCCGTTCATCAGATCGAAGACAATGGCCCCAACGGCGATCGGGACGTTGACGGCACCGATGGTGATGCCGCGGCCCTGCCGGCGCAGGAGCGCGATGGCCCCCCCGGCGGCGTCGAGGCCGAATACGGAGCCGCCGGAGAGCAGCACGGCATCGACGCCCCGCACCGTCATCTCCGGTTCCAGCAACGGCGTATCCCGGGCACCCGGCGCACCACCGCGCGTGACCACCGAGGCGACGTTGGCGATATCAAAGACAATGGCCGTCACGCCGCTGGCGATACGAGCATCATGAGCATGGCCGACGCGCACGCCGAGCAAGTCGGTGAGCAGGTTATGGGAAGGTGACACGGACATTTGAGCAGCGGCGGTGAGGTCCCTCCGGCACAAAGGGCGACCGTCCCCTTACAACGCCAGAGCCGGTGTTGCCAGCTCAGGCGACCCGATCGTGGGCTTCCGGTGGGACGACGGCAATCGCCCCGGCCAGCATGATCCGGCAGGCATCGAGTTCTGCGGCGATGCTGCGCAGGGCCCCGAACTCGGCGGCACTCAGGCGAACCGACGGGGCCGCGTCGGCGGGAGGTTGCGCCGGTCGGCGCGACCGGTCCGGGCGGGTGGCGGTGGCGCAGCTGGCACCTGCCGCCTTAACCTGTTCGATGCCCTGTTCGCGCAGCAAGCGCTGGACGCCTTCGATCTTGTAGCCGGCGTTCTGCAACAGGTTGCGAATGGCCTTCAGCAGCTCAACGTCGGTTGGCCTGTAGAGGCGCCGCCCGCCCCCGCGCTTCATGGGTTTGATCTGCGGGAATTTGACCTCCCAGAAGCGCAGCACGTGCTTCTTGACGCCCAGCTCTAGCGCCACTTCGCTGATGTTGCGAAATGCTTCTGCCGCCTTGGACACGGCCAATCCCCGCCGAAAGTCGCCGCCTATTCCGCCGCATTGCGCCGGATCAGCCCGGCATTGATGCGCTGCTTCATGATGTTGCTCGGCCGGAACACCAGCACGCGCCGCGGCGTGATGGGCACTTCCTGCCCGGTCTTGGGATTGCGGCCCACCCGCTCGCCCTTCTTGCGGATGCCGAAGGAGCCGAAGGAGGACAGTTTAACGGACTGGCCTGTTGCCAGGCTGCTCGAAATCTCGCGCAAGATGAGCTCGACCAGTTCCTGGGACTCATTGCGGGGTAGTCCGACTTTCTGGACCACAGCCTCTGCGAGATCTGCACGCGTCAGCGTTTTGCCACCCATGGTATTCCGCCCCTCCCCAGCACCCTACCATTTTCGATGCTAATGGCCGCATTTTCCGGGGTCAACAACAACCGGCTGAAATTGCACACTTAAATCGAACGCTGTGGACTTTCACCAACGCGCCAGCGCAGCGCCCCATGTCAGACCCCCGCCCATCGCCTCCATCAGCACCAGCCGTCCTTCGCTCAAGCGGTGGTCCTCGAGGGCCTGGTTGAGGGCGAGCGGGATGGAGGCTGCCGACGTATTGCCGTGCTTGGCCAAGGTGTAGACGACCTTGTCTGGGCGGATGCCAAGACGCTGAGCGATGCCATCGAGGATGCGTTTGTTGGCCTGGTGGGGGACGTAAAGATCAATCTCATCGGGAGCATAGCCAGTCATCACCAGCGTCTCCTCGATGACACCGGAGATCTTTTGCACGGCGTGGCGGAAGACCTCGCGCCCGTTCATGCGCAGATGGCCTGTGGTCTTGGTGGAGCCCGGCCCACCATCGACGTAGAGCAGCTCCTCAAAGCGGCCGTCGGAACGGATCCGGGTGGCGAGAATGCCCCGCTCATCCCGGTTGCCGAGCTGCGATTGGGCTTCCAGCACGACGGCACCGGCGCCATCTCCAAACAACACGCAGGTGCCTCGATCCTTCCAGTCGAGGATGCGCGAGAAGGTTTCTGCGCCGACCACCACCGCGCGCTTGAATTGTCCGGCCTTGAGGAAATTGTCGGCGATGGACAAGGCGTAGACGAAGCCCGAGCATACGGCCTGCACGTCGAAGGCTGCACCCTTGGACACGCCGAGGCCGGACTGGATGCGCACGGCCGTCGCCGGAAACGTGCGATCGGGCGTCGAGGTGGCGCAGACGACGAGATCGATATCGACGGGATCAATGGCGGCGCGCACGAGGGCTTGGCGGGCAGCCGCAATCCCCAAATCCGACGTGAGCTCACCGTCTTCGGCGATGTGGCGCTGTAGGATGCCAGTGCGCTCGCGGATCCAGACGTCGGAGGTGTCGACGAGGCGGGCGAGGTCATCGTTGGTCAAGATGCGCTTGGGCAGGTGGGCGCCGACCCCGCGGATCACGGATCGAATGTAGGCCACGTCTCACCTCACAGTGGCGCGCAAAGCGGAACCAACCCGCCCGCACTGGCAAAGTGTTTGTCGCGGGACCGTCATGAGCCGCGGGCCTGTTGGGGCTCGCCTAGCTTGCCGTGGAGCGCGTCGAGGTCGGAGGCCAGGCGCTCGATGACGCGGCTGTCGGCCATGTCGTAGCCGACTTCGATGGCGCTGGCGAAGCCGAGGGCGTCGGTGCCTCCGTGGCTCTTGATGGCGATGCCCTTGAGGCCGAGAAACGGCCCGCCATTGAAGCGGCGTGGATCCATCCGGTCCCTCAGGGCGCGCAGCCCGGTCTGTGCCAACAGCCCCCCGAGCTTGGCCGTGGGCGAGGTGGAAAAGGCCTCGCGGATCCACGCCGCCATCTGCTTGGCGGTGCCTTCTGCCGTCTTGAGCGCGATGTTGCCGGCGAAGCCCTCGACGACGATGACATCGGCGATCCCCTGGCCGATTTGGTCGCCCTCCACGAAGCCGCAGTACTCGATGCCAAACTCGTTTTCCTTAAGCCAGGCATTGGCCTGCCTGACCTCCTCGATGCCCTTGATCTCCTCCACGCCGATGTTGAGCAAACCCACCCGCGGCCGCTCGACGTGCAGGATGGCGCGCGCCATCGCGGCGCCCATCATGGCAAATTCCGTGAGCTGCCCGGCGGTGGCGCCAATGTTGGCGCCGAGGTCGAGGACAATGCAGGTGCCGCGCAGCGTGGGCCATTGGCCGGCGATCGCTGGACGGTCGATGCCGCGCATGGTGGTCAGGACGAGCTTGGCCATGGCCATCAGCGCGCCGGTATTGCCGGCCGAGACCATGAAATCAGCGTCGCCCTTGTGTACGGCCTCAAGCGACAGCCACAAGCTGGAGCTGCGCCCCCGGCGCAGGGCTTGGCTTGGCTTGTCGCGCATCTCCACTACCGCATCGGTGTGGACAATGCGCGAGCGTGCAACGAGCGCGGGATGTGCCTCCAGGTGCGGATTGATGCGGGCTGCATCGCCAAAGAGCAGAAAGCGCAGGCCCGGATGGCGTTCGAGCGCAATGGCGGCGCCGGGCACCACGACGGCAGGACCCGCGTCGCCTCCCATGGCGTCAAGCGAAATGGTCCGCGGTGCTGGCATGCTTCCTTGTCCGCCGCCGTGGCCCGACCGACCGCTGGCCCGGCGGGCCCCGGTTTCAACCGCGGTCGCCCCCAAAGACGATCGACCATAGCCGGTTGCCGCTACGAGACAACCAGATTCTCGGCTGCACGCAGCGACCCTGCGCGCATGCGAGGCCCGCGGCGGCACGCGCGCCCGTCAGCCCTTGGGCTTGAGATTGGCCAGCACTGCAAAGGGACTAGTGGCAGGGGTTGCGTTGGCCTCGGTGGGCAAGGATGGCTGCCAATCCAGAACGGCGCCAGGCTTTCTCGGATAGGGCTCAAGGGCCGCGGCGAGGCTCTCGAAAATGATGCGGCCAACCGCAATTTGGCCGGCGAGGATCGGCTCGGGTTCTGGCGCATCGTCGATGGCGAGCTCCCCGCTCTCGGGCGCGGGCATGGCTTCGCGCGGCCAGAACGTGGCCTCGAAGCTCTCCTCAAGCCGACCCTCAATCGGGTCGAGCGTGACGACACATGCCTGGGTCACGTCGGCGTGGAGCTGACCCGAGAGCCGGTAGCGCCCGCCTGAGATCGGTTGGAGGGTGTAGTGCGCCCGCAGGCCGGTGCAGGCGATGAGGCCGAGAGCCTGGGCGACGGCGGTGAGTTCGTCGGGGCCGGCATCGCGTGAAACTGTGAGGCCCGACTGAGGCACCTCGCGTACGGCGTGGTTCCAGGTGAGCTCGCTCATGGTGCTGTCGTGCTTCATTGCCAAGGCCGCCAAGACGGTTCATGCAAGAGGCTTCATGCGGGAGGTCCAGGTTCAGGCCGCTGCCGGGTCAGGCCATTCGACCTTGCCCGCAAGGATCTGCGCCGTCGGCTGCGCGTCAAGAGCCCTGGCGCAGCTCTGCACATAATCCGAGAGCCCGCGCGTGTTCAGCCTACCGCCACCGAGATAGGCCAGCTGCACCTTGAGGACATCGCTCAACGAGATATCGGAACTCCCCGCCAAAGCCGCAAGATAGGCGGCATGGCGATCAAAGAGCGCCGCTGTGGCGCGCTTGATCTCGCGCGGCACCGCCAGATCGCCGAATGTCAGCTCCCGCATGCTGTCGTCCATGTCGACTACGAACACTTCGGTCAGGGCGATTGCGAGCCGTCGGTCTGGCGCGCTAACAGCGGCGAGCCGATGCAGGAGCAGCGCCACGTGCAGGGCAATCATCTCAAAGCGGCCTGCCAGCGTGTCGGGCACACCCCATTCGGCATAGAAGGTGGCGCGCCGTGCCGCGGTCACACTCGAGCCATAAAGTGAGCGTGCAACTTGCCGGCGTTCGCGACCGTTCTTCAGCCAGGCGAGCATTTGCGTCTTCTTCCTTGGGTTGGCGAGGGTTGGCGAGGCGGCAGGGTCGCGCAAGGAGAGAGGGACGGGGCGCGTTGCCAATTGGCGGCCATTGCGCTAGCCCGATGGGGCTTGAGCACAAGCGATTCTCGGGGAACGACGGCGAACCATGCGGCGTGTCTGTAGCGCACACGAGCCGGGCCGATCGAGAGCCGCGTTGCTGGCGGTTCCAGGGCGCGCTCTTGGCCGCAGCCTAGCGCTTGCGGCTCTGGTTGGGATCCTGTGCACGGGATGTGTGGAGACGGTCACCAAGCACGGCCACCTCTTCCAGGAGAACGACCTGGCGCAAATCTCCCCCGGCATGAGTGCCGAGCAGGTGAAGACCAGCCTCGGCACGCCCACCACGACGGCGTCGGTGGGCACGGGTACAGCCTACTACTACATCTCCAGCGTCGAGACTCAAACGGCGTTCCTTGCGGCAAAAGAGAAGGACCGTCGTGTAGTGGCGGTCTACTTTAGCTCGCACGGGTCGGTCGACCACGTCGCCCAGTACGGGCTCAAGGATGGCAAGGTGTTCGACTACGTCAAGAACGAGACGCCGTCGATGGCCAAGGATGAAGGCATCCTCAAGGCTCTCTTCCGCAACCTCGGCGTCAAGCAGCTCGGTCTCGATTGAGCGGCCCTCGGCCTCACGAGCCTTTCAGCACGCTGCGATAGAAACTGCGGGCGTCCTGGGTGAAGGCGCTGCGGGAGGATGGGCGCAGGTACATCATGTGCCCACCACGGTAGAGTTTGAGCTCCACAGGCCGCGCGCCCTCGAGTGGGGAGAGCTGGTCGACCAGGTATTGCGAAACCGCATAGGGGGTGACGAGGTCCGTGTACCCGTGAGCGATGAGCGTACCCAGCGCCGGGTTCTGGGCGCGTGCCATCTGCAACTCTCCCAACGCACTGGCAAAACCCTGGTGTGTCGGCGATGTGCCGAAATCCCAATGGCCGCTCACTGCGCGGTTGAGCAGGTGGTATTCGAGGTCGGTGCGATAGCCGAGCTCGGCGCCGGCATAGTGGGTGAAGGCGGGCGTCAACGCGGTGACGGCTGCGTCGAGGATCGGATCGAAGTGGATGTTGCCGCGGCGCGGCACCGGCACGCTGACCGTGCCGTCGTAGCGGCTGAGCACGCGATCACCCCGCGCTTCGTATTCGTGTGTGAAGGTGCGCATCGACACCCGGCTCAGGTGGCTGCGGATGGTCTCGGCGGTTAGCCCGGTATAGCGCGCCAGGGTGCGGTCGATCTCCGCATCGGGCTTTTGGCCTGCCGCCAGGTGCACGAGATAGGTTGAGCGCGCGAAGTGCTCGATCTCCGGCAGGATGTCGAGCGAGCCTCCTGCGCCATCACGTCGCTCAAGGTGCGTTGCGGCAATCGAAGGGAGTGCCAGCGCGAGCGGCAGCTGCGCGTAGGGGTTGCTGCGCAACATGGAAAACTCCAGCGCCGGTGAGATCATGGCCACGCCTTTGACCGCCGCGCCGTTGGCAAGGAGGCGATGAGCAAGCAGCGCCACCCGAAACCCCCCGTAGCTCTCGCCGGCAAGGAATACCGGCGACAGTGCGCGCCCCGTTCGGGTGAGCGCAAGGCGCACAAAATCCGCCATTGCATCGGCATCCTTGTCGACGCTGAAGAAGGCCCTGTCTGCTTCATCCGTGCCGCCTGCGCTACGACTGTAGCCGGTCGCCACCGGATCCACGAAAACGAGGTCGGTGAAGTCGAGCCAGGTATCGGGGTTGTCGACGAGTTCGACCGGCTGCACCGCGGCGGCACCGTTGGCGGAGAAGTTGATGGTGCGCGGCCCCATCGCACCCAGATGTAGGTAGGCCGAGCTGGCGCCGGGTCCACCGTTGAACACAAACGTTATCGGCCGATCCGCCGCCTTCTCGTCACTGGTGTAGGCGACGAAGAAGATGCGGGCGCTGGTCTCACCCTTAGCGCCCAGGAGCGGCAAGGTGCCGGCGGTTGCCGTGTAGGGGATGCGCCTGTCGTCCCGCACGAGCGTGTGTCGCGATACGGCATCGGGCGGAAACAGGCGCAAGAGATCCGTCTTCTCGCCAGCGGACGGGGAGCCTTGTGTGGGAGCACCGCTGCGCGGGCTCGTCGGGGTCTGCGCCACCGCCGTGCTCGCCGCGACTGCGCCCATGGCAAGCGCCAGCAGCGGGGCGAGCCCGCAGGTATTCCGTCGGCGTGGTGTTGCGTGCATTGGGCACCTGAGGCAGCGATGCGCGCCAGAAGCTGGCGTTGGCACCGAGGGCGCGACCTTAGCCAGAGATCATCCAAGGGCCAAAATTACGAATGCGTAACCTCGCCCCCCACGCTCGCAACAAGGCGAGCATGGCGTGTGAGCGGGAGGCGAGCCAAGCCGGGTCCCGGACAGGAGGGGTTGGCTGCAAAAGCCCACCCGCGCTCGTTCGCTCCAGCCGGAGAGCGGGTTTAGCCGTGGCAGCCGTCGCGTAAACGTTTCGTTAAGGGACGCGTGGAAAGATTCGTTAACCAACCGATTTGGCATTCGGGGGACGTCTTGCATGTCATTCCTCGACGACGGCGCGGCTCGGCTTACCTCGAGCCTCAACGAGGCGCGCAACGACACCGGCCGAGCTGCCTTCTGCGGGCCCATCGTGCTCTCTGCCATTACCGGCTATTCGGTGAGCCGGGTGGAGCAGGAGATCCGGGCCGTGCGCGACGTCTCGTCCAGCCGCAAGCCTATTGTGCGCGGCACGGACGCTGAAGAGGTGGCCGCGGCGCTCGCCCACTTCGGCTACAGCATGGAGCTCACCGAGAACTACACGCGGCTTCCTCGCAAGGAGCGACCGTCGTTGTGGTCGTGGATGCAGAAGCCGCGCAACGCCTGGATCCACTACATCTTGGCCATCCACAAGGGCAAAGAGGGCCATTGGGTGCTGATCAAGGGCGTGAAGCTGTGTGACACCTATAGCGAGGGCCGCTGGCAGTTCGTGTGCGATGGCCCCCACAAGGGCGCGCGCATCATGGAGGTGTTCACGGTGCGCAGGGCACTGGGCGTGTAGGCGCCGAGCTGCCCCGCCCTGTGCTGGCCGAGGGGGCTTCAACTCTTGAGCTTCGGGTCGAGCCAGTCGCGCAAACTGTCGCCAAACAGATTGAAGGCAAAGACGGCGAGCGTAATGGCGAGCCCGGGAAACACGATCATCCACGGCGCGGTCTGGTAGAAGTCGGCGCTCGCGCCCGAGAGCATCAGCCCCCAAGCCGGCGTCGGCTCTGTGACACCCAGGCCCAAGAACGATAGGCTTGCCTCCAACAGGATCGCCTGCGCCATCGAGGCCGATACCATGATGAGGTAGGGCGCCACGATATTGGGGGTGATGTGGCGCAGGATGATACGCGTGTGACCGAAACCTGCCGCGCGCGCTGCGTCGATGAAGGGCATGGCGACGATCGAGAGCGTGGACGCACGCGCCACGCGCTCCATCCTGGGTGCGATCGGCAGCGTGATGGCGGCGATCAGGTTGAAGTCGATGCCGAGCCACTGGCGCTTGCCCAGCACCGCCACCACCACCATTGCCAGGACAATGATCGGAAACGACAGCATGATGTCGACCAGGCGCTGAATGGCGTTGTCGATGCGGCCGCCGAAGTAGCCGGACGCAGCCCCCAGCAGCGCACCAAGCGTGCAGCCGGCGATTGCAGAAATGATCCCCACCGCTAGCGCGGTGCGCGAGCCGTAGACGATGCGCGAGAACACGTCGCGCCCATATTGGTCGGTGCCGAACCAGTGCTCACCGCCGGGGCGCGCCAGCATGGCGCTAAAATCGATAGCCTCCGGATCGAACGGCGAGATCCAGCTGGCGCCGACGGCGCACACGACATAGAGGGCGATGATCAAGAACCCGACGAGCCCGAGCGGCTGGGTTTTGATGAACTGCCAAAGCGCATTGGGACGCTTGGGCAGCGTATCGACGGGAGCGGAGGGGGTGACGATGACGGCCATGTGATTGCTTAGCGCAAGCGGATGCGCGGGTCGAGCCAACCGTAGATGAGGTCCACGAGTAGGTTGACGAGCACGAAGATGGTGGCGATCAGCAGCACCAGTCCTTGGATCAAATTGAAGTCGCCGCGCGCGGTGGCGTCCACGAACAGCTTGCCGATGCCATTGATGTTGAACACCTGCTCGGTGACCACGAGGCCGCCAATCAGGAAGGCAAATTCGAGCCCGATCACGGTCACCACCGGCAGCAGGGCGTTGCGCAGCGCGTGTCGGCGCATGATCAGTCGCGTCCAGACGCCTTTGGCGCGCGCGGTGCGAATGTAATCCTCGCGCATCACCTCAAGCAGTGATGAACGCATCATGCGCGTTGCCACTGCGGCATAGCGGTAGCCCACCGAGGCGGCGGGCCAGATGGTCACCGACAAGTTGGCGATCGGATCCTCCCACAGGGGCACGTAGCCGATTTTAGGCAGCCAGTTGAAGAGTGATAGAAGTCCGAGGATGATCAGCATGCCGAGCCAGAACGAGGGGATGGCGAGCCCTGATACGGCTACCACCCGCACGGCATGGTCGATCCAGGTATCGCGGTAGAGCGCGGAGATTGTGCCGAGCGGGATGGCGATCAGTACGGCTATGATGCCGGCCATGAGCGCGATCTGGAAGGAGACCGGCATGCGCAGCACGATCTCTTTGGTGACCGGCTCCCCGGTCCACAGCGACTTGCCGAGGTCGAGCCGCGGCAAGCCCAGCATGTACTCAGAGAACTGTTGATAGAGCGGCTTATCGAGACCCAACCGCTTGCGCTCGGCTTGAATCGTCTCCTCTGAGACCGCAGCCCCGTCTGCACGCAGCTTCACGACCACGACGTCGCCGGGCATAACGCGGATGAGAAAGAACACGGCCACCGCGACGCCCACCAGCGTCGGGATCAACAGGAGCAATTGACGGGTCGCATACCAGAGCATGGGGTTTGCACTATACCAGGACTGAGAGCGGGCGCATCCCGAGCCGTGCGCCGTTGCGCGGTGGGCGAGCTGGCAGTGGCTACGGATCGAGCCAGACGGTCGACAAGTCCTGCCAGAGATAGTGGCTGGGCGTCACGTACCAACCTTTGATCTTCCTGTGATTGACGAGGATGCGCTGCCACCACAGGAGCGGCACGTTATAGGCTTGCACCAGCGCGTAGCGTTCCATTTCGCGCACGATGCTTGTGCGTTCTGCGAGATCAATGGCGTGCCGCTGCCGCTCGTACATGTCGTCGAGCTTCGTGTCGGAGTGCCCAGAGTAACCGCTGGGCGATGCGCTCTTGGTGAGGAACTTGGAAAATTGCGCCGTGGGATCGTCCATGAAATCGGCCTGAAACTCAATGGCTGCGTCGAAATCACCTGCCGCCACGCGATCCTGGTAGAGTTTGGTCTCGAACTGCTCGTGCGTGGCGGTCACGCCGATGTGGCGCCACTGCTCGATCGAGTAGACGGCACCAGGCGTATAAGGGTCGGCGATGTTGCGATTGAGCAGCTTGAATTGCAGATTGCTGGCGCCGGCCTCCTCGAGCAACTTCTTCGCCTCCTCGCGCGACTTGGCGATGTCCTTGGAAAATCCAGGCAACGTGACGAGTTCCGACTCGGGCAGTGCCATTGCGTAGCCCGGGCGCATGACCCCGCCCACGTACTTGAGGAGCGATATCTTCGAGAGGGCCTCCGAGCCACCCCAACGGTCAATCGCCAGGCTCAGCGCCTGGCGCACGCGCACGTCATCGAAGGGTTTGCGCTTGGTGTTGAAGACGATGATGAGGCTATTGACCCAGCTACTCTCAAACACCGCCAAATTTTCCTTCATCTTGTCGAGCAGCTGCGCCTTCTCGGAGGGATTGCGGCCGCGGAACTCGGCATCGAATTGGCCGCCAAGGATACCGGGGACAACCCGGTTCGACTTCACGAAGAAGGCTTTGTAGCCGTCGAGATAGGGTTTGCCCTTGTCGAAGTAGTCGGCAAAGCGCCGGCCTTCCCAGCTGGTGCCGCGCACATGGGCCACCAAGGTGAACGGCCCCGAGCCCATGATCTCGGTCTCTGGATAGCGCGGGTTCACCCTCAGTTTGGCGGCGCTATAGATGCAATTGAAGGGCGAGGCCAGCGCCTCCAGCACGCCGGCCATCGGCTTGCGCAGCTGGAAGGTCACCGTAGTTGGGTCTGGCGCATCCACCGTGAGGTCGGCGTAGTAGGATCTGCGGATCGACACCACGCCCGGCGGCGGGTCGATGATGCGTTGATAGCTTGCCTTGACGTCCTCGGAGGTGAGAGGCGAACCGTCATGGAACTGCACCGGCGCTTTGAGCTTGAAGGTCAGGGTCATGCCATCGGGCGCGACGGTCCAGCTCTGGGCCAGGTCTGGGATCACCTTGGGGTAGCCCTCACCATCGAACTTCACCAGCAGCGAATAGTGTGGCGCAATGGTGTGAATGAGGGCGAACGTGGTGCTGGCGTGGCAGTCGTAGTTTAGCGGCTCAGCGACGACGGCAAAATTGAGCGTACCGCCGCGCTTGGGCTGTTGCGCATGCGCGAGGCCGATCGCAAGCGTCAGGGCTGCGCACCCCATCACAGCGCTGGCAAACCTTTGTATGATTGGGCTCTGTCCGAGGTGGCGCAGTTGCCCGATGCTGGCTATAGGGCCTCGGACTGCCAGGCGATTTGCGGCCACCTTTCTCAAGCGTGGATGCAGGCGACCGAGTGGCCGGGCGCCAGCTCGCGCGCGGCCGGGATGCCCTGCCGGCATTCCTGCGTCGCCAACGGGCAGCGCGGATGGAACACACAGCCCTTCGGTGGATTGAGCGGGCTTGGCAGCTCCCCCTTGATGATGGTGCGCGGCCGCGTGCGCTCAACGACGGGATCGGGGACCGGGGCTGCGGCCAGCAGAGCGCGTGTGTAGGGGTGCTTCGGATTGGCGAACAGCACGTCCGCTGGGGCGTATTCGACGATGCGGCCCAGATACATCACCGCGACCTTGCTTGAGATGTGGCGCACCACGGCGAGGTCGTGAGCAATGAACAGGTACGTGAGGCCAAGCTTGTATTGCAGGTCCTCAAGCAGATTGATGACCTGGCCCTGGATTGACACATCGAGGGCTGACACAGCTTCGTCGCAGACGATCACGCGCGGGTTGACCGCCAAGGCCCGAGCAATGCCGACCCGCTGGCGCTGTCCGCCCGACAGCTCATGTGGGTAGCGCAGCGCCATATAGGGGAACAGCCCGACAAGCTGCAGCAATTCGGCGACGCGATCGGAAATCTGGGCCTTTGGCAGGATCCCATGGACACGGATCGGCTCGGCGATGATCTGACCCACAGTCATGCGCGGGTTAAGGGAAGAGTAGGGGTCCTGGAAGATCACCTGCATCTTCTTGCGCACTGCGATCATGGCGTCTCGATCGAGTCCGGCCAAATCGGTGCTCTCGAAGCGAATTTCGCCACCCGTCGGATCGTCAAGGCGCAAGACCAGGCGGCCGAGCGTCGACTTGCCGCAGCCTGACTCACCAACAAGGCCCAGCGTCTCGCCGGCGCGGACATCTATGGTCACATCATCGACGGCGCGCACCTGCTTGGGCGGTCGCAGAAAGCCGATGCGGACGGGGAAGTATTTCTTTGCGCCCCTGATGTCGAGGATGGCGGCGGCTGCCTGGCCGTTGATGGCCGGCTTGGACGTCGATTGCGTATGTGGTGATGGCGGGTCGAGCGCTTCGATCTCGACCAGGCGATGGCACGCCGCATGATGGTCCGGCTCTCCCAGCGCGAGCGCCGGGTCGGTGAGACACCGCTCGATGGCAAAGCGGCAACGCGGGCGAAAGCGGCAGCCCGATGGGGGGTTGAGCAGGTTCGGCGGGGCTCCATCGATTGTCGACAACTTGGCGGCGCGGCCGCGATCGAGCCGCGGCACGGCGCTCAACAGCCCGCGGGCGTAAGGATGCAAGGGGCGCGCAAACACGCGTTCGGCGGTGCCGCTCTCCACCAGGCGCGCTGCGTACATGACGTTCACGCGGTCGGCGTAGCGGGCAACGATGCCGAGGTTGTGCGTGATGATGACGATGGCGACGCCGAGCCGACGCGACAGATCCTTCATCAGCTCCAGGATCTGCGCTTGGATGGTGACATCGAGCGCGGTGGTTGGCTCGTCCGCGATCAGCAACTTGGGATTGCACGAGAGGCCGATCGCGATCATCACGCGCTGGCGCATGCCGCCAGAGAGCTGATGGGGATACTGTTGCAGGCGACTTTCGGGATCGGTGATGCCGACGAGGGTGAGCAGCTCGACGGCCCGAGCGCGCGCAGTTCTCTCGTCCATGCCTAAGTGAATGGCCAGCGGCTCCATGATCTGCAGCCCGATCCGCAATACCGGATTGAGCGAGGTCATGGGCTCTTGGAAGATCATGGCGATCTCCCGGCCGCGAATGCGACGCATCTCCTCGTCGGAGAGCTTCAGCAGTTCGCGGCCGTCGAAGCGCACCGAGCCTTTGGGAATGCGCGCGCTGCCCGCGGGCAACAGCTGCATGACGGCCAACGCCGATACCGACTTGCCGGAGCCCGACTCCCCGACGATGGCCACCATTTCGCCGGGGTGGACCGAGTAGCTGAGCCCCTCCACGGCCCTTACGGTGCCATGCGAGGTGGTGAACTGCACGTGGAGGTCGTCGATCTCGATCAGCGGCCGCGTGCCCTCATCGGCAACAACAGCTGTGGCGGGGCGAGCGGACGGCCTGGTGGCGAGCGTCGAGACGACCTCGTTGTTCAACGCATTCCTCCCTGGCGGGGCCTCTTCGGCTTCTGCTCGGCCGCGCACGTGCCCCGCGCCGCGTGGCATTGTACCTTATTTGCTAACCCACAATGTCGCGCCTCGGCAAGCGCAGGGCCTCGGGGAGCCAAATTTGACGTAAATCGACGAACGCTGCCTGGCCCCCCTTGAGCGGCCCCTTGGGGTCGCCGAGGTCAGCCGCCATGGACCAAGCCAAGCCTCACCCCGTTCCCGTCAGGCCGGTCGGCAAGGGGATGCGGGGCAGGGCTTATTGGGCCAGGGCTTATGGGCAGCGGTTGTGGGGCCAGGGTGCCTGTGGCTCCACGGTTGTGAGGTTGTGGGCGTCAGGGGCGCTGCAGAGCCCATTGGCGATGCGGCGCAGGCGATCCCAACGGAGCCTCAGTCCTTGGCGCGCTCCACGTAGGAGCCGTCCCCGGTCATCACCACCACGCGGGTCCCAATGCTAATGTGGGGGGGGACCATCACGCGCAAGCCATTGTTTAAGATGGCTGGCTTGTAGGAGGAGGCGGCCGTCTGGCCCTTGACGGTGGGCTCGGTCTCCGTCACCTCGAGAACTACCCGCTGGGGCAGTTCGACCGAAACCGGCACTCCCTCGTGCGTGCTCATCGTCACGGCCATGTTCTCCTGCAGATACATGGCCTGCTCGCCGATCATATCCTTTGGCACGGTGATTTGGTCATAGGTTTCCGGCTCCATGAAAGTGAAGCCCTGCTCGTCCTCGTAGAGATAATTATAGGTTTTCTCCTCGAGGTAGGCGCGCTCCACCTGTTCGGTGGTGCGATAGCGCTCGGTGATTTTTACCCCATCGGAAATGCGCCGCATATCGAGGTGGGTAACCGGCGTGCCCTTACCGGGATGGATGTTCTCAGCCTTCATGACGACGCACAGCTTGCCGTCGATCTCGAGCACGTTGCCTTTACGCACCGAGCTTGCGATAACCTTGACCACCGTCAACTGCTCCCGCATCTGTGAGAGAAGTGAGCCGTCTTCTCGCCGCGGCGCCGAAGAGCTCGCCCAACAGCTGGCCGCTTTCTACAGGCCTTTTCCTGCATCGCCAAGGAGCATCGCGCCCTTGCCTCAATCTCGCCAGCCAAGCTCCTGGTGGCGCCCGGACAAGCATGGGGACCGACGGCCGTTCCTGCTGGCGCGGGGACGCATCCGCGGGGCGCTCACGGCCTGGTTCGAGGCCGAAGGCTTCGTGGAGGTCGAAACCAGTGCGCTCCAGGTGTCGCCTGGCAACGAGCTCAACCTCTTCGCCTTCGCCACCGAGCTGGTTGAGCCTGACGGCGCGCGCCAACGCCTTTATCTTCACACGTCGCCCGAATTCGCGTGCAAGAAGCTGCTAGCAGCCGGAGAGGAGCGTGTCTTCACCTTTGCCCAGGTGTTCCGCAACCGCGAGCGCGGAGCCCTGCATCATCCGGCCTTTACCATGTTGGAATGGTATCGGGCGCGCGAGCCCTACGAGCGCCTGATGGAGGATTGCGCGCAGGTGCTGCGCGTCGCTGCCCAAGCGGTCGGCGGCGACAGCTTGCGCTACGCCGGGCGCACTGCCGATGCGCTTGTGCCGCCGGACCGGATCGGCCTTCCGGAAGCGTTTGATCGGTTCGCCGGTATCGATCTGCTGGCCGCCCTCGAGGACGGAGCGCAGCGGCGGCAACGATTGGCGGCGGCGGCCGCGAGCGCCGGCATCAGGGTTGCTGTCGACGATACGTGGGCCGACATTTTCAGCCGCGTGCTCATTGAGCGCATCGAGCCACGGCTTGGCGATGGTCGCACCACCATCCTCAGCGACTATCCGGCCGATCTTGCGGCATTGGCGCGCCCGAAGCCCGCCGATCCGCGTTTGGCGGAGCGCTTCGAGCTCTATGCCTGCGGGGTGGAACTGGTGAACGCCTTCGGCGAGCTCATCGATCCGCACCTGCAGCGCCAGCGGCTCGAGGCGGAGATGGACGAGAAAGAGCGCATCTTTGGTGAGCGCTATCCCATCGACGAGGATTTCCTAGCCGCCCTTGCGCACATGCCCCAATCCTGCGGAGCCGCATTGGGCTTCGACCGGCTGGTGATGCTGGCCACGGGCGCATCGCGCATCGAGCAAGTGGTCTGGACGCCGGTGGCCGGAGCGATGCGGTAAGCGGCAAGTGGCCGGCCGCTAGGAGGTGAGCGCGCCAACGCGTGCCGGCCAAAGGCTCAGCTTACGATCAGGCGGGTGGAGGCCCGAAGATCAGCACCGCGTTGAGCCCGCCAAAGGCGAACGAGTTCGACATGGCGTAGGTGACGTCCTTCGCCCGCCCCTGGTTGGGGACATAATCGAGGTCGCAATCCGCGTCTGGCTCGTCGAGACCGATGGTGGGCGGCACCCAGTTGTCCTGCATGGCCTTGATGCACGCCACAGCTTCGATGCCACCGCCGGCGCCCAACGGATGGCCGTGCATGGACTTGGTCGATGAGACCGCCAGATTGTAGGCGTGCTTGCCAAATACGCGCTTGATGGCGTTGGTCTCGTTGCGGTCGTTGATGGTGGTCGCGGTTCCGTGGGCGTTCAGGTAGTCGATGTCGGAGGGGGCAAGCTCGGCGTCCTCGAGGCACAGCCGCATGGCCTCGCTCGGCCCATCGATATCGGGGTTGACCATGTCCTTGCTGTCGGAGGTCATGCCAAAACCGCACAGTTCGGCCAAGATTTTCGCCCCGCGCGACTTGGCATGGGCCATGGACTCAAGCACCAGAATGCCGGCCCCCTCGGCCAACACCGTGCCGTTGCGCTTCTTCGCAAAAGGGTAGCAGCCCTCCGGGGAGAGCACGTGCATGGCCTGCCAGGCACGCATGACACCATAGTTAATGACGCTTTCCGAGGCGCCCACGATGGCGACGTCGGCGAGGCCGTGGCGGATATAGTCCTTGCCGATGCCGATTGCATGCGCAGCCGTCGAGCAGGCGCTGCACGTGGCGAATGTAGGGCCCTTGACACCGAACTCGATGCCGACGTGGGCGGCTGCCGATGAGCCGATGAAGCGCAGTAAGGTAAGCGGGTGGGTGGCGCGTTTTTTATGGATGAAGAGGTCGCGGTAGCACGTCTCCATCGTCTGCAGCCCGCCAGCGCCGGAACCGACGATGCAGGCCACGCGGTAGGCATCCTTAAACGGCACCTGCAGGCCCGACTGCTTGATCGCCTCATCGGCGGCCGCTGCGGCAAACCAGGAGTAACGGTCGGCGTGCAGGATGATCTTGTCGCGCTGAAAATGCTTGAGGCGCGCCTTGGGATCAAAGTCCCTGATCTGGGCACCGATCAGGATCTTGAGATCCCCGATGTCGAAGCCGTCAAGGGGACTTATGCCGAGCTGGGCGCGTTTGCAGCCTTCCCAGAACTGAGGCACCGTGGTGCCGATCGGTGTGACGACCCCAAGACCCGTCACGACAACACGGTGTGGTACCGCGGCCCCCTGCATCTGGAATTGGTCCTATTGCTGTACGCGCCGGCGATGGGTGATGGACGCGCGGGATCGGATCAAGCCTTCGCCGCCGCTGCACCCGAGCTCTCGATGAGGGCGCGTACCCGGTCCACGACCGAGCCTACGGTCTTGAAGTCGGCTGCTTCTTCGTTGGCGTTATAGGGAATTTCGATGCCGAAGGTGTCTTCGATGTCGAACACGATCATCGCCAGGTCGAGGGACTCGATCTTAAGATCGGTCAGGGCGGTATTGAGCCCGATGTCGTCCCGGGGCTCCTTCATGTGTTTCTTGAGGATGTCGATGATCTTGGTCGCTACATCGTCCATTTCGTCCTCCCACCGTGCCTAACGAGGCATGTCGGGACCCTGAGTTGTGACGCGCTTTTGCTTCCTGGGCTAGTCCGGGAGGCAAATCACGCCGTCACATATACGCAATCGACCGTTTAGTCTAGCCGAACGGCCAGGCGAACAAAACCCATACCTAACACCGTTGCATCCGCTTCCCGTGCAGCCGTGCGACCTGGCCAGGCAGCGCAAAAGCGTGTTCAATGGCGCTCTGGCGGGCTTCGATTACCCAGTGCGCCGAAAACACATGAGGCATGTGCGGCCCGCCTGCAAGCCCCTGGGAGGAGACCAGCCATGACGGCCCAAGCCGCGCCTGCCGACGCCCGCCAGCCTGGCACCTATCAATGGCTCAACCGCTATCCTGAGGGCGTCGATTGGCACCAGAGGTTTGCACCCGCCCCGCTCCAACAATTGCTCGACGAGGCCGTGGCCAAATACGCCGCGCGTCCCTGCACCAATTTTCTAGGCAAGGTCCTAAGCTATGGCGAAATTGCGCGCCAAGTGAACCAGGCCGCCGCCGGCCTGCAGAGGCTCGGCGTCAAGAAGGGCAGCAAAGTGGGCCTGCTCATGCCAAACTGCCCCACCTTCATCGTTTACTATTTTGCCACGCTCAAGGCGGGTGGCACGGTCGTCAACTATAACCCGCTTTACACACTCGAGGAGCTGAGCTTTCAGGTCAGGGACAGCGACACTGAGCTGATGGTCACGCTCGATCTCAAACTGCTGTTCGACAAGGTCGAGGGTCTCATGAAGGCGGGGACCCTCAAGCGGGCGATCGTGGCGTCCTTCCCGGCGCTGCTGCCGGGGGCCAAATCCGTGCTCTTCAAGCTGTTCAAGGGCAGGGAGCTTGCGCATCCGACGAAGTCAGCCGTGTCCGCAAACCTCACGGTCGATGCCGAGGTTCGCAACAACGATGGGCGCTATGATACGCCCGCGATCGATGCGGCGGCCGATGTCGCCGTGCTACAATATACCGGCGGCACTACCGGCACCCCCAAGGGAGCCATGCTCACGCATGCCAATGTCGCCATCAATTGCCGGCAGGGGGCCGCCTGGGCCACCCACCTAGTTCAGGGCAACGAGCGGGTGCTTGCGGCGTTGCCGTTCTTCCACGTCTTCGCCATGACCGCGGTGATGAACTTCGCGCTCGCCTACGGCGCCGAGATCGTCGTCATGCCGCGCTTCGTACTCGACGATGCCATGAAGCTCATCGACAAGACCAAGCCCAGCGTGATGCCCGGCGTGCCGACCATGTTCATCGCCATGCTTAATCATCCCAAGCTCGCGAGCTTTGATCTGTCGTCGCTCAAGTTCTGCCTCTCCGGCGGCGCGCCGCTGCCGGTCGACGTTAAACAGAAGTTCGAACGGTTGACGGGGTGCAAGCTGGTGGAGGGCTATGGCCTGTCGGAGGCCTCACCCAGTGTCACCTGCAACCCACTCGATGGGCCCGTGAAGGAGGGTTCGATTGGGCAGCCGCTGCCAGGTACCGTGGTGTCGCTGCGCGATTTGGCTGATGCGACCCGCGAAGTCCCCCAGGGGGAGAAGGGTGAGATCTGCGTCAAGGGCCCCCAGGTGATGAAGGGGTATTGGAAGAAACCCGAGGAGACCGCCAACCAATTCGTCGGCGATTTCTTGCGCACCGGCGACGTCGGCGTCATGGACGAGGACGGCTTCATCTTCATCGTGGACCGCATCAAGGACCTCATCATCTGCTCGGGCTACAACGTCTATCCGCGCCGCATCGAGGAGGCGATCTATGAGCATCCCGCGGTCGAAGAGGTGACCGTCATCGGCATCAACGACGGCTACCGTGGCGAGGCGCCAAAGGCGTTCATCAAGTTGAGGGCAGGAGCGGCGGCGACCGAGGCCGACATCCGCAAACACCTGGAGGCCAAGATCTCCAAGATCGAAATGCCGGCCGAGATCGAGTTCCGAGACGCGCTGCCCAAGACCATGATCGGCAAGCTCTCCAAGAAGGAGCTTAAGGCCGAGGAGGAGCAGCGCCGGAAAGCCAAGGTGAAATGAGCGCACGATTGCCACGGGCAGGCAGCAAGCAGCTGCCTGTGCCCTCGTCTGCGGTAGGCGCAGGGGCCGATCGCCTCTACAGCATCGGCGCGCTCGCCCAAGAGCTCAAGGTGACCACCAGGGCCATCCGCTTCTACGAGGCAAGGGGCCTCATCGCTCCCGTGCGCCGCGGCGTGCATCGCTCCTATTCGCGACGCGATCGGGCGCGCCTCAAGCTGATCTTGCGCGGCAAGAACTTGGGCTTCACCCTGGAAGAGGTGGCGCAGTATCTCAAGCTCTACGATGCCGATCCCGCGCAGATCGCGCAGACGCAGATGCTGCTTGCCCATATCGAGCGAGCGATCGAGGACCTGCAGGCCAAGCGCTTCGACATCGAACGAACCTTGAAGGAGCTCAAAGAGATCCGCAGCCAGTGCCTGGAGCACCTCGGCCGCAAGGGCATCGCCGGTGCGGGCGTCTGCGAGGGTTAGCTCAGATAGGAGCCGGGTCTAGTTAATGCGGATCGCCATCATCGCCGACATCCACGGCAATGTAGAGGCTCTAGAAGCGGTTTTGGACGACGCGAGGGCGCACGGCGTCGATCGCATCGTCAATCTCGGCGACTGCGTGTCCGGACCGCTGTGGCCGCGCGAGACCATGGACTTGCTGCAAGCCTTGGGCCTACCGACGGTGCGCGGCAATCACGACCGCTGGGTCGCGCAGACGCCGCGCGAGGAGATGGGTCCCTCTGATGCCTTCGCCCACGACCGCCTCACGTCGGCACAGCGCCGCGCCCTGGGCAATCTGCCTCTACGGCTCGACCTCGCTGAGGGGATCGCGGCGGTACATGGGACGGCGGCCAATGACAACCAGTATTTGCTCGAGGATATCGTTGCCGGCCGCTTGGCGCTTGCCAGTTATGAAGCCATCGCGGCCCGCATCGCAAGCCCAACGGCCAGCGTCGTGGCGTGCGGGCATTCGCATCAACCGCGCCTCGCACACGGACCTGGCGGGCTCCTGATCGTCAATCCGGGCTCGGTCGGCTGCCCGGCCTATGTCGACCCCACGCCGCCCACTCCCCACGTCTGCGAAACGGGCAGCCCCCACGCGCGCTACGCACTGCTGACCAAGGAGACGAGAGAGCGCCGGTGGCGCGTCAACTTCATCGCCGTGGGCTACGACTGGGACCGGGCTTCGGCTGAGGCGGCCAGCAATGGTCGGCCGCAGTGGGCGCGCGCGCTGGCAACGGGCTATGTGAGCTGACCAGGCCGCTTGCCGGCCGCCTCGATCACGAAAGGGGTCGGCGCCAGCTGGCAAACGCTGTCGTGCCACGGCTGCGGCGGTGGAGCAGGCGATCCACCCAGTCAAGACGCGACGCAGGGACGCGGGCCAAGGACACGGGCCAAGAACACGGGCCAGGGACACGGGGCCAGGGACACGGGCCAAGAACATGGGCCAGGGACACGGGGCCAGGGACTTGGGCCAGGGACATGGGCCAGGGACATGGGCCAGGACCATGACCTCAGATCCCCGCCAGCGCTGCAAGATGCGCCTGCCACCGCCTGGGATGGCTTGGGTGAGAAGCATGCCCGAGGGTGGAGGCTGACCAGCCCAAGGGCGGGCTTGGAACGCGCAGGCGTTAGGCCGCCGCGCGCATGGCCGCCGTCTTGCCGCTCTCCATGATGGCCGCCACGCCCATGCCGCCAGCGGTGCACACTGAGATGAGCCCGCGCCCGCCATGCTCAGCCAAGAGCTTGGCGAGGTTGCCCATGATGCGCGCTCCCGTAGCTGCAAAGGGATGACCGAAGGCAAGGCTTGAGCCCTTGACGTTGAGCTTGGCGCGATCGATGGGGCCCAACGGTGTGTCGCGGTGCAGGTATGTTTGGCAGTAGGCTTTGTCCTCGAATGCCTTGAGCGTGGCTAGCACCTGGGCGGCGAACGCCTCGTGGATCTCGTAAAAATCGAAGTCCTGTAGCTTCAGTTGGGCGCGCTCCAGCATGCGGGAGACGGCAATGGTCGGCGCCATCAACAGGCCTTCACCGGCGACGAAGTTGTTGGCTGAGGTCTGCGAGTAGGTGAGGTAGGCGGCAACCGGCAGGGCCCGCTTGGCAGCCCACTCGTCCGAGGCCAGCAGCACCGCGGCGGCACCGTCGGTCAGCGGCGTCGAATTGGCGGCGGTAAGGGTGCCGCGGTCGGATTTGTCGAACGCGGTCCTTAAGGTAGCGATTTTCTCGAGAGACATGTCCTCGCGCAGGTTGTTGTCGCGGAACACGCCGGCGAACGGCACAATGAGATCGTCCATGTAGCCGGAGCGGTAGGCCTCGGCGGCCTTCCTGTGGCTTTCCCAGGCCAATCGGTCCTGTTCGGCGCGCGTGATCTTCCACTCCTGTGCCATCAACTCGGCGTGCTCGCCCATGGACAGACCCGTGCGCGGCTCACCGACATTGGGGGGCTGCGGCACGAGCTCTGCCGGTGAGAAGCCTTTGAAGGCCGAAAGTCGTTGCCCCACCGACTTGGCATTTTGCGCCTCGATGAGGCGATGGGCAAACCTCTCCTTGAATACGATCGGCGCGTCTGAGGTGGTGTCCGAGCCCATGGCTATCCCACACTCGATCTCGCCAGTGGCGATCTTGGCTTGGATCATGGACGCCGCCTGCAGGCTGGTGCCGCAGGCTTGCTGGATGGTGATGCCGGGTGTCGTCGCGGCGAGCTTGGTACCCAACACCGCCTCACGCGCGAGGTTCCAATCCTTGGAATGGGTGACGACGGCTCCGCCGATGGCCTCGTCAATGTGCACACCCTTGAGATCGTACTTATCGACGAGGCCTTGCAGCACGGCGGTGAGCATTTCCAAATTCGATCTGTCGGCATAGAGCGTGTTGGAGCGGCAGAACGGGATGCGCACGCCGCCGATGACCGCAACACGCCTCAAGATCTGGTCCATGGTTCCTCCGCAGGGGCCGCCCCTTGGCATCGGATTGACCGAATGACGGTCTCGCGGTCTTACTCCGCGGCTGTGCGACGCAGGGGGGCGACGTTCGACTGCTGCTCGTTGGCCGCGAAGTGCAGCGGGCCTCCGCGGAACGGCGCAAAGCCGGTGCCGAAGATCACACCGGCGTCGATCAAATCGGCGCTCTCGACGATCTTCTCGTCGCGCACCTTGCGCGCCTCCTCGATCAGGGGATCGACGAGCTCGCGCCCGAGCCGTTCCAGCTCGAACCTATCGAAGGGTGCCTCGGGTTGAGCCTTTTCGGGCTTGCCGTCCTTCCACACATAGAAGCCCTCGCCCGACTTCTTGCCGAGCTTGCCGGCGGCGACCATCTCCTCCAGCCGGTTGGGGCCACTTGGGGTCATCTTGAGGATCTTGCCGACGTGGGCGCAGACATCGAGGCCCACCGTATCGGCAAGTTCGATGGGGCCCATGGGCATGCCGAAGGCGCGTGCGGCCGCGTCGATCTTGTCTTTGGGCTCGCCGCGCTCCAAGCGCTGCATTGCCCCCATCATGTAAGGAGCCAGCACACGGTTGACGAGGAAGCCGGGGCTGCTTTTTACGATCAGCGGGAGCTTGTCGATGGCGGTGACGAAGGCGCAGCCCTTGGCCACCGCCGGTTCGCGCGTCTGGGCGCCTTGGATGACCTCAACGAGCGGGAGTTGGGCCACGGGATTGAAGAAGTGGATGCCGATCAGCCGACCCGGGTCGGTGAGCGGGGCCGCAATCTCCTCGATCATGATCGAGGATGTGTTGGTGGCCAGGACGGCACCCGGCTTGAGCTTGTCCTCGATCGACTTGAAGAGGTTCTGCTTGGCTTCCAACCTCTCGACGATCGCCTCGATTACGACATCGGCGCGGGAGATGTGGGCGCCCGTTGGATCGGCGATCAGGCGCGCCATGGCCGCATCGCGCTGGGGCCTGGTGCGGAATTTACGCGTGAAGAGCTGCTTTTGCGCGCCGATGCCCTTGGCGATCTGCTCGGAGTTCACGTCCTGCAGGGACACCTCCATGCCGCAGGCGACGCACCAACCCGCAATATCGGCGCCCATCACGCCGGCGCCGATCACATGCACGCGCAGCGGCTTGAAGGCTGCGCCCTTGGGAGCTTGAGCTTTCATCATCTCCGAGAGCCGGAAAACACGGCGCAGGTTCTTGGAGGTCTCGCCCAGCATCAGCGGTGCGAAGGCGCGCGTCTCAGCCGGTTTCATGCCATCGAAATTGCCGGCGTGGGTCTCGAACAAATCGATCAGGCGGAAGGGCGAGGGATAGTGCTCCTCGCGCACCTTCTTGGCCGTTTCGGTTCGGAGCTTCTTGGCGAGCAGTCCCCGCGCTGGCCAATGGCGGGCGAGCGCCCTCCAGCTGCCCGCGGGCTTGGATCGCCGGCCGCGTTGCACGGCCTTGCGCGCCATCCAGGGCAAGTTGAGCGGACTGGGCGCGAGCTCATCGATAAGACCCATGCCGCGCGCAGCGGTGGCACGGATGAACGAGCCCGTCAGCATCAGCGGCATGGCGGCAAGCGCACCGGCCTGGCGGATCGACCGCACCGTTCCATTGAAACCGGGGAACAGCCCGAGCTTAACCTCCGGGAAGCCGATGCGGGTGGCCTCGTCGCGGGTGGCGATGCGCCAGTGGCAGGCCAGGGCCAATTCCAACCCGCCGCCAAGGCAGAAGCCATGGATGCAGGCAACGACCGGGATTGGCAGACGCTCCAGTCGATCGAGGTAGCCATTGACCTGGCCGATGCTGTCGATCACCTGGCGCTCATCGGTGAGCTGCTCGAACTCGCGCACGTCAGCGCCGACGATGAAGCCCTTGTCCTTGCCGGAGATGAACACCAGTCCACCGATCGATTTGTCGCGCGCGCCCTGCTCGGCGCGTTCGATGATCATGGCAAGCTCTTCGAGCGGCCGTCGTCCCAACGAGTTTTGACTCTCGCCCTCGCGATCAAAAACCGCCCAGGCGATGCCCTGCGGGTCGATCGAAAAGCGCCAATCCCGCAACGCATTCATGTCAAGCATGGCATTGCCTCACTCTGCAGCGCTCTGCATTGCCCTCGCGTTGTGCCCTGCCGTCATGTAGTGCGGCTTCACCTCGGCTGGATCGAAATGATCCACCGCGATCACGCGCGCCGTCAGCTGCTCCACCTCGCGCAGGAGCTGCGCTTCGCTATCGGTAATGATGCCCTTTTTGGCAGCATCGCCGATCCAGTCGGTGCCATGCACCCGCCGCACCTGGCCCGCGCGCACTGCCCGGTCGAGCTTCTTTTCGGCGGGCTCGGCAGCCACGACCTTGACGAGCGCCACCTCAAGCAGGCCAACGGGATCATTGACATCGTGCGTGACATAAATGAATCGCGTGAGGCGATCGCGCACCTCGCCCGGATTGAGCACGAGCTCGACCACCTTGTGGCCCAGCCAATCCGGCGCGGGCCGGTAGCGCGCGCCGAACGGAAATACGACCGCGCGCATGAGCCAGCGCGCGGGGGCGACTGGGAAATTGTCGATGGTGCCGCGCATCGCCTCCTGAAAGCGGTAGAGGCCGTTGCGTGCCGCAAGGGCGACGATGAAGCGATCATTGGCCGGTTTGCCGTCGTCTTCGTAGCGCTTCAAGACACAGCACAAAAGGTAGAGCTCCGACAGCGCGTCGGCGAGGCGGCCGGTCAGCTTTTGCTTGGTCTTGAGCGCGCCACCGAGCACCGCGACCGTCAAATCGGCAACGAAGGCAAAGCTGCGCGCAGCGCGCCACAGCTGGCGGTACCATTCGGCGGTGCCATAGGCCTTTTCCGGTACGTGGGCGAAGAGACCCAACGTGAGATTGTGAAAGATGGCCCCGAACATGCTGGAGAGCGAGAAGGCAACGTGGTTGGAAAACGCCGCGTCGAACAGGGCAAGCCCCCGTTCTTCGTCGGCGTCCTGGCAAGCCTGAATTTCCTGGTAAAGATAGGGGTGGGACCGCAGCGCGCCCTGCGCGAAAGTGATGAGCGAGCGGGTGAGGATGTTGGCCCCCTCAACCGTAATGCCGACCGGCATCATCTGGTAGGCGGACTGCAGGTAGTTGGTCGGCCCGTCGCAGACTGCGCGGCCGCCGTGCAGATCCATGGCATCGTTGAGGGAGCGGCGCATGCGCTCGGTCGTCTGGTACTTCATGATGGCGGAAATGACCGAGGGCTTCTCGCCGCGACCGACCATGGACGCCGTCACGCCGCGCGCCGCCTCGTTGACGTAGGCCACCTCCACCATGCGGGCAAGCGGCTCTTCCAATCCCTCCATCTTGCCGATCGGCAGATCGAATTGTTTGCGAATGCGCGCGTAGGCCGACGTGTTGCGCAGGAGGGACTTGGCACCCGCTGCGGAGGATGACGGCAGCGAGATTGAACGGCCGGCCGCCAGGCACTCCATCAGCATGCGCCAACCCTGGCCCACCATCTTCTCCCCACCGATCACCCAATCGATGGGGATGAACACGTCCGTGCCCCAATTGGGTCCGTTGGGGAATGCGGTGCCGGAGGGAAGGTGGCGACGGCCGATGCTGACGCCCGAATGCGTGGCCGGGACCAGCGCAACGGTGATGCCGATGTCCTCGCCGCGGCCCAGGATGTTATCGCGATCGAACAGACGGAAGGCCAGGCCGACCAGCGTGGCGTTGGGTCCAAGCGTGATGTAGCGCTTTTCCCACGACAGACGGATGCCAACCACCTCCTTGCCGTCGTGGCGACCGCGCGTGACGTAGCCCACGTCGCGCATGGTGGCGGCGTCCGAGCCTGAGGTGGGGCCGGTCAGCGAAAAGCACGGCACCTCCAGGCCCTTGGCGAGACGGGGCAGGTAGTAGTCCTTCTGCTCGGGCGTGCCGTATTTCTCGATGAGCTCACCTGGACCCAGCGAGTTCGGCACCATGACGATGGTGCACACGTCGGGCGAGCGCGAGGCGATCTTGCCCAGCACCAGCGATTGCGCCTGGGGTGAGAAGCCCAAACCGCCGTGCTCCTTGGAAATGAGCATTCCAAGGAAGCCGTGCTCTTTGACGAAGGTCCAGATGTCCTCCGGAATGGTCTTCTCGTTGTGGCGAATGGCCCAGTCGTCGACCCTGCGGCAGAGCTCGGTAACGGGTCCGTCGAGGAAGGCCTTCTCTTCCTCGGTCAGGAGGATCGGGGGGACGGCGCGCAGCTTCTCCCAGTTGGGCTGGCCAGAGAACAGTTCGGCGTCAAAGCCGATCGTGCCGGCATTGAGCGCCTCCTGCTCCGTGGCGGAGACCCGCGGCAGGATGCCTTTGATCTTGCGGAACAGCGGCGCAATGACGACGGCCCGCCGCAGGGGTGGGATGGAGAGGCCGGCCAGGATCACCACCGGCACCCAGGCGAGCAGGCTGAGCGCGTCGAACAGGGGCTCGCGCCAGTCACCGTAGACGAGGCCGGTCTGCCAAAGGAGGAGGGCTGCGGCTGCGGCAGCCGCCCAGGCCCAGCTCGGCGCCTGACGCATGGCGAGCACAAAGATGCCGATCACGCAGAGAAGGATGAATACGACGATTGCCGTCATGAACCGGCCTCCTGACGGCGCCCAGCCGTTCGTCCTGTCCCCGAGAATGCGATGTCTCAGCACTATCCAAAGTTGACGTTAACGTCAACTTACCAGCGCTCCAGACGTCGGCAAAACCGGTCTGCCGCGGCGCATCGTCGGCGATCGCTCGGATCACACTATAGCGGGTTTGGAGGAGGCGGGAAAAGCTCGGCTTGCCGAGCCCGGTGAGCCTCAATCTGCCTTCTTTTGGTCGGGCGCGGTGGCGGCAGCGGGGCGCCCTCGAGCAAACATGTCGGACATGATGGTCTCATACCAGGCGAGACTTTCCTGGTAATTCTGCTTGCGCAGCTCGGCGGCCTCGCCCGGCTCGGACGCGAAGCCATTGAAGGGCTCGAGCCTGCCGTTGTTGAGGGCAAAGGCAGCGTCGAGCTTGACGCTGTCATCGGGCGCCAGCAGGGACCAGCAGGTGTTGTGATAGGGGGCGGCCGAACGCGCCTGCTTGGTAACGTCGGTCAGGATGTCGGCGGCTACGACCTTGGCTTGGCTGTTTGCCGAGAACGCCGACTTCGGCATGCCCGCTGCAATCGCAGCATCGCCCAACACATAGACGTGCTTGACCTTGCGGGAAGCGAAATTCTCCGGACGGATCGGGCACCAGTCGCCCTCGGTGCAGCCGGCCCTGAGGGCGATGTCCGCAGCCCGCTGCTGGGGGATGATGTTGGCGACATCTGCCTTTACCCGTTTGCCCGCGTTGGTGCTGATCTCGCCGGTTCTTGGGTCGATGCTCGCCACCGAGAAGTCGTCGATCTCGTCGCTCAGATTGAGCTCGATCATGTCGGGGTAATGCGTCGCAAACGCCTGCGTGATGACGGCCTGCTGAGAGAAGCTTTTCTTGGGGTCGAGGATCACCAGTTTCGACTTGGGCTTCCTGGTCTTCAGGTAGTAGGCGATCATGCACGCCCTCTCGTAGGGGCCTGGGGGGCAGCGATAGGGGTTGCTCGGCGGCACGATCACCACCACGCCACCGTCGCGCATGGCGCGCAGCTGCCGCTTGAGTTGGCGCACGCCAGCTGCTGAAGTGGTGTAGGCGTGGGGCATGAGGTGGGCAACATCGGATGAGTAGCCCTTGACGCTGTCGTACTTCATGGCGATGCCGGGGGAGAGCACGAGCCGGTCGTAGTGGTAGGTGCGTCCGCCGCGGGTCTTCACGACTTTCTTGGTGGTATCGGCATCGCTAGCCGTGTCGTTGACGACCTTGACGCCGAGACGCGCAAGGCCGCCATAGGTGTGGTTGAGCGATTCGAGGCTGCGCAAGCCACCAAGATAGAGGTTGGAGAAGAACGCGGAGCTGTAGATCGGATTGGTCTCGATCAGGGTCACATCGAGCTCCGGCGCGCCGATCTTGAGAACGTGGGCGACCGTCGCCCCGCCGGCCCCGCCGCCCACGATCACCACCTTGGCGGACGCCTGGGCCACGGCAAACCGCGGCCGCGCCGGCAAGGTGAGTGCCACCGTACCGCAGCTGCCGGCCAGTCTGGCAAAGTCCCGGCGGGAGATGTCCGGCATGCTGGGATCCCGAGGCCCCTTGCCGTGGTGGCCTCCTGTTACGGCTTGCGTGGGCGCATTCTAGGATGTTAGGGCCTGTTGGCAACGCGAGGTTTGCCGGGCCTGCTCTTTGCGAAGGGTCTCGGACATGCGCCACGAAGGTCCATGACGGTCAAGCTGCATGTCAGTACGATGCACCGGGGAGGTGCCTCGGAGCGGCCCGGAAGATGCCTGGAGCGCGACGTGGCAGAGAGCGCGAGGTTAACGGTGCTGTCCAGCAAGCCCGATCGGCGCAAGTTTACCCTCGGGGTCACGGCCAGCGTGGCCAGTGTCGGCCTCGCGCCGGCACTCTTCGCGCAGGATGCAGGGGAGGGCTGGGAGCAGACGGTAAAGAAGGTGCTCGGGGATGCCAAGCCGATCGAGGGCAAGGTGCTCATCGATCTGCCCGAGATCGCCGAGAACGGCAATACCGTGCCGTTCACGGTCTCGGTCGACAGCCCCATGACTGAGACCGATAACGTGCGCACGATTTTCATCATCGCCACCGCCAACCCACAGCCGGGGGTGGCGACATTCCATTTTTCGCCTCTCTCCGGCAAGGCCATGGTGGCAGGCCGCATGCGGCTGGCACGAACCCAGGACGTGCTCGTGATCGCCGAGCTCGGCGATGGCCGCTTCCTGATGAGCAAGCGCAACGTGAAAGTTACAATTGGCGGCTGCGGCGGCTAGCCGAAGGCGGAGTGGACCCGGTGGCAAAAGCGCGCATCAAGCTGCCCGAGAGCACCAAGGTCGGCGACGTCATCGAGATTAAGACGCTGATCTCGCATGTGATGGAGACCGGTCAGCGCAAGGACGCGGACGGCAAACCCGTTCCGCGCAGCATCATCAACTCGTTCAAGGTGACGTTTGCGGGTCAAGAGGTATTCGCGGCCGAGCTGCACCCTGGCATCTCGGCCAACCCGTATCTGGCTTTCTTCATGAAGGTGCCGGGCCCGGGTGAGCTGGAATTTACCTGGATCGACGATGCCGGCGTCAAGGTCGTGGAGAAGATGAAGCTCAACGTCGTCTAGGCGCGCCAGTTCGGCCTGGGAGGTTTGGCCTGGGAGGTTTGGCCTGGGAGATTTGGCCTGGGAGGTTTGGAATGTCCGAGGAGCCGCTTTGCCCGCAGAAGGGTCCCTACCAGGTGATGCTGGAGGCCGGCAAAGCCTATTTCTGGTGCACTTGCGGGCGCTCGGTTCGGCAGCCCTTCTGCGATGGCTCGCACAAAGCGACGACCTTGCAGCCGCATCGTTTTGTGGCGGAAAGTTCCGGAACCTTCAATCTGTGCGGCTGCAAGAGCACGGACGACCGGCCCTTCTGTGACGGCACGCACAACGTCATCTGAGCCTGGTGCCGGGCTCACCGTTTAAGTCGGCGGTCCTGTTGGACCTGTTGCCCTGGCTTCCTGCGTTGTGGCCGCCCCACGCGGTCTGCTAGCCTTGGCGCGACCGACTCGAAGGGATGGGGACAAGGCGGCACGGGCGCATGGAATACTTCCTCCAGCAGCTGATCAACGGCGTCACGCTGGGCTCCATCTACGGCCTCATCGCCATCGGCTATACGATGGTGTTCGGCATCATCGGCATGGTCAACTTCGCCCACGGCGATGTGTTCATGCTTTCAACCTTCATCGCTTTGATCTTTCTCTTGGCGCTAACGCAAGTGCTTGGGTTCGGCTCGCTCGCTGTTTCGCTGTTTATTGTGCTGTTGCTCGGCATGCTGCTCACCTCGCTATGGGCTTGGGCGATCGAACGCCTGGCGTATCGTCCTTTGCGTGGGTCCTTTCGCCTGGCACCGCTCATTTCGGCCATTGGCATGTCGATCTTTCTGTCGAACCTCGTGCAGGTGACCCAGGGGCCACGCAACAAGCCTGTGCCGTCGGTATTGGGCGACGTGATCATGCTGACCGGCGGTGACGTCTACGCTGTCACGCTCTCCTACAAGCAGATCATGATCGTGGCGGTCACGGTGATGCTGCTTGTCGCGTTCTGGTACGTGGTGCAGCGCACGTCGCTTGGCCGCGCCCAGCGCGCCTGCGAGCAGGACAGAAAGATGGCGGCGTTGCTCGGCGTTGACGTTGACCGCACGATCTCGCTGACGTTCGTGATCGGCGCCGCCTTGGCTGCCGTGGCGGGCCTTCTGTTCATGATCTACTACGGCGTGGTGAACTTCGCGGACGGCTTCGTGCCCGGCGTGAAGGCATTCACCGCCGCCGTGCTTGGCGGCATTGGTTCGCTCCCTGGCGCGGTGCTTGGCGGTCTCTTGATTGGTCTCATTGAGACGCTGTGGTCGGCATATTTCTCGATCGACTACAAGGACGTTGCCACCTTTCTGATCCTGGCGGTCACGCTGGTGTTTATGCCCTCGGGGCTGCTTGGCAAACCCGACGTGGAGAAGGTTTGATCTAAATGGCCGTGGACGCCGCTCACCAGACCCGCGCCATGGCCCCAACGAGGATCCTGACCGCCGTCAAGGATGCCCTGGGCGCAGGGCTGCTTGCGCTCGGTCTTGCGGTGCCGGTGCTGGCGCTGCGCACCGAGCAGAATATGTCCAACGAGCTGATCTTGCAGCCACGATGGGGGTACGTCGTGGTGGCGGTGTTGCTCGCGTTCCTGGCGCGGCTTGGCTATCTCCTGGCACCGGCCCTGCCGAAGCGGGCGCGCACGCGTGCCGTGCCGCGCAGCTTGGGTCGCGCCCTTTCGATGGCTCTGCTGGTCTTGCTGCTTTTCTACCCCGTGCTGGCCTTGGCGATCACGGGCAAGGCCGGTGCCATCAAGTGGATCGACAATTTCGGCATTCAGATCCTGATCTACATAATGTTGGGCTGGGGGCTCAACATCGTCGTTGGTCTGGCCGGCCTTCTCGACCTTGGCTACGTCGCCTTCTATGCGGTCGGGGCTTACGCCTATGCTCTGCTTGCCACCAGCGATCCCGTGAAGGCTTTCATGGCCGAGTGGATCGGTGCGGGCTTCTGGCCAGCATGGGCGTTCTGGATCTGCCTGCCGGTGGCCGGGCTGATGGCGGCCTTCTGGGGCATCCTGTTGGGCTTCCCGGTCCTGCGCCTGCGGGGCGATTATCTGGCCATCGTCACCCTGGCGTTCGGTGAGATCATCCGACTCGTCCTCATCAATTGGGTGCCAGTGACCAACGGCTATGCCGGCATTTCCAGCATTCCGCGACCCTCCTTCTTCGGTCTGCCGTTCAATGCCAGCGACCAGGGCTTTGCCGCGTTCTTCGGCCTCGAGTTCACCCCGCTCTATCGTACAATTTTCCTCTTTTACATGATCGTGTGCCTGGCGCTCCTAACCAATTGGGTTACGCTGCGCTTGCGCCGGCTGCCTTTGGGACGCGCTTGGGAGGCGTTGCGCGAGGATGAGATTGCTTGCCGCTCGCTCGGCATCAACACCACCAATACCAAGCTCACCGCCTTTGCCATCGGTGCCGGGTTCGGCGGCTTCGCCGGCTCGTTCTTCGCCGCCCGCCAGGGCTTTATCAGCCCGGAATCCTTCACGTTCATGGAGAGCGCCGTAGTCCTGTCGATCGTGGTGATGGGTGGCATGGGCAGCCAGCTCGGTGTTGCCATCGCCGCTTTCGTTATGATCGGCGGAACCGAGATTTTGCGCGAGCTCGATTGGCTCAAGCGGGTGTTCGGCGCCGATTTCGAGCCGACGCAGTATCGCATGCTGTTGTTCGGACTAGGCATGGTGCTGCTGATGATCTGGAGGCCGCGCGGTCTCGTTTCATTCCGAGCGCCCTCGATCTTTCTGCGCGAGCGCCGCATGGTGCGCGCCGAAGCAGTGCGGGAGGGGCGCGGCTGATGGTGGGCACCGCCACGATGCCGCTGCTCGCGGTCGAGCACCTGACGATGCGGTTCGGCGGCCTTGTCGCCATCGACGACCTTTCCTTCGTCGCCAACAAGGGGGAAATTACCGCCATCATCGGCCCCAATGGTGCTGGCAAGACCACCGTGTTCAACTGCATCACGGGCTTTTACAAGCCCACGGGCGGGCGCCTGATGCTGAGCCTCGGCGGCGCCGCCATGCCGGCCGATGTGCTGGCGCTGACAGGCTCGGGCCGACGCTTTCGCAACACCGCTGCGGGCAGCATCTTCTTGCTGGAGCGCATGCCCGATCATGAGATCGCGGCGCATGCCCGCGTGGCTCGCACGTTTCAGAACATCCGCCTGTTTTCCGGCATGACGGTGCTGGAGAACTTGATCGTAGCGCAGCACAATGCCCTGATGGCGGCCTCGGGATGGACCGTACTCGGCCTCCTCGGTGCCAAGCGCTACGTGGCGGCCGAGGCGGCGGCGGTCGAGCGCGCCACGTTCTGGCTGGACAAAATCGCGCTCACCGACCGGGCCGACGATCCGGCAGGCGATTTGCCCTACGGTGCGCAGCGCCGCCTCGAGATCGCGCGAGCCATGTGCACGCAGCCTCAGCTGCTCTGTCTCGACGAACCGGCCGCGGGCCTCAATCCACGTGAGTCGGCCGAGCTCACACAGTTCCTGAAGTCGATCCAGACGGAACACGCCACCTCGATCCTGCTGATTGAGCACGACATGTCGGTGGTGATGGAGATTTCCAACCACGTGGTCGTGCTCGAATACGGGCAGAAGATTTCCGATGGTACGCCCGAGCACGTCCGCACCGATCCCAAGGTCGTTGCCGCCTACCTTGGCGTGGAGGACGAGGAGGTGGAAATGGTGGAGGCGGAGATCGCAACATGATCGTATTGCGTCCGCTCCGGTTCAATGCGCGCCGGCGTACACGAGGCCGCCTGGCGCGGCTCGCCCCGGCGCCGGCCTGCCCAAGCCGCAACCTCACTCATGGCCCGCAACGTGGTGGGGCGCTCTTCCTCCGTGGCCTTGCCGGCGCGGAGGGGAAAGACGATGGGGCGCCATGAGCGAGCCGTTGCTTTCCGTGCGTGGGGTGAAGAGCTACTACGGTAACATCATGGCCCTGAAGGGCGTCGCTCTCGATGTGTGCGAGGGCGAGATCGTTACGTTGATTGGGGCCAACGGTGCCGGCAAATCGACGCTGATGATGACCATTTTTGGCAATCCGCGCGCTCGCGAAGGGCGCATTGTCTATGCTGGACGCGACATCACGGACTTGCCCACCCATGTGATCGCCCGGCTGCGCATTGCCCAATCGCCGGAAGGTCGGCGCATCTTCCCGCGCATGAGCGTGCGCGAGAATTTGCAGATGGGCGCCGAGATCGATGCGGGTGCACATTTCGAAGAGGACCTCGGCAAGGTATGTGCGCTGTTTCCCGTGCTCGCGCGCCGGCTCGATCAGCGCGGCGGCACGTTGTCGGGGGGCGAGCAGCAAATGCTCGCGATCGCCCGCGCGCTCATGAGCCGGCCAAGGCTGCTGTTGCTCGACGAGCCCTCGCTCGGACTTGCCCCGCTCATCGTCAAGCAGATCTTTTCGGTGTTGGCAGAGCTCAATCGTGCCGGCATGACCATTTTCCTCGTCGAGCAGAACGCCTTCCACGCGCTGAAGCTGGCGCACCGTGCCTACGTCATGGTGAGCGGTACCATCACCCTGAGCGGCTCCGGCAAGGAGCTGCTGATGCGGCCCGAGATCAGGCAGGCCTATCTCGAAGGCGGCAGGCACTGAAGGGGCTAACGAGGGGCTGGCATGGCGGTCGACTTCTACGCGGGCGGCGAGCACGGGCTCTTCACCTTCGTCCTCATCACGCTCCTGATGGGCGGGCTTGCCGCCTATGCGTCGGGCAAGGCCATCGCACAGACCTGGCGGCCCTTCCGGCATGTGCCGCTCTACATGCTGATCGTGGCCGTGGCGGTACGGTTCTGCCACTTCGCGCTGTTCGACGAAGAGTTCGTCTCGCTGCCGAGCTATATCATCGATTTTGTTGTCACTTTTGCCGCTGCGTCGTTGGGTTATCGGCTGGTGCGGGCGCGACAGATGACGGGTCAGTACGGGTGGATGTTTCGGCGTCGCGGGCTGCTGGGCTGGCGCGGGCTAGAGCCCCATTCCTGAGCCGTGGTGGCGGCTTTTGCGGGGTATGCGGGCGCCGCAATAGATCGTGACTTTGCCATGCTTTCGTTGGATCATCCGGCCCGAGATGGGCGCCAACGCCCGTTCCGGGTTCGTGTCGCATTCAAATCGGGAGGCTGTGTATGAAGAAAGTGTTCTGGCCAGCGCTGGCCATTGTCGCGAGTGTTGCCTGCGCCGGCGGCGCATGGGCGCAGATCAAAGTCGGCGTCGCAGGTCCGCTGACGGGCCCCAATGCTGCCTTCGGCGCCCAGCTCAAGAACGGTGCCGAGCAGGCGGCGGCCGACATCAACGCCAAGGGCGGCATCAATGGTCAGAAGATCGAGCTGGTGTTTGGCGACGATGCGTCCGATCCCAAGCAGGGGGTGTCGGTTGCCAACAAGATGTTCGGCGATGGCGTCAAGTTCATCGTCGGTCACTTCAATTCCGGGGTGACCATGCCCGCCTCCGAGGTCTACCAGGAGAACGGCATCTACATGATCACGCCGTCCGCCACCAACCCGAAGATCACCGAGCGCGGCATGTGGAACGTGTTTCGTACCTGCGGTCGCGACGATCAACAGGGCGAGGTTGCTGGCAAGTACATCCTGGACAAGTTCAAGGGCAAGAAGATCGCCATCGTCCATGACAAGACGACCTACGGTCAGGGTCTCGCGGAAGAGACCAAGAAGGCCATGAACAAGGGTGGCATGAAGGAAGTGCTCTACGAGGGCATCAACATCGGTGAGAAGGACTTCGCCGCTCTGGTGTCCAAGATCAAGGCGTCCGGCGCCGACCTCGTCTACTGGGGCGGTCTGCACACCGAAGGCGGCCTCATCGTGCGCCAGATGCGCGACCAGGGGATCAAGGCGCCGCTGATGGGCGGAGACGGCATCACGACCGACGAGTTCGCCTCAATCGGTGGTCCGGGCGTTGAAGGCACGCTGATGACCTTCGGGCCAGATGCGCGCAAGAACCCGGCGGCGGCGCAGGTCGTCAAGGCCTTCGAGGCCAAGAACGTCAATCCCGAGGCCTACACGCTCTACAGCTACGCAGCCTTGCAGGTGATTGCCATGTCGGCGGCCGATGCCAAGTCGATCGACCCGAAAAAGGTGGCCGAGGCAACCAAGTCGGGCAAGGCGTTCAAGACGGTGATCGGGGATCTGGCCTACAACAAGAAGGGCGACATCACGCGGCTCGACTATGTGATGTACACCTGGAAGAAGGGCCCTGACGGAAAGATCACCTACTTCCAGAACTAGACCGCGCAATTAGCGCGCGACAAGCGGATCGGAGGCGGCCGGTGCGCCGCCTCCTTTTTTTGATTGCTTGGCTCATGCCCGCGCCCACGCGTCCAGGCGCGGCTTGAGCGGCTCGCCCGTGCGCGCGCCGAGGCGCAGCGCGGTGGCATTGGCGTGCGAGATCGTGCCCTCCTCATAGAGCGAGGCGGCATCGCCGATGCGGGCCGAGGCCGCTGAAACCGTAAGGCCGGCAATGGCGCGCGCGTCAAGTGCGGGCAGGCGGGTGATGCCCGCCCCGTCGGCGCCAACGCCGGCATCGCTGAACACGGCGGCCAAGCCGTCGACCCGCAGGGCCATGGCTGGGCTGCCCCCGACGAGGGCACCGTGCGAACCGGTAACGATGATCCGGCCCGCATCCTCGGGGACGATGAGGGAGGCCGAGTCGATCAGCACCAGGGAGCGTCGCCAGGCGGGATTGGCGAGCACGCGACGCGCCTCTTGGACGGCCTCCGGCTCCTGGTTGCTCGCGCGTGCGCCAACCAGGCGCAGTGCTGCCTCACGGCCGGCCATCCCGGCCTTCACCCCGAGCGCCACAGCGATGGGGTTGGCGCGGCTTACGATGCCGCGCGCCATCATGTCGGCGGCATCGCCGATCCGGCAGGATGCATGCGAGAGCGTGGCGGCGGCAACCCCGACCGCCTGCGCCATGCTGAGCACGGCAATGCCGGCCTCATCCCTGCCGATGCCTGCATCATTGTGGATGACGGCGCGAGGGTGAGCCTTGAGCGTAAGATAAGCAGCATAGCGCCCGCCATGTGAGCCAGTGACGATTACGCCGTTCCGCGCGGCTGGAGCAAGTTTGGTGGCGGTGTCGGCGAGGACGATCGCCTCGGGCAGATCAACGGATGGCATGTGGGTTCCTCCGGGCTCGAATGCCCGACCCCAGCGTGCGCGTTTGCAGCCCATGAGACAACCGCGGCGTTAAGGTGCCTGGCCATGGCCCCTTGCTGCGCCGCGGGGGTTGAGGAAGGCCATCTCAGGGGGCGAAAGCGTTCGCAAGAGCCTCATCGAAGCGCGAGGATCGCTTCCCACCTCGGAGGGCCGTTGGCCGGCGCACGGGAGCACCCAAGTCGCGCGCCTCTTCCGAGCGCGAGGCAGGTGCCCGTGAGGGTCGGGGACTAGCGCGTGAGCACGATGAAGTCGGTTCCCACGGTGCGCATCTCTCGGTTGGTGCCATGGTCGGTCACGATGAGTGAGGCACCCGGTGAGACGATTTGGGAGATGCGGTCCACGGCCTCCTGCGGCAGCTCGAGGCGGTCGAGTGCTTCAGCGGCCGAGGAGGTCGGCCCGGTCGCGACCTGGAAGGGTGGTTCGGCCTCGCTGCGTGAGGCGCGCGAGAGCTTGCGGGCATTGGCGATGCTATGGCCCGACGCCGGCACCGAGATCGCCTGCCAGCGCATCGTGCTGCCATCATCCTGCAGGGTGAGCGCGGTATAGACGTGTGTCCCGAGCGGACGATCGGGATCGCGGATGGTGGCAGGCGCCTCGAAAATCTGTCGGAAGCCGTGGCGAACAGCGATCTTGCCGTCAGCCTTGCTGACGAGGATGGAGATGGGCAGCTTCGCCAGCTCCAGGGTGCGTTCGGTCGTGATCTTGCCGACGCGTGCGTTGCCGATCGCGCTCGTCATCTCGGTGGCGGCGGCGATGGCGATGCCTTTGGCGCTAAGGGGATCGACGGGCTCGGCGCTTGGTGCGGACTTGCGCACAAACAGGCGCGCGTGGACGATGTCCTCAGGTGCCGGCTCGTTGGGGGCGATGATGACGCGCGCGCCGAGCCGCGTCAGGCGGTAGAGCTTGACCGCAAACGGGTGGGGCAGGCGCACGCACCCGTGTGAGGCCGGCCGTCCCGTCACCATGCCCGAATGCATGGCGACGCCAGACATCGTGAGGCGCTGCATGAACGGCATCGACGCACCTCCGTAGATGTTGGAGTAGTGCGTCACCTCCTTGTCGATGACGGCAAACACGCCGGTGGGCGTGGGGTAGCCGCCGACGCCCGTTGAGATGGTGGAGGTTTCGAGCAACCCCTTGCTGTCATAGACCCACAGACGTTGACTGCCGATCGAGATCACGATCTGCAAGGGCCCCTCGGCGGGGCGGGTGGGTTGGGTGGCTTGCATCGGTGCGGCGCGATCGCGGATCCCAAGCCGAGGCCGTGCCTCGGCTGGGCCGGTCATGAGCATAAAAAGCTGAACCAGACACACCGCCCCAAGACCGAGCGCCTGCCCGCACCTGGTGCCCTTCAGCCTCGAAACCGGGCTGACCGTGAGGCACAGCATTGGATAATCCCCCACCGATGGTCTCTGTCGCGCGCTGCGAAGCAGTCCCCACCCTCGCCGTCACGTCTGACACAGGTGGCGAATGCTGCCAAGCAGCCAACGGCATGTTGGTGGTCGGCCGATGCGCGCGGGCAACGTCTGGTTGTTGGGCGCAGAGGTCGCCGCTCGAGGCTGGGCACTGGCGACATGGGGCCCTGGCCCGCACCGGGCCTAATCCTCCCGTTTTGGCGGCCCCCCGCACCGGCTTATAGCCCCATGTAGGCCTTGCGGATCTCGTCACTGGCGGCGAGTTCGCCAGCGGCACCGGCGACCTTGATGCGGCCAACTTCGAGCAGGTACGCCCGGTCCACCACATTGAGCACCTGGGACACGTTCTGTTCGACAATGAGCACGGTGTAGCCCTCGGAGCGGATGCGTCTCACAAGGTCGAACACCTGCGCAACGATCACCGGCGCCAGTCCCATGGACGGCTCGTCGAGCAGGACGAGCTTGGGCCCGCTCATCAGGGTGCGGGCGATGGCGCACATCTGCTGCTCGCCGCCGGACATGGTGCCGGCGAGTTGAGCACGCCGCTCCTTCAGTCGGGGAAAGAGCTGATAGACGTAATCGAGCCGCTCGGTGAAGCGCTGGCGGGCGGCGGGGATGAACGCGCCCATGCGCAGGTTGTCCTCGACCGATAGGCGCGGGAAGAGGCGTCGGCCCTCGGGCACGTGGGCGATTCCGGTCTCGATGATGCGGTGCGGCGGGGTGGTGATGAGGTCGTTTCCCTCCATCGTCATGCTGCCGGCCGTGGGCGCCAACAGGCCGGAGATCACGCGCAGCAGGGTTGTCTTGCCCGCGCCATTGGCGCCGATGACGGCCACCGCCTCACCGGCCTTGACGTTCATGGAGACGCCGAACAGGGCCTGGAAGGCGCCGTATCCGGCATCAATGCCGTTCAGTTGCAGCATGGGCGGCTTGCCTCGCAACGGGCTAGCTTTTTGGCACACCGGTGGATCAACGGACCTCGCCGCGCGCCGGGGCGACCTGCCGAAGGAGCGCTGCCAGGCCGGCATCAGCCAAGGCAATATTCCGCCGCCACGCCGCGGCAGTCCATTTCGTATTCGAGGCCCTGCACGGGCGGGCGACAGAAGTGCCAAGTGAGGCCGGCGCGCGCGGCGCCGCGGCGCACGATCTCGTCGGCAAGAAAGGGGTGGAGGTCGTGCACGGTGTAGACCTGGGTGGCGGTCGTGTGCGACCAGGAGCAGCCGAGCCGCGCGAGCCGACGCTCCATCTCGCCAAGGACGAAGACCGCCTTCTCGCGCATCGCCCCGGCGCTGGTCTCGCCGTAGCGCACGGTGCGGTCGCGGTAGCTGGCGCCGCCTTCGGTGGCCTCGCCGCTGCCCGCGACGACGAAACTGGCCGCGGCCGACGTGGCGGGCACCGTGAACGAGAAGGCGTAAAACGAGGGTACGCTTGGCGGATCGAGCTCAGGACAGACGTTGCTGCGGGCGACGGGATTGGTCTTGGTGGCAGGATCATAGATACCCCATCGCGCGAGCGTCGCCACGTAGGCTTCGTTGAAGGCGCGAAAACCCGCATCGGTGAAGGGAGCCGGGGACCTCAGCTCACAGGCGCAGAAGGCCGTGAGCGGCCTGCCGCGCTGCTGGATGATGTCCGCGATCTGGTCGAAGCCCCGCTCGAGCGGGAGGGGATTGCGCAATGTGATGCGTTCGATGGCATAGCCGGGCTCGGCGGCAGCCCCGCCGGAATACTGGAATTGGCCGGGAATGAAGCGATAGCCGCCGGCGGCAAAGGTTTGCGTCCTCACAGGCCGTCCTTGTCGTAGGTGTAGTCGAAGTCGCAGTGGCTGGCGCCCTGCATGATGGTCTGGGTGCGCTTGAGGGCAAGGCGCTTGTCGTAGCCCTCGCAGAAGGTGCCGTCGCGCTGGCATGAGAGCAGATGGCCGATCTCGCCCAATCCCATTTCACGGTACATCTCAGCGTATTTGCAGCGTGTGACATTGAAGCGGTACTTGGTGTCGCTTTGTTCGAGCACCTCCCGCTCCAGCGCGCCGCCGCGAACCCAAAGCTCCTGCCGATCGATGAAAGTCTGCATGGAGGTCTTGCCGCCCACCGCAGCAGCGAACTGGCCGGCCTGCTCGATGGCCGAACGGCGCACGGACTGGGCAATGGTGGCTTTTGCCACCTCCACGCCGTGGCTCGCTTTCAGGGTGTCGTAGACGTGCTTGAGGATGGCCGCCTCGATGCGCCGCTTCTCGAGCATAGCCAGCGTTTGTTGGTCGGACATGGGTTTACTCTTGGGGGTGTTCAGGTGCGGGGTTGACCGAGGAGCTTCTACAACCTTTTGGGGTTTGGTGGCTGTCTGGCTTGCATGCTACCCGGCAGAGCCTCCTATAATCGGCGCGAGGCTGCAAGACGGAGCGCGCAATGGCCGAGGGCTGGCAGGAAATCCTCTACCAGGTGCAAGACCGGGTGGCGACCATCACGCTCAACCGCCCCGCGAAGCTCAACGCCTGGACGGCGGTGATGGCGCGTGAGCTGCGCGAGGCCCTGACCGCGGCGCAAGCCGACGTGGGCGTGCGTGCCATCATCATCACCGGGGCGGGGCGCGGCTTTTGCTCCGGCGCGGACATGTCGCGGCTCGCTGCCGCGGCGGCGGGAAAGTCGACCCTCGGCGCGTCGGCGGCACCCACCGAGGGCATCGAGGCCAACTTCGCCCAGAGGCTCAGCTACATGCTGGCCATCAACAAACCGATTCTCGCCGCCATCAACGGTCCGGTCGCCGGCGTTGGTCTCGTCCTCACGTTCTACTGCGACATGCGGTACATGGCTGCGGGCGCCAGACTGACCACCGCGTTTGCACGGCGCGGCCTCGTCGCCGAGCACGGCATCGCTTGGCTCTTGCCTCGCCTCATTGGCCCCATGAACGCGCTCGACTTGCTCTATACCGCACGCTCGGTGGAGGCCGCGGAGGCAGAGAAGATGGGCCTGGTGCGCGTGCTGCCGGTGGAGGGCTTTAGTGAAGCGGTGCAGGCGCGCGCCGCCGAGATCGCCAATCTATCCTCACCGCGCTCCACGCGGATCATCAAGAAGCAGGTGTATGAGGCCATGTTCCAATCGCTGGCCCAAGCCACTGCGATTGCCAACCGCGAGCAGGAGATTTGCCGCGACACGGAGGATTTCCGCGAGGGCGTGGCGCATTTCCTGGAGAAGCGCAAGCCGAATTTCACGGGGCGATGATCGCGCGCCGGCCGGCTTGGGGGAGCTCGCGAGCGCCAGGCCGCGCTGCCGGCACGAGCATGGCTGCGCTGCTCGAGGCGCTGAGCGGCCCGTCGCTGGGCGCCCATGCTCGTGCTGGCGCGGCTCCCTTGGCCGGACTAAGGTCTACTCCCGACGGCTCGATTGGGCCCGTCACGACAGGCTGGCGACAAAGGTTTGCAGGTATTTGAGGAGACAGCGGAATGACCTACCGTGGCATGACCGTGGAGGAGATCAAGATCAGTGGCGACAAGGGCACGCCGATCTCGGCCTACGTGGCACGTCCGTCCGGGGCTGGGCCCTTCCCGGGGGTGGTGCTCGTCCATCATCTGCCTGGCTGGAGCGAGATCTATTGCGAGTTCACGCGCAAGTTTGCCCACAACGGCTACAGTGCGATTTGCGCCAACCTTTATGAGCGCAATGGCCAAGGCAACCCGGATGACGTGGCCGCCAAGGTGCGGGCGGAGGGCGGCGTTCCCGACGCTCAAGTCATCGGCGACACCGAGGGCGCCATGAAGTGGCTGCGCGCACAACCAGGCCTGAACGGCAAGGTCGGCGTGTTCGGATCGTGCTCCGGTGGGCGGCACGCATTTCTCTACGCCTGTCACAAGCAGGACGCCGACGCGTGCGTGGATTTGTGGGGAGGCCGCGTCGTCATGGCCAAGGAAGAGCTCAACGCCAAGACGCCCACGTCGCCCATCGAGCTCACCAAATCGCTGTCCTGCCCGCTGCTTGGCATCTTCGGCAACGAGGATCGCGCGCCGAGCCCGGAGCAGGTGAACCAGCACGAGGCTGAGCTTAAGAAGCACGGCAAGGCGTATGAGTTCCACCGATACGACGGCGCCGGCCATGGCATCTTCTATTATCACCGGCCCATGTACCGGGTGGAACAGGCGCTCGACGGCTGGAACAAGGTATTCGCATTTTTCGGCAAGCATCTGGCGAGGTGATCGGACATGTGCACATCCATCGTCGAGATCGCGACAGCGAGCGGCATGGCCAAGGGCGACAAGGACGAGTGGTTTGCCCTCACGCAATCGGTTGTTGCCTACGACCACGCGCGTCACGCCTGGCTCGAGGACGCCATCACCATCGATTTCGTCAACCGGGACCTGCCGCCCCGTGCGCGGGCCGCTGTCGAGCTGACCCTTGAGGCAGCCAAGGCGCTGAACGAGGCGCTGGCGAGGGCCATAGCCGCCGCCGAGCTTGAGGAAAGCCAGCGGGTTGCGGAGCTCAGACAGGCCCACTCCGGCGGTCCCGAGCAGGGTTTTTCACCGCGCATTGCCGCCTGACGGGGAACCCGCCCCTTTTTGCGGGCCGCACCGATGGGCCCGCACCCGCCGCCGCGCTTGGGGCCGGCGGACCAACTGGGGGCCGCGGCGGCGCTGGCTCCTGCGCGCGCCGATGCGGCGCCTTGAGTGCAAGCGGGCGCTCATGCCGTCCGGCTGGTCATGGGCGCCGCTCTTCATGGCGGCGGCGCGATGGGAATGCCATCGGCCGCACACGCTGCCAAGAGGTCTTATCGGAGGAGGCTCCATGTTGCCGCTGACCGGGGTTAAGGTCATCGAGTTTGCCAACAACATTGCGGGACCCTACGCCGGGTTCATTTTGTCGATGCTGGGCGCCGACGTGCTCAAGATCGAGCGACCGGAGGCAGGCGACGATGCCCGCGCGTGGGGGCCGCCGTTCTGGAAAGATACGTCGGCGACGTTCCAGTGCCTCAACGTGAATAAGCAGGGCATCACGCTCGACCTCAAGTCGGCCGAGGACATCGCCTGGGCCAAGGACTACATCGCGGAGTGTGACGTCCTCATCCACAACCTTCGCCCCGGCGTAATGGACGAATTGGGGCTCGGCAGCGCGGCCCTGCGCCTGCACAATCGCCGCCTCGTCTACTGCTCGCTCTCCGCGTTCGGGCCGACCGGGCCCATGCAGAAGCACGGCGGTTATGAACCGATGGTGCAGGCCTTCTCGGGGCTGTTCTCGATCAACGGTTATCCGGACCGACCGGGAGTGCGCATCGGAACCTCGGTGCTTGATCTCGGCAGCGCGGTGTGGGCGGCGCTCGGCTGCATCGCCGGCCTTTTGCAACGGCAACGCACCGGCGAGGGCTGTGTCGTTGATGCTTCGCTCTACGAAACGGCGCTGGGACTGCTGACCGTACACTTTGCCCGCTACCAGGCGAGCGGTAGCCTGCCCGAGCGGCACCCGAGCGGCAGCCTGGCAGTGGTGCTGTTTCAGGCCGTTGATGCCGCCGACGGTCAGGTCATCGTGGCCGCTGCTAACGACCGGCTGTGGTCCAAGTTTGCGGCCGAGCTTGGCCACCCCGAATGGGCATCGGACCCGCGCTACCGAACGAACAAGGACCGCTTCGCCAACAAGGATGGGCTGGTTGCGGCCGTGACCGAGGTCATGCGGCGGCGGCCCAAGGAGGAATGGGTCGCCCGTCTGCAGAAGGCGGGTGTGCCTTGTGCCCCCATCAATGATATTGCCCACCTCAAGGCGCATCCGCAAACGGCGGCGCTGGAGATGATCCAGACCGTGCCGGACATCGACCTGGATCTGATGAGCCTGCCCCTGACGTTCGGCGGCACCCGGCCCAAGATCCGCACGCGTGCACCGAGGCTGGGCGAGCACAACGGTGTGGTGCGTGGACTGTCACGGGCGCGCCTGCGGCAACGATGAGCGTGGAATGCTATGCCCCGGTGCGCCACTCCATCGCGCGCGCATGGACATTTTGACGGCGCTTTGCTAGAAGCTGGCGCCAACGCGTGGGGTGCGGCTCCAGGCGGGCAGTGGTATTGCCTGGCGGTCGCAGTTCTCGCGCCTATGCAACGCAACGCAGCCAACCAATTCCGAGGTAACCCGCTTGCTGGTTCAGGTCCGCGACAACAACGTCGATCAGGCTCTCAAGGCGCTGAAGAAGAAGATGCAGCGCGAGGGCATATTCCGCGAGATGAAGCTGCGCAACTACTACGAGAAGCCCTCTGAGAAGCGGGTACGCGAGCAGGCGGAGGCGGTGCGGCGGGCGCGCAAGCTGGCGCGCAAACGGGCGCAGCGTGAAGGTTTGCTCCCCGGCAAGGCCGCCGGGACGAAGCCCGGCGCCAAGGCTCCCGGCCGTCCAGGCGCGCCGCGTACTGGGGCGGGCGGACCGCCGCGCAGCGGCGGGCTGGGTGCGCCCCGCTAGTCTAGTCTAGAAACTCTAGAGGGGTGGCCCGCGCGCTCCGCCGCGGGAGCTCACCCGCAAACGCGGGCTCAGCTTGAGGGCAGCTTCAGGCCGGCGATCCATTGCCGGACGATATCGAGCGCCCGATTGCCGTCGGCGTAGATGTCGCTGTGGGCGGCACCCGGGAAGGTGGCGAGCCGCTTGGGCTCATTGGCCACACGAAAGAGCTCCCGGCCCATCGCCACGGGGATGACCTGGTCGCGCTCGCCGTGCAGGATCAAGAGCGGCATATGCACCTTGCCAAGGTAGCTTGCCGTCTCGTAGCGGTCCTTCAGCACATAGCGCACCGGCAGGTAGGGGTAGACCCCAGCGGCGACGTCCACGATCGACGTGTAGGGTGCATCGAGGATGAGGCCAGCCGCAGTTTGTTCGGTGGCGAGGCGGGCGGCAACGCCCGTCCCAAGCGATTCTCCGTAGAGGATGATGGTGGCCGGAGCGACGCCCTCCCGCGTCAGGGCGGCATAGGCCAGGCCGGCGTCGGCGACATTGGCCGCTTCCGTCGGTCGACCGGTGCTGCCGGCATAGCCGCGGTAGGCCAGCATGAAGACGCCCCAGCCCTCCTCCATGAACCGCTGGATGCGGGGGGCGCGTGCCGCGAGCCCGCCGGCATTGCCGTGGAAATAAAGAATGGTGGGAGCGCCGGGCCTGGCCTTGCCGTACCAAGCGACGAGGCGCTCGCCATCGGGTGTTTTCACGAGGCGCTCGCAAACGCCGATCAGGCCTGCCTCGGCTGGCGCCACGCGCTGCGGGTCGGGAAAGTACATGAGCCGTCGCTGGCCCAGATAGGCGGCGAGCAACACGACGGCATAGGCGCACAGTAAAAATGCGGCGAGCTTGGCGAGGATCGACATCGGATCTTCTCGCGCGCCACCCGATCAGGGTCAAGGCGAGGCAACGCTAGTGCGCCATGGCCTTGCCGATCTCCTCGGTCATCTTCTTGGCGTCGCCCAAGAGCATCATGGTGTTGTCGCGATAAAAGAGAGGGTTATCAATTCCGGCATAGCCCGATGCCAGCGAGCGCTTGTTGAACATGACCGTACCTGCCTTCCACACCTGCAGCACCGGCATGCCATAGATGGGAGAGGACTTGTCCTCCTCGGCCGCTGGGTTGGTGACATCGTTGGCGCCGATGACGTAGGCCACATCCGCCTGCGCGAACTCGTTGTTGATGTCCTCGAGTTCGAACACTTCGTCATAGGGCACATTTGCCTCGGCGAGCAGCACGTTCATGTGCCCGGGCATACGGCCCGCGACCGGGTGGATTGCGTACTTGACTTCGACGCCTGCTTTTTTGAGCTGATCGGCCATCTCGCGCAGTGCGTGCTGGGCTTGGGCTACCGCCATGCCGTACCCCGGCACAATGATGACCTTGCTCGAGTTCTTCATCAGGAACGCGGCGTCGTCGGCAGAGCCGAGCTTGACGGGCTTCTGTTCCGCGCCGGCACCCGGTCCCGCGATCTCGCCCCCGAAGCCGCCGAGGATCACCGATACGAACGAGCGGTTCATGCCCTTGCACATGATGTAGGAGAGAATGGCGCCTGAGGAACCGACCAAGGCGCCGGTGACGATGAGCGCCACATTGCCGAGTGTGAAACCGATGCCGGCCGCGGCCCAACCCGAATAGGAGTTGAGCATGGAGATGACGACCGGCATGTCGGCGCCGCCAATCGGGACGATGATCAATGCGCCGAACACGAGCGATAGCACCGTGATCGCCCAGAACAGCAGCGCCGAGCCGCCAGACTGGCAGAAGGCGTAAATGAGATAGACGGTGACGACGAAGAGGGCGAGATTGATGAGGTGGCGTGCTGGCAGGATGATGGGCTTGCCCGACATGCGCCCCGACAGCTTGGCAAAGGCGATGACCGAGCCGGTGAAGGTGATCGCGCCGATGGCAACGCCCAACGACATTTCAACAAGGCTCTGGCCCAGGATGTTGCCCGGCGTGCCGATGCCGAAGGCTTCGGGTGCATAAAGGGCTCCGGCGGCCACGAAAACGGCGGCGAGACCAACGAGGGAGTGAAACGCGGCCACCAGCTCGGGCATCGAAGTCATGGGAATGGAGCGGGCGATGTAGGCGCCGATGCCGCCGCCAATGGCGAGACCCAGGACAATGAGGAGCCAGGTCAGGGGGGAATCCGATGCGCCGATCTGACCGAGCGTCGTCAGGATGGCGATGGTCATGCCGGCCATGCCGAGCATGTTGCCCCGCCGCGAGCTCACCGGGCTCGAAAGTCCGCGCAGCGCCAGGATGAACAGCACGCCGGCGGCGAGATAGAGCAGGGCGACGACGTTGGGAGACATGGGGCGTTCGCACCCAGCAGCTTGCGCCGTGAGGCTCCTCTCTCCTGGTCGGGGTTAGCAAGACATGTGTGGAGTGCGGGCCGGTGCGCGCTTCACTTTTTTGCGTCCCGCTTCTTGTACATGCCGAGCATGCGTTGGGTGACGAGAAAGCCGCCGAAGATGTTGACCGATGCCATGGTCAGCGCCAGGAAGCCGAAGATCTTGGCCAGCCTGCTGCCTTCGGCGGCAAGGCTGACGCCCACGGCGAGCAGGGCGCCGACCACGATCACGGACGAAATGGCGTTGGTGACGGACATAAGTGGAGTGTGCAGCGCCGGCGTCACGCTCCATACCACGTAGTAGCCAACGAAGATCGCGATCACGAATACGGTGAAGCGATAGACGAACGGGTCGACATCGCCTCCCCCGCTGGCGAAGGCAGCGTGGGGGCAGATCAGCGCGGCGAGCACGGCCGTACCGATGGCCATTAGCCCTGGGGCGAGCGCGGCGCTGCGCCTCCTTCCCTCCCGTCCGGTCGGGGCGCGGACACCGGACCGGGCAGAGGGGGAGGCAAAAGAAGCGGCAGCTTCGCCCAACCACGGCACCCTCAACATCTCATCCTCCTTGAGGTGGTTGGCTCGGAGTTTGCGGACCCCCGGGTTGGAGGCTTGGATGAACGATCTTGCCGTCACGGGCCACCAGCGTGCCCTTGATGAGCTCATCGTCCCAGTTCACCTTCAACGCCTTCTGCTGTTTGTCGATCATGGTCTCGAGGAAAGCGAGAAGGTTTTTGGCGTAGAGGCCCGATGCATTGACGGCGACCTCTCCGGCGAGATTGAGCGGCCCGACAATCGACACGCCGTTGTGTGCCACGACCTTGTCGGGTTGGGTAAGCTCGCAGTTGCCGCCCCGTTCGGCGGCAAGATCGACAATCACCGAACCCGCCTTCATGCTCTCCACCATCGCCGCTGTGATAAGGCGAGGCGCCGGGCGGCCAGGGATGAGCGCCGTGGCAATGACAATGTCCTGGCCTTTGATATGGGCGGCGACCAGCTCGGCCTGTTTGTTCTGGTAGGCCGCCGACATCGGCTTGGCGTAGCCGGCAGCGGTCTGCGCCTGCTTGAATTCCTCGTCCTCGACGGCGATGAACTTGGCGCCCAGCGAAGCCACCTGTTCTTTGGTGGCGGGACGCACGTCCGTGGCCGATACGATGGCGCCGAGCCGGCGCGCGGTGGCAATCGCCTGCAGGCCGGCGACCCCCACGCCCATGATGAACACCTTTGCCGCGGGCACGGTGCCGGCAGCCGTCATCATCATGGGCAGCGCCTGGCGGAACATGGCGGCGGCGTCGATCACGGCCTTGTAGCCGGCGAGGTTGGCCTGGCTTGACAACACGTCCATGGACTGCGCGCGCGAAATGCGCGGCATCAGTTCCATGGCCATCAGTACGGCACCGGTGCCGGCCAGCGCGGCAAGGCCATCGCGATCATCATAGGGCGCCAGCATGGCCGCAACGATGGCGCCGCTCTTGAGGGTCTTGACCTCGTCGGTCGTCGGCCGCCGCACCTTGAGGAGGATATCGGCGCCGGTGAGCGCCTCGCGGGCGGTCGGCGCGATCTGCGCACCTTGCGCCTTTAAAAGGTCATCGGAGAAGCGGGAGGCGGCGCCGGCGCCGGCCTCTACCTTTACCTCAATGCCCAAGGCGGTGAGCTTTTTGACGGTCTCCGGCGACACCGCCACGCGGGGCTCGCCATCGCGTTCCGCCGTAACGGCGATTGTGACCATGATGCTTCCAGGGCGTGGAACGGGGGCAGGGCCGCGAACCCGTCCTGCCAGCCGTGTGTGGGCCTAGGGGACGAGGTGCAGCAGGAACAGCAGGACCAGCACGACGAACACGATCATGGCCATCGTGCCCTTGATGAAGCCCGAATAGGTGCGCAAATGCTCCGGATAGTCCATGGCGGGATGGCCGCCTGCGGGGTCGATCGCCATCGGGTCGTCCTGGGGCTTGAGGCTCGTTTCGCGGGCCTTGGTAAACCAAGGCTGGGGAGGCATCAAGCGCCGCGGGCATGCTGCGGCACTTGTACGCCCGCCGCGCGAGGGCCCAGGCTGTTAAAACCCCGGGCTATTCGCACCATGCGACAGTTGCGGCAAACAACGCAGCGCCGTGATCAGAGCCTCTCAGCAGGCATGGCCAAGCCCCATCCGCCGGAGCCAATACCATGATCGATCGCTTTCTGACTGGGATCGTCGATGCCCACAGCTTTCTCGCGAAGTTGTGGGTGCTGGCGCGACCCTACTGGTTCACGCAGGATCGGAGCACGATCCGGCTTGGAGGCCTTGTCTTCAGCGTCAAAGAGGCGTGGATCGGGCGCTGCGTATTGGTGTTGAACATCCTGCTCAGCGTGCTTCTCGTTTACCTCTCCAAACTGATCAACACCTGGTATGCGCGCTTCTACAACGCACTGCAGGAGAAGGCGGCCGACGTTTTTTGGGTGGAACTTCGCTATTTCGCCGTGGTGGCGACGCTGTTCATCATCGCCGCCGTCTACCGCACTTGGCTGACGCAGCTCCTCAGCATTCGCTGGCGCCGCTGGTTGAGCGAGGTCTACTTCAAGGATTGGCTTGCCGACCGCACCTTCTACCACATGGAGCTCACCCGGCAGGGCGCGGACAATCCAGAGCAGCGCATCGAGCAGGACTGTTACAACTTCACTAGGCAAACGCTGAACCTGACCCTTGAGTTGATCCTGCAGGTGATGACGCTCATCACCTTTGCGGTCGTGCTCTGGACCCTGTCGGCAGACTTCGTGCTGCCTATCTTCGGTGGTGTCGCCGTTCCCGGCTTCATGATGTGGGCCGCCATCGTCTATGCGCTCTTTGGTTCACTGGGAACCTACCTGATCGGCCGCCCGCTGGTGCGCATCAACTTCATGCTCGAGCGCTACAATGCCGACTTTCGCTACCGCATGACCCGGATCCGCGAGAACGCAGAAAGCATCGCTCTCTATCACGGCGAGCGCGACGAGGGACGCAGCTTGGAGGGCGCGTTCGCCAGGGTCTATGACACCTGGTGGGCCAACATGAAATACACCAAGCGCCTGAGCTGGGTGACGAACGGCTATCGCCAGGCCGCAGTGGTGTTGCCCTTCCTCCTTGCGGCACCGGCCTACTTTATTGGGCAGATCGCGTTCGGCGTCCTGCAACAGACCGTCGATGCCTTTGCGCAACTGCAGAGTGCGCTATCGTGGTTCGTCGATTCTTATACCCAGCTTGCAGAATGGAAGGCGGTGGTCGATCGACTCACGGGCTTCAGCGAGGCCATGGTGGCGGCCAAGCGTACGGCCGCGGCGAGCGAGCTCGTCACGAGCGCAGCCGAACCGCGACAGCTGAAGGTGGACGAGGTGGAGGTTCGCCTGCCGGATGGCACTTTGCTGCTCGAGCGCGTCAACCTGGCGATTCGGCAGGGCGAGAAGGTTGCCCTTGAAGGTCCCTCCGGCAGTGGCAAAACAACGCTCTTTCGCGTGCTCGCCGGCCTATGGCCGTTTGGGCGAGGGCGCGTGGGTTTGCCCAAAGATGCCCGGGTCCTGTTCCTGCCGCAGAAGCCCTATCTGCCGATTGGTACACTGAAACAGGTTCTCAGCTATCCCGACGTCCCCGAGCGCCATGGCGAGGAGGTCTACCGTGAGGCCCTCGTGGCTTGTGGCCTGGGCCATCACGTTCACCGCCTCGGGGAGACCGCAAACTGGTCCCTGGCGCTGTCGGGGGGCGAGCAGCAGCGCTTAGCGTTTGCCCGCGCGCTGCTCTACCGACCCGACTGGTTGTTCCTGGACGAGGCGACTTCAGCCCTTGATGCGCGCAGTGAGCGAGGCATGTACGAGCTGTTGCGCACGCGACTGGCCGGGGCCACCGTCGTCAGTGTGGCCCACCGGCCGGAGGTGGTCGACTTGCACGCGCGACATCTCGTGATCGATCCCGCCAGCCAGCGGCTTGCCGCGAGCGTAGCAGCCGGCGGCTAGCGAATTGGCCCCGCGGGCGTGCGCCCAGCGCGCCCGGCAATAGACCAATCAGGCGCAGCAGGGCGATGCTCCGCCCCCCGGGAGTGCCAAGGCCGTCATCGCCACCGGCACGCCCGCCGATGTCCTCGCCAACAAGGTGTGCGACAATGGAGCACGGGGGCTGAGTGGGGATGATGCCTTTCTGGTCGCGGTGATCGGGGCAGCCACGGAGCCGCCGCGGCGGCAATGTCGGAAGGCCAGGCCCGGGAGGCAAGGCAAAGTGCGGCCAGGTGCCAAGGTGGTGCGTGATGGCCTGGCGCAGGCCAGTTCCCGCACAACGCGAACTGCACCCGCACTGGGGATCATGGAGAGGTGGCTGGCAATGGGCGAGGTAAAGGTCAACGGGCGGTGCTACCGGCTACCGCAGCGGCCGGCGGTGGTGATCTGCTTTGATGGCTGCGATCCGGCCTACATCGAGCGCGGCGTTGCCGACGGCATCCTGCCGACCATCGCCTCGTTCCAGAAGAGCGCGTTTTACGCCATCGCTGAGGGCGTGGTGCCGAGCTTCACCAATCCCAACAACGCCTCCATCGTCACCGGCGCACCGCCGGCCGTGCATGGCATCTCCGGCAACTACTACCTCGATCGCACCACGGGCGAGGAGCGCATGATCACTGACGGCGCGCTGATGCGGTGCGGCACGATCCTAGCTGCCCTTGCCGATGCGGGTGTGAAGACCGCCGCTGTCACTGCCAAGGACAAGCTGCGGCTCATGTTGGCGCGCGGGCTTCGTGGCATCAACTTCTCCTCCGAGCACGCCGACCGCGCGAGCCTGGAACAGAACGGCATTGGCGACGTGCCGGCGATGGTGGGGCGGGCCAAGCCCGACCAGTATTCCGGCGACCTGTCGCTCTATGTACTTGATGCCGGGCTCGCACTGCTTGAGCGGGGGGCGGCGGAGCTGCTCTATCTTTCGCTTTCTGACTTCGTCCAGCATGCGCATGCGCCCGGCACGCCGGAAGCCGACGCCTTTAATCGCGCCGTAGACGCGCGGATTGCCCGGCTGATGGCGGCAGGGGCTGTCGTTGGCGTGGTGGCCGATCACGGCATGAACGACAAGTCGCACCCGAGCGGTGAGCCCAATGTGGTCTACCTCGAAGAGGCCCTCGAACGCCGGTTCGGTGCAGGCGCCGTGCGCGTCATCTGTCCAATCACCGACCCGTTCGTGCGCCATCACGGCGCGCTGGGCTCGTTCGTGCGCGTCTACATGCGCAAGGCGAGGGACCTCGCCGCGCTGATGGATGCCAGCCGTGCCTTGCCTGGGGTTGAGGAGGTGCTTGACGGTCCAACCGCGGCGCGTCGCTACGAGCTGCCGGCCGATGTCGAAGGTGATTTCGTCGTGCTCGGCGATGCCGCAACGGTGATCGGCTCCTCGCGCGGCGAACACGACCTAGCGGGGCTCGCCGGCCACCGACTGCGTTCGCACGGCGGGCTCGCCGAGCAGCAGGTGCCGTTCATGGTTTCTTGTGCACTGAGCGAGGCATGGCTGAGGAGCCGCACCGGCCGACGCCTGCGTAACTTCGATATCTTCGATGCCGTGCTCAACGGAGCTGTGGCGCCCTGACCGGCATCACGCCCAGCGCGAGGCAGGCTTAGGCTTGGGCAAGGAGAGCGGGGAAGATTGCGCGGCCGCCCCGGTGAACGTCGCATGAACTTGCATTTATCTGCATATACAGGTATGAGTCCGCATGGAGAAACCGTCAGCACCAGCGAACGCCAGAGGGTTGGGCTGCACCTGCATGCGTCTGCGCAAGGCGGCGCGTCGCGTGACGCAGATCTACGATCACGGTCTGGAAGCCGCCGGATTGACGGTCACGCAGTACGGCGTGCTGGGACAGCTGAGGCGATACGACGGCATCGGCATCTCTGCGCTCGCCGAGATATTGATCATGGATCCGACGACCTTGACGCGCAGCCTGCGGCCGCTGGAACGTCAAGGCCTGGTGACGATGAGGCCCGATCGCCGCGATAGACGCTCGCGCTGCCTGCATCTGACTGCCAAGGGTAGCGCTGCGTTCGAGAACGCCGTTCCTGCGTGGAGGCGCACGCAACGCCGTCTTGAGGAGGCGCTCGGAGGGCCCGAGGCCGCCGCTCTCAACGCCGCACTCGATCACGTTATCGAGAGATTGGCGGAATAGAGAAGACGCATGCTAATTACCTGTATATGCAGTAAATGCGAGAACTGAGACCGGTGCATGCGCATGTTTGATATGACTCGAGGTGCCGGTGTTGTCGAGGTCGCGACGGGGATCGCCGGTCGGGCTTTCCTCGAACGCTGGAGGGAATAGCAAGCCACGGGCGTCGCCAATCACGTGTGGTGCCGGACTTGAGAGCGGCCGAGCCGAACAGGTCTGCACCGGATGGCAAAAGGGGTGAGCTTCGTCACTCTCTCGCTGGCGAAAGCGGCGACGGACAAATCCCAACTCGTAGATTGCAACTTGATCGCTCGATGATCGGAACGGGCTAATTCTATGGCGCACCGTACCTTGCCGCTCTGGGCCTTGATCCTGGTCGTCGGGACCATCGTCGGCCTGTCCATGGGCCGCGCGCAGTCGATGGGTCTCTATCTAGCGCCGGTGACTAAGGCGCTTGGCGTCGGTCGCGAGTCCTTCGGGCTGGCGATGGCCTTGGCGCAGCTGACGATGGGCTTCGGTGCGCCCTTCTGCGGTGCTTTGATCGACAAGTTTGGCGCTGGGCGCGTCATTGTGGTCAGCGTTCTGACGGCCATCGCCGGTCTCTATGTCCTCTACGCCGCAAACTCCGGTGTCGACCTCTTGCTCAGTGGTGTGTTGATGGGCATTGGGGTCAGCGGTACCGGGCTCACCTCGCTGGTGGGCACCATTGGCCGGCTGGCGCCGCCCGAGAAGCGGCTATCGGCCATCGCCTCGGTCGGCATGGCCGCCGGCATCGGCGGCTTCGTTGCTCTGCCGGTCATGCACCTTTTAATCGAATTGGGAGGCTGGCAGCAGAGCCTTCTATGGCTGATGGCGATCACCGCCCTGTTGCTGCCGCTTGCCTGGCCCATCGGCGGCAAGCCGGTGCGCAAAGAGGGTGCAGTGCGCGATCAGACGATGGTTGAGGCGCTCGGCGAGGCCCTGCGGCATCCGGACTATTGGCTGCTGACCGTGGGCTTCTTCGTCTGCGGTTTCCACGTCGCCTTCATCATGGTGCACCTGCCGGCGTTCACCCTCGACCAAGGGCTCCCATCCTGGGTGGGTCCCTACGCGCTGTCGGTGGTCGGAATCGCCAATATCGTCGGCACCTTTCTCGCCGGGCAATCTGGGCGCGTCTTGGAGAAGCGACAGGGCCTGAGCCTGATCTACTTGGGCCGCGCGGTGCTGTTCTTCGGATTTCTCTATCTGCCCATAACGCCCGCATCGGTCATCATCATCTGTGGGCTGCTTGGGCTGCTGTGGCTATCGACCATCCCGCTCACCAGCGGCCTTGTTGCGACGTTCTTCGGGACGACCTGGATGTCCATGCTGTTCGGCATCGTCTTCCTGTCGCATCAGCTCGGTTCGTTCTTGGGCGTATGGCTCGCGGGCCGGATCTTTGACGTGACCAAGTCCTACGACGCCATGTGGTGGATCTGCATCGCGCTGGGTGTGCTGTCAGCGCTCGTCAATTGGCCGATCCGGGAGAGACCAGTAGAGCGGTTGGCCGCCCGCGCGCCCGCCTAGTGTGAGGCAACCGATCCCGTCAGGGTTGGGAGTTCAACCATGAGTCAGCCGACGGCAGTTGTCGTGGGTGTTGGGGCCGAGCAAGGGGTCGGCGCGGCCGTTGCGCGACACTTCGCCAAGGAGGGCCATCACGTGCTCGTGGCCGGGCGAACGCCGACCAAGATCGAGCAGGTGGTGCGCACGATTGCCTGCGCTGGGGGCAGCGCCGAGGCGGTTTTGACAGACGCCACACGCGAGCTGGAGGTGGTCGCGTTGTTTGACCGCGCCATGGCTCCGGGCAGCGGCAGAGCGCCGGCCGATCTTGTCGTCTTCAACACCGGTAACAACCAACGGATCGACTTCCGCGAGGTCACCGCGCAGCTCTTTGAGGATTTCTGGCGTGTCGGCTGCTTTGCCGGCTTTCTGGTCGGGCGCGAGGCGGCGCGGCGACTGGGGCCGCTCGGTCGGGGCACGGTGATCTTCACGGGGGCATCGGGCAGTTTGCGCGGCAAGGCAGGCTTTGCGCAATTCGCGGCTGCCAAGGCAGGGCTGCGCATGATCGCGCAGAGCATGGCGCGCGAATTTGGGCCGCTCGGCCTCCACGTTGCCCACGTTGTCGTCGACGGCGGCATCAACGGTCACCGTCTGCGCAGCCGACGGCCGCAAATTGTGGAGGAGCGCGGTGAGGATGGTCTGCTCGGCGTCGAGGCGATCGCCGAGACCTACTGGCAGATCCACCGCCAACACCGCTCGGCCTGGACCCAAGAGGTAGACCTGCGGCCATTCAAAGAGCCGTTTTAGTGCGGATTTGTTTTCACGGGGCAGCGGCCTGTCCGCGCGGAGGCCGGTGCGAAGCGGTAGGCGTCCAGCGCCCAGGGGGCGAGACGTTGAGGCTCTCCTGATGAGAAGGGTGTGTGCCGGCGAGGCAATGATCCCGGCGCCAGGTGGCCCAAAGGCGCTTGGCCTTCCCGTGATAGGAGTTAGCCTGTCGCCGTGGCCGCCGCTAATGATGGGCGCCCTCTCGCTCGCTCTTTGTGCGTTTCGCCTTGGCGCTAACGCCCGGTCAGTGCGCGAAGAACACTGGCAACTCGGCGGCGGACAGGATGTGGCTGGTGGCACCGCCGAAGATCATCTGTCTTAACCGGCTCTGCGTATAGGCGCCCTTGATCAGCAAATCCGCAGCTTGAGCTTTGGCCTCGGCGAGGATCGCTTCTCCCGGCCGACCGCCGCGTGGCACCACGGTCTTTTCGCTCGCGGTGATGCCGTTGATCTCAAGGTAAGCCAAAGCATCCTTGGCACTAGGGCCCGGCACGATATGGCCTTCGATGCCGAGCAGCAGTACGCGCTTGGCACGGCGTAGGACTGGTAGGGCGAGGAGGATTGCGCGTGCCGTCTCGGTGCTGGCATTCCAATGAACGACGACGTTCTCGCCGAACGACCTGGGGGGCAGGGGCGGCGCCATCAAGACGGGGTGACCGCTGTCAAAGAGGGCTGCTTCCAGGGCGCTCATACGGGACCCCCGGGCACCCGGACGGCTCAGCACTGTCACGTCGTAGACGCGAGCCAAGCTGCCAAGCGTGCTATCCTCGATGGCAGAGCCGCCGCGCCAGCGGAAGCGTGCGCTGCTGCCCTGGCCCGCGGGATGTGCGTTGGCAAAGCCATCGAATGTCTGGCGCACGCCGCGACAGAATTCGGTCTCGTTCCAGTCGGCTGGCGGAATGGTGACGGCGACGATGGGATCAGGCGCCACGATTTCCGCGAACGCGGGACGGAGCGCCACCCCTTCTACGGTGCCCTCGAAAAGGCTGGCCAGCGACCGGGCGGTTTCCAGAGCCGATGGCATCTGCTCGCTCTGGTCGATCGGGAGAAGAATGCTCTTCATGGCATCTTCCTCGCTATGACGGACAAGCGTTTATTGACCTCGCGCGAGGAGGTATAGCACGAGCCCGGGCCCGTGCGCAGAGTTTGCAGGCAACTTCCGACAGGTCAGCAGCGGGGCCAGGTAGCACGGCAAGCAAACCCGCTTCTGCCAAGCGACTGGTGGTTGTTGATCCTGCCCACGGATCCTCGCACAGCGCGTGCCGGGGTTGCCCAGCCTGCATCGGCGATGCTGCCGCCGTGCTCTGAGCGCGGCAGTCTGCCGGCCGAATTGGCCTGTCCAGGCGCCGCGAAGGTGATCATGGAGCGGGGAGGCGCCTCAAATCAAAAGCAGACATGGGAATGTGCGCGAGCCTTGGGCACACGCGCGCAGGTCATGGGCAGCCCCTGAGCAGATTTTGGGCAATGGCGGGTCGTGGCGCAACCCTAGGCATAGGAGGGGCCTCCGTGCGCACGAGTGGCCTGAACCCGCAAGCGCACGACCCTGCCCAGCAGCGATCCCAGGGGCGCACGATGCCGCGGGACGTCGCCAGCAGGCAACGTAAACGAAACCTTCACAGCGCCTTACATTGGTGAGTTCACACGGCGGCTCATGCCGCCGTCCGTTTGCCCTGAATAGTCGAATTTTTTGGCAAATTTCAAAGGCTTAGGGTGGGTCTTCGGTTTCATCGGTGACTGTTGCTGGAAGGTCGCAGGATGGCTATTGTTCCCCAGCTCGCCCGGAGCAGCGGCGAATTTTTTTCCGGGGGGCAGCTAAGCCACATCGAAAAGAGGGTTAACGGGTATGAGCGGAAGCGAGCGTCTCGATTCCAAAGCCGACCCCCTGGGTCAGCTGTCGCAAGCCTACTTCGGTGGCCTCGACGTGATACTGAAGGGGTATGAACCAGCGCTGAAGGGCGTTGGGCGCTGGAACCTCGAACTCATGGGTTTCATGGCCCGGCGTGCCCGCGCCTGGCTCGAGATGCCGGGCGAAATCGGCCAATGCAAGTCCCCGGTCGAGATCTTCAAAGCGCAGACCAAATTCTTGCAAGCGGCGAGTGCGGATTACGCCGATGCAGCAAGGCGGCTGGCGGCGGCCTGGGGTGCATGCACGGCGATGCCGCAGCGCGATGGCGGCAAGGAGCCTCGCGACTACATCACTTTCCCAGAGCCGCAAGAGAGCCCCAGTCCAAAGCGCGGTGAGCGCAAGGCAGCCTAGGCTTAGGTTTTCGCTGGCTGCATGCGGTCGGGCAAGTCGAGGCCAACGCCGACGAGGCTGCCAAACAGGCGGTCGAGTTTTTGCACGTCGGCGGCAGGAAGCGGCGGGCGCAGGATGGACGCGATGTTGGAGCGCAGGTGGGCCGCGTTACCGGTGCCGAAGAGGACGACGTCGATGCCGGGCTGGTGGCGCGCAAAGCGATAGGCAGCGTCGACCACGCTCTCGGCTCCGCCTGGATGCTCGAGGAAGGAGAGAGGGTTGTCGGCGGCTGCGAGCTCCGCCGGAATCTTGCCCTCGCCAGCGAGAGCAAGGCAGGTCTTCTTGAGCACGTCTGGCTTTGAGAAGATGTTGCGCACGGCAAACATGCACAAGGTGCCGATGCCCTTCTCGCGCGTGCGCGGGAGAAGGCGGTCCTTCGCATTTTGATGCATCATGCTGAAGCCCAGCATAAAGACTTCCCAGCAAGGCTCCTCCACGGCGCGGGTGAGCATGGTGTGTTCTGGGTCACGCGGCCCGGTCTCGCTGACGGCCAAATGGCGAAGTTTGCCTTTCTCCTTTTCGCGCAGCAGCGCCGGCACGATATCGCGCATGGCGCCGTCGTAGGCGCCGGGGCCAAGCCCGTGCAAATGGAAGACGTCGACATGGTCGGTGGCGAGCTGGCGCAGTGAATTCTCAAGGTTAGCGAGCACCGCGGAGGCGGAGCTTGCGTGGCTCTTGGTCGAGATCACCACGCTGTCGCGTGATCGGCCTTTGATGGCCTTGCCGACGACGCCCTCGGTGGCGTAGGCGTTGGCAGTGTCGAGGAAGTTGACGCCGAGGTCGAGGGCCTCGCGCACCAGTGCGACGGACTGCGCCTCGGAGAGGCCGGTGCCGAGCCCAAGGCGGCTGTTGCCGCCACAGCCAAGCCCGGCCACACTGACCTTGAGGCCTGTCTTGCCGAGGGTGGTATACTGCATGTGCCTCTCTCCACGCGATGCCATCAAAGGTGGCGCGCAACGTCGCGCAACCCGCGGCAAGGGTCAAGCGAGCGGCTGGGATCGCGGTGTTTTCGCCCAGGTGGTCCGGCCTTGAGTAAAAGGGGAAAACGGGCATCACCAGGGCTGCGTGTGCTCACTCAGTAATGTGCGCATGCGCACCACCAGCAGGTCGAGAGGAGAGAACCAGCTGCTTTGCAGTTGAGGCGCTCGCGTCACTGGGTGAGGCTTGGTGGTTTTACCGGTGGCCCCCAGATCTGCTCGAGGCGCCGAGCGCGCCCGCAGGCCGTCTTGTAGTAGCTATATCGGTGGGGGTTCTTCTTGTAATAGTCCTGATGGTAGTCCTCGGCCACCCAGAATGGCTCGGCGGGAAGGATCTTGGTGGCTATCTTTTCCTTGAAGCGGCCCGACGCTTCCAATGCCTGCTTGCTCGCTTCGGCGATCTTGTGCTGCTCGGCGTCGTGCGTGAAGATGGCGGTGTGGTAAGGGCTGCCCTTGTCGCAGAACTGGCCATCCGCGTCGACGGGATCGATGTTGCGCCAAAACCAGTCGACAAGCTGGGCATAGCTGACCTTAGTGGGATCGAAGGTCACCTGCACCGCCTCGTAGTGGCCGGTGGACTTGGAGGAGACCTCCGCATAGGTCGGCCGGTCGACGGTGCCGCCGGTGTATCCCGATACCGCCCGGATCACACCGGGTACCTTCTCGAATGCTTCCTCCACGCACCAGAAGCATCCGCCGGCAAAGGTGGCGACGGTGACCCGCGTATCGGCGTCAGGTGGCGTTGTCTGCGCGAGCGCGGCGACAATGCCCACCATCAGCGCGAGCGGCGCAACCAGCCAACGGGGAACCCGTGTGAAATCGAGCATCGTGGAGCGTCCTATTGCGAAGCTCTTGCATCCCGGGCTCCTCGCCATGGAGGATGCTCCGGTACCTTACGCACCCGGCGGGCGTACCTGCCGCCGATGGTATACGCCAAGCCGGCTGCGCGCGAGCCTTGGCTGGTTCACGGGGGACAAGAGCCGGGATTGGCTTGCGGGCTCAGCGGGCGAAGCGGTGGTGCTGGCCGCCGCGCCGTTCTTCCAACAGCCCAAAGAGAGCGGTCAGGCCCATGAAGATGACCGCGGCGCCGAACACCCAGCGCGGCTCGCCGCAGTCCATCAGCCAACCAAACAGGAGCGGGCCGAAGATCCCACCGATATTGAAACCCGTCGAGACGATGCCGAACACGCGACCGGCCGCGCCTGGTGGGGCCGCCCGGCGCACCAGCATATCCCGGGCGGGTTGTACGAGGCCGAAGATGATACCCGACACGCCCATGGCCAGCATCAAGGCCGGCGCCGACAAGGTAAGGGTTGCCACGAGCAGCATGGCAAGGGCCGACAGGCCAAAACCAATCGCCGCCACGTCGCCGTGGCGATGGATCTTGTCGGCCAAGGCACCGCCCAAGAGAACGCCCACGGCGGTCGCGGCAAGATAGGCCGTGAGCGCCGCGTTGGCGGCGGCGAAAGAGACCTCGTGTGCGGCGATGAGAGCGACGACGGAAAAGCTGAAGATGGCGCTGTTCGCCAAAGCGAGTAGGGTGAAGAACACGGTCAAGGCCAACACCGTGGGCGTGACGATGTGACTAGGGGTCTTCGTTGCCGGCTCCGTGGCAGGGCGCAGGGTTGGGCCGCGGCCGGCCGATGCTGCCCCGCGCGGCAGCAAAACCAGCATTGCCGCTCCCGGACCGAGCAGCCCGGCGCAAACAAGGGCCGTCTCAAGGCCGCCTTTGTCCGCGAGCGTCAAGAGCGCCACAGGTGCGACGGCACCGCCCAGGAAGCCTGCGAACGTGTGGACCGAGAAAGCGCGGCCGATGCGGTCTTCACAGATGCAGTTGGCCAGCAAGGCGTAGTCGGCGGGATGATAGACGCTGTTGGCGAGCCCTCCCAGCAAGGCAACCAGGATCAGCCACGGGTAGGTAGTCACGAGGGCGAGCGAGGCGAACGCGAAGCCGCCCAGAAGCAGCCCAGCGGCAAGGATGGGACGTGCGCCCACCTTGTCCACCAGGAACCCCATCGGCGCCTGCGTCAGGCCGGTCACGATGCTGAAGGCGGTGAGGGCCAACCCAAGATCGAGGAAGCTCACGTTGAGCCGATCTTTGAGCAGCGGCAGCAGCACAGGCAACACCATCATGTAGAAATGGCTGATCAGGTGTGCCGACGCGACGGCGACCAGCGTTTCGTTCTCGGCGGCCCGCGAGGGGCGGCTGCGCATGGATTGGGCCATATCGGCGGGCATCGCGCCCTCTGCATGGTGGCTTCAGGCTGCTCACCTATCACGGGCCGTCCGTCGCCGGTATGAGAATGGCGACGGGCTGAGGTGTGGCAAATGGAGATGTCGCCCACCGCTGCGAGCTGCCTGTGGCTAGCCTGCGCCATCCACGACCCGGGCGACTGCGGGGTCCTTGCGCACATCGGCGGGCGGTCCGGCGAAGATGATTTCGCCGCGCTCGATGACGTAAAGGCGGTCCGCAAACTCAGGCACGTGGTTGAGATTGGATTCAGCGATCAGCACAGCGTGACCGAGCGCCCGGATGGAAGCAAGGCCGGCAACGATGGAGGGTACGACAGCCGGAGAGAGACCTTCGGTTGGCTCGTCCAGGAGCAAGAGCTTGGGGTCGAGCGCCAGGGCACGAGCAATCGACACCATCTTGCGCTCGCCTCCCGAGAGCTGTTGACCGCCGCGTTCGCGATAGCGCTCGAGCCGGGGAAAAACGCGGTAGGCCAGCGCTTCGCGTTCAGCGGCTGGTCGCCCCGTCGGCCGCGTCCAGGTCGGCAACAGAATGTTCTCCGCCACGGTTAGGTCACCGAATACTTCGCTTTCCTCCGGCGCAAAACCGATCCCTAGTCGTGCGATTTCGAACGGCGCGAGGTGCAGGAGATCGCGCCCCTCCAGCGCGATGGTGCCGGACACGGGCCGACGCGTGCCCATGATGGTGCGGAATGTGGTCGACTTACCCGCGCCGTTGCGTCCCACTAAGCATACGAGCTCGCCTGCGCCTACCTGTAGCGATACGCGGCGCAAAATTGTGCTGCCGTCGATATGGACGACGAGGTCCTTGACACTCAGCATGAGACGCCGCGGCGCTTGCCGACTACGGTCTCGATGATGACCGGATCGGCGAAGAACTCGTCGGGGGGAAGGTCGGCCAGAACTCTACCCTCCGACAATGCGATGATGCGATGTGAGTATGCAGCCACCAGGTCCATGTCGTGTTCGACCAGGATGATGGCCTGGACGCCGGCCGCGCGGGCGGCACCGACCAGGGTGGTCATGACGGCGTGTTTCTCGGCTGTGGAGACACCGGAGGTGGGCTCATCGAGTAGGATCACTTGCGGATCAAGCGCGAAGGCAGAAGCGACATCGAGCAGTTTTTTCTCGCCCTGCGAGAGCAGCCGCGACAACGTGGCAAGGCGCGAGGCCAGGCCAAACATCCCGGCGATTGCGGCCACACGGGTGGCGATCTCGCCATCTTGCACCAGCGGCAAGAGAAGCCGCCAGCGTTTGCCCTGGCGCGTGACGACGGCCGCCGCGATGGTCTCGGCCACGGTGAGCTCGGGGAAGATCTGCACAAGCTGGAAGGTGCGCGCCATCCCTTGCGTGGCGAGCGTGACGGGACCCGCTCCGGCGATGTTGCGGCCTTTGAAGTAGACCGCGCCCTTGCTCGGCACCAACAGCCCGGTGAGCAGGTTGACCAGCGTGGTCTTGCCGGCGCCATTGGGCCCCACGATCGACACGAACTCGCCCGCGCGCACGGCGATCGAGACATCCTCCAGTGCACGAAAGCCACCATAGGTCTTGCCCACGCCCACGGTCTCGATGAGCGGGGATGACACGCCAAGGGGTGGCCGAGGCGGCGCAGCTGTCGGCGCCTGAGGGCTCATGTGGCGCCTGGATCGGCAAACCGCGCCCGATCAGGAGCAAGCCGGCGCATCCTGCTGGCGGGATGGTTGAGCATCAGGCGGTCTCGGTGGTGCTTGCGGCCGAGGGAGCCGAACGGCGCCCGAAAAACAGGCCGAGATCAACGGCCAATCCCGCCAACCCACGCGGGAGGAAGATGACGACGAGAGCGAGAATGGCGCCCAACACCAATCGCCAGTATTGCGTTAGAGACTGCAGCTGGTCCTGCAGCAGCGTCAGCGCCAGAGCGCCGATGACGGGCCCCAGAAAACTGGAGAAGCCGCCAAGCACGGTCATGAACACAAGATGGCCGGAGTGCGTCCAGTAGACGAGCTCCGGGTCGGCCAGGCCGGTTCGGAAGCCGAGGATGGTACCGCCGACGGCGCCGTAGATGCCCGAGATGGCAAACGCCGCCAAGCGAAACTGGTGCACGTGCACGCCGAGGTACGCGGCCTTCTGCGCGTTGTCGCGCAGCGAGCGCAGGTGCAGACCGAAAGGGGAATGCACGATGCGCCACATGAGGAAGGCAGCAAGCCCACAAAGTATCAGGCAATAATAGTAGAAGGGACCCGCCAGCAGCTCGAACTTATTGTAGGCGGCGAACTCTAGGCCGAGCAGATGCATGCGAGGCACGCGCATGCCGCTATCGCCGCCGGTGAGATGATAGAACTTGAAGAGCACGGCATGCGCCAGCATGCCGAAGGCCAAGGTCAGCATGCCGAAAAAGATGCCCCTGTAGCGCACCGCGAGCCAGCCCAGCGGCAGTGCCAGGATGAGCCCAGCCAGGGCAGCGGCCAGGAGCACAACTTCAAACTCCTTGACACCCCACAAGCCCGCGAGGACGGCGGCGGTATAGGCGCCGAGACCCAAGAACAGCGCGTGGCCAAAGGAAAGAAGGCCGGCGTAGCCGAATAGCAAGTTGAAGCCCAACAGCGCGATGGCATAGCCGTAAAAGGGGACAAGGAGGTTGGCATAGAAGGGCGGCGCTAGGACCGGCACGAGGGCCAGCGCGCCCGCGGCGATTGCAACGAGGAAGAGGGCGTAGCCTTGCTTCATGCCGCGGGCTTTCCGAAGAGGCCCGACGGCCTCAACAGTAGCACGCCAATGACGATGAGATAGATCGCCAGGATCTCGAACTCTGGGTAGACGACAAGAGCGCTTGCGCGGATGAGGCCCACGAGCCCCGCGCCGGCGAGCGCGCCGGGCATCGAGCCCAGCCCGCCAATGACGACCACCGCAAAGGCCTCGATAACGAACTCCACTGCCATGTCGAGCGAGGCTGCTGCGGTGGGCACCACCAGGGCGCCGCCGAGGGTGCCGAGCAGCGTGCCCAGTGTGAACACCGCGGCGTAGACGGCACGCACGTTGACGCCCAGCGCCTCGGCCATGGCGCGGTTCTCCGCGGTGGCGCGCAGCTGGCGGCCGAAGTTGGTGCGACTCAGGAAGAGGCCGATCAGGAAAGCAGCGAGAAGCGCGGCGCCGATCACAAGCAGATTGTAAACGGGCACACTAAAATCACCCACCGTCCATTTGCCGTAAACGAGGTGCACGTTGTCGAGGGAGCGCGGGTTGGCTCCCCACACGAGGCGGAAGACGTCCTGGAACATCAGGACGAGCGCAAACGTCAGCAGGAGTTGAAAGCTCTCGTCGCGGTCGTAGACGGTGCGCAACAGGCGCTCGATCGGTGGCCCGATGATGGCCATCAGCAGCCCCGCGATCAGCAGCAGCGGCAGCAACATCCAGTCGGGCAGGCCTGCGCCGAGGCCGAAATTGACGAGCGTGATGCCGAAATAGGCGCCGAGGGCGTAAAACGATCCGCAGGCCAGATTGACGATCTTCTGCACCCCGAACACGAGCTGCAGGCCGGCTGCTACCAGAAAAAGCACGGCGGCATGGAAAATGCCGCCGATGACGATATTGGCGATTGCCGAGGTTGCCGCCGGCATGGGGTTGATGGGCCGTCGTCAGATCTGGAACTTCGCCGCCTTCAGCCAGTCCCAGAAGTTTGCTCCGGCAGGCTTTTGCAACTCGGTTGAGTACATGGTCTCGATGCGCGCCGGATCGAGGGTTACGAAATCGTATTTGTTGGCGTGGGTAGAGAAGCCCTGCACAAACGTCTGATCGGCGATGTGGTCCTTGCGCCAGGAGCCTTTGCCGCCGAGGCTCTCCACCGAGGATCCTTCGAGCGCACCGATCACGTCGTCGATGGTCGGCCAGGCCGTACCTTTGGCCTTCGCCGCCGTTTCCACGGCTTCTTTGTAGGAGGCGATGGCGAAGTAGGCGCGATCTGCCTCCCAGTTCGGGTAGTCCTTGTACCTGTCGGCGTACCAGGCGACGAATTCCCTCTGCAGTGCCGTCGCCTTGGGGTTATCGAAGTAGAGGGTGTTATGGCCGAAGATCATGCCCTCGGGGGTGAAATCCTTCTTCATCAAAGTGTGCTGCCAGCCGGCTGCCGGGAACACGAGCTTGCTGGCCTTGGTGAGCTCGGCCGCGTGCGCCTGTTTCATGAACACGGGCAGGTCGGCGAACAGCAGCGACGAAAAAATGAGGTCTGGTTTCGCGGCCTTGAGCGCGGCGACATGGCTCGTGAGCTCCATGGTGCCCACCTTCGGCCATTGCTCGGTGACCACCTCGTGCTCGATATTGAAGCGTTTCAGCAATGCCACGAAGGCTGCCATGTTGTTGCGGCCGTAGGAATAATCGGGGTTTATGCCAGCGATGGTCTTGAACTGGCCCCGCCAATACTTGATTGCGAGCAGCGAGGACATGACAGCCTCGCACTCGTTGTCCGTGCTGCGGAAGAGGTACTTGGGGTTGGGGAGCTTTTCGTCGACGCCGTCCTGGGTTGTGCCGTCCCAGTAGATGGTGAGTGCGCGCGCCTCCTCCGCAACGGGGCCGAGTGCCAAGCCCACACCGGTCGAGACGATGCCTTGCACGCAATCGACCTTTTCTTGCTGCACCAACTTTTGAAAGCGTTCGATGGTATCCTTGGGGTTGGTTTCTTCCTCAATCACCAGCTCAATCCTGCGCCCGGCGATGCCTCCGCCGGCGTTGAACTTCTCGACTGCCCACTGCGTGGCCCTGAGCCCGCTCTCGCCGGCGCTCGCGGCGATCCCTGAGCGCGGCGCAAGAATGCCAACCCTGCAGGGTTTGGCCTGCGCCACAGCGGGCGCGAACACGCTCGGAGCCGCGGCGCCTGCGCCCGTGGCAGCTAAAGAGGTGAGAAGGGCGCGGCGAGAAAGCTTCATGGGACGTCCCCTCATTTGCACTTGGGTTGCGCCGTCTGCGAGCGACGCTGCTGCCGGCATGATATATCAGCCGCATGTCAGCAACAACGGTCGTTGGCGGGAGGCGGTCGGATGGGGAGCCCGCCGCGCACGGGCCGCGCATGGGGCGAAAACAGGGGGCTTGAGGGGTCGTGGATCATGCAAGGGCTGATGGCCTCGAGGCCACGAACTTCAGGGGCAAAGTTAGATGCCAGGTAAACAGCTCGGCGGCCACTCCCAACCGAGCCCGCTTGCTGCAGGGGAGGTGACCTTATTCGTTGAAGAGGCAGCCTCGCAGATACCCTAGCTCAGGCGGCGGGTGCATGGGCCTGTTCGGCTGTTGCAGGTCCGACTTGCAACCTCAATGCACTCGCAACATGCGCGGCGAGGGCAACTCCACCCCGGCAAGCTCTGCGCGTCCTGCAATGAGGGAGATGAACTGCGCCAGCGCGGTCCGAGTGGAGCGCGCGGCGAGGTAGCACTCGATCGTTGGCCGAGCGGCGCAGAATGGCAGCGGTTCTCCGGCAATGCGTCGGATCAGATGGATGATGTGAAAGCCGTATCGCGTCTCGATCGGCTGGCTGATCTCGCCGACTTCCAAGTCAAAAAGCGCGCGCTCGAACTCGGGCGTCGTCATCCCCGATGTGATCTGCCCAAGATTGCCGCTCGTTGCTCGCGACGAGCAGTCGGAATGCGTAGCGGCGAGGTCTGCGAACGCGCTCGGATCGTCGAGCAGCAGGCCGCGGATGACCTCAGCGCGTCCGCGTGCCGCCTCGAAGGCAACCGCCTGATCCTTCCGTGCTGCAATCAGGATATGCGAGCACTCGAAGATCTCCGGCGAGCGAAAACGTGCCTTGTTGCGTTCGTAGTAGCGACGGCAGGCGTCCGCGTCCGGTGATGGGGTTGTCACGCACGTCTCAATCAAACCGCGGATCAGGGCTTCCTCATCGGTCTCGCGCCGTCCGTTCTCATCAGTGAGCGAGGCAGCCTTGATGCCGAGCGATCTTGCCTCCTGCAGCAGAAGCTCGCGCACCACAAGTGCGCGTGTCGCTGCGGTCCAGGCGGCAATCGGTGTTGGAGAGGGATGGTTCTGCGCCTCCTGCGAGATGGCATCTTGCGAAATGATGATCCCGTTGACGGACACGACCCTGCGAAGAGCGTGTGCCGGAACGGTGTTGAGCGATGAGACCATGCTGATTACTCCGCCGGCTGGATGGTGCGGCGTGGCGTGGGGCCAGCATGCGGTCGCCCGCTTGCGCGCACGATCTGATAACCGCGCCGGCCAAGATACCAGACCGGTGCGCTCCACACGTGCACAAGGCGCGTAAAGGGCAAGACAAGGAAGATGGTCATGCCGAGGAGGAGATGCGCCTTGAAGATCGGATGCGCGTCCGCCACCAGTAACCAGGCGTCGGCTCGCAGCAGCAGGATGCCTTGTGCCCATTCCATGAACTTCACCATAGCGTGGCCGTCGAGGTGGCCCAAAGACACCGGGATGGTTGCCAGCCCCAGCAAGAGCTGAGCAAGAAGCAGCAGCAGGATGGCGATATCGCCGAATGAAGAGGTGGCGCGGATGCGGTGATCGGTCAGGCGGCGATGCGCGAGCAGGCCAATCCCGATCAGGCAGAAGATGCCGGCGACGCCACCGATGATGATGGCCATCAGCTGCTTGAAGGCATGGCTGATACCGACGAATTCGAATACCCAGATGGGTGTCAGCAACCCAAGAAAGTGACCGAGGAAGATTATGAGAATGCCGACGTGGAATAGGTTTGAGCCCCACATCAGTTGCCGCCGTCGCAGCAATTGGCTCGACCCTGTCTTCCACGTGTACTGTTCGCGATCGAAGCGAAGCAGACTGCCGAGCAGGAATGTGGTCAGGCAGAGGTAGGGGTAGCAGCCGAACACGATGTGATTGATGGTGTCGCGCACGGTGCCTCCTCAGACGCGCTTAGCTTGGCTGTAGGTGACGACCGGGCGTTTGGGCTGCGACGCTGGCATCCCGGGCGCGGGCCGACGTGCGGCCCTTAGCTTGGTCGCGATGCCATCTTTGCCGCATTGCGCGGCCGCGACCGCACCAGGACCGAAAGTGACTTCCTCCTCCTCCCAGGCCGCATCGAGCGCAGCGAGGTCGTGCGGATCCTCGTCTGCTTCGTGCAACAGCGCTGCGAGGGCATCGCGGTGAGGAAAAGCGTGCGCTAACGCTTGCGCGCTGGAGAATATGAACGCATAGGACACCTTACGTTTCTCAAGGCGCAGGCGGATAGCTTCCAGCACATGCGATGTTTCCTCGATGAGCTCGCGGGCCGCAGCCGCCGGGATTTCGGATAGGAATTCCAGGAACAGCGGCAAATGGTCCGGCAGTTCACCGCAGCTCATTGCCAAGCCATGCTGCGCGTACAGCGCTTTGAGGTCCACCATCGCCTGGCCGCGGTCGCGGCTCTCGCCATGCACGTGTTCGAAGAGATGCAGCGACAGCGAGCGGGTGCGGTCGAACAGCAACACGTAGCGCTCCTGCAGATCGAAGAGGTCGCCGGTTGCGATTTCGTCGAGGGTGCGATTGAGCCACTCGCGATGTGTTGGCGGCAAGACCCCCTCCGCCGCCACCGCCGCGCGCATTTCCGGGACTGCCTCTTGCAGCTCCGCACTCGGATAGGTCAGGAGGGCCGACAAAACCTTGAGCGTGCGCCTCATGCGATGAACTCCGTGGGAGAGCGGGCTTTCTTCCGAGGCGTCCCGAACAATCCAGTCTCGGTGCGGCCCTCGGAGCAGCCGTTGCCGAACGAGAAGCCACAGGAGCCGCGCAGCTGATAGGCGTCCTCGCCGAGCTCGCGATGGCTGGTGGGGATGACGAAGCGGTCCTCGTAGTTGGCGATCGCCATGATCTGGTACATGTCCTCGATTTGCCGGCCGGAGAGGCCGACCGTGTTGGCGATCGCTTCGTCGATCACGCCGTCGATGGTTCTGGCTCGCATATAGGCACGCATTGCGAGCATGCGCTCCAGGCCGCGTGCCACCGGCTCCTCGTCGCCGGCAGTGAACAGATTGGCGAGATACTTGAGCGGGATGCGCAGCGAGCGTACGTCGGGCATGGCGCCGTCGCTGCCCATCTTGCCGGCCTCGGCTGCGGACTGGATCGGCGACAGCGGTGGCACATACCAAACCATCGGCAAGGTGCGGTACTCAGGGTGCAGCGGGAAGGCGACCTTCCACTCCATCGCCATCTTCCATATAGGTGACTTCCTGGCGGCATCGAGCCAAGACCCGGGTACGCCGTCAGCCTGCGCTTGTGCGATCACGTCGGCGTCGTTGGGATCGAGGAAAATCGAGAGTTGCGCCGCGTAGAGGTCCGTCTCATTCGAGGCGCTTGCTGCCTCCTCGATGCGGTCAGCGTCGTAAAGCACGACCCCCAGGTAGCGGATGCGCCCCACGCAGGTCTCCGAGCATACCGTTGGCTGGCCGGCCTCGATCCGCGGGTAGCAGAAGATGCACTTCTCGGATTTGCCGCTGGACCAGTTGTAGTAGATCTTCTTGTACGGACAGCCCGACACGCACATGCGCCAGCCGCGACACTTGTCCTGGTCGATGAGGACAATGCCGTCCTCTTCGCGCTTGTAGATGGCGCCGGAAGGACAGGCCGCTACGCACGCCGGGTTGAGGCAGTGCTCACATAGCCGGGGCAGGTACATCATGAAGGTGTTCTCGAATTGACCGTAGATCTCCTTTTGCACGCCCTCGAAATTGTAGTCTTGAGAGCGTTTGGAGAACTCGCCGCCCAGAATTTCCTCCCAGTTTGGGCCCCACTCGATCTTCTCCATGCGCTCGCCTGTGATGAGCGAGCGCGGGCGTGCAGTCGGTGACGCCTTGAGCTCCGGTGCCTTCTGCAGGTGCTCGTAGTCGAAGGTGAAGGGTTCGTAGTAGTCGTCGATTTCCGGTAGATCGGGGTTGGCGAAGATCTTGGCAAGCACGCGCCATTTGCCGCCGATCTTGGGCGCCAATGTGCCATTGCGCTTTCTCACCCAACCGCCGTTCCAGCGCCGCTGGTTCTCCCAATCTTTCGGATAGCCGATGCCAGGCTTAGTCTCGACATTGTTGAACCACGCGTACTCCATGCCCTCGCGGTTGGTCCAAATGTTCTTGCAGGTGACCGAGCAGGTGTGACACCCGATGCATTTGTCGAGGTTCAGCACCATCGCGATCTGCGCGCGGACTTTCATTCGGCGGCCTCCATCTTGGGGCCAATCGAGAGGGCTTGCGGCTGCTCACAGGCGGGTCGGTCGAGCCAATCGATCGTAACCATCTTGCGCACGATAACGAATTCGTCGCGGTTGGTGCCGATGGTGCCGTAGTAATTGAAGCCATACGACAGCTGGGCGTAGCCGCCGATCATGTGCGTGGGTTTCACCACGGCCCGCGTCACCGAGTTGTGGATTCCGCCGCGCTGGCCGGTAACCTCGGAGCCCGGCACGTTCACGGTCTTCTCCTGCGCGTGATACATGAGGCACATGCCCTGCTTCACGCGCTGGGAGACGACGGCGCGCGCGACCAGCGCACCATTGGCGTTGTAGGCCTCGATCCAGTCGTTATCGACGATACCGGCTTTCGCCGCGTCCTCCTCGCTGATCCACACGATCGGACCACCGCGTGAGAGCGTGAGCATCAGCAAGTTGTCGGTATAGGTGGAGTGGATACCCCACTTCTGATGCGGGGTGATGAAGTTGAGGACGACCTGACGCTCGCCGTTGGGCCTTCTGTCGATCACTGGTTTGACCGAGCGCGTGTCGATCGGCGGGCGATAGACGCAAAGCGCTTCGCCGAAGGCGCGCATCCACAGGTGGTCCTGATAGAGCTGCTGGCGCCCGGTCAGCGTACGCCAGGGGATAAGCTCGTGCACGTTGGTGTAGCCTGCGTTGTAGCAGACCTTCTCGCTTTCAAGTCCCGACCACACCGGCGAGGAGATGATCTTCCGTGGCTGAGAGACGACGTCACGAAAGCGGATCTTCTCCTCCTGTTTGGGGAGCGCGAGGTGTTTGTGGTCGCGGCCGGTGGTTTTGCCCAGCGCCTCCCAAGCCTTTACCGCCACCTCGCCGTTGGTTTCTGGCGCCAAGGTCAAGATCACCTCGGCCGCGTCGATGTCGCTCTCGATCCTCGGCAGGCCCTTGGTCGGCCCCTCGTCGGTAACGATACCGTTGAGGCGCTTCAAAAAGTTGACTTCGTGCTCGGTATTCCAGGCGATGCCCTTCGCACCGTTGCCGAGCTTGAGCAGGAGCGGCCCGAGCGCCGTGAAGCGCTTGTAGAGATTGGGATAGTCGCGCTCGACCACGGTGACCGCAGGCATGGTTTTGCCGGGCAGCGGCTCGCACTCGCCGCGTTTCCAATCCTTGATGTCGAGAGGTTGGGCGATCTCGGCGGGCGTGTCGTGCAGGATCGGCGTGAGCACGACGTCCTTCTCCAGGCCCAGTACTTCAGGCGCGATCTCGGAGAACTTCTTCGCGATGGCCTTATAAATTTCCCAGTCGCTCCTGGCCTCCCAGACCGGGTCCACTGCGCCCGTGAGCGGGTGGATGAAGGGGTGCATGTCAGAGGTATTGAGATCGTTCTTCTCATACCATGTCGCGGTGGGGAGCACGACGTCGGAGTAGACGCAGGTGGTCGACATGCGAAAGTCGAGCGTGACGAGCAGGTCGAGCTTCCCCTCCGGCGCCTTGTCGCGCCATATGACCTCGATTGGTTTGTTGGCGCCTAATTCGCCCAGCTCCTTGCCCATAACGCCGTGGGTGGTGCCGAGCAGGTGTCTGAGGAAATATTCGTGGCCCTTGCCGGAGGAGCCGAGCAGGTTGGAGCGCCACACAAACATGTTGCGCGGCCAATTCTTTGGATTGTCCGGATCATGGCAGGCGAGCTTGAGCTCGCCAGACTTGAGCGCGGCGCCAACGTAGTCCTTCGCCTCCTTGCCCAGTGTGGCGGCACGCTTGGCAACGTCGAGTGGATTGGTCTCGAGCTGGGGGGCCGACGGTAACCAGCCCATGCGCTCGGCGCGCACGTTGTAATCGATGAGCGCACCATCCCAGGTCCCGGCCGGTGCCGTTGGCGAGACGATTTCGCTCGCATCGAGGGTCTCGTAGCGCCACTGCTCGGTGTGGGTGTAGAAGAACGAGGTGGAGTTTTGCTGGCGCGGGGGGCGGGTCCAGTCCAGCGCGAAGGCGAGCGGGAGCCAGCCGCACTGAGGCCGCAGCTTTTCCTGACCCACGTAGTGCGACCAGCCGCCGCCGGACTGGCCGATACAACCGCACATCACCAGCATGTTGATGACGCCGCGGTAGTTCATGTCGGCGTGGTACCAGTGGTTCATGGCTGCGCCAATGATCACCATGGAGCGGCCCTTGGTCTTCTCTGCGTTGTGGGCGAACTCGCGCGCCACCTGGATGATCTGGTCGCGCCGCACGCCGGTAATTTTCTCGGCCCACGCCGGCGTGTAGGGCACGTTCTCGTCGTAGGACTTGGCCACGTAACCGCCACCGAAGCCGCGGTCGATACCGTAGTTGGCGACCAAGAGATCGAACACCGAGGCCACCAGCGCCTCGCCGTCTTTGAGGCGCACACGCTTGGCTGGCACCTTGCGGACCAGGACGCTTGGATGACCGGTGCCGGTGAAGTGGTCGTGCTCGCGGTTGCCAAAATAGGGGAATGCCACGTCGGCGAGCTCATGCTTGTCCGCGGCTAGGCTCAGTTGAAGGTTGGTATCGCGGCCCTTGGTTTCCTTCGCCTCGAGGTTCCACTTGCCCGCCGCGTCCCAGCGAAAGCCGACCGAACCGCGCGGTACAACGATCGCCTGGGACGTCGCGTCGTAGGCGACCGTCTTCCATTCGGGGTTGTGGGTTTCGGCGAGGTTGTCGGTGAAGTCGCAGGCGCGCAAAAGTCGGTCGGGCACCAAATGGTCACCCTGCCGCACCAGCCGCACCAGCATGGGCATGTCGGTGTAGCGACGCGCGTAGTCTTCGAAATATTCAACCTGACGATCGATGTAGAACTCGCGCAAGATCACGTGACCCATGGCCAGGGCGAGGGCGGCGTCAGTGCCCTGCTTCACCGAGATCCATAGGTCTGCGAACTTGGATGCCTCAGAATAGTCCGGCGAGATGACGACGCTCTTGGCGCCCTTGTAGCGAACCTCGGTGTAAAAGTGGGCATCAGGCGTGCGCGTCTGCGGCACATTGGAGCCCCACAGGATCAGGAAACCGGAATTGTACCAATCGGCACTTTCCGGCACGTCGGTCTGCTCACCCCAGGTCTGTGGCGAGGACGGCGGCAGGTCGCAATACCAGTCGTAGAACGACATGCATACGCCGCCGAGCAGCGACAGATAACGTGAGCCCGCGGCGTAGCTCACCATCGACATGGCCGGTATTGGCGAGAAGCCGACGACACGATCCGGGCCATAGGTCTTGGCCGTGTAGGCATTGGCTGCGGCGATGATCTCGGTGACCTCGTCCCAGGAGGCGCGCACGAAGCCACCAAGGCCGCGCTTCTTGGTGTAGGCCGCTCGCTTTTCCGGGTCTTCGACGATCGATGCCCAAGCGCCCACGGGCGTGTGATTTGCGCGCGCCTGCCGCCACAACTTGAGGAGGTGCGAGCGCACCAGCGGGTACTTCACACGGGTGCCGGAGTAGAGATACCAGCTGTAGCTGGCGCCTCGAGAGCAACCGCGCGGCTCGTGGTTCGGCAGATCGGGGCGCGTGCGCGGGTAGTCAGTCTGCTGCGTCTCCCAAGTGACGATGCCGCCCTTGACGTAGATCTTCCAGGAACACGAGCCGGTGCAGTTGGCGCCGTGTGTCGAGCGTACGATCTTGTCGTGCTGCCAGCGCTTGCGATAGCCGTCCTCCCAGCGCCGATCCTCGCGCGTGGTGATGCCGTGGCCGTTGGCGAACTCGCCTTCGACGCGTTTGAAGAAGGTGAGGCGGTCGAGAAAGTGGCTCATGTCAATCCCCACTCATTCAGCTGGTTGCGTTGAGGGTGTTCGCAGAGGTGCGACGGCGTCTCTGCCGCGTTCGATATCCCTGAGGAGCCCGCCGCGGCGCGTGTAGAACCACCAGGTGACTGCGATGCAGGAGAGATAGAAGATGAAGAAGGCCCACAGTGCCGCCTGCGGTCCGCCGGTGAGGCTGATGGAGGTGCCGTAGCTCTTCGGGATGAAGAAGGCGCCGTAGGCGGCAATGGCCGACGTGAAGCCGATGATGGCCGCGCCTTCCTTTTCAGCCTGACGGACGCGGGTCGCTCCATCGGCGGTCGGCATCAGCCGATCCATCTCCTTGCGCATGATGGCGGGGATCATCTGGAAGGTAGAGGCGTTGCCGACGCCCGATACGAAGAACAGGAAGAGGAACATGGCGAAGAACCCAGTCCAGCTGCCCGTCGACAGGAAGTAGAGGACGCCGGCTACGCCGACAGCCATGCCGACGAAGACCCAGAAGGTGACGCGGCCACCACCCCATTTGTCAGACACCCAGCCGGTGAGAGAGCGGGAGACTGCACCGACCAGGGGACCGAGGAAGGCGTAGGCGAGCGCATTCACTTCGGGGAACTGCGTATTGGCGAGAAGAGGGAAGCCGGCCGAGTAGCCGATGAAAGAGCCAAAAGTGCCGGTATAGAGCCAGCACATGATCCAGTTATGCCGGCGCTGGAAGATGACAGCCTGCTCGCTGAACGAGGCGCGTGCCGAAGCGATATCGTGCATGCCGAACCAAGCCGCGAAGGCGCTGGCGATGATGAAGGGCACCCAGATAAAGCCTGCGTTCTGCAGCCACAGCGACGTTTGCGTGCCGCCCTGCTGCGCCATTTGCGGATCACCGCCCAGCCAGCCGAACACACCGGCGGTAATGGCCAGCGGCACAGCGAACTGCACCACCGAGACACCGAGATTGCCGAGCCCGGCATTGAGCGCTAGGGCATTGCCCTTTTCCGCCTTGGGAAAGAAGAAGGAGATGTTGGCCATCGACGAGGCAAAGTTGCCGCCGCCGAAACCGCACAGCAGGGCCAACGCCAGGAACAGCCAGTAGGGCGTGGCCGGGTTCTGCACCGCCATGCCGATGCCCAAGGCGGGGATGATCAGCGACCAGGTGGTCAGCGTGGTCCACAAGCGCCCGCCAAAGATCGGCACCATGAAGGAGTAAAAAATCCGCAGCGTCGCACCGGATAGTCCAGGCAATGCGGCCAACCAGAACAGTTGGTCGGTCGTATAGGTGAAGCCGATCGAGGGCAGCTTGGCGACCACCACCGACCACACCATCCACACGGCGAACGAGAGCAACAGCGAAGGGATCGAGATCAGTAGATTCC
>DATBGH010000055.1:0-88751 GCA_036558085.1 Hyphomicrobiaceae bacterium
CAGCTCCGCCGGGCAAGGACGTCACCATCGACGTGATCGTCGCCTACACGCGCAAGGCCGCCAGCAGCTATTCGGACGTCAAGCGTGAGCTTGTCGATCTCTCCATCGAGGAAGCAAACAACTCATTTCGCATGAGCAATCTCGGCAATATCAAGCTGCGGCTGGTGCATTCCTACCAAACGGATTACGTGGAGCAAGGCGCGCATTTCGACCATGTCTGGCGCTTCGCCGACAAGGGCGACGGCTACATGGACGAGATCCATCCCCTGCGCGACAAGTATAAGGCCGACGTTGCCATTCTGATCGTTGATGACCCCAAGGGCTGCGGATTGGCCACGCGCGTTTACGCCGATGCCGATGAGGCATTCGCCGTCGTGCATCACGAGTGCGCTGCATCCACCTACTCGCTCGCGCACGAGATTGGTCACCTGATCGGCGCTCGCCACGATCTGAGCCTCGACAAGACAATGACGCCATTTGCCTACGGTCATGGCTATGTCAACGGCACCAAGTGGCGCGACATCATGAGCTACAAAGAGAGCTGCGGCGGGTGTCCGCGCTTGCCCGTGTGGTCGAGCCCAGTGGTCTTGGTGCGTGGCGAGCCGGCCGGCACACCCGAGCTCGACAACGCACGGGTCATCCGCGAGCACGCCGCGCGCGTGGCAGCCTTCAGGTAGAGACCACGCTCGCCTCAGCCCTGGGGCGGTCTTGCCGGCGAGATGCCCGTGCAGATTTTGTGGGCAGATTTTGTGGGCAGATTTTGTGGGCCAGGCGCTCGACGCGGCCGACGGGTCATGCCGTGCGGGGAACGCCGCGCTCCGCGCCCGCCCAGCAACGATCCAAAGGTTTGCAAAGTACAATGGCCTCACGGCTGCGTCCGTGTTTTGGGACCTGGTGACGGCGATCGCTCTCTTTCACGATTGCCGACCAGGACCACTTGATCCACACGAACAATCGTGCGCATGTCCGGAATTCGGCGTCCCACGCCCGCTCCGCTAAATAAGATCGATTGCCCCTCAACTAGGGAGTTGAGCAGATCTTGATTGGCACGGGTCCGATCTAGAACCAGAAGGTATGGAACCTTGGCCTCGCAAAAAAGCCCTTGGCCGCGCCCACCATAAAACCCGATCGGCTCCTGGGTGTTTGCCCGATCGGTGAACGGGTCCAGCGAAACTCCGATTTGGCGTATGTCGCAGGTCCATTCTTGCATCCGTTTCGGGACGGGGATTTGCTTGTGCCGCTCCACACTGGCGATGAGAGCCGCATCTCTCCTAACGGGATTGGTCTTGTCGTTGAGCGCATCGCTGCGCATGTAGCCGATCAAATCAGCGACTTTGCTTTCGTAGTCGTCTTGGGAGATGGGGCCGACTTCATCGGGGCTGCGCGAGCGTGCCTTGGCTCGAGGCTCGGACTGGCGTTGCTTGGCCAGCTTCTTGGTTTCCTTGGACCCCTGCAGTGTGTCTAGGAACTGCTTGAAAAGGTTGAGGTCCTGGGCTGGGGAATGGGTCGCGAGTGTCACCGCCAGCGCAACGATGGCAAAGAGGCCAATCAGCAGGCGCAGGCTAGCCCTCCCTGACGTCACCACCCCGCACCCTCCCGCAAAGGCCGGAGAAGTTTGCCTTGAGGGCCGATGCGGAGAAGAGCCCTCAGTTCGCCATCGCAGGCCCATGGTAAATTGACCGGCCGGAGAATTGCCATCTCTATGGCTTCTCTATGGCTTCGATTTGCGGTGGTGGGCCCGAACATAGGGGCGTCGATCGCCGCAGCATACCACTTGAGATCGCGTTCGCGACACTCATCAAGAAGCACGCGCAGGAGCAAGGCGAGCGGCGCCGTGGCAATGGCCTTGCCTCGCACGTTCGTTGGCTAGCGCCTGCGCCACTTCGCCCAACCCCTCCAAGGCCGCGGTTGGCAAGATGAACGAGAATGGTCGGCATTTCCGCACCGCAGTGATCCGCTGGATTTTGGCTTTTTTCTGGTGCGGGTCTGACCGCGAGCAATTGCAACGTACAAGGAGCACTTATCAGGTCTGATCATCGACTACGTTCGTGCCTCGGCCCAACGCGCCCGAGCGGCGCCAGCTTCAGAGCCAAACGCGGCAGGACCGCCGGTGAGGGAGGGTGTCGAACCCTTATCCTGTCAGCCGCGCCAAGCGCTTGAGGACGCTCGCCGCTTCGCGGGCGATGCTCTCCACGACGTCGCCGGCGCGTTCGATGCGCTCGATCAACGCCGCGCTCTGCCCGCACGGCAATACGCCGTGCGCGACATCACCGCCAATCCGGCCGCGATGGGAGGCGGTTTCGCCGACCTCCTTCAGCTGCAGCGGGTAGGGCTTGATGTCGGCCTCGCGGCCTTCCCACGATCGCGTGAACTCGTTGCGGATCATGCGGTTCGGCTTGCCCGAGTGGGCGCGCGTAACAACCGTTCCGTCTTCGTCGATTTCGGTGATGCGACGCTTGTAGTTGTCGTGGCCCCGCGCTTCGATGGTGGCGATGAAGCGGGTCCCCATCCACACGCCGGCGGCGCCCAAGGCCAGGGCCGCCACCAAGCCGCGGCCGTCGGCCAGTCCGCCGGCGGCGACCACCGGAATGTCGACCAGGTCGACGACGCGGGGGACGAGCGCCATCGTGCCGATGCGCCCGACATGGCCGCCGCCTTCATGCCCGGAGGCGATCACGGCATCGACCCCGGACCGCTCTACGGACTTGGCTTGCTTGGCTGTGCCAACGAGCGCCATGACTTTCATGCCGGCGCGGTGCGCCTGCGGGACGATGGCTCCGGGATCCCCAAGCCCCGAAACGATGATTGGCACCTCCTCTTCGAAGGTGACGTCGATGTGGGCCCGCACCTCGCGTTCATAGGCTTGGATGGTGGCGCCCGCGCCCGTGGTCTTGGCAAACAAGATGTCAACGCCAAACGGTTTGTCCGTTTCGGCCTTGGTGATGCGGATTTCCTCGCGCAGCCTGGCGGGCGGCATGTACGCCGAACCAATCATGCCGAGCCCGCCGGCATTGGAGACGGCGGCAGCCAGGGAGCCGTAGGCGACCTGATACATTCCAGCTTGGCAAATCGGATAGCGGATGCCGAGCAATTGGCAGAGCCCGTTGGCGGCAAAGATGCGATCGGCGGACATGGGGCACGTTTCCCGAACCTGCGTCGCGGTAGCTGGCGAACTCAGCCGACCCTGAAATGCTCGGGGCGACCGGTGGGCCAGGGATCACCCCAGCATTGCTGACCGCCATCGACGGTCAGCACCTCTCCCGTAATGAACTTGGCCGAAGGTGCGGCAAGATAGGCGCAGGCCTCGGCCACGTCCCATACATCGCCCGCTTGCTTCATCGGGTTGGCCTGCCGATAGGTGGCCAGCCCCTCCGGCGGGTAATGCGCGAAGCCGGAAGTCTCGAGCACACCCGGCGCGATGCAGTTGACGCGGATGTTGAGGGGGGCCCATTCCACCGCGACGCTCTTTGAAAGATAGGCAACGCCTGCCCGTGCCGCCGCGGTGTGGGCGATGCCGGGCATGCCCCGCCAGAAGTCGGCGACGATGTTGACGATCACGCCGGGCGCCTCGCGCTCGACCCACGCTCTCGCGGCGTTCTGCATCATGTACCAGGTGCCGCTGAGATTGTTGTCGATCACTGCCGTCCAACCCTTGGGCTTGAAGTCGAGCGCCATCTGCGCGAATTGACCCCCGGCATTGTTGATGAGAACGTCGAGGCGCCCAAACTCGCGCCATACGTTGGCAATGAAGCTCGCACAGCGGTCATGGTCGCGGATGTTGACGGTCTCGGCGTAGGTTCGCGCCCCGAGACTCTCAAGGAAGGCTTTGGCCTTTGCCAATCGGTCCTCGTTGCGGCCCAAAATGGCGAGTTCGGCGCCGAGACGCGCAAACAGCGTGGCGATGGCGAAGCCAAAACCGCTCCCCGCACCGGTGACGACGACGGCTTTGCCCTTGAAGAGATCGGGCCGATAGACGGTAGGGATGGCGCGGAGCTCTTCGTGCGTTAGGCCATAGTGCCGTGCGCCTTGCAAGGCCATGGGCGGTCTCTCCTGAGCAATGTATGCCGAGCAACGGCAACGGAGCACCTTATCGTGCGCGAGGCAGGCTGCCCATCACCCCCGCGCCAATGTGGGGGGCTCGGTGATCCCGCGGCAAAGCCAGGGTATATCGGCAGGCTTCGATCCAGCGCTGAATGCCACAGCTGTTCGATTGCAAGGATCAAAGCACGGGCCAGCGCGCCGTGCTGCGCCGCCAGCAATGAGGGCCGGCGCCGACCGCCCTTGCCTATTCTTGCGATCCAATCGTTGCGGGGTGCAAGTCGTTTGGCCCCAATTCTTCTCACGCTGCGGGTCCTGCAAGCCGGCCGCGCGCTTCTTCGCGCAGCTTTCCCTTTTGCACCTTGCCCGAACCCGTCATGGGCAGCGCATCGACGAAGACGACATGGCGAGGGATTTTGTAGCTTGCGATCTTGCCACGGCAGTAGTCGATGACCTCGGGTGCGCTGAGATTGTGCGTTGGCTCAACGCGGACGAACGCGACGACGACTTCGCTGAGACGCGCATCCGCTAGGCCCACCACTGCGGTGGCAGCAATGGCTGGATGGCTCACCAGGTACGCCTCGATTTCCAGCGGGTCGACATTTTCTCCGCCGATCTTGAGCATGTCCTTATAGCGCCCCATGAAGCGCAGGTGCCCGTCGGCTCGAATGAGGCCCATGTCGCCGGTGTGCAGCCAGCCGTCGGGGTCGATGGTTTTGGCGGTTGCCTCGGCCTGGCGATAGTAGCCCTGCATGACCATGTAGCCGCGCACGAGAACCTCGCCAGGCGTTTCTGGCGGTTGCTCGTCGCCTGTTGCCGGGTCGACAATCTTGATTTCATAGCCTGGTGCCGGGTAGCCCGAAGCCTCGGTGCACTGCTCCTCGCTGGAATCAAGCGCGCTCAATGTTACGCCCGCCCCGAGCTCGCTCATGCCATAGCCAGAGAGCAACCGGCCGAAGACCTTGCGCGCTTGTCGGGCGATCGGCATCGAGCTCGACATGCCCGTCGCCAACAGGCCCGTGCGGACGCTCGCCGTATCGCAGGGTCGGCGCTGGTAGGCTTCAAGCAGGTCTTTGAAGTGCGTGTCGAAGCCGTGCAGGATGGTTGCTCGCTCGTTTTCCAGCAGATGGAGGCATTGCCCGGCATCGAATGTCTGCGTGAGAACCTGCCGCGCTCCCGTTGCCAGCGACATCAGCATGCCTTCCGAGAAGCCGAAGAGGTGATAGAGCGGCAAGTACATGAGAATGGTATCGGCAGGGGTGATGTTCATGCGGAAGGCGCGATCGACCACGTTGCGCACGATGTTGTGGCAGTGCATCACGCCCTTTGGGAAACCGGTGGTGCCGGAGGTGTAGATGATGAAGGCGGTTGCGTCGGGGTCGACGGACGCCATTCTCGCCCGCAGCGTGTCCTCCAAGACGCGTGCCCCGGCCTCGCGAACGGACGACCAGGCGATGGTCCCGGGCGCGCAGGCATCGTCAAGGACGATGATGCGCCGCAACGCCGGTAGGCGCGAGGCGTCATCAACCTCGCGGTTGGATCCAAGGGAGGGCAGCATCGTGCGCACCATGCTGAGATAGTCGATCGGTCCTGAGCGGGCCGCGATGATGAGCGTGGTGGACTGGGATTGGCCGAGCACGAAGGCGGCGTCCTCGCTGCGAAACCGGGTATTGATCGGCACGAGCACGGCGCCGATGCGCATCAAGGCGAGCGCGGCGTGGACCCATTCGGGCCGGTTCATCATCCACAGAGAAACCTTCTCGCCGGGCTCGATGCCGAGTTGGATCAGCCCTCGCGCCAGCAGATCCACGTCGCGGGTGAGCTCAGCAAAGGTCGCGCGGCGGCCCTCGAACAAGAGCGCCTCGCGCGTGCCGTCGCGCCTGGCGCGCTCATCGAGCAGCGAGCCGATGGTTTGTTTGATAAACCAGGGCTTGACCGGGCTTGCGTTGGCGCCGTGGCCAAGGGGTAACCCGGCGTTTTTGGTGCCAGGATCGGTGCGGGGGTCTTCCATGATGGCCTCCTAGCCTGCTTGCGGCCAGTGCTCTCCCCAGGAGCGCACAGCGCTTGCCAGTGGACAAGGCCGCTTGGCGCAAAGCGCGGACCTATCGGCGGTGTGGCTTGCTTGAACGGGACGACCGCATTGGGGTAACCCAGCCTACGAACGGGTTCAAAGGGATGCGGTGGGGGCAGCGCGATCGGGCACGACCTGCCGGCAGCCCCATACTATTCTCCAAGTAGCTCTGGGGTGGCCTAAGCTATTGCTCGAAGAAGGCACCATGATTGCCAGCGAACGTCTCTATCCCATCCGCCGCCCCTTCGCTGCTGTTGGTGCGGGGGCGGCAGTCGCCATCCTTGGCGGGCTGATCGGGCTTGGGGGTGCAGAGTTTCGCTTGGCCTTCCTGCTCACGACCTTTGCGGTCTACCCGCATAGAGCCGTTCGCATCAATCTGCTGATCAGCCTGGTGGCGCTGGCGATGTCAGCGTTATCGCGCTTGAGCCTGTTGCACACGGCCAACATCGTCGACCACTGGCCCGAGGTCTGCGGCATGGTGATGGGTGGCATCGTCGCTGCCTGGCTCGGAGCCTTCTACCTGTCGCGCATTCCCAAGGGCCGGATCGTCGGCATCATCGCCGCTCTGCTGTTGGCGATCGCGGGATTGCTGGCACTGGAGACGATCGTCACGGGCGCTGCATGGATGGTGCTGGCGCACGGCTCCGGTTGGCGCTGGCCTATCGCGATTGTCGCCGGCCTCGCGGTTGGCACCGTCAGCAGCCTGCTTGGTGTGGCCGGTGGCGAATTCATCATCCCGATACTCATTTTCATATTCGGCATCGATATCAAGACGGCGGGGACGGCGAGCGTGCTGATCAGCATCCCGATCGTGTGCACGGGCGTGGCGCGACACTGGCTCACCGGTCACTATCGCTCGCAGTCGATGCTGGCCTACCTGGTGGTGCCGATGTGCGGGGGATCGCTGATCGGGGCAATGATCGGTGGCTATCTCGCGACCTGGGCGCCCACCGACGCGCTGCGGCTCGTGCTGGCAGGCCTGTTGGCGCTGTCCGCATTTAAGCTTTGGTCCAAAAGCCCCGAGACTTAGAGAGCCCTGACTTTGCAGAGCTCCGATTTTTGCCGAGCCCCGATTTTTACCGAGCGGCGCGCCGGAGCGGGCGGCGCGATGGCCGGCCCCGCGAGTTCTTGGCACGCCGCGGAGCCGGCCCAGGCGCAGCATTCGACAGCGACATTGGAAATGCGTCCATCGCATGCGCGCCGGAAACCCAACGTTAGCCTGCAGAGCTGACATGTACCTGAGCTTGCGTGACTTTGCCGGCACCCCATGGAGCGCAGTTGGCCTTCGCGGATTGATCGCACAAGCAGGAGAAGGTTTGGGCGCGCGGGTTGCCCTGCAGGTCGCGGCGCGATTCGCATTAGGCTAGAATGAAGCCGTCGTAGCCGCCGGCGGCGACCTCCTCGCACTTCTCGCGGTACTTGGGGGCGCCACCCGCATAGGCCATGAACGTGCGCTGCTGCCGGCCAGGGACGTTTTGGTTGACGCCCGTCATCCAGGAATCCACCTCAAGCAACAGCAGTCGTGCCGCGCTCTCGTGGACGTGTTGGGTCCAGGCGTCTTCGGCGACCGGGCTCGGCTCGATGCGCGTGTAGCCCTTGCGCTCCATGTAACGCAAGAGATCGGTGACCCATTCCACGTTTTGCTCGATACAGCGCGGAATGTTGCAGAAGGTAGCGGCATTGTGCGGCCCAACCAACGTCAGCATGTTGGGAAAGCCGGCGACCTGCAGCCCGAGATAGGTGCGCGGGCCTTCGGCCCACTTCGCCTTGAGGCGCAGTCCGCCGCGACCGCGGATGTGGATGCGGTCGAAAGCTCCGGTGATCGCATCGAAGCCGGTGGCGTAGATGATCATGTCGAACGGGTACTCGGCATCGCTGGTCTTGATGCCGTTGGGCGTGATGCGCTCGATCGGCGTCTCACGCAGGTCCACCAGGTGCACGTTTGACTGGTTGTAGACCTCATAATAGCCGCTCTCGAGCGGCACGCGCCGGGTCCCGAAGCCATGATTGGTTGGGATCAGCTTTTCGGCCAGCTCAGGGGCGTGCACGCGGGCGCGAATCTTGCGCCGCATGAAGTCGGTGATGGTGTCGTTGGCGGCCTTGTCGATCAGGACGTCGCGAAAGTTTCCCATCCAGATGCCAAACCCGGGTTCCCCGTAACGCCTTTCGTAGAAGGCCTCGCGCTCGGCGGCTGGAACCTCGAGCGCGTTGCGGGGATCTGCGTCATGAATAAAGCAGCCGTACGATTCCCGGCAACGCGCGAAAATTTCGGGATAGCTGGCCTTGATCCGGGCCTGCGTCCCGGCATCGATTGCAGAGTTGTGCAGCGGCGCGCACCAATTCGGCGTGCGCTGGAATACGGTGAGGTGGAGCGCGGTCTTGGCAACCTCGGTGATGGTCTGCACGCCCGTAGCGCCGGTGCCGATCACGGCTACGCGCTTGCCTTCAAAGCTTACGGCCGCGTGTGGCCACGTGGCGGTGTGATAGGCTTCGCCAACAAAATCGCCGACCCCTGGGATGGCCGGCATGGTCGGTGCCGACAGCGGACCGATTGCCGTGATCAAGAAGCGCGAGCGCGCGCGCCGTCCATCCTCAAGACCCACCTCCCAGTCGTTGGCGATCTCGTCATAGGTTGCCGAAAGCACGCGCGCATTGAAGGTAATATCACGTCGCAAGTCGAACTTATCGGCGAGGTAGTTGCAATAGCGCAAGGTCTCGGGCTGGGCCGAGAAATGCTCCTTCCAGCTCCATTCCTGGAGCAGCTCTGGCGAGAAGGAGAGGCCATAGGTCCAGCTCTCCGAATCGAAACGCGCGCCGGGATAGCGGTTCCAATACCAGGTGCCACCGACCCCGTCGCCGGCCTCGAAGACGCGCACCGAGCATCCGAGCTCGCGCAGCCGGTAGAGCTGATACATGCCGGAAAGGCCCGCGCCGATGACAATGACCTGATAACGTTCGGGCGATCGGGCATCGGCGCTGGCCGAGCTTGCGCCCTTCTTGTCTGCAGGGGTGCCCATGGCAGATCTCTAGCGTGATCCAACGATCAGGCGGGTGCGAACACGCTGTCGTGTTCGTCACCTCGCTTGTCCTTTTGCGCGGTGGCGGTGGGGTTGGCGAAGGCGCTGTCCCGCTGCAGACGCGGCAGCACTTCGGCTGCAAAGAGGCGCATGTTGTTCTCGGCTTCCTCGTGCGGCAATCCACCCCACGCAAATTCGCAAATCAGGTGATCGAGGCCGGCGAGACGTTTGAGCTCGGCGATCTTCGCAAGGCAGTCGTCGGGCGTCCCGGTGATCTGAATGCTGACGTAGAATTCAGTTGCCTTCGCGCGCGCGGCCGGATCCTTCATCTTCGAGTAGGTCTTGGCCAGCGCTTCGTAGGATTCATAGCCCTTGACCGTCGCCAGATGCCCATCGCTGAAGCGGTAGTGGGTCTCGATGGAATCCCACTTTGCCCCTAAGTATCTGACGGCGCGTTCCTGCGCCTCTGCCCTGCTTGCGGCACAGGAAACGTTCGTCAATATGAGTGGCCGAGGCGGGTGATGGCCCGCTTGCGCGGCGATGGCGTGAAACTTTTCGATGTCGCCGGCACATTTCGACCACTCGTTTTGCATGATGAGCAGCATGCCAAAGCCAAGCTTGGCGATCAGCGCTGCCGATTCCGGGCTCACCGCGGATGCATAGAAGCGCCGTTCGGGGTGCGAGTGGGGTCGGGGTCGAATGGAGGTGCGGGGAATCGTATAGAACTCGCCGTTGAACTCGAATTCCGGCTGGCTCAAGGCCATGACGATGATCTGGGCGGCCTCGGCGAAGCGTGCCCGCGCTTGGCCCATGGGAATGCGCATGCCCGCATATTCCACGCTGGCGGCACCCCGGCCGAAGCCAAACAGGCAACGGCCGCCGGACATGATGTCGAGCAATGCGATGCCCTCGGCGACGCGGATCGGATCGTGCCAGGGCAGCACGATGACAGCTGTTCCGAGCGCGATGCGGCGGGTACGCCCGGCAAAGTAGGCGAGCAGCTCAAGGGGTGCGGGCGACATTGCGTAGCCGGTAAAGTGATGCTCGAGCGCAAAGAGCGAATCGAACCCCAACGGTTCCGCGAGATCGCCCAGCGCGAAATGCTCGGCGAGAATGGAGGCATCGGATCGGCCTGGCTGCGACAGCATGTTGAGCGCGGTGCCAACCTTCATTTGCACAACCTCCAAGTCTGGGCTAGGCCCGCTCCCGACTATACGCCGATCGTTCGGCTGATCCAGACAAAGAGCGCGTTGCGTGCCTGCGCGCGCCGGGCCGCGTTGAGCTTGAAGTCTGATCGGGCGCAGGCCAAGCTCTGCGGGCCCAGATCCCCCGTGGCAAGACCCAGAGGCACAATGCAACGAGAGCTGAGCGAAGTTCGAAGCAATGTTAGCCAAAAGGCGGTGCCCACCGCGGCGTTGCCCGAGCCCTTCGACGTATTGATCATCGGTGCGGGGATCTCCGGCATCGGTGCGGCCTATCACCTTAAAAAGCAATGCCCTGACAAGAGCTTCGTTGCACTCGACGCGCAGCAAAGCTTCGGCGGTACGTGGTGGACCCATCGCTATCCCGGCATCCGCTCCGATAGCGATCTGCACACGTTTGGCTACCGCTTCAAGCCATGGACCGGTCCGCCGATCGCGACCGCGGCCGAGATCTTGGCGTATATGGGCGAGGTGATCGAGGAGAACGATCTTGCCGGTCACATTCGCTACCGTCACAAGATCGTTTCGGCGCATTGGTCGAGCGAAGCGAGCCACTGGACCATCGTCGCCCAATGCACCGATACCGGCGAAGAGCGCGCCTTTACCGCCGGCTTCCTGTGGATGTGCCAAGGTTACTACCGCCATTGGCAAGGCTATCTGCCCGAATGGCCGGCGATGGCGACCTTCAAGGGGCGCCTGGTGCATTCTGAGACCTGGCCCGAGGATCTCGATTATAAGGACAAGCAGGTGGTGGTGGTCGGTTCGGGCGCCACCGCAGCGACCATCATTCCCGCGATTGCTGACGCCTGCGCCCATGTCACGATGCTGCAGCGCTCGCCCACCTTCTTCATCACGGGCCGCAACGCCATCGACCTGGCCGAGACGCTGCGGCAGCTGCAGGTCGACGAGGCCTGGATCCATGAGATCGTGCGTCGCAAGATCCTTTTCGACCAGGCTCAATTCACGCGGCGGTGTATCGAGGAGCCGGACGTCGTTGCCAACGAGTTGATCGGCGTTGTGCGCAATTACCTCGGCCCCGCCTATGATGTGGAGAGGCATTTCACGCCGAAGTATCGGCCATGGCGGCAGCGCATCGCCTTCATCCCAGACGCCGATCTCTTCAAAGCGATCGCTGCCGGCAAAGCCTCGGTGGCAACCGACGAGATCGAGCGCTTCAATGAAAGAGGCATCGTCCTCAAATCCGGCAGAGAGCTCGCGGCCGACATCATCGTCGCCGCAACCGGCTTCAACATCAACGTCCTCGGCGATGTCGATTTTGTCATCGACGGCAAGCCGCTGGTGTTCCGCGATACCGTCACCTATCGCGGCATGATGTTTACGGGTGTACCGAACCTGGCCTGGGTGTTCGGCTATTTTCGCGCCAGCTGGACGTTGCGCGCCGATATGGTGGCGGACTTCGTATGTCGCCTGCTGCAGCACATGGATCGGATGGGGGCAAGGAAGGTGACGGTCGCATTGCGGCCGCAGGATCAAAATATGCCGCTGTTGCCCTGGATCGATCCGGAGAACTTCAATCCCGGTTACATTACGCGCGCTATCGGGTTGTTGCCCAAGCGCGGCGACAAACCCGAATGGCAGCACAACCAGAATTACTGGAGCGAGAAGGACGAGATCCCGGCGATCGACCTGTGCGATGGGGCGTTCGTCTATGCGTGAGGCGCATGCAGGCTCGGGTCGACAGGCGGCCCCGTCCGGCAACGCCGGGCGCGAGCGCCTCGCTTGGAGGATGGCGAGCGTGCGCGGAACGCTTGGCATGCGAGGGCGGGGCGCGCCGGATGGGCCTCGCAATGCGGCCGGATGACCGTTGCCGTGCAGCGCGTGGGTGAAGCTTTTGGAGCCAGGCACGTGAGCGAGCGCAAACTCTCAGGCAAGGTCGCCGCGGTAACCGGCGGAGCGCGCGGGCTGGGCCGCGGCTACGCCTTGCGCCTGGCGGGTCTTGGCGCCGACATCGCCATCATCGACCGGAACTTGCGAGCCGCGGACGTCTACGAATTCGAGCGCAAGGCAATGACGGCTGGGACCGTGATGGCGGAATGCGAAGAGCGAGGCGTGCGTGCGATTGGCATCGAGGCGGATCTGGTGAGCCGCAGCGCGGCAATGAGCGCCATCGACCAAGTGGTGCGGGAACTCGGACGCATCGACATCGCGGTGTGCAACGCCGGCGGTGGCACGGTTTTATTCGCGGACGAGCGCCAGCCGCTGCCGGGTGCCAATGAGGCCGCGGACGTCGTCACCACTGGGACGCCGTCGGATTGTTCCGAGGAGATGCTCGCCCGCGTGCTCGATATCAATCTGAAGGCCACCATGTACACCTGCATGGCGGTTGCGGTGCACATGAAGCGGCAACGCGGCGGCAAGATCATCACCGTTTCTTCGACAGCGGGGGTGGATGCGCGCGGCGCCTATCACCCCTATGGTATGGCGAAGGCCGCCATCATCCACTACACGCGCTCGCTCGCGCAGGAGCTCGGTCCTTTCAACGTCAACGTCAATGCCATCGCACCGGGCATTATCCGCACCGGAAGACTGGGCGACCGGTCACACATGGCCGGTATGACTGCGCTGCGCCGCGAGGGCACCATCGATGATTGCGCCAAGGTGGTTGAATTCTTGGCGACCGATCTGTCGGATTACGTCACCGGTCGCACGATCGTCATCGACGGCGGTTTGGTGCGCTAGCAGGGCTCGACAGACGTTGCGATGGGCGGCAATCGCGTTCGCAGCTGACCCCGTAAGTGCGGTGCCCAACGATGGGACATACCCGAGGAGGGCACGCGAGCAACGCGCCGCTGGCCGGTCATGGCGCAGATGCCGCAGGGGGAGTGGACGACACGAGCTTAAGTTGGGCGTCTCTAGCCCGCCGCCAATGGGCTCGTCACGTCGCGGAACGAGGGGCGCATCGAGGTGACGACGTCGACGACCGTCGGCGCCCCGCCGCCGAGCGCCTCCTTGAGCGCCGGTCCGATCGCCTCGGCGCGCTCCACGCGCACGCCGCGACAGCCGATGGCGCGCGCAATGGCGGCGAAATCCATGTCGGCAAACGTGCTGGCGATCGGTCGATTCCCCTGCCCGTGTTTGACCCAGCCGAGCGCGCTGTTGTTGAGCACCACGACGACTACGGGGATGCGTTCATCGCGCGCGGTCATGAGGCCGTTGATCGCCATGGAGAAGCCACCATCGCCGGTGACCGCAATCACCTGTCGCTGCGGAAAGATGAGTTTGCCCGCCAGCGCTGCCGGCACGGCATAGCCCATGGCGCCGATGCCCGGCATCAGCAGTGAACCTGGTGCCTTGGTCTGAAAGTAGTGCGTCATAAACAGGCGGTTTTCGCCCGCATCGCACGTGAAGAGTGCATCGGGCGCGGTCGCTTGCAAAATCTCCGCGAACAAGCGCTGTGGCAGCACCGGCGCTTCGTCGGAGGTGTAGCCGGGATCTTGGAAGAAGCGCTGCTTCTGGCGCACCAACTCGATGGACTTCATGCGCGCGGCCCGGGTCTCTGCGTCGGGTGGGCCCTCTCTCTTGATTGCGTCGGCGAGCTGTGCGAGCGCCAGCGCGGCGTCGCCGACCATGGCGACATCGCACGGGAAAGACCAGCTCGCGTTCTTGGGTTCAACGTCGATCTGCACAAGCGTTTGCCGGGTCGGATCGATGAGCTGTGGGTTTTCGTTGGCAGTGTCCGCCGGGCCCAGCCGTGTGCCGATCGCGAGCACGAGATCGGATTGGCCGATCATGGCGTTGGCGGTCGCTTGGCCGAAGTTGCCGCACACGCCGAGGGCGAGAGGGTGCGTCTCGGCAAACGTCCCCTTGCCGGAAGCTGTGGTTGCCACGGGCGCCCCGATCAGTTCGGCCAGCGTCTCAAGCCCGGCATAGGCGCCGGCAATGCGCACGCCGTTGCCCGCAATGATCACGGGCTCTTTGGCGGCGCGGATCGCCTTGACCGCGGCGGCGACGTCCTCGGCATCGGCGCCCCGGCGCTTGGGCAGGTATGGCTTTGTCGTATAGAGCAATGGCCGCTTGGCGGGATCGATCGCGTCCCTAAACACACGCGAGTGATAGAGCACGCCGACGGGACCGCGCTCGCCGCTGAGCGCGTGTTTGATGGCAAGTTGCGTTGCCTGTACGCCCTCGATGGGCTCATTGGCGACAAAAATTTGTTTGGTAACACCCTCAAGCGCCTTGCGCGTGTCGGCCGACCCGTAGTCGCCCGTGCCGCTCTGATAGGGCGCGTGCTTGGAGAAGGGAGACACGTCGGAGAAGTCGGTCAGCAGCAGCATTGGCGAGCTACCGAAGTGCGCCTCAAGCGTGCCGAGAAGGCCATTGGCCAGGATGAAGATGCCCTGGCCTATGACGACACCGGGCTTGCCGGTGAGCCGCCCGTACACCTCGGCCATCACGCTTGCGAGCTGCTCGTGACGCACGAGCACGGTGCGCACAGCGCCCTGACGGTCATAGAGCGCGTCGTAGAGCCGGCCCGTATTGCCGCCAGATATGCCAAACACCATGTCGATGCCGGCCTCTTCGAGCACGCGCACGATGCCCTCTGCTGCGCGCGCCTGCGCCGTCAACAGCTTGCCCGTCATGGTTCGCTGACCTTTCGATCTGGTCGACGCGACTGCAACGGGCGTGCGCCCGTTGCGTAGAGCTTAGGTCGCACCGCCGGGGTCTACAAGGGTTGGGTGAGCGCAGCGCGGAAGGCGAACAACGGGCCATCTGTGTAGCGCAGCACGACGCATTCGACGCTTGCATCCACAGCCGGCTCGCCCAGTATGCGTGCAGCGACGCGCACACCCTCCTCGAGGTCGACAATGCCGTTGCGGATCGGCGCCTCGCCGATAAAGGCGGCCGGCGCCGCGTGGATGACCGTTTGGGCATAGAGCTTGCCGCGACCGGAGAGCTCCACCCATTCGATCTCTCGTTCCCAAGTGTGGGGGCAGAATGGCTTTGGCGGGAAGGTCAACCGACCTGAAGTCCGCCCGCGTGTCGTCGTCAGTCGCCCTTCGCGCAGCGCGTCCCAGAACGGCTTGCTGAAGGCGCTCGTGCGTGGCGGCCAAGGGCGCGCCGATGCCATATCGATGAACGGCAGGCTCATGCGACGGCCTCGAGAATGTGGATGAGGGCGGCGTTGTAATTGCCGAGCTCGCAGCTGCCGGCGCCGAGGCAGGCGTTCGCCACTTGCCGCTCGCCGGCGCGGTGCGTGAGTTGCTCCCACAGCTCGTAGATGGTGAGGAGCCCCGTGACATAGGCTGGATGTCCGCGCGACAGGCAGCCGCCGGAGGTGCAGATGGGAATGCGGCCGCCGAGCGAGGTCGCCCCGGCTTGAGCCTCGGCGGCACCCCGGCCGCGCGGCGTCAACCCCAGCGCTTCGCTGGCCAGCACCTCAACAATGGTGCAGGGGGCATAGAGCTCGGCAAGATCGAGATCGCCTGGGCCGATTGCCGCCGCGCCATAGGCTGCTGCGGCGGCCCGTTGCGCGGCGGCAAAGGCGATCATGTCGTTTGGTACGTCGCTTATTTGGTGTGTGCCGTCGTGAAAGAAGCCGCGTCCGCGGACCAGCGCGTAAGGTGTGCCTGCCGCCTTTGCGACCTCTTCGGCGCACACGACCAGACACACCGCGCCGTCGCCGCGCGGCGGCACTTCGAAGAGGCCAAGCGGCTCGACAATGGGCCTGGCGGATAACACCTCTTCCAGGCTTAGCGGCTTGCGGAATTGGGCAATCGGATTGAGGCAAGCGTGACGCCGGTTCTTGACGGCGACGCTCGCCAACTGTGCCCGAGCGGCACCGAAGTCGTGCATGTAGCGCACCGCATCCATGGCGTACCAGGCGATCGGAGTGAAACCAAAGATGGTGTGGAAGTCGACGTCGCCGGTGGCACGCATGGTCGACATGGCGTGTTCCGGCGAGGCGGCCTGGCTCTCCATGTTGATGCCAAGCGCGAGTGCGACATCGGCGTGCCCCAAGGCGACGGTGTTTATCGCCTGGTCGAAGGCCATTCCCCCGGTCATGCCGTTGCCGAGTACCTCCATGATGCACCCCTTGAGCGGCAGGCGCAAATAGTTGGCCATGAAGGTGGCGAAGTACTTTTGCAACGTGTAGGGCCGGCACATCGCCAAGACGAGTGCGCCGATCTCCTCCCTGGGAACACCGGCGATGGCCATGGCTTGGATCACCAAAGGCGCCAGAATTTCGTGCTCCAGTGTCTGCAGCGGGGCATCTGGCGGCGTCTGCAGCTTGCCGGTGGGACTGGCGGCGGCGCCGATGATCGCGACGCGGCGCGTCATGCGGCAAGCTCGCGGGCCAGATACAAATTGGAGGCCTGCATCGAGTGGACGGTTTCGCCGTGTTGGTTGCGGATCTCGCGTTTGAAGGCGACGATGCCCTTGTCGCCCTTGCTGGTGCGGCGCTTATCGGTCACCGTCATGACGACCTCGAGTGTGTCGCCGTGCTTCACCGGCTTGTGGATGCGCCAGCCGTCGATGCCGAGCATGGCGATGATGGTGCCGTCGTTAATGCCGGACTGGCACATCAGACCGCCGGCGATCGCCAATACCAACGGTCCGTGCGCGATCGGCTCACCGTAGGGTTGCTCCTTGCAGAATTCCCAGTCGACGTGCGGTGCATTGAAGTCGCCGGAAAGGCAGGCAAAGTTGACGATATCCGTGTGCGTAATGGTGCGGCGCGGCGTGCGATAGGTCTTGCCGATCTGGAAGTCCTCGAAGTAGAGACCGCGGGGCTCGCGTTTGGACATGGGTTTCCTCTCTGAGCGTCACAGTCCCATGCAGCGGGCGATGACGTTGCGCTGGATCTCACTGGTACCGCCGCCGATCATGCCGACGCGCGCATCTCGAAACATCATCTGCATGTCCTGATCCATGATGTATCCGGCGCCCGCCATGATCTGCATGCCCATGTCAGCCACTTTCCAGTTCACCTCGGTGGCGTAGGCCTTCGCCACGGCGTTCTCGCACACGGGATCGAGCCCGGCGTCAAGCATCTGCGCCACGCGGAACGTTTGCGCGCGCGCCGTCTGCCACATGATTTCCATGTCGGCGAGTTTGTGCGAGACGGCCTGAAATTTGCCGATCGGGCGGCCGAACTGCGCCCGCGTCTTGGCGTATTCGAGAACATGATCGATGATCCGTCGCGTATTGCCGACACCGTTGGCCGCCAGGTTGAGCCGCTCAACGTTGAGACATCGCATCAGCCCGCGCCAGCCGCTGTTTTCCTCGCCGATCATCCGGTCGGCGGGCAACTCGACGTTCTCGAAGAAGCAGTGGTTGGCTTCGGTGGTGTGCCGGCCAAGCGCGCTCAGGCGACGGATCGAAACGCCGGGCAAGGTCGTGTCGACCAGGAACATGCTGATGCCATCATAGCCGCGGCCGGGCTTGGTCTTTGCGATAACGACGAGATTGTGCGCGACGTGCGCCGCGCTGTTGTAGATCTTCTGGCCGTTGAGAACGTAGCCGTTATGCTTGCGCACCGCGCTGAGCTCGATGCCGGCCACGTCGGAACCGTGATCGGGCTCGCTGAGGCAGAGCGCCAATCTCATGTCGCCGGCGATGATCTTCGGCAACACCTCGCGCTTCATGGCATCCGAGCCGTGGAGCGCGATGTGCATGCCGGCGTAGATCACCGTGATCGCGTACGCCTGGGCAATGCCGCCGTAATGGTAGCCGAGCGCCTCAGCCAGCACGGCCAGATCCAGGTAGCTGCCGCCCATGCCACCGTATTCGGCCGGGTACATGAGGCCCATGAAGCCGGCATCGGCCAGTGCCTGATGCGCATCGAAGGGGTATTCGCCAGCCTTGTCGAGCGTGCGGATCTTGGCCGGTGGCAGCACCCGGTTGAGCAAGCCCAACACGCTCGCGCGCAGCTGCCGCTGCTCGTCGCTGAGGCCGAAGGTCAGGAGCGCGTCGTTCACGTGAGCAGGTCCTTGATGAGCGGGCGGACTTCGGCGGCAAACCGCTCGAACTGTTCACCGCGCCGTTCGTAAGGGCCAACGAGGTCGAGGCTAAGATGGCGCACGCCGGCGGCGTGAAATTCGCGGATCGTCTGTGCCACTTGGGCGGGAGTGCCGATGGCCCCGTAGCGCTGGGTGGCAGGCCGCATGTCCATGGCATAGCGGATGCTCAAGGATTGGGCGGCTTCGTTGAGCGCCTCTTCGTAGCTGTCGCCGATACGCGTGAACATGAGGTGCGCCGTCCCGAAGCGGTCGAGCTTGCGGCCCGCCTCCTGCGCGGCGGCCTCGATGGTCGCCAGCCCGTTGGCGAACATCTTTGGGCTAACAGCGTAGGAGAACCAGCCGTCGGCGAGCCGAGCGGCACGACGCAGCGCCGGCTCGGAGCGGCCGCCGAACCAGATGGGTGGGCCGCCCCGTTGGTGTGGCGCGGGCGTCATCTTCACGTCCGCGAATTGGTAAAAGCGCCCCTGATGGCTCACCGTTTCGCCCGTCCAAAGCTTGCGTATCACTTCGACGGCTTCGGCCAGCCGGGGCCCGCGCTCGTGGATGGGGACACCGCAGGCCTCGAATTCCTTGGGAAACTCGCCGCCGATGCCCACGCCGAAGATGAACCGTCCACCCGTCAGGTGATCGAGGGTGGCGATCTGCTTGGCGACGGGCGTTGGATGGCGCAGCGGCAGCAAGAAGACGGCGGTGCCGAAGGTCAGACGAGGGCTGACGGCAGCAGCCTGGGCGATTTGCGTGATGGGATCGAGGATTGGGATGGCGAAGGCGACGTGGTCACCGCACCAAAATGAATCAAAGCCAAGCCGGTCCACTTCGCGAACGACACCGGCAAGCTCGTCGACCGTCGGCATCCAAGGGCCGGTCGCGGGCTCGGTGCGCCGCAGCATGGTGTTGACCCCAATCTTGAGCGTCGGATCGAGGGCGAGCGGCATTCGCTTTCTCCTCTTTGTTGTTTGGGCCCGTTGCTTGGGCCCATTGCTGGGGCCCATTGCTGGGGCCTGATCCTGGGGGCCCGTTCCTGGGGGCCCGTTCCTGGGGCCTCTTGTCGGGCCTGTTGTCCCGCGGGAAGGGTGGAGCGCGACCTAATCGAGGATGAGGCCGCCGTCCACGTTGTAGGATTGCCCGGTGATGTTGCGCGCGCCGGGAGAAGCGAGGAACACCACCAAAGCGGCGACATCCTCAGGGTCATTGGCGCGCCGCAGCGGTATGGCCTCGGCGCGCCGCTTCTCCATGGCTGCCACCGTGACGCCTTGCTGCTGGGCACTGACGCGCAGATTGGCCTCGGAGAGCGCCGTCCGCGTCACCCCGGGACAGATGGCGTTGACGTTGATGTTGGCCCACGCGAGCTGCTGTGCGGCCGTCTTCGTCAGGCTGATGACGGCGCCTTTGCTTGCGGCGTAGGCGGCATTGGAGGCGCCCGCGTAGCCCTTGCCGGCAATCGAGGCAATGTTGATGATGCGGCCGGTGCGGCGGGGAATCATGGTCCGGGCAACGTTCTGGAGGCAAAAAAACACGCCCTTGGCGTTGACGCGATGGATGCGGTCCCAGTCGGCTTCGGTGAGCTCCATGATGTCAGCTCGCCGCGTCACGCCGGCGTTGTTCACGAGGATGTCGATGCGCCCGTACTCGGCGATGGCGCGCTCGACCATGCGCTCGATGCTGGCGACGTCTCCCACATCGGCGGCAATCGACAGTGTGCGGTGCTGGTGGGCCGCAAGCGATGTCGCGACGCTCTGGGCGAGGGTTGCGTCGATGTCGACGATCACCACGCTGGCGCCGGCTTGGGCGAGAGCCGTAGCAGCGGCCCGACCGATGCCCTGGCCAGCACCGGTCACCAAGGCTACCTGATCTTTGAGGAACATGGCCGACGTCTCCCCCCGGAGCATGCTGCCGCGAAAGCTGCCCGGGTGTTCTCAGGATCGACGGCCGCCGTCGATCGAGAGCGCAAACGTTAGGTGCTGCTCCGGCCGGGGGCAAGCCTTGCGGGGCGGATCACCGCGCGCCCCGAGCCGTTCCGCCAAGCGCCTGACACGTTGGCTTGCTGGGAGCCCAAGCGACGCGAACGGGGGCTCATTTGGCCGGCGTGCTACGCACGGTCGCCTCCGTTGCCACGTCGGGCTCCATGGCGGCCTCGATCCGGGCAATCTCCTGCTCGGCCCACAGGCTGTGATGCTGGCGGGCCCAATTGGCATCGACCTCGCCGCGCGTCATGGCCAAGAGCGCGCCCTCGATCAGGAGCGTGCGCAGCAAGATATGGACGATGGCAGCGCCGATGAGCCCGAGCGCGGCGGCATCGTGGCACAGCGTTGCGTAGGCGATCGCTTGCTGCGGGCTTGGTGCGGTCGGCAAGGCCGGCGCCAGGCCGAAGGCGGCACCGAGCGCGTTTGCGAGGGCAAACGCGCTGGCAATGCTCCCCCCAGCGTTTGGGAACAATAGGGCAAAGCCAGACAGCGCCAGAACAAGTCCCGCCAACATCACCAGCCAGAACAACAGTTTTTGTGCAGCACTGAACCTCCATGCCGGGGGGTGCACGCCGGGCACAAGCAGGCCACCGCCCTTGGCGAGCCAGACGATGTCGCGCCAGCTGGGCAGGCTGTGCCGGACCCACAGGAGGAACGCCCATCCGAGCGCAGCGGTGAAGGCAAACGCCACGCGCTCGTGCAGCCAGTGGGCCCATGATGCGATCTCGCTCAGCCTATCACCGCCGACGAGCGGCAGGCCGAGGCGGCCATAGGTGGGGCCTGTCAGCGCCAAGCCGATGAAGGAGAGAGCCAGCAGCCAGTGACAGACGCGCTCGCATCCGCTGAAGCGCTGCAGCATCCAACCGGCCCAGCCCCGCTCGATCCTGATGCGGCCGCGCAGCAGCCAGATGGCGCCGATGAGCGCGATGGCGCCGCCCAAGGCGCACACGGCATACGTCTGCATGGGGGGGCGACCCTCCCGATCAAAGTCGCATTCGGCACCTGATTGTGCCGGCGGGGGCCGCGACTGCCAATGCACCGCCTCCGCTGTCGCACGGCCAGAGCGACGCAGGCAACCAGACCTGCGAACTCGGCGACCTGCGATCTCGGCGAAACGCGCCCCGGCGGCGGGACCTCAGCCGCGAGCGAGCTCGCAATCCGGAGGCCAGCACTGGGGCCCCTGCGAAGCAGCGCCAACGAGGCTGAAAGTGGCCCTGGGAAACCGCGATATTCTAGCATATATAGTGCTTGGGCCCTGGCAGCAGGACCGGCTCGGATCGACCACAGCGAGCCCATCGACCACAGCGAGCCCAGTGCGGGAGCAAACGTAAGACAGCGATGACAGCACAAGGCGATAGGAGTGGGGGCAACAAGGACGGCCTGGCGCGCGCGCTGGTCGACCCCTTCGGTCGCCATGTCACGTATTTGCGTGTTTCCGTCACGGACCGCTGCGACTTTCGCTGCACCTATTGCATGTCCGAGCATATGACCTTCCTGCCCAAGAAGGATTTGCTCTCGCTTGAAGAGCTCGACCGCGTGTGCTCGGCCTTTGTGGCCAAGGGCGTAAAGAAGCTCAGGATCACCGGTGGCGAGCCGCTGGTGCGCAAGAACATCCTGTGGCTCTTCCGCGCCTTGGCCCGTCACCTCGACAGTGGAGCGCTCGAAGAGCTCACGCTGACCACCAACGGCAGCCAGCTCACGAAGTATGCCCAAGAGCTCAAGGATGCCGGGGTCCGCCGCGTCAACGTCTCGCTCGATACGCTCAGGCCCGATCGCTTCCGGAGCATCACGCGGTGGGGTGATTTCGCTCAGGTCATGGCCGGCATCGATGCCGCGGACAGGGCGGGGCTCGCCATCAAGATCAATGCGGTGGCGCTCAAGGGCTTGAACGAGGACGAGTTTGCCGACCTCATCGCCTTTGCGCACGGGCGCGGTTTTGATCTGACCTTGATCGAGACCATGCCGATGGGCGACATCGACGGCGACCGCACCGACCAGTACCTGCCGTTGTCGATCGTGCGGGCCCGGCTGATGGACCGCTACACTCTGGAGGACATCCCCTTTCGCACAGGTGGACCCGCGCGCTATGTCCGCGTGCGCCAGACCGGTGGGCGCCTCGGCTTCATCACGCCAATGACGCACAATTTCTGCGAGAGCTGCAACCGCGTGCGCCTCACCTGCACCGGCACACTTTACATGTGCCTGGGCCAAGACGACGCCGCCGATCTGCGCGCACCCCTGCGGGCGAGCAGAGACGATGCCCCCCTCGCAAGCGCCATCGATGAGGCGATCTCACGCAAGCCCAAGGGCCATGATTTCGTCATCGATCGGCGCACCAAGCAGCCCGCCGTGGCGCGCCACATGAGCGTCACCGGGGGTTGATCGTGGGCGCTACCCCGGGCCGTTAGCTACCCTGGCCGTTAGCGCTACCCTAGCCGTTAAAGCTACCCTGGCCGGTAAAGTTGGGCGGCTGACGAGGCCACCCCCGTCACGTTCGCGACCGCAGTCGAGGCCGCTTGGGTTGTGGCGGGCCCGCTGTTCCCGTCGAGCCGAAGCCGCCGGCGCCACGCGGGGTGGCGGCAAGGCTCTCCACCTCGTCCAGGCGTGCCTGCTCCACGCGGCTCACCACGAGCTGGGCGATGCGCTCGCCGCGCGCAATGGCAAACGACGCCGTGCCGAGGTTGGCGAGCAACACCTTGAGCTCACCGCGATAGTCGCTGTCGATGGTGCCGGGGCTGTTGAGCACGGTGACGCCATGGCGCAGGGCGAGGCCCGAGCGCGGACGCACCTGGGCCTCAAAGCCCTGGGGTAATTGCACGAGGAGGCCGGTTGGCACCAATGCGCGCGCGCCGGGTGCCAGTTTCAAGGGCACACCTGACGGAACCGCGGCCAATAGGTCCATGCCGGCAGCACCGCGGGATTGATAGGAGGGCAAGCTCAGGCCACGAGCATGGGCAAGACGCACGACGGCGATGGTCACGGGGCGGGAAGCGCCACCTGCGGCCGTCTCGCACGTCAGGTTGCGGCGGTGATCTCGGCCAGCCGCTCGGCGGCGCGCTCCATCAGCCGTCGGGCCACCTCGTCCTTGTCGAGTTCTGGCCAGCTCTCCACTCCTTCTGCCGTGATGAGGTGCACGCTGTTGCGGTCGCCGCCCATGATGCCCGTTTGCGGCGAAACATCGTTGGCGACAATCCAGTCCGCTCCCTTGGCCCGGCGCTTGGCTTTGGCGTATTCGAGCACGTTCTGGGTCTCGGCGGCAAAGCCGATCACCAGCGGTGGCCTAATCCCAGGCCGCGCGCTGGCGATGGTCTTGAGGATGTCGGGGTTTTCGATGAGCTCAAGCCGCGGCAGGGCCTTGCCGCCCTTCTTGATCTTGTCGTGGGCCTGGCTCGCCACGCGCCAGTCGGCAACCGCGGCGGCGAAAACGCCGACGTCGGCGGGCAGGGCCGCTTCGACGGCCGCCAGCATCTCGCGCGCGGTCTCAACGCGCACGACCTCGACGCCCACGGGATCGGCAATGTGGCTGGGTCCCAAGACGAGCGTTACCTGCGCTCCGAGGGCCCGCGCATGCGCGGCGATGGCTGTCCCCTGCTTGCCGGAGGAGCGGTTGGCGATGTAGCGCACCGGATCGATGGGCTCATGGGTCGGGCCGGCGGTGACGAGCACCCGGCGGCCAGCCATCGCCAATGCCGGCGCAGCGCCCGCTCCGTCGCGCGAAGCATCATTTATGCCGGCAACCTCAAGCAACAGGTGCTCGATCGCCGCCAGCAGCTGCGGCACCTCGGCCATACGGCCCGGGCCCGCCTCGCCGCGCTCTGCCATCTCGCCGACCTCGGGACCGACGAAGTGAACGCCGTCGGCGTGCAGCAGGGCGACATTGCGCTGGGTGGCGGGATTGAGCCACATGCGGGGGTTCATGGCCGGCGCCACCAGCACCGGCTTGTCGGTGGCCATCAGCACGCACGAGGCAAGGTCGTCGGCGTGGCCGCCGGCCATTTTGGCCAGCAGATCGGCGGTTGCGGGCGCCACCACGATCAGAGCCGCCTCGCGCGCAAGGCGGATGTGGCCGATGTCGTGCTCCGCATCGAGATCGAAGAGTTCAGTCCCCACCCGCTCGCCGGTGAGCGCCCCAGCGGCAAGCGGGGTGATGAATTCTTGTGCGGCCTTCGTCATGACGGCGCGCACGGCCACTTGGCGCTCGCGCAGGCGGCGAATGAGCTCCAGACACTTGTAGGCGGCAATGCCACCGCCGATGATGAGGAGGAGGCGCCCGCCCGGGACGGTGGTTGCCAAACCCGCGTGTGGACCCGTGTGTGGAAAAGAGACGCTGCGCTGCTCGGCCAGGTAGGCACGCACCTTGTCGGCCGTGCGCAAGGTGACGCTGGCCCCGTCACGCAAGTTCTTGACGAGATGCCCGTCGTTGATGGCCGCGAGCCCGAACTTGGTGGGGCTGACGCCGAATTCGACGAGAAAAGCCTCGATGTCGCGCAGCAGATCGCGGGTCGTTCCGGGCATGGGCCCGATCATCATGGGAAATTGCCCATGCGTCAATGGGATTGGCCGGATTTCGGCCGCCGGCCGGCTCGATAGGCTGGAAGACCGCACGACGGGGCTTGCGAAGCGAGCCCGTTCACGCTCAAAGGGGGCGGTTGACGGTTCGGCGCACCCGGGCTGTCATGTTGGGGGGTCCAATTCACACGAGGTGATCGGTCGGATCGAGCAGCTGGATGGGCGCTGACCAAAACGCGCGCGCAGCCCCTCGCCGCCCCGCCGTGGCCCGCCGCACCCTGGCGGCAAGGCGTGCGCAGGACCGCCGCTTCTGGATCGGGGTGGCGTGTGCCGCCATGGTGCATGCCGCCCTCCTGATCGGGGCTATGAGCTCCTCCTCCCAGCGCCGTCTGGGCGAGCCGGACGCGAGCCCGGAGGGGATTGCGGTTGAACTGGTCGATGCCGCCGATCTTGAGAGCCGCAGCACGGTGGCGGCCGACAATCCCCCGGCCAGCACCGGCAGTCTCGCGCCGCCGCCGCAAAAGCCCCCGCCCGAGCCCACCCAGCCGCAGGAGGAGGCAGCGCCGGCGGCCGAACCTGAGGCCCAACGGGCGCCTCCGCCGGCGCCGAAAAACGCCGATGCGATCGAGAAAGCACCCGAGCATCCCACCCCCGAGCAACACAAGAAGGAGACGAGCAAGGCCGCCCCGACGACCAAGAGCGCCGCTCTCACGCGGCCCCACGATCCCCTTGAGCTGAGCCTGCCGGACGCGGCGCTGGCCCCGGCGGGTCGCTCGGCTGCCTTCGCGCGGCCGCCCAACATTACCCGCTCCGGCGAGAACGATGAGTTCGGACGGGGCGTCATACGGGCGTTGCGCAGGACGATGCCGGGCAGCGACAAGCTTGGTCAGGTGACCGTCCGGCTCTTCCTGTCGGAGACCGGAAACCTTCTCGAAGCCCGTCTCATTCGCAGCGGTGGGGATCCGATCATGGACCAGAACGTGGTGTTTGCCGCCAAGCAGGCGAGTTTTCCGATCCCACCAAACGGGGCCACCGTTGCCGACCGCACCTTCCTCGTGACCTACATCTATCGGTGAAACTACTCGAGCTTGATGTTGGCCGTCTTGATGAGCTCGGCGTTGCGCTTGGTGTCCTCCACCAGATAAGCGCGAATCTCCTCGGGCGTCTGCGGCGGCACAACCACGTTGATGGCGCGCATCTTGGCGATCATTTCTTCGGACTTGGCGAGCTCGATCAGCGTGGCGTTGAACTTGGCCAGGATGGCCTTGGGCGTGCCGGCGGGAGCCAGCACAAGGTACCAGATGGGAACGTCGGCATCCGCATAGCCAAGTTCGGTGAGTGTCGGCACGTCGGGGAAATCCGGGTGGCGCGTGGGATAGTTGATGTTGAGCAGGATCAGCTTGCCAGCCTTGACGTGGGGCAGCACGTTGATCTCGTTCATCATCTGCACCGTGTTGGGGAGCAGATCGTTGAGCGCGTCGGCGCTGCCGCGGTAGGGGACGTGCAGGATGTCGATGCCGGCGCGGTATTTGAGCATCTCGACGCGCAGCTGCGTTGCAGTGCCAAGGCCGGCAGAGCCGTAGGCGAGCTTGCCTGGATGCGCTTTGGCGTAGGCGACCAGCTCCCGAAAATCCTTTACTCCCACGGCCGGGTGGATGACGAAGCCGGAGACAAGGTCCCCCACGCGGCCCACCGGTTCGAAGCCATTGAGCGCATCGTAGGCAACCGCCCGCAAGCTCGGCAGGATGGTAAGGGTGGCATTGGGCGTGAGCAGGAAGGTGTAGCCATCGGCCGGCGCCTTGGCGGCCGCCTCGGTGCCGATCATGCCCCCGGCGCCTCCGCGGTTCTCGATCACGAACTGCTGGCCCATGACCTGGCTCAGCTTGTCGGCCCAGGGCCTGCCGATGAGGTCGGTGGCACCGCCTGGGGCGTAGGGCAGGATCAATCTGACGGGCTTCTCGGGCCAGCTCGTCGCCTGCGCGAGGGCATCTTGTGCCAAACCGAAGGCCAGCACGGCGCTGGCAAAAAGAAGGCGCACGCGACCGCGCATTGAGTTTCCTTTCCGCTTCCAGTTTGGTTCCAGTGTGCGAGCCGCAGGCAAGGGCGTCAAATTGCCAAGCACCGCTGCCGGCTCAACCGGGGCGCGGCGCAGGGTTGCGCGCGAGCCGGGGTCCATCGCGCGGGAACGGGTGCTAGAGTTTGGCGCAAGGGAGGGAGATCATGGCGATCGACAAGCGGGTCGCATCTGCAGCCCAGGCGCTGGCGGATGTGGCCGACGGGGCCAGGGTGCTCATCACGGGCTTTGGGGGCGCCGGTTTTCCAAACGTGCTGATCCGAGCGCTGCGCGAATGCGGGGCCAAGAACCTCACACTCATCGTCAACTCGGCCACGCACCGATATTCCCTCACGCATGAGCTGATCGAGGCAGGCCTTGTGCGCAAGGTCGTCTGCAGCGCGGCGCGCGGTCAGGGCAAGGACCTTTCGGCCTTCGAAACGTTGTGGAAGGCCGGCAACATCGAGCTCACCTGTCTGCCGCAAGGCACCTTCGCCGAATGCATTCGCGCCGGCGGCGCCGGGATCCCCGCCTTCTACACACCGGTGGGAGTGGGTACCGAGCTGGCGCGCGGTAAAGAGGTGCGCCGCTTCGCAGATCGGGACTATGTGCTCGAACACGCTCTCACGGGCGAGCTCGCGCTGGTGCGAGCCGATACGGCCGACCTTTACGGGAATCTGACCTTTCGCTACGCGCAGGTGAATTTCGCGCTGGCAATGGCGACCGCGGCTCGCCTCGTGGTCGCCGAAGTGCGCGCGCTAGCGAGCGAGCCCATCCCTTACCAGCGCGTGCAGCTCCCGGGGATGTATGTGGACCGGATCGTCACAGTGGGATCATGAGCATCATGCAGCCGCTCAATCGCCGCCAGATGGCCTGGCGCGCCGCCCAAGACATCGGCAGCGGTCTTGTCGTCAACCTCGGCATGGGCATGCCCGTGCATGTGGCCGACCATCTCAAGCCCGAGGCCGACATTTTCATTCAGGCGGAGAACGGCGTCATTGGCGCGGGGCCGCTGGCCTGCCCAGCTGACGCCGACGCCGACCTTGTCGATGCTAGCAGCCGGCGCATCACGCTGCGGCCGGGGGCATCGATCGTCGATTCCACCTGGTCCTTTGCGATGATTCGCGGCGGCCACATCGACATCACCATTCTCGGCGCCTTCGAGGTTGCGGCCAACGGCGACCTTGCCAATTGGGATATGCGGGTGCCGGACAAGGGCCCGCTCGTCGGGGGGGCCATGGACTTGGCAGCGTGTGCGCGGGCGGTGTGGGTCATCATGGAGCACACCACGCGCAGGGGCAGCCCTCGGCTGGTCGAAGCCTGCACGCTGCCGCTCACCGCCACGCGCTGCGTCTCGCGCGTCTATACCGATCTGGCGGTGGTGGACGTCACGCCTGCCGGGTTCGTGGTGCGCGAGCTCCTCGACGGGCTGACGCCGGCCGAGTTGGCCAAACGCACGGGTGCTCCCCTCACCTTCGCGCCGGACTTGGCGATGCTGGCCGCACCGGCGCTCGCGGACGGCGAATGAAGCATGGCCCTTGAGTGCGCCCGAGCCTTTCTTGCAATAGCTGGCATCATCGTCTTGACGCTCGCCCGGGGTTGCGACCCGGTGCTGGCCCAGGCGAGCGAACACAAGGAGGCCGATCGCAAGGAGGGCGGCTGCTGGGCCCGCGGCCGGTGGTATCCCGAAGGCGCGCGCGTCGCACCTGATCCGCGCAGCCGTCTCATGGCCAAGGGCGAGTTCGTGTGCCGCAGCGGGCGCTGGGTGTTCGAGCCAACGCCCTAGCCACCGTTGCAATTGCGCAACATGAAATCCCCGCGCGGACGACGTCCGGGCTCCGGACGTTCTAGCGCTGATGTCGATGGACTAGTGTGAATGGTCCCTGCTTCCTCAAAGGTGCGAGCTCCGATGCGCTGCCTCCCCCGTCCTGGCCGCACTGGGCTCATGCGAGCCGCGGCAGTCTTGGCATCCTCAGCATTTGCCGCGACGGCCATGGCGCAAGAAGCTCCGCTGCTGCCCGGGAGCGTGAGCGAGGTCTCGGTCGGCGTGCTCAACGGCAAGGCTCAGGAATTCGTCTACGGCCCCGGCGGATCGACCCTCAGCCGGCTCGACTGGACCATGGACAACGTCGCCATGTTGAACGCCGCCACCTCGGTGCGGCTGCTGCCATGGCTGTTCCTCGGTGTGAAGGGCTCGATCAACATCGATGGCAGCGGCAGCCTCGACGACTACGACTTCGACACTGGGTTCTGCCCGCCCTCCACGCCGGGGCACGATGAATGCCATTCCAACAGCCCCTCCAAGCTTCGTCGCGCTGCGCTGCTCGATATTGTCGGTGGCGCGGAGTTTTTCCGCGGCGGGGGTTTCACCGTGGCCGCCCTTGCCGGCTACAAGAGCGACGACTTCCGCTGGCAGGCGTTCGGCGGCACCGCCAATTACGCCGTCCTGCCTCCGGGACTGGGGATCACCTACGAGCAGCACTGGACCGCGCCCTATCTCGGCCTTGCCGCGGGCTTCACCGCGGGGGCCTTCAGCATCAATGGCCGCGTCATCGGCTCGCCTTGGGCCAATGGCGACGACCAGGACACTCACCACTTCAGGTCGTTGCTGTTTTTCGATGATTTCGGGACGACGAAGATGGTCAGCGCCGACGTCGGCCTGGCCTATCGCATCAACCCTTACCTGTCGTTGACCGCCGACTATCGCTATCTGAATTGGGGCCTCGGCAAGGGTCCAACCACCATCCACGATCTCACCGGCGGCCCGACGGTCGTCGTCCCCGGCGATGCCTCAGGTGGCAACAACGTCTCGCACACGGTTTCGCTTGGACTGAAGGTTGACCTGCTGCCGGGGCCTGGGGTCAACGATGGCCTCAAGGATGAACCTGCGATGCGGCCCGCGGTCTGGGCCGGATGGGGGGTGGGCGTGACGAGCGGCTTTGACTGGCAGCACGCCGGTTGGACGACGACAGGGCTCTTGCTTCCCAGTGTCCCACCGTTGGCCGCAACGGCGTCGGCCAGCTTCGACGACCACGGCCAACGCGCGGATCTCTTCCTAGGCTACGGCTGGCAGACCGGCAGCTTCGTTTGGGGTGTTGAGGCCAACCTCGGCAAGGCGAACACGAACGCAACGCGACTTGGCATCCCCGGCACGGCGAGCGCCGCTCTGCTGGCTGCGAGCCCCGACGCAACGGTCGTCAGCGCGGGCATTGACGGCAGCCTCAGGCTGCGCGCCGGCGTGTTGGTGCTGCCGACGTTCCAGCTCTATGGGACGGGAGGCCTCGCAGCTGAGCGCATCGAGGCCAGCGCGAGCTGCACCGCCTCTGCCGGCAGCCCCTGGTGCGTCGGCGATCGGCACCAGGAGATCTCCAAATTTGCCCTGGGCTGGACTGCGGGTGCCGGCTACGAGTGGGCCTTCGCGGGCAACTGGTTCACGCGCGGAGAATATCGCTACACCTCGCTCGAGGACGTCAAAGCGACGTTCTTCGCCAGTGCGCCGATCGATGCTGTGACGGCCAAGATCGAACCCTCCGACCATCGCTTGGAGTTTGGCCTTGGCTACCACTTCTAGGGGGCCATCGGGAGTGCCACTCCAGCGCCTCTAGTTTCTGCCAGCATCGGGGGGCAGGACCAACACCCGCGTTCGCGACCACGTCGGATTGCGCCGTGAGTGCAACCCCGTTTGGATCTTGCCGGCAGCTGCCAGCCGCGGGCAAAGTGCCCCTCGGACGCACGGGCGTTGCGCGCGCCCTCATCGCCGCCCCGGGGGGTCAGCTTGGCTAGGCTAAGGCTAGGCCGTTGCGCCGCCGTCGACGGCCAAGGTCGCGCCGGTCACGAACGAGGCCTCGTCCGACAGCAAAAACAGGGCGGCGTTCGCCACCTCGTCCGGCCTGCCCGGCCGTCCCAGCGGGTTCTGCCCGCCGCGCTGGCGCACCAATGCCTCCCTGTCGGCGCCCTTGGTCGATTGCTGATCCGGACGGGCGACGAAGACGCGCAGCATCGGCGTGTCGATGGGGCCGGGGCAGACGGCATTGACGCGGATGTTCTCGCGACCATAGCGCTTGGCCATGGCGCGCACGAAGCCGACCACGCCATGCTTGGCTGCCGAGTAGACCGGCGAGAAGGGCGATCCCATTAGGCCCGAGGTTGAAGCCGTGAATAGGAGGGCGCCGCCGCCGCGGGCTCGCATCTCAGGAAGCGCTGCCTCCGTCGTGACGAGCACGCTGCGCAGGTTGAGCGTGAGCGCCAGGTCGTAGTCCTTCATGTCGATCCCTTCGACGGCAGCGGGTCCGGGATGCCCCACATGGTTCCAAACGAAATCGAGCCCGCCGAAGGTCCGCGCCGTCTCCTTGACGATGCGCCGCGCCTCCTCGTCCTGCGCCAGATCGGCGGCGAGTGCGAGCGCCCGCCCTCCAGCGCGGGTGATTTCGGCCGCCACCGCCTCGACGCCGGCCCGGTCGATGTCGACGACGCCAATGGCTGCACCCTCCCGCGCGAAGCGCAGCGCGCCCGCGCGGCCCATGCCGGAGGCTGCGGCCGTTACGATGCCGATCTTGTTTTGCAAGCGCACGTCTTGTGCCCTCCTCGCTGTTGGGTTCCTCCGCGATCCCCTTTTCCTGTGGGCGCGGACTTGGATGCAAAGCGCCGCGCCCCCCCCGCATCCCTCTTGGGGCTTGCCTGTCTCAGGCGGCTCTGAGCTTGGCGGGCCCGCTGCAAACCTCCCCATCAGGCGACGGGGGCAGCCTAAGATCGACGCCGCCAGGGTGCAACCGCCAGGCCATGCGAGAGGGGGCAGGGCCTAGCGCGGGCCCGCCCGCAAGCTCGACCCGTCGCCGTGGTGGCGAAAGACGCCGGGAGCCTCTGCGATCGGCTGCCGCTGCGGCTGGGCTATTGCCGTGGTCGGCACACACTTTGAGCGATGCGGGCGAGGCCATCGTGCTTGCCCCGACCGAGCGGCTCTCCCCCCTGTCCGCAGGACAGTCTTGGAACGGTCCAATTCCCCTGCTCTGAGATCGTGGCCAATTTGAATGGGGTGCCCGATGTCGCGTCCTCACCGCCTGCTGGCGCCGATCGTTGCCTATCTCCTGCTCGTGCTGCCCGCCGCCGCTGAGAAACGCGTGGCCCTGGTAGTCGGCAACTCGGCCTACATGCACGCCCATGCGCTGCCCAATCCGGTCAACGATGCCGGCGACATGGCCAAGGCGCTGGCCGAGGTCGGGTTTGAGGTGATTTTGGGCCTCGACCTCACCAAGCCGGCCTTCGATGGCAAGGTGCGCGACTTTGCGCGTGCCCTCGAGAAGGCGGACGTGGCCCTATTCTTCTACGCCGGGCACGGGCTGCAGTCGTCAGGCAGAAACCATTTGGTGCCAGTGGACGCTAAGCTTCAAGTCGAGCGCGATCTCGATTTCGAGGCGATCTCGCTCGACTTCGTGCTCAAACAGATGGAGCTCGATCGCGACGGCAAGACCAATATCGTCTTTCTCGACGCCTGCCGCGACAACCCGCTGGCGCGCAACTTGGCGCGCTCGATGGGAACGCGCTCCACCGCCATCGGTCAGGGTTTGGCACAGGTGCAGACGGGGGTGGGCACGTTCATCGCCTATTCGACGCAGCCTGGCAATGTCGCGCTCGATGGGGAGGGGCGCAACTCGCCGTTCACCGCGGCTCTGAGCCAGAGCCTGAGGCTGCCCGACCGCAATCTGACCGCGGTCATGATCGAGGTGCGCAAGGATGTGCTGGCGGCCACGGGCGGCAAGCAGGTGCCATGGGATCACTCCGCGCTCACCGGCGACTTTTATTTTCGGCTGGCGGCCGCGCCCGGCACCCTGCCCGGCAGCCTGCCCAGGCCCGACGCCGATGCCGTGCAGAGGCGATTGCAAGAGCTTGAGGAGGAGCTCAAGAAGAAATCCGATCCGCAGCAGACGGCCAACGTGGTCGCGCTGGCCCAAGCGCGGGAGCGCCTGCGCCAGTCGGAGGAGGCCAACCGGCAGGACCAGAAGCGAATTTTCGACATCCAGTATAACGCCGGCCGCAATCCTAAACCCGGTGGAGGCGGCGAGACGGCGATGGAGATCGGCGGTATCCAAATGCAGATGGTCCGGCGCGGGCTGGAGATGAAGACGCTGCGCGAGGAGATCACCAGGCTCGAGGCGGCGTTGGGTCTTGTTGGGCAGTCGGTCACGGCGCCCGCGAAATAGCCGCCGCATTGGGGCCCAACGCGGCGGCTGGCGTATCAGCCCCGCCCCGAATTGGACCCCGAATTTGACCGCCGAAATTTGACCGCCGAAATTTGACCGGGGGGTGCGAGCGTGACACGGGCTTAGCGCAAGCCCGCGCCGAGGAGATCGCGGGCAATGACGTGGCGTTGCACCTCGTTGGGGCCCTCGCCGACGCGGCGGATGCGCATCTCGCGGAACCAGCGCTCGAACGGCAGGTCCTTCGTCATGCCGTAGCCGCCGTGGATCTGCATGGCGCGATCCACCACCCTGCCACCGGCTTCGCTGGCGACCAGTTTGGCCATGCCGGCGTCCACCCGGTAGGGCTGCCCGCTGTCGGCCTTGTGTGCGGCCGCCAACGTCAACCACAGGCTTGTGCGGATGTCGATTTCGTTGTCGACGATCATCCACTGCACGGCCTGGCGGGTGGCAAGCGGGGCGCCGAAGGTCTCTCGCTGCTTGGCGTACTCGATGGCGAGCTCTTGCGCCTTGACGGCCACGCCGATGCACGCCGCGGCATAGGGGATGCGCTGGCGCGACAGGCGGTCGTTGGCGATGGCAAAACCTCGGCCCACGTCGCCCAGCACGTTGGCGGCGGGTACCCGGAGGTTCTCAAACTGCAGCTCGGTTGCGTAGTGCGAGGAGCGCAACGTGTGCACGATGCGGCGCACGTGGAAGCCTGGCATGTCGGTATCGACGATGAAGCAGGTGATCCCGCCGCGCCCCCGTTCGGCGTCGGTGCGGGCAAACACCAAGCCGAAATGGGCGCGGTCGGCGCCCGAGATGAACACCTTCGAGCCGTTGATGATCCAATCGCCACCGTCCTGCACGGCGCGCGTGCGGATGGCGCGCGCGGGATCGCTGCCACCAGAGGGCTCCGTGAGGGCAAAGAAGCCGCGCTTTTCACCGCGCAGCATCGGATGGAGATACTTCTGCTTTTGCTCTTCTGTGGCCTCGTAAAGCTGGGCGAGGCCCGCCGAGCCGAACACGCCGTAACAAGGCGCGTAGAGGCCAGCGCGGTGCTGCGACATCTCCACGGCCATCAGCGTACGCGTGACAAGGTCGACGCCGGCGCCGCCATACTCGGCGGGGATGTCGAGGCCCCAGAAGCCCATCTTGCGCACCTTTTGCGTGAGCCGATCGAAGTCCTGCTTGGCAAGCTCGCTGGCGTCCGGATCGAGCTTGGCTTCCAGGGGCACGATTTCTTCGCGCACGAACCGCCGCACCGTGGCGACAATCAGGCGCTGCTCATCGGTTGGTTCAAGGTGCATTGCGGGGTCCTGTGCAAGGTGCAAATTTGCCAACAGCAAATGCCGCGAGGGCGGCCTGCCCTCCCAGCGTGGCTAAAGCGGGCTCAGCCGGCCGAGGCCGGGTGGTGGGTCGGCTGCATTTTCCACCGGGAGCGAGCCGTGATCTGCGACGTGCAGCATCAAGAGTTCCCGATGCCGGCTCATATATTGTTGGTTGATCTCGTAGCGAAAGCGCGTTGCACCGCCGGGACGCTCGCGGAGCGCCCGTTCGAGTTCGCTCCTCAAGCCGAACAGGCTGCGGCCGCCGGCGAAGCCTATTGAGACGACGCGGCCTTGCGCGTCGGCGAGCTCAAAGACGCCGAGTTGCCCCGGCAGCGCCGCAACGCTCTTGGGGGTCAGCTCGATCCAGGGCTTGTCCATTCGGATCGCCATCGCTAGCGGCCTTTGAACTGCGGCTTGCGGCGGGCAAGGCGCGCAGCCATGCCCTCCTGCGCGTCTTCGGAGCCGCGCACGGCCGCAACCAGGGTGTCGAGGTCGGCATGGGCGATGTCGTCGCGGAACGCCATCTGGCGCACGATCAGCGCCTTCATGGCCTTGAGCGACAGCGGCGCATTGTTGGCAAGGCGCTGGATCACGTCGCTGGCTACGGTCTCGAGATCCTCGGGGTTGGCGAGGTGGGAGATGACGCCCAAATCGTAGAGGCGTTGGGCGGGCAACGGATCCCCCAACAGAAGAATGCGCCGGGTGGTGGCAGGACCGGCTACCTCCAACAGCTTCTTAGCCAAGAACCAGCTCGGCGCCATCCCGATCTGGGAAAGCGACATGCCGAAGCGGGCGGCCGTGCTGGCGACCACGAGGTCACAGTGCATGGCAAGCTCATTGCCGCCGGCGATGGCATCGCCCGCAACGATCGCGACCACCGGCAACGGAAAGGTTTCGATCGCGTGCAACATGTCCTCGATGGGTGAGACTTCGGCGGGGCTTGCGGCCCGCTCCTTGAGATCGAGCCCGGCGCAGAACACCGGCCCCTCCGCCCGGATGACGGCGACCCGCTCGCCGGCACCCGGCGGCTCGGCGAAGGCAGCCGTGATGGCTGCGATCATCTCTCCATCGAGGGCGTTGCGCTTTTCGGGCCGATTGAGGAGCACGCGGCGCACCGCGCCTGCGACCTCACGCGTCACTTTGGCCATGCCGGTGTCACTCGATCTTGAGGTTGGTGAGCTTGATGAGCTCGGCGTTGCGTTTGGTATCTTCGGCGAGCAGGCGGCGCATCTCTGCTGGGGTTTGCACCGGACAGCTCACATTGATGGCGAGCAGTCGCGCCTTCATGTCGGGGGCGTTGGCGATCTCCGCCATCTTGCTGTTCATCTTGTCGATAATGGGCGGCGGCGTGCCGGCCGGAGCCCAGATCGAATACCAGCTCGGTACATAGGCATCGCCGTAGCCCACCTCCCACAGCGTGGGCACATCGGGGAAATCCGGGTGGCGCTCGGGATAGCTGATGTCGAGCAGCGTGAGCTTGCCAGCCCGCACGTGTGGCATGGGATTGATCTCGTTCATCATCTGCACGTTGTTGGCGAGCAGGTCATTGAGCGCATCGGCGTTGCCGCGATAGGGCACGTGCAGGATGTCGATGCCAGCTTTCACCTTGAGCATCTCAAGGCGCAGGTGCGAGGCGGTGCCGAGGCCAGCGGAGCCATAGGCGAGCTTGCCGGGGTTGGCCTTGGCGTACTCCACCATCTCCTTGAAGACCCTCACGCCGACGGCTGGGTGGATGACGAAGCCGCTGATCAGGTCGCCAACTCGGCCGACCGGCGTGAAATTCTTGAGGGGATCGTAAGGCGTCTTGCGCAGCGTCGGTTGCACGCTAAGCGGCGCATTGGGCGTGAGCAGCAGCGTGTAGCCGTCGGGCGTCGCCTTGGCGGCTGCCTCGGTGCCGATGATGCCGCTGGCGCCACCGCGGTTCTCGATGACGAACTGCTGGCCGAACGCCTGGGCGAGCTTGTCGGCCCATGGACGGCCAATGAGGTCGGTGGCCCCGCCAGGCGCGTAGGGCAAAATGAGTTTGACGGGGCGCTCGGGCCATGCGCCTGCGCGCGCTGAGGCGCCGGCGATCAGCGTCGATGCGGTCAAACCCAGGAACTGGCGCCGATGCATGCCGATCTCCGCGCCTTCTCAACAATCGCCGATAGCAAAGGCAATATTCATGGCGATCGCGGCCCAAGGCAACCCGGCGATTGACGAGCCGCGGCGCCATACGCGGCCGCTTGGGGCCAAGCTCAAAGGTCCCTGTCGCGTGCATCGGGCGCGCGCCAGGCACGGGCCAGGCACGGGGCCGCTCGGCCAGTCGGCCCCCTCGCTCAGCCCCAGGACTGATCGCCATAGGCGCGCTGGGACGTGAGACGCAGGCGCTCGGCCAGGATTGCGGCAATCGAGCGGTAGAGGCGGCCGGCAAAGCCCGGATCGGCCGTGCTCAGCGCATCGACGGTGGCCGTATCGATGACGATGAGCCGCGTCGGCTCGTCGGCGACAACCCGAGCGCTCGTGGGCGTGCCGTCGACAAACGACATCTCGCCGAAGAACTCGCCGGCGCCGAGGATCGCGATGGGGATCAGGGCGCCGCGGTCCTGGCGTTCGACGCGCACCGCGCCTGCGTCGATGAGGAAGATGGCGCGCAGCGACACGTTTTGCTCGAACACCAGCTCTTCGGGCTCATAGGAGCGAACGGGTGCAGCGGCCAAGAGGGCGTCTTCCTCGGCCGGATCGAGGAAGGCAAGAAACCGCGTGGCTGCTGTTGCCGCCGCCATCGCGAGCTCCATCGGTGAGGCGGTAGGATTGAGCGCTGCGCAATTTGACCACGCTGGGCTCTCTGAGGCAACATCGCCGGCGCGGATGGAATTTTTGCCAACCGGAGCGGGTGGTCGGCGTGGAAGCTTCAGTCGCCAAGTTGAGCCCTGAGGATCGGGCGCGCATCCTCAACCAGTCGCTGGCGCACTTCCGCAATCCATCGGGAGCAGATCTCATCAAGCGGACCGAGCGCTTCAATGCGTTCATCCAAAGCCGCGCCGAATTCGGGCTGTGGCCCTACGCGCGAGCGCTGGAGCGGGCGAACGGCCCGCTCACGACCGTCTCCGACATCAGCGCCGCCACACGCGAGGGCATCAACTTTGCCGCGCAGGACTATCTGGGGCTCAGCCGGCATTCTCGGGTCGTGGACGCGGGCATCGAGGCCATGCGCCAATTCGGGCCGCATAGCGCCGGCTCGGCCGTGCTCTTTGGCAACACCAAGTTGTCGCTGGAGCTCGAACAGCGCCTGGCCGAGCTGTTGGGGCTCGAGCACGTGACGCTCTATCCCACCGGGTGGGCGGCCGGATACGGTGCGATTGCCGCGTTCGTGCGCCCGCGCGATCACGTCGTCATGGATTATCTGTGCCATGCCTGTCTGCAGCAGGGGGCAGCGTCTGCCACGCCGCAGATCCGCCACTTCATCCACAACGACGCGGAGGACCTCAAGGCACGGCTGCAATCGATCCGCGCCAAGGATGCCCGCAACGGCATCATGGTGATCACCGAGGGGGTGTTCGCCATGGAGTCCGACGCGCCAGATCTGGCGGCATTTCAGGAGACCTGTCGCAGCTACGGCGCAACGCTGCTCGTCGACGTGGCGAACGACCTCGGCGCCATGGGGCCCGGCGGCGGGGGCATGATCGCGGCCCAGGGCCTGGCGGGCAAGATCGATCTGGTGATGGGCAGTTTCGCCAAGGCGTTCGCGTCGAATGGCGGCTTTCTCGCCTCCCATTCGCCGGCCGCCAAGCAGTTCGCCAAGTACTACGGCAACCCGCACATGTTCTCCAATGCCATTTCCCCGGTGCAGGCGGCGGTCGCCTCCGAGGCCGTCCGCATCGTGCGATCCGACGAAGGCGAGAGGCTGCGGGCGCGCCTCTTTGCGCGCGTCAACGCGTTGCGCGATGGCTTCGCGGCGGAGGGTATGTTGGCACTCGGCACCCCATCGCCGGTCGTGCTCGTGCCCGTCGGCAACGACAAACTGGCGAACCTGGCGACGCGCCGCATCGCCGAGAGCGGAGTGTTCGTCAATCTGGTCGAGTACCCCGCCGTCCCCGTCGACCACGCGCGGCTCAGCATGCAAGTGATGGCCACTCACGAAGCGCCGCAGATCGCCGAAGCCATCGCGCGCATCCTCCAGGCGCGGCGCCTCGCCGAGGAGGACTTGAAATTGTGGCGAGCCTCTGCGCCCTGAGCGGTGAGGCTCGCTCGTCCGTCAGTCCCGCAGCAATGCCGAGAGCCGGTTGATTGCCTCGCGAATGTTGGCCACCGAGTTGGCGTATGAGAAGCGGATGTAGCCCTCGCCGTGGATGCCGAAGCTGGTACCGGCGACCGTGGCGACCCCCGCCGTTTCCAGCATCTTGTTCTGCAGCTCGCGCGCGTCCATGCCCGTGCCGGTGATGTTGGGGAAGGCATAGAAGGCCCCGCCGGGATCCACGCAGCGAAAGCCCGGCAGCTGATTGAGCAAGGGCACGATGACGCGACGGCGTTCGTCGAAGGCCGCCATCATTTTGTGCACCTCGTCCTGCGGACCCTCCAACGCGGCGATGCCGGCATACTGCGTCGGCGCGTTGACGCACGAGTGGCAATTGACCGCTAGACGGACGACGTGCTCCACCAGCGGCCTTGGCCACACCGAAAAGCCCAGGCGCCAACCGGTCATGGCATAGGTCTTCGACCAACCATCGAGCACGATGAGCCGGTCGCGGATTTCGGGATAACGCAAAAGGCTTTCATGGCTGCGCGTGCCGTAGAGCATCTGGCTATAGATTTCGTCCGACAACAGAGCCACGTGTGGATGCCGCTCCAGGCCCGCCACGAGGCGTTTGATTTCCGCGACGGGCACGGCGCCGCCGCAGGGATTATTGGGGCTATTGAGGATGATCAGGCTGGTCGCAGGCGTGATCTGGGAAAGCACCTGATCGGCCGTAAAGGCAAATTCGTTTTCCTCCGTGAGGGCGATCGGCACCGGCTTGGCGCCGGTGTATTGGATCATCGAACGGTAGATGGGAAAGCCCGGATCGGGATACATGATCTGGACACCGGGCCGACCGAACATCAGGATCGAGAAGAACATGGTCGGCTTGCCGCCCGGCATGATCACGACGGTGTCGGGATCGACCTTGACCGCGTGGCGCCGGGCCAGATCCTTGGCTACCGCCTCCCGCAACGGGAGAATGCCCTGCGCCGGGGTATAGCCGTGATGGCCGTCGCGCAGGGCCCTGACGGCTGCCTCGACGATGTGGGGCGGCGTCTTGAAGTCGGGCTGACCGATGCCAAGATTGATGATCGACTTGCCCTGCCGTTCGAGCTCGGCGGCGCGTGCCAGTACCTCGAAGGCCGTTTCGGTGCCGAGCCGTTGCAGGTTCTCGACGAGCTGCAGCATGGTATTTCCCTCTCTGGCCGCACTCCTTGACCGGGCCGGGGGACCAGGAGCGACGTGGACCCGTGGCCACCAATAGCCGATCTGCATCGGGCCGCAAGGTCCGGGGGCCGCCGGCGGAAGGGGCGCCACGGCATCGAACCTTGTTATGGCCACCGTTCCGTGCTGCAATTCGCCACCCCTCAACAGGAGTGACATCGATGCGATCGAAGTATCTGGGGGCTCTCGGCCCCGTCGCCGCGGGGATCGTTGTCGCCGGGATTGCGATCGCCGTTCCTATCGCGATGTCGTCCGCGCAGGCCACGCGCACGCACGGTGTTGAGCCCACGCAACTGCTGCCACCACCCCTTGGCGCACCCTTGCCGGGGCAACGCACTTGCTCGTCGGCCTACCAGCGCGCCTTGAAGCTGCAGGCCGAGGGCATGCGTCAGCTGCTGCGCCTGAGCCGCGGCGACGGCGAAAAGCTCTGCTCGGCTCTGGAGAACGCCGACGTCACCGGCATCGACAAACTCATCGATCCCAAGGCATTGGAGCCGTTGCTCACGCCCGATCAGCGTGACTTCCTGGGTGCGCTCGGCATCGATCTGAGCAAGGTGAATGTGCCCAAGCTCATGCAGCGCTTGGGCATCGATCTTTCCCGCATCGATCTGCGGCAGATCACGCAGCAATGCCGCCAGCACCAAGGCGATCTGGAGCGGTTTGCCACCGGTGAGTTGGAGCGCTTAGAGAACGAAATGCTGCGCTGCGACGATCGCGTCTAGCGCCATAGCCCCAGGGAGACCGAGCCATGCCTGAAGTCTACGTCTATGCCGTCGAGGGGCGCACTCTCGACCAGAAGCGTGCCCTGGTGAAGGACGTCACGGACGCGGTGGTGCGGCATTTCAAGGTCAAGCCGGAAGCCGTGATGGTGCAGATCGTGGAGAGCTCAAGGGAATCCAAGGCCAAGGGCGGCTTTCTCTTCAGCGATCGGCCGCCAGGCTAGGCACCCCGGCAACATCACCGACCGAACAGGAGCGCTTGTGCAGCGCCGTCGGCGTGGCGAGTTTTCGCGACCGATCACACCTCCAGGACCGAGTTCCAGGCCGACTCTCCGGCCCAATGAGTTTGAGGCCCGCATTTGAAGTCGCCCAAATCTTGAAGCGCCAAGCCGAGGTTTGAGACCGCCCACGACCGCCTTGGCGCTCTTAGGCTGGGCCCGAGGCGCCGGCAGACGCCGCGAAAGCGTCGGGGCAGCTGTCGCGAATGACCGTGTTCAGTCGCCGGCGACGGCCTGCTCTGCGGGGGGCTCGGTCCCGTCGCGGGGTTGGGGTAGTATTTGCCGCGTCGATGGCGGATTCGCAGGGAAGAACACGATGCACGCACGGACGATTGGCGTCGCCACCCTCCTTTCTTGCCAGCTCGCGTTCGCCTCGAGCCAGGTGCTCGGTCAAACGAAGCCCGAGGAGGAGCGGGTCGATGTGATTATCTCGCGCCCGGAGGAGCCGGGACCACAGCGCCGGTCGCTGCGCACGTTCTTTGCCGCTCTCAAGACGCGCATCGCCAGCATCAGGTCGCACGTTCTGCCGTTGACCCGATGCGAGAAATGGTCCGTGGCCAAGAAGGACCTCGAGCGCGTGAAGAGGGAGGCGGCCAAGCAAGGCGTGGTCGTGACCCAGCTCGGGGCGGACTGGCGTCAGCTGATGCATGCGGCGGACGAGACGCAGCTCGACGAGAAGCAGAAGGCCCTCGTCGAGCGCGCCAAGGCGTCCAAGTCGACCCTGGGCGTCAAGATCATGCGCGCTCCACCGCCCGCCGTCCTCGAGCACGCCCTCACCACCGACGTCAAGAACCCCGATGGCACCAGCCAACCTGCCAGCATCACCGTTGCCTTTGCCGACAACACGACGATTACCATCGTGCGATCAAGCCTCGATTTGAAGCCCGACATGTGCATTTGGCGCGGCACGGTCGAGGGCACCGAAGCGCAGGTGACCTTGATGTGGTGGGCGAACGGCAAGATGACCGGCACCGTCCAGGGCCGCGGTCGTCCGCAATCGATCCGTCACCTGGGCGGCAGGCTCTATGCAGTGGTGGAGATGGGTGAGGATCGCATGCCGCAAGAGCACGCGCCGATGGCCCAGGGCATACGCGGCGATCCGACGCTGCGCGACGACCCGCTGGTGCGGCAGGGCGATGCCAGCAGCATCAAGGCGAGGACGGCAGCTCCAAGCCTGGACGGTGCCCCTCTTGAAGCTGCCAAGCCGAGGATCGCGCCAGCGGCTCCTCCGGGCAAGGACGTTACCATCGACGTGATCGTCGCCTACACGCGCAAGGCCGCGAGCAGCTATTCGGACGTCAAGCGCGAGCTGGTCGATCTCTCCATCGAGGAAGCGAACAACTCATTTCGCATGAGCAATCTCGGCCATATCAAGCTTCGGCTGGTGCACTCCTACCAAACGGATTACGTGGAGCAAGGCGCGCATTTCGACCATGTCTGGCGCTTTGCCGACAAGGGCGACGGCTACATGGACGAGATCCATCCCCTGCGCGACAAATACAAGGCCGACGTGGGCGTGCTCATCGTCGATGATCCGCAGGGCTGTGGATTGGCGACGCGCATTTACGCCGATGCCGAGGACGCGTTCGCCGTGGTGCATCACGAGTGCGCCGCCACGACCTATTCGCTGGCACACGAGGTCGGTCACCTGATCGGCGCACGCCACGATCTGAGCCTCGACAAGACAATGACGCCATTTGCCTGGGGTCATGGCTACGTCAACGGCACCAAGTGGCGCGACATCATGAGCTACAAGGAGAGCTGCGGAGGCTGTCCGCGTCTGCCCGTGTGGTCGAGCCCGTTCGTGAAGGTCAAGGGCGAACCGGCGGGCACGCCGGAGCTCGACAACGCCCGTGTCATCTCCGAGCAGGCCGCTCGCGTCGCGGCCTTCCGCTGATCACCGTGATCGGGAGTTGCCGGCATCGCTGTTCCCCGTGCGCGCCACCACCCTTCGGCAGTGCGGCGCTGGGCTTCAACACGAGGGGCCGTACGCTAGGCGTTGGCTCACCGCACCAACAAGACGAGCTTGCCGCGCAGGTGGCGGGACTGGCTGACCTGATGGGCGGCAGCGGCCTCTGCCAGGGCAAAGCGCCGGATTTCGGGAATGCGCACCGCGCCCGCCACGACGAGCTCGGCGAGGCGCTCTAGATGCGGTCGATCGCGGCCCACTTGCGGTCGCAATGATGCCACGTCGGCGCGGCTTGGCTTCGGCGCCTGCGCGCCCGAGGCGATGAAGGCCGCACGTCCGCCGGGCTTCAGCACGGCAAACGCGCGTGCGGCCGTCTCACCGCCCACGGTGTCGAAGACCGCATCCAAGCCCGATACCACCTTGCTGAAGTCCTGCGCGTTGTAGTCGATGACCTCGTCTGCTCCCAACGTGCGCACGTAGGCGTGGTTGGCGGCGCTGGCGGTGGTGATCACCCGCGCACCGATATGCTTGGCGAGTTGGATGGCGATGCTGGCGACGCCGCCGGCGCCACCCTGGATCAAGATCGATTGGCCGGGCTTGAGGCGTAGCGTGTCCTCGACCGCCACCAGCGCGGTCAGACCGGCGAGCGCCACGGCTGCAGCATCGGCATGGGAGATGCTTGCGGGCTTGGGGGCGACGATGGCGGCCTTGATGGCGATCTTTTCCGCATAGGCGCCCTCGTGGCCCACATCGCACACGGCAAACACCGCATCGCCCGCTGCAAAGTCGCGGACGCCCGGGCCGGTCGCGCTGACCACGCCGGAGAAATCGCGCCCGAGCACATAGGGGAAGTTGGCCTGCGGATAGGACTGCCCAGTACGCACCTTCCAGTCGGCGCCATTGACGCTGGCGGCGTGAATGTCGACGACAATCTCGCCCGCCTTCGCCACCGGGTCGGGCAAATCGCCGAACTTGAGCTCTTCCGGCCCGCCGTGCCGCTCGATGAAGACCGCCTTCATGGCCAAGCTCCTTGGATCCACCTTTGGCGCGCGCACCTGCGCATGGGCCACAAGGTTGCCGATGCAGCCCCTCAGTGCGGGCTGCGCTCAAGCAGCTCTATTGACACCCCCTCCGGGCCGCGCAGGAAAGCGATGCGTACCCCTGGCCGGATGGTCGTGGGCTCCATCGTGAAATGCGCGCCCTTGGCCTTGAGCTCTGCCACGACGGTGGCGATCGCCTTTACCGACAGGCCGAAGTGGTCGAGGCCTTGATAGGGCGTCTGCGGCGGTGGATTGACTTTGGCGTCGGGTAGGACCTCGGCAATGAACACGTTGGCGCCGCCGATCCTGAGATCGATGCACGGCTTGCCCTGCTGCAGTGTGCGGATCACCTCGGCGCCGAACATGCGCTCATAGAAGGTGGCGGTCGCCTCGGGATCGGGGCTGCGCAGGTGAATGTGGTCGTAGGTGACCTTGGCCACGCGATGCTCCCCATGGACGCGTCATGCTGCATTGCCTCAGAGCAAGGATCGCTCGAGAGCAGATGAGCGTGCGCATAGTAGGGTGCAATCGCGGACGCCGCCACTTGGTTGTCTGGCGCCTCACACCGCCGCCAGACGTGGCTGCTCGGGTCGGCCGCGAATGTCAAAGAACAAAGCCTGGCTGATGATGGCCTTCACGTTGTCGGGGTGGAACGGCTTGGTGATGAGGAACGTCGGCTCAGGTCGCGTTCCCGTCAGCAGCCGCTGCGGATAGGCCGTGACGAAGATCACCGGCACCGAGAAGGTGCGTAAGATCTCGTTGACGGCGTCGAGGCCTGAACTGCCGTCCGCCAGCAGGATGTCGGCCAGCACCAGACCTGGGCGAGCCCGCTTGACGGCCTCGATGGCCTGGCGCTCGGTGCGGGCAATCTTGACCACGCGATGCCCGAGCGCGGTGACGAGGCGTTCGAGGTCGAGGGCAATCAGCGGTTCGTCCTCGATGATGACCACGTCGGTGGCGATTTGTCGGGCGATGTCGCGCCCGGCTTCGTCCACCAAGCGCTGGAGTTCACCCGCTTCGATGTCCATGACGGCGGCGGCGTCTTCGGGTGAGAATTCCTCAACCGAGACGAGCAAGAAAGCCTGGCGGGCACGGGGGGTCAGCACCTCCAAGTTGCGCTGGGCCGCCTCCAGGCCAGGCGAGGGGGCATCGCCGGTCTTCTCGTTGTTCCACTTGATGGAGCCCAGGATCTTCAAAAATGTGCGATAAAGTGCGACGCGAGGCGGTAGCGTCTTGGAGAACACCGACGGATCGGCGAGAATCGCCTCCAGCGTGGAGGCCACATAGGCATCCCCGCTCTTTTGGCTGCCCGTGACGGCCCGGGCAAAGCGCCTCAGGTACGGCAAATGGGCCGTTACTCGTTCAGCAAGCGACATGAACTTTTCCCCTTCTCCCGGGCAATTTTTCCTTCTCCGGGCGCAGAAACCGGTAGATAACGCTGCGCCAAGCCAGGGGTTCCATTGATGGAACTTTCGCGGTTGACTGCCGTTGTAGGAGGGTTCGCCACCGAGTCGGCCGGCAGTCGCGGCGGAAGGAGGGGGCGGGGGTAGACCGAGGGGTGAAGACGGAGGGGTGAGGAATGGCGGAGAAAGACGGCTCCACGCACTTGTCCGCGCCGGCCGCGGCAGAGCCCGAAGCGAGCCAACAAGAGCAGCGCAAGCAGTCACATCAGTCGATGGGCCAGAACAAGCCGTATCTCGCGCACAGCAAGAACGACCGGGAACGGGACGGAGGCATGGATCCACCACGGCCCTCCGACCTTTACAGTGCGCCGCGAGGCATGCTGGATCGTTCGCTTCAGGCCCAGTTGGGCCGGCAGCTCAGAGCCATCTTCTCCGACGTGGCACAAGAGCCGGTGCCAGACCGGTTCATCAAGCTGCTCGAGGCGCTGGAGGCTCGGGAGAAGCGACGGTGAATTCCGATTCCGCAAGCCTCAAACAGGCGTTGTTGGGGCTCATCCCCAACCTGCGTGCGTTTGCCGTCTCGCTGTGCGGCGACATCGAGCGCGCTGATGACCTCGTGCAGGAGACGCTGCTCAAGGCGTGGGACCACCTGGAAAGCTTCCAGGAGGGGACCAATCTGCGGGCATGGCTGTTCACGATCCTGCGCAACACGTACTTCTCCGAGTGCCGTCGCCGCCGCCGCGAGGTGGAGGACCGCGATGGCAGCAAAGCCAGCGACCTTGCCGTTCACCCTGGGCAGCAGGGCCACCTCGATATGCAGGATTTTCGCCGCGCCTTGAACGTGCTCCCCCCTGACCAGCGCGAAGCCCTCATCCTGGTCGGTGCGGCGGGTTTCTCCTACGAGGAGGCGGCGGCGATCTCGTCCTGTGCCGTGGGCACGATCAAGAGCCGTGTGAACCGGGCCCGGGCCAAGCTGACGGAGATGCTGGGCGTGGCAACGCCGCGCGAGTTTGGTCCCGATTCGGCCACCGAGGCGATCGTCGCGCGCACCGTCGGCAGCTCGCGACAGTCCTGAGCTTGGGGCCGCGCACGTCCCGACCCTCCTGCGTTCGCGATTTTGAGCGGCGCCATTCGCGCCGGCGTCGGCGAGCGGCTAAGCTGGGAGCGGGCGTGGGGTATCTTGAGGAGGGGGACGTTGCACGATAGGCCGGCTGGCGCTGCCGCCGTGGCGCGAACCGAGGACGCTGACCTCGCGGCCAAGGACGCGGTGCACTTTCGGGGCGTGACGATTGCGTTTTCCCTCGCCGGCGGCGGCAGCTACCCGGCGGTTGCGGCCACCGATCTTGTGATCGGTGCGCACGAGTTCGTCGCCATCGTGGGCCCAACGGGGTGCGGCAAGTCCACGCTTCTCAACGTGGCGGCCGGGCTATTGGCACCCTCCGCTGGGGAAGTCTGCGTGCTCGGCGCCGAGCTCAAGGGCATCAATCGGGCGGCGGGCTATCTCTTCCAGCAGGATGCAGTGATGCCCTGGAAGACGGCACGCGACAACGTTGCAATCGGTCTTGAGGTGGCCGGCGTCGCCCGCGCCAAGGCGGGTGTGGCGGCGCAGGCGTGGCTTGAGCGGGTGGGGCTTGGCGCCTTCGCGGAGCGGTATCCGCACCAGCTTTCAGGCGGGCAGAGAAAGCGCGTCGGATTGGCGCAAGTTCTGATCCGCGCTCCCAAGATCTTGCTGATGGACGAGCCGTTCGGGCCGCTCGATGCCCAGACGCGACAGATCATGGGCAATTTGCTGCTCGAGTTATGGGCCCTTGACCGCAAGGCCGTCTTGTTCGTCACCCACGACCTTGAGGAGGCGATCGCATTGGCCGATCGCGTCATCATCATGTCAGCGGGACCGGCTGCGCGCATCATCGGCGATCACACCATCGACCTGGCTCGGCCGCGCGATGCCAGCGAGGTGCGCCTCTCCCCGCGCTTCCACGAGCTGCACAAGCTGATTTGGAGCCAGCTGAGGACCGAGGTGCTCAAGGCCTATAGCGCAGGTCGAGCATGAGCCCTCAGCGCATCAAGCTCCTCCTGCTACAGGCGCTGGTGGCCGTCCTGGCGGTCGGCCTCTGGCACGTCGGCGCCACGGTGCCGGTTGGGGGTGGCTATCTCCTGCCCAAATTCTTCTTTTCAACGCCCGCCGACGTGGGCATGCGGGTATGGAAGCTCTTCGCCGAAGGCACCGCCCAGATCGCCCACTGCTCCGATCCGATCGATCTGTCGCACCTCCTCAGCACGTCCGATCCCTGTTTCGGCAAGACCGTTTGGCAGCATCTGCTGATCACGCTGACTGAGGGCATGCTCGCGTTCGTCATTGGCGCGGCTGCCGGCGTTGCGCTTGGCTTTTGGCTTGCGCGCAACCAGCTGCTGTCCGCCGTCTTCGAGCCCTATATCAAGATGCTGAACGCGCTGCCGCGCGTGGTCCTGGCGCCGATCTTCATGCTCTGGCTAGGTCTCGGCATCTGGTCCAAGGTAGCGCTGGGCGTGACGCTCGTGTTCTTTATCGTGTTCTTTAACGTCTATCAGGGTGTGAGAGAGGTGAGCGGGGTGATCCTCGCCAACGCGCGCATGCTCGGCATGAGCGAACGCCAGCTGTTTGCGCACGTCTACTGGCCTTCGGCCCTGTCGTGGATGTTTTCCTCGCTGCACACCTCCGTGGGATTTGCCATCATCGGCGCCGTGGTGGGCGAGTACCTAGGCTCGGCCGCGGGGCTTGGCTACCTCATCAATCAGGCCGAGGGAACGTTCGACACGACGGGCGTGTTTGCCGGTATGGTCATTCTTGCCGTATTCGTGCTCGGCATCGACGGGCTCGTCACGCTGGTTGAAAAGCGCCTTTTGGTTTGGCGCCCGCCGGCGGCGGGACAGGCCTGAGCGCATGCGCTGCGAGGAGAAACGCATGGATCTTTGGCGGAGACTGCACCTGGGGGCGCTTGCCGGTGTCCTCATGTTGGCGGCCAGCGGTGCCTTCGCTCAGGCGCCCCAAAATCAGGCACCCGAGAAGAAAGACATCAAGCTCGGCGTCGGCGGGGCCGCCGCACTCTACTATCTTCCCCTCGCGCTCACCGAGCGCCTGGGCCATTTCAAGGAGCAGGGTCTGAACGTCGAGATCAACGATTTCAAGGGCGGCTCCCAGTCGCTGACGGCCCTGGTTGGCGGTTCAGTCGACGTTGTCACCGGCGCCTTCGAGCACACCCTGCGCATGCAGGCCAAGGGCCAGGACATCGTCTCCGTCATCGAACTTGGACGCTACCCGGGCATTGCGCTCGCGGTGAGGAAGGACCGCGCCGACAAGATCAAGACGATCGCCGACCTCAAGGGCGCCAAGATCGGTGTCACGGCGCCTGGCTCTTCCACCAATATGATTGTCTGGTATCTGATGGCCAAGGCGGGATTGAAGCCCGACGATGCCGCCTTCGTGGGTGTGGGTGCGACGGCCTCGGCGGTTGCCGCCATCCAAAAGGGTGAGATCGACGCTCTCTCCAACGTCGACCCGGCAATTTCCAAGCTGCAATCCACGGGCGACGTGGTCGTGCTGGCCGAAACGCGCACCACCGAGGGCACGGTCGGGGTGCTGGGCGGACCCATGTCGGCGGCCGTGCTTTATTTGAAACGCGAGTTTGCCACCAAAAACCCGGCGACGGTGCAGGCCCTCGTCAATGCCTTCTACAAGACGCTCAAATGGCTCGACAAAGCCACGCCCGCAGAGATCGCCGAGAAGGTCCCGCAGGAATACTGGCTGGGCGATAAGGAGCTCTACATTGCGGCCGTGAAGAATAACCTTCAAGTTTACTCCCGCGACGGCATCGTCAGCGCCGAGAGCCGGCAACGTTCCCTCGATTTCCTCAAGAAGTTCGACAAGGAAATGGCCGCCGCTACCGTCGACCCCGCCTCAACCTGGGATGGGCGTTTCGTGGCGAAGGCGGCCGAGACGATCAAGTGAAGATGGCAAGTGAAGATGGCAAGTGAAGATGGCAAGTGAGGACGGCAAGAGGAACGCAGGTGAGGATGGAGCCATGCCCAAGTTCGTCATTGAACCGCATTTTCGCCTGCAGGAATGGGTGGCGGAGGAGAAGGGCTACTTCCGCGGCGAGGGTCTCGACTACGAGTTCAGAGAGTTCATTCGTGCCAGCGGCGGCGCCCATCACGTGAAGGGCGACAAGGTCGGCGCCTTTCAGTCGATCGAGGAGGGTCGCTCTTCGAACATCACCTGCGCTTGCCACTGGACGGTGAATGTAGCGGCCTCACGCGGGCACACCAAGCTTTATGCGGACGCCTACTCGGTGGCGCCTTCGGCGATTTTCGTTGCCGCAAATTCCAAGCTCAAAAGCCCAGCCGACCTCGCGGGGGTGCCGATCTCGGTCGGCTACCAATCTGGAAGCCACTACGCGACCATCCAGGCGCTCGAGCAATATCTGCCCGCCGATCAGATCAACCTATCATTTGCGGAAGGCATGCTGTTTGGCCGCATGGAGGCTTTCCTCGACGGCAAGGTGCCCGCCTGCGCGCTCTTCAGCGGCCCCTACTATTTTGCTGAGCAGCTGGGCTTCCGCAAGATCATCGACAACACGTTTATGATCTCCACCATGATCAACGGCGATCCCGACCCTGAGGACATCGCCAAGTTCTTCCGCGCGTTGCGGCGCGCCCAACGCGACATCGATGTGCGGCCGGAGCTCTACACACATTATTACAAGGCCGAGTTCCCCGAGCGCTTTCATGCACGCATGGACCCGCGCGCCTGGGGTCCCGGCGAGCGCATCGTGTTTGAGCCCTACAGCAAGGAGGTCTTTGAGCAGTCGTTCGCCTGGATCGCCAAGCACCGGCTGTTCGAGGCTGGCAAGATGGGCTCGGGACGCTACGAAGAGGCTGTCGTGAGCCTGCGCGGCTAAAGGCGCGAGGGCGCCGACGGGCGGCTCCTCGGCACCCCCCGGGCATTCTCGTGCCGGTCAAGAGCGTTGCAGAGCCAAGAAGGCGTTATTGAACTGTGGCGCGGCCTCGTACATGACCCAATGGCCGGCGCCCTCAATGAGGCTGGCCTTGAGCTCGGGGTGATGGCGGCGCAGCACCTCAAGCCGCGCCTCCAACGAGGGGCGTGCGACGATGTCGCGCGTACCCCAGATCGTCTTCAGGTGCGCCGTGACGCGTTCAAGCGCGCGGGCGAGGGTGTCGGTGGCTGCGAACGGGCGGCTGCGGAAGCGGGCACGTGCGATGTTCTCGGCCTGCAGGTGGATTGCCAGCGCGTCGATGTTGGCCGGATTGGCAAACATCAAGACCTCGAGGTTCTGACGGAAGGCGGCGGCGACTTCCGCCGCGCTCATGCCGGGCCGGCGCTTGGCAAATGGCGGGCGCGGGGCCGTGGGAAGCCCGAGCGCAGCCACGCCAACGAGCGTCAGGCTGCGCACCCGGTCACCCAGTGCGGCCGCGGACAAGCCGGCGATCTGGCCGCCGAAGGAGAAGCCCGCCATGCGCAGCTTCACGTCCTTGGCAAACAGCTGCTCCAATCCCGCGACGACGACCTCGGCGGTGCTCTGCGGTACCCAAGGTTTGGGCGGCATGGCGGAGTCGCCGAGCCCGGGGATGTCGGCCACCCACAGCTCATAGTGCTGGGACACTTCGGGTATGACGCGGATCCAGTGCGTCCATGAACCCGACCCGCCGTGGAATAGAACGAGGGGTTCGCCCGCACCCCAAACCCGCCACACCATCGCGCCGTCCCCGCATGGGGTTTTGATCTTCCGCGCGGCGCGGGCTAGGGCGTCGACCTCGGCCGCAGGGTCGAGCGACGGCCGGGGTCCTCTCTCGGTCAAAGGGTGCATGTGCGGCTGGGAAAGCTCAAAGCGGGATGGTTTGGCCCACCCTGGCACGATCCGAACCCCGCGTCAGCCCTCGGCTCTCGCATGGCAGGGATTTGCTCTTCTCCAGCTCCGGCAAGATTGGCTAGAAGTGGGAGGGGATCGAGCTAAGGGAAACGCCATGCCCGCACCGCAGGAAGAAGCACCAACCAACAAGCTCAAGATCGCCGTGATTCCTGGCGACGGGATCGGCAACGAGGTGGTGCCGGAGGGCATGCGCGTGCTCGAGGCGGTGGGAGCGCGCTTCGGCATCGACTACGCCTGGGAGCACTACGACTGGTCCTGCCAGCGCTATGCCAAGACCGGTGCCATGATGCCCTCCGACGGGCTGCAACAGATCGCCAAGCACGACGCCGTCTATCTGGGCGCCGTAGGCTGGCCTGGCGTCCCCGATCATGTGTCGCTGTGGGGCTTGCTCATTCCCATCCGCCGCGGCTTCCAACAGTACGTCAATCTGCGGCCCGTGCGCCTCTTCCATGGTCTCAAGTCCCCGCTTGCCGATCGCAAGCCTGGCGACATCGACTATCTGATCGTGCGCGAAAACAACGAGGGCGAATACTCCTCCGTCGGCGGGCGCAGCTTCGAGGGCACCGAGCTTGAGCAGGCAACCCAGGTGGCGATCTTCACGCGCAAGGGCTGCGACCGGGTCATGCGCTACGCTTTCGATCTTGCCATGACGCGCTCGCGCAAAGAGGTGGCCTCGGCCACCAAGTCGAACGGGATTTCGATCTCGATGCCCTACTGGGACGAGCGGTTTGCCGCCATCGCCAAGGAGTACCCGCAAGTCAGGACCAGCCAATTCCACGTCGACATTTTGGCGGCGCATCTGGTGCGCAACCCAACGTGGTTCGACGTGATCGTGGGCTCCAACCTGTTCGGCGACATCCTGTCCGATCTGGGTCCCGCCACCACCGGCACCATCGCGATTGCGCCCGGCGCCAACATCAACCCAGAGCGGCAGTTTCCCTCGATGTTTGAGCCCGTGCATGGCAGCGCTCCGGACATCGCCGGCAAGGGGATCGCCAACCCCATCGGCCAGGTTTGGTCGGGCGCCTTGATGCTGGAGCACTTGGGCCACAAGCAAGCTGCCGCGGCCATCCTCGGTGCCATCGAGCGGTTGTTTACCGAGACCGACGTGCGGACGGCGGACATGGGCGGAAAAGCCACCTGCCGGGAGCTGGGGGAGGCGCTCGTTCAGCTTGCAGGGCGAGGCTAGCGCGGCATTGGCCGCGGCCGACCGCGGCGATTGCTGCACGCGCGAACAGTCTCGCGCGCTGCTCGGCGAGGAGGCAACTCGCCCAAGCCTCGCGCGTTGCGCAAGCCCACTGCCTCCGGCATAATCCTTGCGGTCCGTCAGAATGCGCGATGCGAGGGCCTTGCCGAGGCCGCTCGCCGCACGCAGTTGGAGGGTAAATGGCGCAAGGGAACGCCGCGGTCGCGGTCACCGCAGAGCCGGCCATTCAGATGATCGGCGTCAACAAGTGGTACGGCGAGTTCCACGTGCTGCGCGACATCAATCTGACGGTCGATCAGGGCGAGAAAATCGTCATCTGCGGACCGTCCGGATCCGGCAAATCGACCCTCATCCGCTGCATTAATCGGCTCGAGGAGCACCAGAAGGGCAAGATTATTGTCGAGGGCATCGAGCTCACCAACGACATCCGCCAGATCGACAAGATCCGTGCCGAGGTCGGGATGGTCTTCCAGAGCTTCAACCTATTTCCGCACCTGACGGTTCTCGACAATCTCTGCCTGGCTCCGGTGTGGGTGAAAAAGATGCCGCGCCGCGACGCCGAGGAAGTTGCCATGAAATACTTGGGCCGCGTAAAGATCCCCGAGCAGGCGAACAAATATCCAGGACAGCTGTCGGGCGGACAGCAGCAGCGGGTCGCCATCGCGCGCGCCCTGTGCATGAACCCCCACATCATGCTGTTCGATGAGCCGACCTCCGCGCTCGATCCGGAGATGGTGAAGGAGGTGCTCGATACCATGATCGAGCTTGCCAAGGGCGGCATGACCATGCTGTGCGTGACCCACGAGATGGGTTTTGCCCGCTCGGTGGCCGATCGGGTCATTTTCATGGACCGCGGCGAGATCGTCGAGCAGGGAACCCCGAAGGAGTTCTTTGCCAATCCCAAATCGGACCGCACCAAGCTGTTCCTGTCGCAGATCCTCAATCATTAGGCCCCGTCTCGACAATCCGGTGGGCAACAAGGAAGGGAGAGCGTACCAGATGAAACCGATCCTCAAGGTGGTCCTCGCGGGAGCGGCGGGGCTCTTTGTGACCGCGGGCGTGGCGAGCGCCCAGACCGACACGCTGACGACGGTCAAGAACCGGGGCATGCTCAACTGCGGCGTCGGCACGGGCACGCCGGGCTTTTCAAACCCTGACGACAAGGGCAACTGGACCGGTCTTGATGTGGATTTCTGCCGGGCCGTCGCGGCAGTGATCTTCAACGATGCCGCAAAGGTTTCCTATAAGCCGCTGACCGCCAAGGAGCGCTTCACGGCCCTGCAATCGGGCGAGGTCGATGTGCTCTCGCGCACGACCACCTGGACCATGAGCCGTGACAGCGCCATGGGGCTGTCGTTCGTGGGGATCATGTATGTCGACGGCCAAGGGTTGATGGTGCCCAAGAAACTCGGCGTCAAGTCGGCCAAGGAACTCAACGGTGCGTCGGTGTGCGTGGCCACGGGCACGACGACGGAGCTCAACCTCGCCGACTACTTCCGCACCTCGGGCATGACCTATAAACCCGTGGTGTTTGAAAAAGTGGACGAGGTCAACGCCGCCTACGACGCGGGTCGTTGCGATGTCTATACGACGGATCAGTCGAGCCTCTATGCGCAGCGCTTGCGCCTGCGCAACCCCGACGACCACATGGTGCTGCCCGAGATCATCTCCAAAGAGCCGCTCGGCCCGGCGGTTCGGCAGGGCGATTTCCAGTGGTTCACGATCAACAAATGGGTCTATTTCGCGCTGCTCGACGCCGAGGAGCTGGGCGTCACCAGCAAAAATGTCGACGAGATGATGAAGTCGACCAATCCCGAGGTCCGGCGCCTGCTCGGCGTAGAAGGCGAGTTCGGTAAGGGTATCGGCGTCGACAACGACTGGGTCGTGCGCATTCTCAAGGGCGTCGGCAACTACGGGGAAATCTACGAACGCAACGTTGGCCCGAACACGCCGCTCAAGATCGCGCGTGGGCTGAACAATCTCTGGACCAAAGGCGGCATTCAATACGCCCCACCGATCCGGTAGGGCGGCGCAAGCGCTGGGGGCGCCGGCCGCTTGTTCGGCCGGCGCCTCGCCCATTTGGGCACCAATCCCCGGCGGGATCGGAACGATCGGCAGGCACTCGAAAGCGGCGACTTCCTCGCGCGGCGAACAGGTGAAGGGCAAAACCGATGGCAGTGACCGGCATCGCGGCGCGTGCGCCACGGCGAACGCCAAAGCTGCTCGACCTCCTCTACCGGCCCGAGGTGCGGCAGGTCCTCTTCCAGATCGTGCTGATCGTCGCTCTTGCCGCGCTCTTCTGGATGATCATTTCCAATACGGCTGCCAATCTGAGGCGGCAGAATATTGCCTCCGGGTTCGGCTTCTGGAACACGACCGCCGGTTTCGACATCTCGCAAACGCTGATTTCGTACACGAACACCTCCACCTACGGCCGCGTCTTTTGGGTGGGTCTCACCAATACCTTGCTGGTGGCGGCGATCGGCGTCGTGTTTGCCACCATCGTCGGCTTCGCCATGGGCATCGCGCGCCTCTCCACCAATTGGCTGATCGCGCGCCTGGCCACCGTCTATGTCGAGACGATCCGCAACATTCCGCTGCTGCTCCAACTTTTTGTTTGGTATTTTGCGGTCCTGAAAAGCTTACCCCCGCCGCGCCAAAGCCTGGAGCTCGTGGGCGGTGCGGTCCTGAACCTGCGGGGCCTCTATCTCCCTGAGCCGTTGCCGCAGCCAGGTTTCGAGGCTCCCCTTGCGGCCTTGGCACTGGGCGTCTTTGTCAGCGTTGGCATCGCCATCTGGGCCAAGCGCCGGCAGCGCTTGACGGGTGCCCAGTTCCATACCGGCCTGGCCGCGTTCGCGCTCATCGTCGTGCTGCCGCTCGCCACCTTCTTCCTTGCGGGGGCTCCCCTCGAATTCGATTACCCAACGCTGCGCGGCTTCAATTACACGGGCGGCATCGTGGTCCTGCCGGAGCTGCTGGCGCTGTTGCTCGGCCTTGTCATCTACACGGGCGCCTTCATCGCCGAGATCGTGCGTGCCGGCATCCAGGGTGTCCCCAAGGGCCAGAAGGAGGCGGCGAGCGCGATCGGCCTGTCGGCCGGCCAGACCCTGCGCCTAGTGGTGATCCCGCAGGCCATGCGCATCATCATTCCGCCCCTTACCAGCAACTATCTGAACCTCATCAAGAACTCCTCGCTGGCCGTGGCGATCGCCTATCCGGACCTCGTCAGCGTGTTTGCAGGTACGGTGCTGAACCAGACGGGGCAGGCCGTTGAGGTGATCCTCATCACCATGCTGGTCTATCTGAGCCTCAGCCTCTTCACCTCGTTGTTGATGAACTGGTTCAACGCGCGCATGGCGCTGGTTGAGAGGTGATGGCCGTGCACCAGGACCTTGCCACGGGCCAGACAACGGGCCAGACAATGGGCCAGAGCAGCGCCCTCGCAGCGGCGCCGATGCCCCCACCGCGCTCGGAGGTAGGGGTGGTTGGGTGGCTTCGCCACAACCTGTTCTCGTCCTGGAGCAACGGGCTGTTGACCGTGGTGGCGCTCTACCTCATTTGGAAGCTCGTCGAAGGCATCCTGAGCTGGGGCATCGTCCACGCGGTGTGGAGCGGCGAGGACGGCTCTGCTTGCCGGGTGGAGGGCAGTGGCGCTTGCTGGATCTTCATCAGGGCCAAGATCGGGCAGTTCATCTACGGCCGCTACCCCGAAGTGGAGCGCTGGCGCGTAAATTTGGTCTTCCTCATGGCCCTGGCCGGGCTCTTGCCGCTGATGGTACCGCGCATTCCCGGCAAGGCCTGGAGCGCGGCCTACACCTTCGTCGTCTTTCCCGTCATCGCCTTTTGGCTACTTAGGGGGAGCGCAAGCGGACCGGGCGCGGGCGCCCTCGACCTCATCGGGCTCTGCCTGGTGTTCGCCGGCGCCATCGCCTTGGCCCTCTCGCGGTCGAGCAGCACGCGCGTGCCCCCGCAGACGCTGCGTCTCATCGGCGGGATGTGCCTCGTTCTCGCCTATCCGCTGTTGGTGCGCTGGCTTCTCTCAACCAGCGGGCTTGTCGATCTGCGCCCGGTGCCCACCGAGCTGTGGGGCGGCCTGCTCGTAACCCTGGTGGTGGCGAGCGTCGGCATCACGGGCTCATTCCCCGTCGGCATCGCGCTGGCGCTCGGGCGGCGCTCGCGCATGCCGTTCGTGCGATGGGCGTCGGTGGGCTTCATCGAGTTCGTGCGCGGCGTTCCGCTCATCACCGTTCTGTTCATGGCTTCGGTGATGTTGCCGTTATTCCTGCCGGCGGGCGTATCGTTCGATAAGCTCCTGCGGGCGCTCGTGGGTGTGGCGCTGTTTGCCGGTGCCTATATGGCGGAAACCATCCGCGGTGGCCTGCAGGCCATCCCGCGCGGCCAGTTCGAGGCGGGGCAGGCACTTGGTCTCTCCTATGCCCAGCGCATGGGACTGATCATCCTGCCACAGGCCCTCAAGCTGGTGATCCCCGGCATCGTCAATAGCTTCGTTGGTCTCTTCAAGGATACGAGCCTCGTGCTCATCATCGGTCTCTTCGATGTGCTCGGGATCGTTCAGCTCAATCTCACCGACGCCAAGTGGTTTGCAAATTCTACGGCCATGACCGGCTACGTATTTGCGGGTTTGGTGTTTTGGGTGTTCTGCTTTGGCATGTCGCGCTATTCGCAGATGGTCGAGCGACGTCTGGCGGCCGGCGACCGGCGCTGAGCTCGCCGACCCGGCGCAAAATGCCGCAAGCTCCGGCACAACGCCCGTTGAGCGTCGGCTCTGGCGTTGCCAAGCTAGGCACAATGCGAGATACGTTCGCGCGGGGAAGGTGGGGGCAAGCCGGGGCCCGTTGCGCACCCTCGCCGTTCGTCCGCGGGCGACGGCGCGAGCCGACTTGCAGGGAGCGCCGGCTGGAGCCGAGCAAAATCAGAAGGGAGAGATCCAATGCCACTCAAGAGCTGTGCACGCATCGCCGTGGCGGGCGTCGGTTTCATCGGCGCCTTGGCGATCCTCGAGGCAACACCGGCCAGCGCCTTCTGTCGTGCGCCGGTGGAGGCTTATGCTGAGGGCTACATCCAGGGGACGACGCAGTTGTCATCGCGAAACCGCTGGCGCAGCGAAGTGCGCCAGCGCTACGGGTTTCAGTTCGCACGCTGGGGGCTTGGCAAGGATAAGGTGGAGCGCTGCCGCAAGTTGAGCCCAGGCCGGCGGTGGCATTGCACCGCCAGGGCGAGACCCTGCAATTCGTGAGGCGGGCCACCGCGCATGCGACGCGAAGTCTACGATCGGGCCGGCGCAGCCAATCCTGCGCCGGCCCGATGGCGTTAGGGCCCGCGATCCCGAGCGAGGCGAGGCCTCACGTCGGCCAGTGCTGACGTCGTGCTCACTTGGTGCTCAATGGACGTGCCGCGGGACTTTGGTCGCATGCAAATCCCTCTGGACCGCCCTTGACCCATTCCATAAGGTGTCCGTCCGACAATCGGACAGGCGGCACGCCCGCCCATCAACAATAAAGGCCGAGTTAGGGGAGGGAGCGTTGCGACCATCATGGTAGCGCAAGCGGCGTTGCGCACCGCTGCCGAGGGCGGCCCCGGCGCTCTGTTGAGCGTGCGCGCCGTGTCGGTCCGCTTCGGCGGCATCGTGGCGCTGGACGGCGTCTCCTTCGACGTGGCGTCGGGCCAGATTGTCGGTCTCATCGGCCCCAATGGCGCCGGCAAGACCACGCTCTTCAACTGCCTTTCCCGCCTCTATGTGCCCGACCAGGGCGACATTCTGTTCGAGGGGCGGTCGATCTTGCGCCGGCCGCGCCATGCCATTCCGCGCCTCGGCGTTGGTCGCACGTTCCAGAACGTGGCGCTGTTTGATCGCATGTCGGTCATCGACAACATCAAGGTGGGGTGTCACAGCCGCACCTCGACCGGCTTTCTCACCAACGCGCTGCGCCTGCCCAGATCGGAGCCCGAGGAGCGGCGCATCACCGAGCGCGCGGAGGAGCTCGCCCGCTTCATGGACGTCGAGGCCCATGCCCATCTGCCAGCCGGTGGGCTGCCCTTCCCGGTGCGCAAGCGCGTGGAATTGGCACGCGCGCTCGCCGGCAGCCCCAAGCTTTTGCTCCTCGATGAGCCCGCCGCCGGGCTCAACCACGACGAGGTGGACGTGCTGCGCGGGCAGATCAAGCGCGTGCGCGATGCCCAACACGTCACGGTGCTTTTGGTTGAACACCATATGAGCCTTGTCATGTCGGTGTCCGACAAGGTCGTCGCCATCGACTTCGGCCGCAAGATCGCCGAAGGCACCCCCCGTGATGTGCAGCAAAATCCCGACGTCATCCGCGCCTACCTCGGAACGGAGGCCTGACGTGGTGGCGCTACTCGAAGTTGAGGGTCTTAAGGCGTTCTACGGTCAAACCCAGGCCCTGCATGGGGTGACCTTCTCGCTCGAGCCCGGCGGCATCACGACGCTGCTCGGTGCCAACGGCGCCGGCAAGACGACCACGCTGCGTGCCATCTGCAACATGGTGCGCACCCAAGGCTCGATCCGCTTCGATGGCCGGCCGATCGAGGGGCTGGCGACAGAGGAGATCGTTCGCTGCGGGGTTGGCCATGTACCCGAGGGGCGCGGCACCTTCACCAACTTGACCGTCGATGAGAATTTGCGCGTGGCCGCCTACACGCGCTCCGATAAGGCCGCCGCCGAACGCGACCGCGAGATGGTCTATGAGTACTTCCCGATCTTGAAGGCGCGCCTGGATCAGCAGGCCGGCACGCTGTCGGGCGGTGAGCAACAGATGTTGGCCATCAGCCGCGCGCTCATGCTGGGGCCGCGTCTGATGTTGCTGGACGAGCCCTCCTTTGGTCTTGCTCCGCTCATCGTGCAGGAGATTTTCCGCATCATGCGGCGCATCAACGCGGAGGCCAGGGTGGGCATGCTCTTGGTTGAGCAGAATGCGGCGCTGGCACTTGAGCTCGCCGACCATGCCTATGTGCTGGAGACCGGGCGGATCGTCGTGTCGGGCAACGCTTCGGATGTGAAGAGCAACGAAGCCATCCGCAAGTCCTACCTCGGCTATTGAGGACAGATCACGCATGGAGCAGCTGCTGCAACAGGTCGCCTCCGGGCTCGCCAATGGGGCCATCTATGCGTGTCTGGCTTTGGCCCTGGTGATGATCTACGTGTCGACCGATCACATCAATTTCGCCCAGGGCGAGCTTTCCATGTTCAGCGCCTATCTGGTGTGGCAGGTGATGCAATGGGGCGCGAACTTCTGGGTGGCGCTACCGATCGTGGTGCTTTTGTCGTTTCTGATCGGGGTGCTGGTGGAGCGCGTGATCTTGCGGCCATTGCACACGGCGCCTGTGTTGTCGATCGTGGTGGTGTTCATCGGCTTGTTGGCAATCTTCCATTCGCTCGCCGGTGCGATCTGGGGACACACCATCAAGGACTTCCCCTCGCCGTTCCCAAACATCGTCTTTGCGGGGTCGGGCTACATCGGACCGCATCAGATCGGCATGATCCTCGTGACGATCGTGCTGTTGGTGGCGCTGTTCTCGTTCTTTCGTTTTACGCCGCTCGGACTTGCCATGCGGGCGGCGGCCCAGAACCCGGCCTCGGCGCGCTTGGCCGGCATCCGCGTTGATTGGATGCTGGCGCTCGGCTGGGGTCTCGCCGCGGCCATCGGTGCGGTGGCCGGCAGCCTCGTCGCCCCCGCCGTATACCTGGAGCCCAACATGATGGCGAGCATTCTGCTCTACGGCTTTGCCGGTGCCTTGGTCGGTGGTATCGCCAGCCCCGGCGGCGCCGTGGCCGGCGGCTTCATCGTCGGCGTGCTCGAGAACTTAATCGCCTATTTCGGCAACCTGCTCGAGAAGTCGACCGGCGTCTACGTCATCGGCAACGGCGAGAAGCTTACCGTCGCACTGATCATCGTCATCACGGTGCTCACCCTTAAGCCAAGCGGCCTCTTCGGCCATGTCACGGTCAAGCGGGTGTAGACCATGGCCACCACTGTTACGACAGCCACCTCACCTGTCACCGCGGCGACCCGGCCAGCCGGCCACAAGTGGTGGATCTGGCTGATGGTCACGGGCCTCGCACTGTTGCCCCTGCTCGGCGGGAAAACCGGGCTCATCAGCAACTACGGCTTTCTGCAACTGAGCTTGATGATCGTTTACGCCATCGCCGTGCTCGGCCTGATCCTGCTCACCGGCTTCAACGGTCAAATTTCGTTGGGTCATGGAGCTTTCTTTGCCGTGGGTGCCTATACCTCGGCGGTGCTCATCGATCAGGCGAGCTGGCCCTACTGGGCAACGCTGCCGGTTGCCGCCATCGTTTGCTTCCTTGTCGGCTACATCTTCGGCATGCCCGCATTGCGGCTTGAGGGGCACTACCTGGCGCTTGCCACCTTCGCGCTGGCGGTGGCGGTCCCGCAGTTCTTGAAGTATCGCCATTTCGAGTGGTTCACCAATGGCGTGCAGGGCATCAACATCTTCAAGCCCGATCCGCCGTTTGGGATGCCGCTGAGTGCGGATCAGTGGATGTATTTGATCGTGCTCTTCGTGGCGGTCGTGATGTTCTGGATCGCGCGCAATCTGCTCGACAGCCGCACCGGCCGAGCCATGATGGCGATCCGCGACCACTCGATGGCCGCGAGCACGATGGGGGTCAATGTCGCACACTACAAGACCGTGGTGTTTGGCATCAGCGCGCTCTATACCGGCGTCGCCGGTGCGCTGCACGCCATCATCTTCGAGTTCGTTGCCCCCGACAGCTTCCGCTTCGAGCTGTCGATCACCATCCTCGTCGGCGCCGTCGTCGGCGGCATTGCCTCACTGCCCGGCGCGGTGATCGGCGGCATTTTCGTGCAGGTGATCGAGAAATACGCCGATGCGCTCACCAAGAAGCTCACGGCGGCGGTGAGCCTGCCTATCGATCTTGAGCCATGGACGATCTACGGCATCGCCTTGATCCTCCTCATGTACATCATGCCCATGGGGATTGCCGGCGGCTTGGCGGCCTTGTGGAGGAAGCTCAGGGGATCGTGACGGTCTTTTTTCGCCACCGGGTTGAAGGACTTCGTGACCTAAGCAAGGAGGAAATCGCAGATGACGTTGTTAGGACGCAGAACGCTGCTGGCGGGCTCGGGCGCAATCGCGTTCGCGCTGACGCTGGCGCCAGCCTCGGCCCAGAAAAAATACGACGAGGGCGCCACCGATACCGAAATCAAGATCGGCCACACAAACCCCTATTCGGGCAATGCTTCGGCCTACGGTACGATCGGCAAGGCGCTCGATGCCTACTTCAAGAAGGTCAACGACGAGGGTGGCATCAACGGCCGCAAGATCAACTTCATCAGCTACGATGATGGCTACTCGCCGCCCAAGACCGTGGAAATGGTGCGCAAGCTGGTCGAAGAGGACAAGGTGCTGTTCGTCTTCCAGACGCTCGGCACGCCCCCCAACACGGCGATACAGAAATATCTCAACGCCAAGAAGGTGCCGCAGCTGTTCGTGGCGACTGGGGCATCCAAATGGGGCCACTACAAGGACAATCCGTGGACCATGGGCTTCCAGCCCGATTATGTCACGGAATCCATCATCTACGCCAAACACATCCTGGCCAATGTCAAGGACCCGAAGATCGGCGTCCTCATGCAGAACGACGACTATGGCAAGGATTATTACAACGGCTTCAAGCAGGGCTTGGGCAAGGACGCCGACAAACTGATCGTTTCCCACGTCACCTATGAGGTCACCGATCCCACGGTCGACAGCCAGATGATCCAGCTCAAGAACTCGGGCGCCAACGTGTTCTTCAATATCACCACGCCCAAGTTCGCGGCTCAGGCCATCAAGAAGGCGGCCGAAATCGGCTGGAAGCCTGCGCACTACCTCAACAACGTGTCGGCCTCGATCGGTGCGGTGATAAAGCCTGCCGGCTTCGAGAACGCGCAGGACATCATCACGGCCTACTACATCAAGGACCCCACCGACCCGCAATTCCAAAATGACAAGGACATGGTGGAGTGGAAGGCCTTCATGCAGAAGTACTATCCGACCGGTAATCTCATCGACAGCTCGAATGCATTTGCCTATGCGGTGTCGAGCCTGATGCATCACGTGCTGAAGCAGTGTGGCGACGATCTCACCCGCGAAAACGTCATGAGGCAGGCGGCAAATGTGAAGAACCTGCAGCTGCCGATGGTCCTGGATGGAATCAAGGTCAATACCAGTCCTACCGATTTTTATCCCCTGCAATCGGTGCGATTGGCGCGCTTCAAGGGCGAGAAGTGGGACCTGTTTGGAGAGATCCTCTCCAACGAGAGCTCCACGCAGTAATGGCAGCCGAGCGGCCGCCGGCGCTTCCGGCGGCCGCCGCAGATCGCACGGGTGAAATGGCCGAAGTCGCCACCAGGTTCGAACGCATCAAGCCGAGACCGGCCTACGAGCAGGTCGCGGAGGCAATTGAAAAGAAGATCCTCGCCGGGCGGCTCAAGCCCGGCGACCCGGTCGGCACGGAATCGGAGTTGGTGCGTCAGTTCGGGGTGAACCGCTCCACGGTGCGCGAGGGCATCCGCCTCCTCGAGCAGTCCGGGCTCGTGGCGCGTGCGCCGAGCCGGCGATTGTCGGTGGCGGTGCCGCACTACCATCGGCTCGCCACGCGCATGACGCGCGCACTGATCCTCCAGCAGGTGACGTTCCGCGAACTGTGGCACACCTCGCGCGTGCTCGAGCCGGCCGCTGTCGACCAAGCCATGGACAACGCGACAGACGAGGATTTGGCTGAGCTTGCCGCCAACGTCGATGAGACGCGCAAGGTGAGGCGCGAGCCAGCCGCAGTGGCTGAGCTAGACGCCGAGTTTCACAAGCTGATCGGCAAGGCCACCCACAACCGGGTGCTGCTCCTGGCAAAAGAACCCTCCGGCATGTTGGTGCAGCCGACCACGGCCCTGATCATCGTCAGCAACCCTGCCGGCATCCCGCGCCTGATCGAGGCGCACGAGCACATCCTCGATGCCTTGCAACGACGCGACCGCGACAAGGGGCGCCTCTGGGTCGACCGGCATCTGCGCGATTGGAAGGTGGGCTTCGAACGCTCGGGGCGGGATCTCGATACCCCTGTCGAACTCTACGAGCGCGTCCGTGGGGAGTGAGGGCGCTAGCTCGCCGCGCGAGGGCATCCGTTTGCCCGGGGATCCACTGGTCACGGGCGCCCCGCTGGGGCAGTCGTCGGCAACGCCCGCGCCGAACCGGCACAAGGCGGTCAGCCCAGGGCAGTTTGACGGGATGGGCAGCACGTCGGGGGACCTTGCGGCGTCACCCGGGTGCAGCGCACGTGCGAGGCACCGTCAACTGGCCCAAGTCGGCGCGGGCCATTGATCTTTGTAGCGGGGAACCCGTCCTCAGCTCGCCAGCGCTCTTTCTTCGGCGATCTCCTCCGCGTCGCGGGCTTCGCCATGCACTTCCTCGCGGATCACCTTGTCGGTGATGTCGTCCAGGTACGATGTCAGCGCGGTGTCAATTTCCACGAACTGGGGCCATAGCGTGCGCTCAAGGAAGCTACGCGGTGCTTTGGCGACGACCGTTTGACGCTTCATGCGCGCGTAGCGGAACGGCTTCAGCCCGTACCGGCGGCAAAGCGCGATAAACAGCCGACGCGACCATGGGTTGGGGATGCTGAAACGCATCTCGATCTCGGGCTCGGTGCTTGCCGCGGCCGCCAATTGTAGCCGGATCCGTTGCGCGGCGGCGCCGGCGGCCTCGCGCTCTCCGGGCGTAGCCGCCCCGGCAAAGAGTGCCTCAATCTTGCGCAGCTTGTCGCGCAGGTGCGCCTCGTCGACCATCGTCGGCCCCCCGGATCACCAAACCACAATGGGATAATGGTCCGGTCGCTTCCGTAGGTCACGCAAGCAGCGCATTTTCGTTGTGGAAAGGCCGGATCAAATCGCGGGCGAGACCCACTCAATGAACATGCCGCATGCTGCTTGGGCCCTTGTGATCCCCCGCCTATGCTCGGTGGCGATGGCGATGCCGGCAAGTCCGGGGCCTTTTGCGTCGATGGCACCGCCAAGCGCTGCCATGGCTTGCGGCGTCAGCACGCGCAACTCTTGGGCAGGGCCACACGCGACGCTGCAGCCTCCGCAAATCGGCCTGACTTTGCCACCAAACATCTTGCGCACGAACGCAGCATCGCGGTCCGGATCGGGGGACGCTAGATAGACGGCCGCGATACCGGTCGCACCGTTTACATGCGACTGGTATTGGGACTTCCAGAAATGAGTTTGCGCGCGGTTCTCACAAACAAAAAACGCGACCCTCGGCATGTCTGGGGATTGGGCAAAGGCTAATGAGAAAGCGACTGTAGCGTCTGTTCCGTCCGGCATCTTGGCGACGCGCTCGAAGTCGAATGGCGCAAAGGTCGCAAGCCCGGCCGCCGCGAAGCTGCTGATGTCGCCCCGCGCATCATCCCCTTTGAATACCATCATCGAAAGACCATCGCCTGCCTTTGCGGCGCGTCGATTGTGATCCCCGAAACTGAAGAACGGCGGCGAAGCTGCAAAGTCGTGACGAAGCAATTGGTCTGGCCGATCTACCTCTAGGAGTTCGATGAAATTCTTGCCGCTGAATTGCGCGAGACGGTTCGACGTGCCCATCCGGTCGTCGTGCATCGCTCTGGGTGTCAGGGTGAAGCCAAGCTCCCGATATATCGCACCCGCGCGATCCAAGTCGCGAACCGCCACCACGACATGATCGATTGCGCGTCCGCTCATTTTATTCTTCGCACTGAGGTCGCTCACGGCAACGCCATGATGTATCCTGGCGCAGGGTCCTGTGCGATCACAACCACTTGATGGGGTGGCGGTTGGCAGCCCATGGCACTGCCCAATTTTGATCGCGGCATTGGCGGCTTGACCTGCAACCCGCGGCCATCAGCGTGGAATTCTTCCCTCCACCGGCTCCATCGGATCCGTATATCCGGGCGTCGATGGTTGACCGGGTGCAACGAGGGAATTGACGAACGCCTCGCTTTCGGGGGTGAAGGCAAGGTCCAATGCGGCGAGATAGTCGGACAGCTGCACCTCGGTGCGCGGCCCACAGATGACAGAGGTTACGAGCCGGTTGTTCAGCACCCAGGCTACGGCGAGCTGGCTCACGCCAACGCTTTTTGCCTCGGCGTGAGCCTTCAGTTGTTTGGCGATCGCTAGCGATTCGCGACGCCACTCCGTTTGCATCATGCGAGCGTCCCTGCGGCCTGCCCGACTTTCATGGGGCGGCGGCGCGTCGGCATCGTACTTGCCGGTGAGCACACCGCGGGCTAGCGGGCTGTAGGGGACGACGCCCAGGCCGTAGTGTGACGCAGCGGGTAGGTGTTCGACCTCGGCCATGCGGTTCAGCGCATTGTAGTGAGGTTGGCTCGCAATCGGTCGATCAATGCCCAACCGATCGCAGATGTTGCAGACCTCCGCGACACGCCAGGCCCGGTGATTGGAGAGAGCGAAATAGCGGACCAGTCCACCGCGAATGAGGTCGCCCATGGCACGCACCGATTCCTCAAGCGGCGTCTCGAGATCCTCGCGGTGAAGATAGTAGATGTCGATGTAGTCGGTGCCCAGCCGCACCAGGCTGCGGCGTGCGGCCTCGTGGATCCATTTGCGTGACGAGCCGCGCTCGTTGGGCCCGCTGCCCATGATGCCGTTGACCTTGGTCGCGACCACCCAGCGGTCGCGCTCGGCGCCGATCGACCGTCCTACGACTTCCTCGGAGCGGCCAGCGTTGTAGACGTCGGCGGTATCGATAAAATTGATGCCTGCATCGCGGGCCTTGCCGATGATGCGCCGCGAGGACGCCTCGTCGGCAGCACCGCCGAACATCATGGCGCCAAGGCAGAGCGGCGACACTTTTAGGCCGCTGCGGCCAAGTTTGCGATATTCCACGGCAGCATCCTCCTCTATTGGGCAGACACCTTGACGGTACCCAACTGTTCCCAATCCAGGCGACGCTCAAGACGCTGACTGAGAATCGAGAGCGGCCAGCACAGGGAGAAGTAAAGGCCTGCCACCAGGCCGTAGACGATGAGCGGGCGGAAGGTCGCATTGTTGACCATCTGCGCGGCGCGCGTCAGCTCAGTAAAGCCGATGATCGAGGCCAGCGAGGTGCCTTTCAGAATCTGCACGAGGAACCCGACGGTCGGCGGGATGGCGATGCGGACAGCCTGCGGCAGGATGACGAGACGCAACTGCTGCAAATGGCTGAGCCCAAGGGCGTGTGCCCCATCCCATTGCCCGCGCGGGATGGCCTGGATGCAACCGCGCCATATCTCGCTGAGGAATGCGCTTGAATAGAGCGTCAACGCCAGCGCTGCCGACATCCAGACGTTGGCCTCGATGCCGACAAGGCTGGAGCCGAAGTGGAGCAAATAAAGCTGCATGAGCAGCGGGGTGCCCTGGAAAATCTTGATGTAGCCGAGCGCAACTGCACGCCAGTGGCGCGCCTTGCTCACCCGCGCGATGGCAATGCCCAGACCCACTAGCCCTCCGCAGGCGAACGCGATCAAGGTCAGCAGCACGGTCCAGCGAAGGGACTGCACCAAGAACCAGACTTCATTGATGGAGAACTCGCGGATCACCGGCGGTCGCTCCAACGGCTGAACAAGGCGCGATCGATGAGCGCGAAGGTTGCTTGAAAGATGAGAGACAGACCCAGGTACATGGCCGTTATCGTCAGGTAGAACTCAAAGGAGCGAAAGTTGCGGGCAACGATCGTGTCGGCAACCGCAGTGAGCTCCTCGGCGGAGATAACCGAGACGACGCTGGAGGCAAGCATGATCAGGATGAACTGGCTGCCCAAGGCAGGGGAAATGGTGCGCAGCGCCGGCATGAGCACGATGAAGCGGAAGATATGCCACGGTTTCAGTCCGAGCGCGCGGCCTGCCTCGACCTGTCCATGGGGGACCGCCTCAATGCCGGCGCGGACGATCTCGGTCGCATAGGCGCCAAGATTTACGACCATCGCCAGCAGCGCGGCCTGATCGGGTGTCAGCCGCAGCCCCAGCGATGGGAGCCCAAGATAGATGAGCAGCAGCTGCACGAGGAATGGCGTATTGCGGATCGCCTCGACGTAACCTTGGATGAGGCCGCGCACGAACCGCGCCGATGAGGTCTTGCCGACGGCACAGACAATGCCGACGGCGAGGCCCAGCACCATCGCCATCGCGGACAGGCGCACAGTGAGCCAAGCCCCGAGCAGCAGCTGATCGAACTCCCGCCAGACAGGCCCGAACTGAAAGACGTAGTTCACGTGCTTGTGCGCCGAGGCAATTGCGGAGCGCGGCTGCAGCCGGTTCGCATCGTCGTGCTTGGGCGTCAGAAGACCGGCAAGTCGCCGAGCGGTAGCTCGCGCCACTTGCGGCTGATTGCGTCAAGCTCGCCGTTATTCTTGATGGCGTAGATGAAGGTGTTGAGCCATTGCAGCAGATCGGTCTGGCCACGCCGGACGCCGATGCCAAAATGGAGTTCGCGCAGCACCACCTTGACCTCGTAGTTCTTGCCGGGATCGTTGCGGTTGAGGGTGCGATTGACCAGGAGCCCGGTGCCGACGAGGTCGATCTGACCCGAGATCATGGCCTGCAGACCGGTAGCCTCATCGTCAAAGCGCATCAAATTGATCGACTTGGATTGCGCCACCGGCGTCAGGATGAGATCCTGCATGGCCCCGCGCGGAACGCCGACGCGCAGACCTTTAAGGTCGTCGATCGTCTTGACCTTGCGGCTTTCGGGCGCGACCAGCGTCGCGGCCTCGCTGGCGTAGGGGATCGAGAACGAAACCTGCAGGGCGCGTTCTGGTGTGATGCCGAAAAGGGCAATGACCATGTCGACGCGCCCGCTCAACAGGTTCGGTATTCGGTTCGCGCCGGTCACCGAAACGAATTCGACAGGCACACCCAGATACTTGCCCACCAGTCGCGCGACATCGGGATCGTAGCCCTCGGGCTCGCCATCCTTGCCCATCAATCCGAAGATCGGCGTCGTGGTGTTGACCCCGACGATCACTTTGCCGCGCTTGATGATCTCGTCGACCGTTTGGGCGACGGCGGGTCGCCCGGCTGCGACGATGCCGAGCGCCAACAACACGGTCGTCCACAGCGCCTTGACCAGCCCGTTCATGATTTCCTCCCTGGCTTAGCCACCATACGGGCGGCTCTTCATTGTCGAAGGCAAATGGCCTCACAGCTGTGGCATCTCTGGCAACCACACCAGCATCTCGCCGGGATCTCGATGGCCCCATACGTGATAGGGCACGGCCTTGAACGGAACACCTTCGCTGCCCCACGGTTGCGAGCGATAGAGCCGATCGTCGGTCGATTGCGTGGCGTAGGCCCGGCCGGTTAGCGTCGTCACCCCACCCAGCAAATCGGGCGCAAATTGGCTGGAGATCTCCGCGGCCCGCGGGAGGGCAAGCCGGTGCAACGGCGCTGAATTGTCGATCGCCTCGAGACAATACACGACCGGACCGCGCCGCAGGGCGACACGACCCTGGTTGGCGCGCACGTCGGGATGGGCATACACACGATCGACGGGCATGCCGAGGATGAGCTTGACCTGGTCGCCCCTCTGCCATCGCCGTTTGACATGGGCATAGCCGCGCTCGGTTGCGCCGGAGAGGTCTACGGCCTGGGCGTTGACGGTCAGCTCCGCCGCGCGGCACCAGCCGGGGATTCGCAGGCGCAGCGCGAACTCGGTCGCCTCTTGCGGATCGACTCTGATCGCAATTTCGCCGTCCCAGGGATAACGCGTGGCCTGGGTCAAGGTGAGGGAGGTGCCGTCGACTTCCATCCTGCCTCGCCCCTCTACATAAAGGTGCACAGCCGCTTCGCCTGTTGCCACTGAGTATACGTAGGAGCCGAGCGAGGCGATCAAGCGGGCAATGTTGGGCGGGCAGCAGGGGCAGCGGTGCCACACCCAGCGATGATGGTCGCCACGACTGGTCAGTGGGTTCTCGTAGAAAAACCGCTCGCCGTCGAGTGAGATGCCGCTCAGTGCCCCGTTGTACAGTGCCTGCTCCATCACGTCGGCGTAGCAGCCGTCGCCCTCGAGCAGCGCCATGCGGTGTGCCCAGAATACCAGACCGACAGAGGCGCAGGTTTCCGCATAGGCCGTCTCGTTGGGCAAGTCGTAGTCGGTCGTGAACCCTTCGTTGCCGGCAGAGGGCCCGAGCCCACCTGTTACGTAGAGGCGCTTGCCAGTGAGATCGGACCACAGGCGACGGCAGGCTTGCAGCAGCGAGGCATCGTCGAACTCGCCAGCAAGATCGGCCATCGCGCTATAAAGATACATGGCGCGCACCGCGTGCCCCACCACGCGACCCTGCTCGCAGACCGGCACGTGCGACTGGCTGTATTCATACGTGCGATGCCAATAGTTGGCGGGATCTTGGCCGCGTTCCCGCGCCTCGATGTCGAAGTAGTGGGGCTGGCGGCCGCGCTCGTCGACGAAGTAACGGGCGAGATCGAGGTAGCGCCGCTCGCCGGTCAGCCGGTAAAGCTTGACGAGCGCCAGCTCGATCTCTTCGTGGCCGCAATAACCACGCTTCTGGTTGCGACCTCTACCAAACCTAGCCTCGATATGATCGCCATAGCGTCGCATCGCGTTGAGCAGGGTGTCCTTGCCGGTGGCTTGCGCGTGGGCCACTGCTGCCTCGATGAGATGGCCGGCGCAGTAGAGTTCGTGCCAGTCGCGCAGGTTCGTCCACCGCTTTGACGGCTCCCGCCGTTGGAAGAAGCTGTTGAAGTAGCCGTCGGGCTGCTGCGCCTTGACGATCCGCGCAATGGTGTCGTCGATGCGGGCATCGAGCGCGGGGTCGGCACGCGTGGCTAGCGAATAGCTCGCCGTCTCAATCCATTTGGCGATGTCGGAATCCCAGTACATCACGGTCGTCGACGTGCCGTTGTTCTTGTAGGGGAAAGCGAGCGGGCCGGGTGGCGCCGTCACATCGAGCGCCTCGATCATCCCGATCTTCTCGCATTGCTGGTAGAGAAACGGCACGGTGCGCTCGAGTACCACGCGCTGGCGTTGCGACCACAGTCGATCGCGGAACTCGACGGCCGTGAAGGGCACCGGCCGATGTCGCGGCCTTGGGCTCGAAGCGGCGGACGCCGGCAAGGCGCGTGCGATCATGGCGCAGTTCTCCCGGGCACCGCGGCAGCTGCCGCTTGAGCAAAGCCCGCAAATGAGGCACCGCACGACCGGCGCACGACCAGGCGACACGGCATCCGGACCACTCCTGACTGGGTCGATCCATCGTTGATCATCCGCAACATCCGGCAGCCGGCTTGCCGACCGAGCTCATGCAGGTTCATATCGATGGTCGTGAGTGGCGGCCGAGTTGCGGCCGCGATGATTTCCCAATTGTCGAAGCCGACGACCGCGATGTCCTCGGGCACGCGCACGCCGCGCTCGCGAAGCGCATCGACGATGCCACGGGCGATCTGGTCGCTGCCGCAGAAGATCGCATCCACCGTGGGGCGACTGCGCAGCAGCCGCTCCACCGCCTCGTGCCCCCAGGCCTCGCTCCAGTTGCCTGTGAGCACCCGATCCGGGCGCCAGGCAATTGCCTCCTTCTCCAGCGCTCGCCGGAAGCCCTTTTGGCGTTGGCGCACGGCCTCAAAGCGTGGCGGCCCCGTCACATGAGCGATCCGAGTTCGCCCGAGACGCGCCAGGTGCTCGCCGGCCAATCGAGCACCGCCCAAATCGTCCGGCAGCAGACAGGCAGCGGTTGGATCCGCGACCTGGGCAAACGCATAGATGAGCGGCACGCGGCTTCTGCCAAGGTCGAGCGGTGGTCGGCGGTCCGTGCGGCGCCCGGTGACGATGATGCCGTCGACGCGCTTTGCCAAGAGGGAGCTCACGTGCTGGCGCTCGCGCGCCAGGTCATCGGCCGCGGTGCACAGAAAGACGGATATGCCGACAGCCTCGAGCGCATCTTCGATGCCCTGGAGCAGGGGAATACTGAAGCGACCGTGGCTGTCGGTCGATATCAGCCCAACTGTAAAGCTGCGCTTGCGCAGCAGGCACTGTGCGAGGTTGTTGGGCCGGAAGTTCAAACGCTCGGCCGCCGATTGCACGAGGCTGCGTGTTTCCTCGCGCAGCTGTCCCCGCCCATTGAGGGCCTTCGACACCGTGCCGACGCTGACGCCCGCAACGCGCGCCACGTCCCAGATGGTCGAAGGCCATCTGCACAGCATCGGCTGATGGTGCTTGGCCGACATAGGTCCCCCCGAGCCGATCGGGGCCGCAGCGTTCCATGGAATGGCCAGGGGATGCAACGGAAAACCTTTTCTGCCGCGCATTCGATGATGGCAAGTGCGCCGTGCGGCACGACCACACCCCCCGTTCGCCCCGGCTGCCGTTCGGGCACTTTTGCGCCTGTACCGTGGGGAACAGCCCGCCATCGTTAACCTAGTCGATGCTGCGGGCTATCGCGGCAGCTGGTCGGGCGAGCTACGGGGGGTCCCGTAACGAGAGAGTGCCGGTCGCTTGCGGCGCCCGTGCCCACAAGGCACGCGAGGGGACGCTTCATTGCCAAAACGATCAAGGAGTAAGCACCATGGCATCGCATCAGCAGGCTCTCGCCTACGAGGCCCAGGTGGGGCTGGCCTCACTTGCCGGCTCGCAACCCCGCTCGAGCAGGTCCGGCAGTGCGCCCAAGGCGAGGCGCGCGCGCGCCCTGGTGGCGGCAAGCCGCCAGGAAGCCATGCAGAAGCTTGACGTGTGGCGCTCGCTGTTCGCCGAGCGGCTGGCGGCGTACGAGCAGGCGGTGGACTCCCAGCGTGTGCGGCTTGAGGCCTTCGAGACGGAGCGACTGGACGCGCTCGACCGGCTCAAGGCCTCGTTCGCCACCGAAATCAAGACCAGCGATGAGCTGCTGGCGGAGGTTGCGCCCATCGCCGCCGACGATGTCGAGGCAATCCCCTCCCGACGTGCGGCTTATTCCGATCGTACTGCTGCGTTCCTCGCTAAACTCGCCATGCTGGCCTACATCACCTTCGAGGACGACCAAAAGAGAAAGATCCTCGAGGGCATGCTGACGCACGGCGGCGTGAAGCTGCTTGAGACCATCTCGATCGCCGACACGGAGGCGATGGTGGCCGAAACCGATAAGTTCGTGGTCGTTGCCTTCCGCGGGACTAGCAGTCGCGCACACTTGAAGACCGATATCCAGGCTCGGTTGAATGTGGCCCGGGTCGCGGTCGACGGCCGCTGCGTGCGCGTGCATGCCGGCTTCTATGCCGCCTTCCGCAAGATCGAGGCCAAGCTGCGCGAGGTGCTGACCGCACAAGACGAGGCCAAGGCCGTCTACCTGACGGGGCACTCGCTGGGCGGAGCGCTGGCGCTCGTTGCGGCGGCTGCCTTTGGCGGCAACGACAAGCTCGGCGACCGCATCGCGGCGGTCTACACGTTCGGGGCGCCACGCGTCGGCGGGGCCGACTTTCCCAACCTGGTCAAGGCGCCGCACTACCGGGTGGTCAACAGTGGTGACGTCGTCCCCCTGGTGCCGCCGAACTGGCTCATGGGCTACGTGCATACGGGCATGCCGATCCTCCTCAAGCGGAATTCGGAGCACCCGATCAAGCGCAACCCCTGGTCATCGGCATTTCTGCTTGTCCTGCAAAGCCTGGTGCTGTGGCCGTTCGCGCGCCGGCTCCGGCTGCAGAAGGCGCACGACAGCTACCTCTACATCACTCGGCTTGACCGCATCGCCCGCTTTCGCGGCAAGTGGGCCTAGATGCCGTAATGGGCCCGCCTTGCCCACGACCCTGCTTGCGGCCGGTGCTCCCGCCGGAGCGCCGCCGCTTCGCGCCCAGCGCTCAATGCATTTGCTTTTGGCGCCGCCGCGAAGGATGGTTGCGCTAGCCCGCCACCGCGTTGGCCATGAAGCGCATGTCGACAGCCGCGCTCGGGCCGCAAAATGTTAGCGCAAGTTCGGTGACACCGGCGGCGGCATAACGTGCCGCGGTCTTGCGGCAGTCCTCCGCGTTGCCTGAGACGGTGAAGGCCAGCGCAAACCGCTCATCAAGCGCGGCGTGTGCCGCCTCCCCGGCATTGAGGCGCGCAACGGCAGCTGTGAATTGGGCTTCGGATATCCCGCTGCCCTCCAGCATCGCCGCCTTCGCGGCCGGCAGCCGCTGCCCGAGCCTCCAAAAGCCAGGCAGCATCTCGCCAACCGCGTGCATGGCAAGCCTGCGTGCTTCGTTGCGATCTACGTGGGGAATGCAGGGGATATATTGCACCACTTCGAGAGGCTTGGGGCGGCCACAGTTGCGCGCGGCCTGCTGCAGGATTTTGATTGCCTTGGCGACGAATGCGACAGTGGACATGTTTGAGACGATTAGGCCGTCTGCCATCTCACCGCAGGCCAGCAAGCTGCGGTGACCGCGACCGGTCATAAAGATTGGGATGTCGGGGCGAGCCTGGTAGTCGAGTTTGACCTTCTCGACCGTGAAGGCTGTGCCACGATGATTGACTTCCTCGCCGCGAAAGAGCGTGCGCAGGATGACCATGGTCTCGCGCACCATCGTCAACGGTCGGTCATAGGCAAAGCCCATTCGTTCGATGGCAAAGCCGATCCCAGAGCCGATGCCGACGCTGACGCGACCGCTGGCCAATTCATCAAGAGCGCCGATTTCCATGGCAATGAGTGTTGGATGGCGGCTGTAGGGGTTGAACACGCCAGCACCGATTCGCAAGTTGCGCGTTGCGACCGCGCAGGCCGCTGCCGTCGGCAGGGTGCTGCGGTAGAACGGATTCTCCGCAAACCAAACGCCGCGAAAGCCGGCCATCTCGGCGGCGCGCGCTTGCTCGATGCATTGCTGGGGCGCCAGTCCGCCGTGCAGGCGCACACTGAGGCTGGGGAACATCTGCAAGGAACACACTCCTGCGCACTCGCCACCTAGATGTCACCTGGCCGGGGTCCCGGATCACCGGGCGAGAAATGGGTGTGGACCACGCGCCATTCTCCGTCCTCCTTCCGAAAGACCATCGTCGAACGCGATAGAAACTCCGCATTGTCATAATTGATGTTGCGGGTCGGTGGCTTGCTGCCGGTCCATTGTCGCCGTGTCTGGCGATGACACCAGACGACGGCAAGACCATCGGCCACCGTGCCGCCAATTTCGTAGGGCGTCCAATAAGCGGACTGCACGTTCTGCCCGTAGAACTGCCAAAGCCGGATCCAGTGCTTGCGGCCGTTGTAGGTGTGACCGTTGAGATTGAAATAAGTCGCCTCGGGTGCCGGACTGAAGATTGGCTCAAGGTTTTGCCAATCGAACCGCGCATTTAGATCGAGGTACTTTTCGTGAAGTCGCAGTATTTCCTTGCGGTCTTCATCCGTACCGCCGACGAGCGTCTCACCCATTGCCGATACCTCGGAGGTTGTGGAGCCAGTGCTTGATCAAAGGTTTTTAGCGATCCTCGGTCAACTATGAGCGCCGTCGGCCGCTCGCTTGCCCCGAGGCAGGCAAGGCCGCAAGCACTATTTGCCGCCATCTGCGCATCGAGATCAACAACGATGCATTGGGGATCGCTGAGGTGGTCGAGGCAATATCCACCACGGCGAGTGCTGCCGCAAACCCTGCAAGTTTAACCCGGCAAGTCCAACGACCAGCGTGCGACGTCGACGGCGCCGGACGCAGCGACATAGCCTGCAAGCCGCGCTGTGGCGGTCACGCCTCAGCGCTGGGCGAGCATCGTGCGCAGTGCGTGCACCAACGTGCCGGTAAGTCGGATGCACGCCACGTCCAAGGGCTGAGGTTGCGAGGAGAATTTCGCGATGACGATCTCGTTCTTGGCATCGACGAAGAGGTTCTGACCGTGAATGCCGAGGCAGAAGAGCACCGGACTCTGACCGCGCTCGACGTACCACTTCGCCCGGTAGTGGATGGGCATGTCTGGGTAGTAGGCAGCGAGATTTCCGGCGGACCAGGCCTGCCGATCCCCATCGTTGACGATCATGTCGATCCAGGACGCAGGCACAACCTGGCGGCCCCGGTAGCATCCCCCCTCAAGAAGCATCTGCCCCACGCGCGCAAGATCGCGCGTTGTGGCGCACATGCCACCGGCCGTGCGCGGCGCGCCCAGCCGGTCGACCGTGATGTAGGCGTTCTCCGCCGCGCCCATCGGTTGCCAGAGCAGCTCGCTCACAAGGTCGGCGTATCGTCTGGCGCTCACACGCTCGATGATCCAGCCGAGGAGATCCGTATTGGGCGACACGTACCAGAAGCGCCCGCCATGACGGCCGTCGCTCTCCGTCAGGTCCCGGAAGAACGAGCGCAAATCCGATGGCTGCTCGCCGGATCCCAGCGGGTTCCATCCTGCCGCTCGGCGATAGGCAATCATCGGCCCCGAGGTGGCCAGATAATCCTCGTTGAATGCAACGCCCGTTCGCATGTCGAGCAATTGCATGACGGTCGCGCCCTCCCAAGCTGTCGATTTCAGTTCAGGGATAATGTCCGTTACAAGGTGCGAAACATTGAGAATGCCCCGCCCCGCGAGGACACCTGCCAGGAGTCCAAGCATGGACTTGCTCACCGACATCATGATGTGAGGTGACCATTGGCGCATGCCGTTGAAGTAGCGCTCCAGCACGATTGAGCCGCGGTGCAGGACAACGAGGCCGTCCGTGCTCGTTGCATTGAGGACTTGATCGAGCGTTAGCTCCTTTGTCCCCGCTGCAGTGATCCGCATGCCCGCGAAGGAAACTGGCGTTACGGACAGTTCTCGCACGTTTGTCGCATCGTGCGGGATGTCGGCCGTCGGCAATAGCTCGCGCACATGATGGAAGGCCCATTGATTGAAGGGAGCCGTCCGCCAGTTCGCCAAGGTCACCTGCATGTCGGCTCTTGGGGGAAATCCGTCCATCAAGTGCTCGCTCATCGTGTCCCTCCTCGGCACAGCCTGCCCGATTGCGGAAAACTGCCGCGGATGGCTCTATGGCACAAGCACCCCGCTCCCCACCGAGGAGACACGCCGCCATGTGGCCCAATCCGCGCATCCCCTATCAGATGTCCAGCGACCGCCCGCGGCTTGCGCCGCTCAACGGCAAGCCGCTGATGGTCAATCCGGTCGTCGCGATCGAGTATTGGCCCTTCGAGCGGCCGATGCCGCGCGGGATTCTGCCAGCCCCGCATGGTCGCCCAAGCGAGCCGCCTGACGTCGCCAACTACTCGTGGGTCGAGTACGGGATGCGGTGCGGCCTGCCGCGCATCTTCGACCTGTTCAAGCAACGCGGCATCAAGGCCTCGGCATGGATGAATGCGCAGTGCGCCGACGTGTACCCGTCTGCCGCGCAGCGGGCGGTGCGCGAGGGATGGGATTTTGTCGGCCACAGCTGGTTCCAGAGATCGTTGAAGGAGGTGGAGGACGAGGAGACTGAGGTCCGCCGTTCGCTTGCGCGCCTTGAGCAGCTGACCGGCACGCGCGTGCGCGGTTGGTTCGGTGCTGGCGGCGGCGAGACGACCCGAACGCCGGAGGTTCTAAAGCGCTGCGGCGTCGAGTTCACGCACGACTGGCTACTCGACGACCTGCCCTGCTGGATGGCCACCGACGAGGGGCCTCTCCTTTGCCTGCCTTACACGTGGGAGATCAATGACGTGCCCATGTGGGCGGTGCAGGGGCAATCGTCGGACGAACTCATCAAGCGCCTCGCGGCGACCCTCGCGGTGCTCGAGCGCGAGCTCGAACAGAACCCGCGGGTGCTCTCGATCGGGCTGCATCCCCACATCGCCGGCGTGCCGCATCGGCTCTACTACCTTGAGAAGGCTCTGGATGTGCTAATGAGCCGCTCCGACACGGTGTTCGTGACCTCCGGCGAGATCGCCGATTGGTTCGTGGCGGCCGACAAGAGCGGCGTTGCCGATCTGGACGCAGCGCTCAAGGCGAGGCCATCCTTCGTCGGTCATCGATAGGATCCGGCAAGCGACCGCCAAATCGTGCTCGCCTCGCCAAGGCTTTCACCCGCAAGGGTTGACGGCGTCTTGCCGGCGCCGCCGTTCTATTGCGCGTGATAGGCAACACAACGCGCGCTATGCTTTCGCCGCCACTGTTTCCATCTCAACCACCCACTTGGGGTTCGCAAGCCGGCTGACGACCACCCACGTGGATGCAGGCGTGTGGTGTGGCTTCAGGTACGCCTCGCGATGCGCCCTGACGTACTTCAACCCCTCTGGATCGGTCGAATACACGTTGAGCCGCACGATATCTTCCGGGCCCATGCCCGCATCGGCGAGAACGGCGAGCGTATTGTGCCAGATCTGATCGTGTTGGGCTTCGAAGCCCTCCGGGATGCTCCCGTCCGGCCGGACGCCCACCTGCCCGGCCGTGAACAGCCAGCGTGCATTTGGCGGCACGTCGACGCTATGGCTGTACTTGGCGGCCGGCGGGGCGATTGCGGTTGGATTGCTAGTCTTGAGCATGATGAACGACCTCCCATGATGGTACAATGTGCTAAGCCCTTCTTCGCCGCCACGGCGCGATGAGCGAGCACGCGGCGTCATCGGCCGATCGCGATTTCCTGTTGGTCCAGCCGGGGTGTGTCCGACCCGAGGGTAACCATTATGGGGCGAGCGGTGTCGGGTTCTCGGCCGGAGGATCGATCTCAAACGTGGTAGCCGTGAGGCACGTCATGGAGAAACCGCCGGTCAATGCCACCAGCGCCACCAGGCTCTCCAACCCCATCGTCGCTTCGGCAGCGGCATAGGTTTGGTCGCTGAGGCGCTTGTTTGCGAGCAGTTCGCGCGACACAGCAAAACAAGTCCGCTCGCGTGCATCTGCCAAACTCGGGATTTGTCGTGCATTTATCGCATCAATGATCGCCTGGTCGAGGCCGACCGAAAGTGAGCGGCGCACTTGCGCGAACCACGGATATCGGGCGTTCCAATGTCGGGCGACCGTAAGGTTTACGATCTGCTGCTCCCGGCGGGACAACGGACCGGATGCCTGGCACTCGCGTAGGTTTTGACAGGCCTCGAACAGTTTCGGCAGCCGGATGTAGGCATAGTACGGGCCTCCCACGATGCCGCTCGAATTCTTCGCCGTGTCGTAAACCCGGGCTTGTTCTGCCGTCATCTCGGTGCGGTCAATGATGGGTATCCGGGCCATGCGTGATCCTCGTCTCATAGATTGGTTTTATTGGTCGAGGATATCAGCTGCGCGCTGCTCATGCGAGCCGCAACCGTCAACCGGGTTGCCGCGCCCACCCTGCCGCGCCTTCGCGAGCGCATGCACCTAGGTCGCGGCGCTCGATGGAACCAATCTCGATCCAACGCGAGCAGGTGTCTCATCGTGCATCCACATAAGCACGCCGCGATGATGGCACCGCCGCGGACCGCTGATTGAAGGGGCCTAGAGTAGGGGCGCCGGAGCCAACCTACCGCGATCATCACACCGGGTCCGCTGCGGACCACGTTCTTTCTTGAATTGAAGTTTCACCGGTGCGCTGGTGGGAGCCCAAAATGCGCGCGCCTTCAATTGAGGTAAGGTGTGCGACAGCTAAGCCCGACACTCGTTGCGCTTAGCCGTTGCAAGGCACCGCAAGCAAGGCGCCGATGCTGGGGACATATTTGTTGCACTCCGCGGCGGGCGCCATCGTCGCGGCGTTGGTAGTTATCGCGCTCGGCGCCGATGTCGTCTGTGCGGCGACGGCAGGTTTCGGCGCTGCCATGGGTGCATGCTGAACGTGCGCCGTGTGCGAGCGATAGTATCCGCCACCGCAGGCCAAAGCGGGCTGTGCGGCTGTGGCGAAGAGGAGAGCGAGGGCGACGGCCTTATTCACGGTGGGCTGCGATAGATCGGGTCGACTAACCTAAGGCCACTATCGCCAATCCAGATGGGCTCACATGCGCATCGAGTTCGCACTCTCACGCCACCGCAACAAAGGCATGGGAGAGATAGAAGAAGAGAGCGCAACCAAGAAGAACCAAGAGCACCGCGAGCGCCAGATCAAGTCTGGAGCCCGCCCCCGGCATTGGCTGCGGGTTATCGATTTGTTTGGCGATTTGCAAAAAGCGGATCCCCGCAACAGCTACCATGCCTGTCCCCGCGATGATGAGCGACAGACCTACGAAGTTGGCGAACTTCTGGCCTGGGACGGAAAGCTGGCGACCAGCCAGGGAGGGTGCGGCGATCGCAAGGAAGAGGTCGAACTTTTCGACCAAGAAGCCGAATGCCATCACGGTGATGGCAGTTCGCACCCAAGCAAGGAATGTACGCTCATTGGCGGCATGATCGCTGAAATTCCTGATCATCGCTGCTCACCGGTTCTATCGTTCGCATCGCTCGCCACTACAGCCTCGCCACTTTTGGTTCGCAGGCCGTCAGTCGGGCAACGCCTTTGCCGCCCAAGCCCATTGCCAAACCCGCCCGGGCTTGTTCTGATCCATCGCCAAGCGCTCGATGGTGAACGCCATCGCGGTAGCGCGTTCGATTGATGTCATTGCTGCAATCCGTTCGGCCCGGGCGGGAGTGTAGTGCATCACCGGCTCCCGCCTGGCGCCTGGCATCTATAACGTCAGCGGCGATATCGGCAAAATAGCCCTCCCAGCGCTGACAGCGCTTCTGATCACCCTCATGCCATGGCGCGCTTTGGATCATCGCCGCAATCGGCATGGTCGTTGCGGTGCGGCTCCTTGTGCCGCGACCGATCGTTCCGGCCACGATTGCCAGGCCCGTCCCCGTCGTTGCGAGCGCGCAACGTCGGTGATCTTGACCGAGCCCGCCGCCGGCCCGCTCGCGCTGCTGCCGCTACCCCTCGTGTCGGCCTTCGCGCTGTTGGTGGTGATTGGCGTTGGGCTCAATGGCAACGTCGTCAGTGCTGTACGGGACTGTTCCCGAACCGGTTTCGCGCGAAACCCGCCCCGGGCATTCGGCATCTTCTACAAGGGGGTACTGCCGGCGCATCTGCAGTCGCGCCGCCAATCATGGGACTGGTGAGCGACCGTTTCGGCGTGTCGGCCGCGTTGGCCGGCATCGCCGTCGGCGTTGTGGCGGCCGTTCCCCTCGCGGTGATCCTGAACCCATCGCGATCGTGGCTTTGCACCGGTCGCGCAAATCATCAAGACGCGCGGCACCTTTCCCGACGATGATGCGGTGCCAAAGCTGCTTTACCACCTGAACTGCAGATAGCCGGGGCCGTCACCGCCGGCCGATCCCGGACGGCCACCGTGATTGCGCCAGAAGTCGACGGTCTGGCGGCGCAGGGTATCGGAGCAGCTGAGCCCGCATTCGAGCCAGGTGCCGCCGGGCAAACGCACTTCAAGCCGACCCTGCGGACCTCGGCGCACCGGGCCGCTCACGCTTTGACCGCTGTAGCGGCTGTCGGCTGTGACGTAGCCGACGATGCCCGGCGGATGGCGATCGGCAGCGGCAACGGGGCCCATCGGCAGCGCCAAGCCCGCCGCGATCAGTGCGGCTCCCAGAACGAAGGCGCGCATTGGCGATCTCCTCAAATCAGGCGCGAGCCCCTGTGTTTGGCTGTAGGGTCAAAAACTTAGGGCACTTGACTGAAGCAATTGCGACCGCCGGCCGCCCTGGCGTGCGATCTTTCCTGAGATGTCGCCCAAGTGTCACACACCGGATAAGGTGCCACGCCAGACCTGTGGCACGCTAAGTTCCCTGTCGTGCGATGCCATCCCGATCCCTGCTTTTGCTGCGATGGGACGAGACCAGCGAGGACCGCGCCATGGCGACACGACTGGACGGACCGCGCCTCGCTCCGAGCCGGGGCCGAGCCTCGGCGTTGGTGGTGCTGCTGCACGGATATGGTGCCAACGGCGACGACCTCATTGCGCTGGGTGAGGCTTGGCGGCCGCAATTGCCCGAAGCCGCGTTCGTGGCACCCAATGCTCCCCAGACCATCCCTGGCATGTCCGGCGGCTTGCAGTGGTTCGATCTCACCTTGCGCGATCCCAGTGAATACTGGCGAGGGGTGACGGGTGCCGGTCCCGTTCTCGACGGCTTTCTTGAGGCCGAGCTCGCGCGTTACCGGCTGGCGGCGGAGCGGCTTGTCCTCGTCGGCTTCAGCCAAGGCAGCATGCTGGCCCTGCATGTGGGTCTCCGGCGGATTGCCGCGCCCGCTGGCATCGTCGCCTACTCGGGGCTGCTGGCGGGCCCCGAACACCTCGCTGAGGTGGCCTTGCGGCCGCCCGTGTTGCTCATTCACGGCGAGATGGATGAGCTCATTCCGGTGCAAGCCTTGCACTTGGCCCGGGAGGCGCTCGCCGGTCGAGGCGTGCCGGTGGAATGGCACATCCGGCCGGGCCTCGGTCACGGCATCGATCCACAGGCGCAATGGTTGGCAGGGCATTTCATTGGGCAGGCGCTGCGGTGCTAATTTTTATCGCCAACTCTTTGCTGTCGTGTTGCGCTGCCCGATCCGTCCGCAACCCAACGGGGCACGGGGCGCCCCCGCTTTGCCCCAATCCTCAATTTAGCTTACTGCGCCGGGAATGCGGGAACCCCTATGCGCACTCTGGTCAAAGCCCTCCTAATCGCGATGCCATTGGCGATCGCCTACGCCATATGGCCGGTGCAATCGGCGCTGCAGATCCGTGAGGCCGTGATTGCTGGCGATACGGAAACGCTCAGCCGCAAGGTGGAATGGGAGGCGTTGCGCGCATCGCTCAAGACCTCGATCTCGCCCGAGACGGTAGCCCGGCTGATGGAGGATCCCGACGCTCCCAAGCCGACGCTTTGGCAACGCATCAAGGCCGTCGTGGCTCCCAGCATGGCCGAGACCGTCATCGAGCGCTACGTCACCCCGGAACACCTCCCCGTCCTCCTGGGCTACCGGCGCGTCTATCGCGGCACGGTGCGCGCAGCGCTAGGCCTTAAGGAGCCGCCGACGGTGCTGGCGGGTTCGTGGCTTGCCGGCTCGGCCGTCGACCGCTTTGCGAGTTTCTGGAGCCGCGTGCGCCGCGCCGTGTTCGTGTCGCCGACGCGCTTCGTGCTCGAGGTTGAGGACAAGTATCGGCCTGGGCGGAACTTGGTCGGAACATTGGAACTCAGGGGTTGGGAATGGAAGCTCACCGGCCTTAGCGTCGTCGGCGCGGGGCTTTGAGCCGCGACTGACGAAGCAGCGTCATGGCTGCCCATCCGCTTGCGTCAGCAATCCGCTGGGCTCGCTGACCCGTTCACAGCCCAAGCGTGCGGCGGCGAGGCTTGCCGAAGGCCTCTTCCAAGCGCGTCACTTGCGCGCCGACGGGATTGTCGCAGGCGGTCGCCTCATTGAGGACCACCGCAATGGCACGATCGAGCTGGAAGATGCGATCGCTCAGTGCGTAGCTCGCCTCGATTAGCTGACGCAGACCCGGCGGCAGGTCAGCGAAGCCCCGGACGTGCGCAATTCGCCCAGGCCCGCGCAGCTTGACGCGCTCGCGCTTGGCCCTTGCCTCGTCCGCGGTGATCTCGCCTTCCTTCAGCGCGCGGCGGATCATCAGCCAGGAGGCGAGCTCCAACAGCCGGGTCGTCAGGCGCATGCTTTCGGTCGCATAGAGCACCGCCACGGGTCCCTTGAGCGCGCGTGCCTCCTTGCGGCCCGGACCGTCGAGGTAAGCCGCGGTGCGCTCGACGAGCGACATGCCCTCTTTGAAAATCGCATCAAATTGATCGGAGGCCGCAAAGTGCTCGCCGAATGAAACGGTCGTACCTTTGCTGGCGGACGTTTTGGGATCTGTGCGGCTGCTCATGACACGACTTGCTACGAACGGTTACGCTCCAGGGATCATCCTAACGCACGCCACCCTCGCAGGCGAGGGTTAAGAAGTCACCCTCAATGTGCACCGTTTGAGGACAATCCTCTTGCCCCCTTGTGCTGTCGGCAAATGCACAACCTGCGCCCGGCGGCACGACCAAAAAAAAGAGCCGCCAATCGGCGGCTCAGGAGTTAACAGGGAGGCGTCAAACAGAGTGGACAGGAGCCACTCAATCCAGATGACTGGATGACCCGTATTGTGACACTCATTGGATAACAAAACGTAAAGCGGTGTCACGGCTGAGCGTGTTCTTGGTCCGGTGCTCGAGTTTCGGCTACATCCCTGGCGGGGAGTTTGGTGGCCAGCGGCTGAAGAAAATCTGCGCTGGTGTCAGGGTGTCCTCCTTCGGTCCGCAACCGCTGTCTTCCGCCCAGCACCGCTCGCTGGCGGGACAAAGCCGGGCGGCGCGTGTGACGGCTGCCTCCGCCGAGCCATATTCGCCAAGCCAGACTTGCTCGGCCTCGCCGTAAGCGGCCCGCAGCCAGGTGCTGCGGAGGAGGCGCGATGTCGGGTCCCTCTTGCCGACCTCGATGATGACGTAGTTGCGCACGGGGCCTTGCATGATCAGAATCAGCTGAGCACGCCGACCGCCGAAGCGAGCATGATAGAGAGCGCAGCGGCTCGATCCGACTGCGGCGGCCTCTTGCGCATGAACTGCCGCGCGCCGCGATTGCTCATTGGCGCTGTCGCGCGCAAGGATGGCGTGAGCGGCGGTCAGCACGAGGAGTGCCAGCAAACCGAGGGCGATGGCGCCGGGCGATTTTCGCAGCCAGGCGGTCACCGCTTGAAGATCGCTGCGGCCGCCGCCTCGTGGGCCTTCTTTGCGCTAAGCTCCGCTCTCACGCGCTCGATCTCTTGCTCAAGGGAGGCGATGCGTGCATCGAGCTCGGCCACTGAAAGGCTCGCGAGGCTCTCACCCAAGGTGATGCCCTTGGGCGTCTTGGGCTTCAGATCGTCCCAGTCCATGACCTTCTCCCGGTCTGGTCCCATGGCGTCAGCCTGGAGCTTTGGGCTAGGTGTGCCGATGGCCCTCGAGATGATGAGCCAGCGCCATACGCTTGCAGTTGCCGATCGCACCGGCATACATCTCACCTTGGGAGCAGCAGCTCCAGCGCCCCCCGGCGTGCCAGCGTGGTCTCTTCGCTGCATCGCCGTGCCGGGAAAGGAGCCTCGCACGCCGGCGCCCTTGTCTCAACCCTGACACTTGGGCAAGTCTCGCTGCGAGCCAAGCCACAGGGAGTGCGAGCTATGCCGAGCGTGCCCGAGACGATGACGGCAATCGAGATCACGACACCTGGCGGACCTGATGCGTTGAAGCCGGCGCGCATTCCGACACCGCGGCCGGGGTCGGGTCAGATCTTGATCAAGGTCGCTGCCGCCGGGGTCAACCGGCCAGACCTCATGCAGCGCGCCGGCTCCTATCCCCCACCACCCGGGCACTCGCCGCTGCCGGGCCTGGAGGTCGCCGGAGAGGTGGCGGCGATTGGAGAGGGCGTGACCCACTGGCAGCTCGGCGACAAAGTCTGCGCGCTTGTCAACGGCGGCGGCTACGCTGAGTACGCTCTTGCCGAGGAGCCCATCGCGCTGCCGGTCCCGGCCAACTTCGACATGGTACATGCGGGCGCAATCCCGGAAACCTTCTTCACGGTGTGGAACAACGTCTTCGAGCGGGGTCGACTGGCCGCAGGCGAGTGGCTTCTGGTCCATGGCGGCACCAGCGGCATCGGCACGACTGCCATCCAGCTCGCCAAGGCGCTCGGTGCCAACGTCATCGCGACCGCCGGCTCGGCCGAGAAATTGAAGGCGTGCCTGGAGCTCGGCGCCGACCGGGCCGTCAACTATCGCACTGAGGATTTCGTGGCAGCGGCGCGAGAGGCAACGGGGGGCAAGGGCATTGACGTGACGCTCGACATGGTGGGCGGCGATTACACCGAGCGCAACATTGCCGCGGCCGCAGAGGAGGGCCGCATCGTGCAGATCGCCGTGCTTGGCGGCGCGGAGGTGAAGATCAACATCGCGCGGGTAATGATGAAACGCGTCACCCTCACAGGTTCCACGCTGCGCCCCCGCACGCGCGCGGCCAAGGCGGGCTTCGCCCGCGCGCTTGAGGCGCAGGTGTGGCCGCTGCTGAGGGCGGGCAAGGTCAAAGTGGTCCTGGATTCGACCTTTGCGTTGGCGAAGGCGGCCGACGCACATCGACGGCTGGAGTCAGGGGCCCACATCGGTAAGGTCGTGCTGATGGCGTAGCTAGGCCGCGCTCGCGTATCACGATGCGCGCCGAGCTAAGTCAAGGCCGGCAGCGCGGCTACGGGCCGAAAGGGTCGCGATTGGAAGAGCGCATCGAGCGTGCGCGCATTGAGCCCCCCTGGCAAATGCACAGCACTGGCGATGAAGACCGAACGCAGGCCCGCCCGGTGCGCGCCAAGCAGATCCGTGTCGATACCATCGCCGATGGCAAGGATGCGCTCTCTCGGCAACGCCGAACCGGCAAGGCGCTCAAGGGTTGCCAAGGTGCGCTCGTAGATCGGCAAGTGCGGTTTGCCGGCGTAGATCACCTCTCCGCCGGTGTCTGCGTAGAGCGCCGCAAGCGCGCCAGCGCAGTAGACGAGCTTGTTGCCGCGTTCAACCATCAAGTCGGGGTTGGCGCACAGCATCGGCAGGCGTCGTGCGGCCAAAGCTGCAAACAACGCCGCATAGTTCGCCGGCGTCTCGCAGGTGTCGTCCCACAGGCCCGAGCACACGATCGCCTCGGCCGCATCGGGTGTGGTCAGGCGGGCGGTGAGGCCTTCAAATAGGCCCTTGTCGCGCTCAGGCCCGATGTGCAGCAGCGAACGGCCTGACCACGCCTCGAGCAAGCTACGCGTGACGTCGCCCGACGTCAGCCCCCCGTCGTAGCTGTCCGGAGCCACGCCGAATGTGGTGAGCTGATGCACCACCGCACGAAATGGTCGCGGGGCGTTGGAGAGCAGCACGACGATGCCGCCATCGCGACGGAACCGGCGGCATGCCTCACCCGCCGCAGCGTATGCGGTCGCGCCATTGTGTATCACGCCCCAGATGTCGACGATCCAGGCGTCGCATGTGGCGGAAAGCTCAGCGATCGACGATAGGATTGGAATGGCCGCAGGCGTCATACGGCCTCACTAGAGCAGATCGCGGTCGAGTGGAAGCGGTGTTGCTTCACGCTGCGGTCGTTGCGGCGACCACCTCATCCTTCACCAACCGCGGCCCACCGAACAGCGCGCCTTTGCCGTAGAGCACGCCAAACCCAAGGATGCGCGCCAACAGCCAGTCGTCGTCGATCCGGCCGACGATCAGGGCGAGACCGAAGTTTGCCAAATGCCGGCAAATATCGGCGGCGGGCACGCGCCCGCCGGCCGCCGGCAACCCGTCGAGGAACACGGGTGCATCGAGCTCGACGAAGGCAAAGCCCATGCCCTTGAGGGCGGCGAAATCCATGTCAAGGTCGGTCACCTCCTCGAGCGCGAAGCGCAAGCCGAGCGCGGCCAGACTGCTAAGCGCTTTGGCGTGGCCCGGCGTGAAAGCCCGCACCTCGCTCTGGGCGAAGGAGAGCACGAGGCCCATCCCGCCGCCGCGCGGCCCGGTGGCGGCGGCTTCCAGGAAGGTCTGATCGGTGAGCGAATCCCCGGTGATGCTCGCCAGCACCGAGCCTTCCCGGCCACGCTCTCCGAGGCGGCCGGCAAGGCGCGCCGCGCGGACCATCTTGGCGGCGTCGATGCGGGGCATCAGGCCGCACCCTCGCGCCGCTGGAACGTACTCGCGGGGATCGATCGCGGCGCCGTCGGGGGTCAACAGCCGCGTGGTGACCTCGAAGTGACGGGGGCGGCCTTCGATCAGGCCGTGGATCGGCTCAAGCAGAACTTCCATGCGCTGTGTAGCGACCGCCTCGGCAATGCGCGCCAGGTGGGGGTTGAGCTGCGGTGGCGTGGCGCCCTTCGCCGGATCACGGACCGGACCTGGAGTGCTGCCCGGCGTTGGACGCCACGCGGGCCCCTCCTTGCCGGCCGGGCCGGCATTTGGCGGCGGTGGTGCACCCGTTGGGGTCTTCATGCGACGGCGCGGTTGCATGCTGCGTGCCGTGGCCTCGAGGGCATCCACCGACCGATTGATCATGCCGTCGGGGTCGGGCGCCCGCGCCGGGGCCGCTGCGGCCCGCTCGCCTGCAGCCGCAGGAGCGGTCGCCGTATTGAGCTCGTCGGCAAGCTTCTTGATCAGCTCTTGAACGAGCTCGACGCGCATTTCGGGCGGTTGGTCGTCAGCGGCAGGCGGCATGGGGGGGCGCGGCCCGCCAGCAGCCGGCGGAGGCTTCGGGGCAAAGCCAGGGAGCGGGGGAGCCGAGAGTGGAGGAGCAGACAGCGGGGAACCCGACAGCGATGGCTCCCGCGTTGGCCGAAACGTGAAGGGATCGGTTGGGCGGCGCCGGTCGGGGGGTGGCGGCTCGGCGCCGCGTGGGGGCTCTGCGGGCAAGGGCGGCGGTTGGATCTTGGGCGGCAGTGCGGGCGCTTCAGGCCGCAGGATGGGCGCCCCGGCAACAAATTGGGGCTGGCGCCGCGCGCCGGGCCTTTGTGCCCGGACGGCTGGGGCTGGCATGGCGCCCATCATCGAACGGCGCACCAGGAGGTGAAACACCAGGAGTGCGACGTAGACGCCAAGGGCGGCAACGGAGGTCATCCAAAGCGCCACCCCGAGGTGAAGCAGCAGCCAAGCCCCGACCGCACACGAGAGCACCGTTACCGAAAATACCACGAAGGCATCGCCATACTGGGGGTTGTAGGATGGGGCCTCGTCAGGAACGGCAAATTGCTGGGTCATTGCCACCGGGCTCACATTGCTGATTTTGCGAATCGTCGCGGCAAGCTTCACGAAGCGGCTCTTTCCGCGCAACCCGGCCACCGGGACTGTCACCAGCTTTCGCGGGGGCCAAAAGGCGCCGATGGCCTGCAAAAATGCCAGCCTCCCGCCGAGGCGATCCCGACCGGATCGGGTTTTTCTGGGCAGTGCCGCTCCGCGAGGGCCGACAATCCACCTGGGGTGCCCGGGGCTTAACCGGGAGGTTTAACCGCGGGGTTTAACCGCGGGGTTTAACCACCGGGCTTACCGGCAGGGCTCCGCCACCCCAGTGTTCATCGCTCCGGGTTCGCTTTGGGCTCACTTCGGGCTCTGGGGAGATCAGATCGGCGAACCCGTCCTTGATCTTGCCCCACAGCGCCAGGGAGCGGCCTAAGCCACCGCCGTCAGGACCTTGGCCAAGCGGTCGCGGATCTCGGCGATGTCGCGTTCGCTCGAGACGAGCGGGGGAGCGATGACGAGCGTATCCAGGGCGACCCGCACATAGATGTCAAAATCGTGGTACATGCGCTCGGTTGCCTCAAAGCCCCTCAATCCGGGCTTGCCGGGGATCGGCGCCAGGTCGATGCCGCTCAGCAGTCCCACGGTGCGGATGTCCTCGACATTTGGCGCGCCCTTGAGGCTCATCATGGCATCGGCGAGCACGGGGTCCAGCTTGGCAGAGCGCTCAAACAGCCCTTCGTCCTTATAGATGTCGAGCGTGGCGAGGCCGGCCACGGCGGCCAGGGGATGGCCCGAATAGGTGTAGCCGTGGAAGAGCTCGACCATGTGCTCCGGGCCCGTCATGAAGGCATCGTAGATCTTCTTCGAC
>DATBGH010000056.1:0-91009 GCA_036558085.1 Hyphomicrobiaceae bacterium
CGAACAAATCCGGACCTTGAGGGGGTTCGCTCGCCTCAAAGCTGCTCACGAATTACCGCCGGCCGCCGCCGGCGGCAATTTCGTTTTTTCGGCGGACCGGCCCACGCCGAAGATGCTAATTTTGCGCCAGAAAGTAGCTAGCGAGGGGAGCGCTGCGAGCCCCCGCTGTCCGGCACCGCCGCCAAAACCGGTGGGCAACGTTTTACGCCTAAATGCCGAGGGTCTTGGTAAGGAGGGCGGAGACGAGCGGCCAATACTGCGGACCCAAGTGCGCCAGCGCGGCGCCGACGACCGCGGCCAGGATCCAGCCCGCCACCCGCGCCACCCTCCGGCTCTGATTGAGGCCGACGCTCACATCGATCACCCGATCGGGCGGAGAGGTTGTCGCCACAACGCCATCACGTCCGGCCGTGTTGACCGTCACCATCACGGTGAGGCGGCTGCGGCCGCGACGGCGGGGCACCACCGTCCACCGCCAAACGATGTGATCGTTTTCAACCCGGGCGCGCTGGCCTTCGACCCATTGTGTCTCGGGCGTGGTAGGCTCGATCCAAAAACCACCCTTCGTCCCCTTGAGCCGCACCGACAGCGTTCGCACCAGCGGCGCCTCACCAGACGCCTGGCCATCGCGGTTCCTGAGCGCCAGCAATAGGCCGTCGATCTTGTCGCGCGCAATGCGCACCTCCGAGCTCGCCGCCGTACCAACGCGCATGCGACGCGGCACGGCTTCGATCAGCAGCCCCTTCTCGCCGGACACGCCCCCACGCTGCGGCGCCGCGCGTCTTTGAGCCAGATCGAGACGCTCGGGGACGTGTTGGGCCAGAGGTTGGCCCAGAGGTTGGCCCAGGGGTTGGGCCAAAGGTTGGCCCAGAGGTTGGCCCAGAGGTTGGACCGGAGCTTGGGTCGAAGGAGGAAACTCGCCAAAGCTGCCGTTCGCCCGCGGCGGCCGTCCGCCGGGGGCGCTCGCCTCCGGCCGCGGTGCTGTGGCCGGCCGGGTGGCTAAGCCCGCTTGCGGCGGCGCTGGCGCTAGCCCCGGCAATGGTGGCCGCCGCGGGCCTTCGTGCTGCTGCACCGGTCGGGCCGGAAAGGCGGGTGGAGGCGCACGTCCCACCGGCGGCAGGGACGACAGCCTTGCCGATTGCGGCTCAGGCTTCGCTTCCGGTGCCGGGGTCCAGTTCCCCCGCGCAGGGACCGGGGGAGCCGGTGCCACGGGCGCCGGCGGGGGCAGATCGTTCGACTGGGGCTTGGCCGAGGGCACCGTCGGCGGCAGGCGTGGCTCGACCGTGGGCGGGGACACGGGCGGGGACATCACCGCCTCGATCGCCGCGGTCAGCGATTTGGTCTGCGACGGGTCAACGGTTTCGATCGGCGGCGCGTTGTCCGCCGCCTGGGCGGGAGGCGTGGGGCTTGGGCGCGGCGCCGAGGGCGGCTCGGGGGATAACGATCCCTCTGCCTGGACTGCGGCTTGCGATCGCTTCTGGATGCGTGCGCGAGCCGCGGCCAGAATTTCGTCGGCCGACTGCGCTGCTGACGGCTGCGCGGTGGCCGTTGCTGGCTGGGTGACAGGCAGTTCGCTCCCGCTCTGAGGCTCCGCGCCCACGGCAGGAGATGCCGGCGATGCCTCCGCCGGCGACGCCGCCGAAGCCCCCTTGGCGAGAGGCTTCAGGCGCGCCCTCGTGTTGGCGCGCTGCAGCGCGCGGATCGCCTCCTCAAAGGTCATCCCCAGGGCCTTCAGAAGGCCGGCGGCGGGGCTCTTCCCGTCGCCGACAATGGCCGCCAGCACGATCGCACCGTCGATCTGCCGGCGCCGCGATTGTTGGGCGGCCGAGGCGGCGGCCTGCAGCACGCGCAGCAGCTCGCCGTCCGGACGCGGCTCCGCGCCGGGCTCTGCCCGCATGTCTTCCAGCAGCCGACCAAGATAGCCAGAGACATCCGTGCCAAGTCGGGAGAGGTCGACATTGGCGGCCTGGAGGATCAGCCCCGCCTCGGCGTCCTCGGTCAAGGCCAGGAGCAAATGCTCGAGCGTGACGAGGCGGTGGGACTGATCGCGCGCGCTGCGATGGGCGCGCTCCAGGCTTTGGCCCAGACTGGGCGACATGGGAATCGATCTGAGCTGCTCCGCAAACGACTGCGGCATCAACTACCCCCGGATGCGGTGCGGAAGGCCCCGCAGCGTCTGCGCCCCTTACGCCGGCGCGCCAGCGGGGCATAGCTCGGCAGGCGCATCCGATTCAAGTCCCAGTCCCTCTAACCCCAGTCCCTCTAACCCCAGTCCCTCTAGTCCCAATCAGTGTGGCCCCAATCAGTCTAGCCGATGGGCCCTGGCTTTACACGCCCCGGGGCCGCAAGAAGTTGTGCAGGCCCAACCGATCAAGCTTCGCGCAAATTCCGTTGAGCGCGCGATTGGCCCGTTATAAGTGCATGATGCGGCGAGCTCGTGGCTCGCAAGCTGGCCCGGGGACGCGACATGGCAAAGGAGCAGGAAGCGGCGATGACCGGGGAAAGGTCTCCACCGCCCTCCGCACATACGCAGGCGCGCATCCTTGCCGAGGCCCTGCCGCACATGCAGCGCTACGACCGGCAGACGGTCGTCGTCAAGTATGGCGGGCACGCCATGGGTGAACCCGCGCTGGCGGCGGCCTTCGCCCAAGACATCGTGCTCCTGAAGCAGGCGGGCGTGAACCCCATCATCGTTCACGGTGGTGGGCCGCAGATCGCCGGCATGCTCAAGCGCCTCCAACTGAAGAGCGAGTTCGTGCACGGCCTCAGGGTCACGGACAAGCCGACGGTCGAGGTGGTGGAGATGGTGCTGGCGGGCCTCATCAACAAGGACATCGTCACCGCCATCAATCGCCAGGGCGGCAAGGCGGTCGGCATCTCGGGCAAGGATGCCAACCTCATGATTGCTCGCAAGATCACCGAGATGCCTGACCCCGAGTCCAACCTGATGCAAGCCGTCGACATCGGCTATGTTGGCGATCCCGCCCAGGTCAATCCGCATATCGTCGAGGTGATCGCCGGCTCCGATCTCATTCCAGTCATCGCACCGGTCGGCATCAGCAACGAGGGGGAGACCCTCAACATCAATGCCGACACCTTCGCGAGTGCCCTTGCCGCGCGCATGAAAGCCAAGCGCCTGCTGCTGCTCACAGACGTCGCGGGGGTGCTCGACAAGCATGGCAAGCTGCTGCAGGAGCTCACCATCGAGGAGGCGCGCCGGCTCATCCGCGACGGCGTCATTACCGGCGGCATGATCCCGAAGGTCGAGGGTTGCATCGAAGTGGTGGAGGCCGGCGTCGAGGCTGTGGTGGTGATCGACGGCCGGGTCGCGCATTGCGTGCTGCTTGAGCTTTTCACCGAACACGGCGTTGGAACGCTGGTTACCCGCAGGGCGAAGAAGAACGCATGACGACCTCCCCTGATACCTCACCTGGCCGCACGCCCCCTCCCACCCAAAGCGCTGCCGGCGCGCGAGCAGAGGTCGCGCAAGGGCGCGGGTTCGAGCGAACACAAGTGTGGGTGTTCGACCTTGACAACACCCTCTATCCCGCCGATTGCAATCTCTTCCTGCAGGTCGATCAGCGCATGGGCGAGTTCATCGCCCGCTTGCTAGGCGTGCCCTTTACCTACGCGCGCCACCTGCAGAAGACCTACTACCGCCAGTTCGGCACCACGCTGAGCGGCCTCATGCAAGTGCACGGGATCGAACCGAAGCCATTCCTCGACTATGTGCACGACATCGATCTGGCGCCGGTGCGCGAGCACCCCGAGCTCGCCACTGCCATCGACAAACTGCCTGGCCGCAAGCTCATCTTTACCAACGGCTCACGCCGCCACGCCGAGCGGGTAGCGGGCAAGCTCGGCGTGCTCAACTGCTTTGAGACCATCTTCGACATTTGCGATGCGAACTACGTGCCCAAGCCGGCGGCCAGCTGCTATCAGCATTTTTGCAAAGCACACGGCGTGGAGGCCACTCGATCGGCCATGTTTGAGGACATTCCGAGCAATCTTGAGGCTCCACACGCGCTCGGCATGACGACCGTTTTGGTGCGCTCCAACGCCAATAACGACCACCCCGTTCAGCAAATGATCCGCGCCTGGGTGGAGCCGCCCGCGCACGTCCACCATATGACCTTTGACTTGGTGGCATTCCTGGAAGGCCTTGGGGGGAGGAGCCCTCAAAGTTTGGGCGGGGATGTCATGGGTCGTGCGCGCACGGACGCCGCGGGCAACGAGATCAATTCGCAGCCCTGGCCAGAAGGGGTCTCCTCCGCCCCAGCCGACAACAAAAGGACGACACGATGATGGATACGATCGACAGGTTAAGGCCGCTGCCCGATCCAGTGACCAACCGCCCGATCGCCGGCGGCGTGCGCATCGGCCACGTGCACCTCAAGGTCGCCGACTTGGAACGGGCGCTCTCCTTCTATTGCGGCGTTCTGGGCTTCGAGCTGGTGCAGCGGCGTGGGCGCGAAGCGGCCTTCATCTCCGCGGGCGGCTATCATCACCACATCGGCCTCAACACTTGGGAGAGCCTGGGCGGTCCTCCGCCACCGCCCGGTTCAACGGGCCTTTACCACCTCGCCATCCTCTATCCGACACGCGCGGCACTCGGCGATGCGCTGCGCCGCCTGATCGCGGCCGGCATCCCGCTCGACGGTGCCAGCGATCACGGCGTCAGCGAGGCGCTCTACCTGCGCGACTTCGACCAGAACGGCGTCGAGCTCTATTGGGATCGGCCGCGCGAACAGTGGCCCCTGACCGGGGACGGCCATCTCAACATGGGCCGTCTACCCGTCGATTTGCAAAGCTTGGCCGCCGAACGCTGAGCCTTGTCAGCCAGGTCGAAGAGCGCTTGCCCGTGCAGCGATCTCTTTGACCAGCTTTGACACCAAGAGTTGGCCGAAAGCTTCGAAGCTTTCGGCCTCGACCACGAACGCGCCCGGGCCGCCGATGACGTTGTTCTCGTAGTAGGCAGTGAGGCCGCCGGGGGGATGGGTGTGCATTGGGTTGGTGGGCAGGGGCACCTCGCTCAGGATGACGAGGCCGTTGATCGTCACGCCTTCGGCAACGGCCGCATCACGCGCCGCCGTCACCGGCCGGCCGCTGTTGTTGGTGCCGTCACCCGATACGTCGATGACGCGGCGCGGACCAGCGAAGGGACTGTGCGCCAGCACGGTCATGGAATAGTCGATGGCCGCGCTGATCGAGGTGCGGCCCATGAAGGCGCGGGGTGCCTCGCGTATTTGCTTGGAAACGGCCTTCGCCTCAGCCTCGCTGCCGACAGATGTCCAGTCGATGATGATGACCTGTTCACCGTCGGAGGCCCATTCCACGAAGCACAGTGCAATTCGCCCCGCCGGGCCCTGCGTCATCGCCCGCACCACGCGCGGGTCGACGATGGCGGTGGCATAACCTTCGCGCTGCAGCCTGAACTTTCGCTCATCGACACTGCGCGACACATCGGCCGCCAGCACGAGCAGCAGATCCACACGCTCATCATCAGCCAGCGCCGCTGGCGCCGGCAAGACCGCCGCCACCATGAGAACGCCAAGCCAGATGGTCGTTATAGACCTGAGCATTGAGCCTCCTGGCAAGCTTGCGATCGAGCCGCAACACCGCACAGTAGGCGGGAAGCCGCGCGGGGTCGAGGCCTTGCCAACTCGACACTGGCGATGGCGGGGGGCGCCCGCGGCGGCCGCGCGCTGCCTCCTCCGCCCAAAAAAGCAGCCTCAGACCGCACCATTTGCTGGGTGGCGCCTAGCGATCTGCACCCTGGCGCAAATGATCGCGCAACGTGGAGCCGGCATAATCGGTGCGAAACAGTCCGCGGCGCTGCAGCTCGGGCACGACCAGCTCGACGAAGTCGTGAAAGGCACCCGGGAAGTACGCCGGGAGGATCATGAACCCGTCGGCCAACTCTCCCACGAACCATTCCTCCAGGGTGTCCGCGATACGCTGCGGCGTGCCGTAGATCACCCAATGCCCGCGCGCCGCCGCCGTGATGTTGTATAGATCGCGCAGCGTCATCTTCTCGCGGCGCGCCAAGTCCAGGAGGCTTCGCGCAAACGACCGGCTGTTGTTGGATACTGGCAGCTCGGGAATTGGCCCATCGAGCGGATAGCCCGAAATGTCGTGCCCGATCCGATTGGACACGAGCGTCAGCGCGTTGGTCGGCGACAGCCAGCTCTGCAGGCGATCGAGCTGCGCCTTAGCCTCAGCATCGGTGCGGCCGATGATCGGCATGACGCCGGGCAGGATCGCCATGTCGTCCGAGGCGCGGCCGTACCTGGTGAGCCGCGCCTTGAGGCCCACGTAGGCGGCCCTGGCCGCGGCCGTGTCGCCGTTCACGACCGAGAATACAATATCGGCCGTGCGCGCCGAGAGGTCCTGTCCCGGTTCCGAACCGCCTGCTTGGATGATGAGCGGATGACCGTGTTGGGACCGTTCGATGTTGAGGGGTCCGCGCACCTGGAAGTACCGGCCATTGTGGTCGAGTGCCCTCACCCGCGCGGGATCCGCGTAGACACCAGTTTCCTTGCACCTGACGCCGGCGCCTTCATCCCAGGTGTCCCACAACCCGCGCACGACGTCGACGAATTCGCCGGCGATCTCGTAGCGTTTGTCGTGTTCAAAATGCCGCTCCATGCCGTAATTGCGCGCGGCAATGTCGGAACTGCTCGTCACCACGTTCCAAGCGACGCGTCCCTGGCTCAAGTGCTGCAACGTCTGGAACGTGCGCGCGACCGTAAATGGCGCGCTGAAGCTCGTCGATACCGTGGCCCCAAGCCCGACCTGACGCGTGGCGATGCTCAGCGCGGCCACGGCCGTGGTCGGCTCGAAGCGCGTCTGGAAAGAGGGGTGGTCGTTGAGGGAGCAGGCGAGGCTATCGGAGATGAAGAAGAGATCGAACTTGCCCCGCTCGGCGATGCGCGCGCCGGCCTCCAGCATGGACCAGCTGCAGCTGTTGTCCCAGGCGCCCGCCATGCGCCAACCCGCGGAATGATTGCCGGTGCCCAGCCAGAACACGGCCAGATGCATCTGGCGACGCTTCGCAGTCACGCCACGTTCTCCCTGGACTTGACGCCGTGCTGGCGGGATCTTCCATCCAACTTTGGATCTGGGCGCAGCCTATCAGAAGACGTGGCCGCCGATAAAACGCTTGCGGGCACCGGGGGGAGGCCACACCAGCGCAGGCGTCTCATACTGCGGCTGTGTCGGCCAAGCCACGGTCGCGACCACGGGTGCCCCTTGCCGCCCAATGTCCGCCTGCCACCCAGTGCGAGGGCACTCAAGCGCCGTCATCCCTTAACCGCTGAGCCCGCGCCCCGCCTGACAGGTGGTGGGCAAAGCCGGCCTTCCCTTGCTCACACCCGGCCACAGGGCCCGGGGCGCGGGTGTCAGGCTTTGGACATGCCTCTCGCGGCCGCAATTGCCGTTCATGCTGGCTTTGAGGGTGCATTGGCCCATGCACAGCCCGCAGCCATCCGCACGAGGTGAGGCAATGATCCCACACGAATCGTGATCTAAAGCGGAGTTTCAATGCTTGCCATGGGGATGGAAGTGCCCCACTTCACTCCAGTCGCGAACACGGGATGATATTGCGATGGTGCACCGCTCGACCGCGCTTAGCTTCATGGTCCTGCTCGGCCTCTGCGCGGCAGGTCCCGCAGCTGGCCAAGAGGCGAAGGTGATCGGGCCCACCGGATCGATCGCTGGCGTGCACACCAAAAACCAGGTCGAGCTTGTGCGCAAGGTGAACGCCTACTTCAACCAGCTGACGAGCCTGGAGGGTACATTCGTGCAGACCGGCGCCGACAACAAGCGCCAGCGCGGCAAGTTCTATATCGCCCGTCCCGGCCGCTTTCGCTTTGAGTTCAACCCGCCGAGCAGGGTCGTCATCATCTCGGACGGCCAGTACATCGCCATTCAAGATCGTGACCTCAGCACCGATGATCGTTGGGATCTCGGTTACACGCCGTTCCGCGCCTTGCTGCAAGACAATGTCGATCTAATGCGCGATGCTCGCGTGCTCGAGGTAGAGGAGAAGGAGGACGCGATCTCGATCGTGTTTGAGGACAAGAGCGGCGACAGCTCGAGCCGGATCAGGCTGTTCTTGGCTGCCAAGCCCGCCCTGCAAATCAAGGGATGGATCGCCAAGGATGCACAGGGCTTTGACACCCGCACCGATCTCGTCGAAATGCACGTGCCCGTCGGCCAGCTCGACGCCAACCTCTTCAACCCTGCGGCCCGTTGAGCCGACCCAAGAGGCCGGGCAAGCCATTTCGCCGGCCTGGCGCCGACCCGAAGCCAGAACCTCACCCCAGAGCCTGGACCCTCACCTGAGAATCTGACCCCACAACCTCAGCTTGGCACGGCGCATTGCCGCCTCGATCGCGGCTGCCCGTTATGCCAGCACCGATGCGGAGGGAGGCGGGAGTTCGTCGACGAGGCGCTCGAGCCGCGCGCGGTCCGATAGCCGCACGCCGGCGGGGGGAGCCTGCTCGATCAAGCCCGATTGCTCAAGCTCCTTCAGCGCATTGGCCAATGCCTGCACATCGATGCCCAACCAGGCCGCGACGGCGCCACACTCAAGCTCGTCCCCGACCACGCACGGATCGCGGCCCTCAAGGCCGTTCTGCCGCGCCAGGGCGACCAGCAGCGCAGCGACGCGAGCCGGGAGGCTGCGCTCGGCGTTGACGAGCTGGTTGCGGCGGTATTCGAACTCCCGCTGCAAAGTCTCGGCATAACGGTCAAAGGCTCGCTTGTCGCGGTGCACGAGCTCGTCAAGCGCCGTTAACGGCATGCGCCTTGCGCGCACTTCGCCGACGGCCTGGGCCCAGGACGTATGGTGCTCGAACAAGCCGCAACCCAGCACATCGCCGGCAAAGGCGAACTCAACGATCTCTCGGTGCCCTTGAGGAGCCTGCCGCAGGAGTGCCACGACCCCTGCCTCGATGTAATAAAGACAGGTCCTGGGCTCGCCCCGGCGGTAGAGGATGGCATTGCGCCCAAAGCGGAGCGAACCCTGGCCAAGGCCCCCATCGAGGCCGCCGGCGCCGGTCGCCCGCCCCTCGCAGGCAGGCTCATGTGGAAGCGCGATACTCACGGGACAGCCCCACGCCATGCACCTAAACCCCGCACAGCAACTCCCGATGCGGGCGTTGGTTCCAGCCTCGATTGGCTTGGGCGCATCGCACGCCCGCCGGGCACGCGACGGCCCCCGATGCCAGGCCCCTGATGTCAGGCCCCTGATGTCAGGCCCCCCATGGCAGGCTAACATGCCCGGCCCATCGCAGCCGCCACGTCAGGCCCTGCTTGCGATGCCATCTTCGCGCGGAGTTGTTGATCAAGGATTAACCCACCGGCCAGAGGGAGACAACCCGGAGGGAGACCCCCGCCCAGCAAACGGCTGCGGCCTTGCCAGAGCGACCGGGTTGGGAGGGCGACGGGAAAGCATCCGCGAGCAAGAAGAGCTCGCCCTCAGCCACGATCGAGCCTTGCCCTGACTGGAGACCACGAAAAGCAGGCGCGTTTTGCGCCTGTGCGGCCCCCGGAACCTATTCAAAGCTCATGCGTTTGGCCTCGTTAAGCGAGCCCGAAGGGGATTTCGACAGGGGAAGCAGCGGCTAGGCTCGACGACCCGTCAGCTCGGCGATCGCGCGGGCTGGCCCCCCATCTTCCCCGCAGGTCTCGACCGGAAGAACGGGTGGGTCAGCACATGAACGAGCTAGAAAGAGCGGGAGCAGCCGCACCTAACACGCAAGGTCCGCTTCCTGCTCTTACCAATGGTTCGGCTGAACACGCCGGTCTCACAGATTGCTTGCGCGCCCTGCAAGCCATGCGGCTCGGCGACTTTTCCGTCCGCATGGCGGGCGACGCGCCGGGCCTGCTGGGCAAGATCGCCGACACCTTCAACGACATCGTTGCAACCAACCAGCACATGGCCCAGCAGCTGGAGCACCTGGGCCAGGTCGTCGGCAAAGAAGGCAGGACCCGTCAGCGCTTGCGCATTGGCCTTGCGACCGGCTCCTGGGGTGGCATCGAGCATTCCGTCAATTCCTTGATCGACGACCTGTTGTGGCCGACCGCGGAAGTCACACGCAGCATCGAAGCGGTCGCGCAAGGCGATCTGTTGGTAACCATGCGTCTCGACGTGGACGGGCGACCTCTGAAGGGCGAATTCCTGCGCTCGGCCACGATCGTCAACACCATGATCAAGCAGCTCAGCGTGTTCACCTCGGAAGTCACCCGCGTGGCACGCGAGGTCGGCACCGACGGCAAGCTCGGCGGCCAGGCCCAGGTTCGTGAGGTCACCGGGGTGTGGAAGGACCTCACCGAAAGCGTGAACTCAATGGCGAGCAACCTGACCGACCAGGTGCGCAATATCGCCGAAGTGACGATTGCAGTCGCGAATGGTGATCTCTCAAAGAAGATCACCGTCGATGTGCGCGGCGAGATTCTGCAGCTCAAGGAAGCCATCAATACGATGGTGGACCAGTTGCGCTCATTCGCAGCAGAGGTCACACGCGTGGCGCGCGAAGTTGGCACCGAAGGGCGCCTGGGCGGCCAAGCCGTGGTTCCGGGTGTGGCTGGCACGTGGAAGGACCTCACCGACAACGTCAACCTGCTTGCCGCCAACCTCACCACCCAGGTGCGAAACATCGCCGAGGTGACAACGGCGGTTGCGCGCGGTGACCTTTCGCGCAAGATCACCGTCGATGTGAAGGGAGAAATTCTCGAGCTCAAGAATACCATCAACACGATGGTCGATCAGCTCAACGCCTTCGCTTCCGAGGTGACGCGCGTTGCGCGCGAGGTGGGCACCGAAGGCCGTCTGGGCGGGCAGGCCGCCGTTCCGGGCGTGGCGGGAACCTGGAAGGACCTCACCGACAATGCGAACTCGATGGCGAGCAACCTGACGGCACAGGTACGCAACATCGCCGAGGTGGCGACCGCCATTGCAGGCGGCGACTTGTCCAAGAAGATCACGGTCAACGTCAGCGGTGAGATCCTGCAGCTCAAGGAAACCATCAACACGATGGTCGACCAGCTCAACGCCTTCGCTTCCGAGGTGACGCGTGTCGCGCGCGAGGTCGGCACCGAGGGTCGTCTTGGCGGTCAGGCAAACGTGCGCGGCGTCGCCGGCACCTGGAAGGACCTCACCGACAGCGTCAACTCGATGGCCAGCAATCTGACCACGCAGGTGCGCAACATCGCCGAGGTCTCCACCGCCATTGCAAACGGTGATCTCTCCAAGAAGATCGCCGTCGATGTCCGCGGCGAGGTTCTGGAGCTTAAGGAGACCATCAATACGATGGTCGATCAGCTCAACGCCTTTGCCGGCGAGGTCACCCGCGTCGCGCGGGAGGTCGGCACCGAAGGCAAGCTCGGCGGCCAGGCCATGGTGCGCGGCGTCGCCGGAACGTGGAAGGACTTGACCGACAGCGTCAATTCCATGGCGAGCAACCTCACCGGCCAGGTGCGCAACATCGCCGAAGTGGCAACCGCCGTCGCCAAAGGCGACCTCTCCAAGAAGATCACCGTCAATGTCAGCGGCGAGATCCTGCTCCTCAAAGACACGCTGAACACCATGGTCGATCAGCTCAATGCGTTCGCCGCGGAGGTAACGCGCGTGGCCCGCGAGGTGGGCACCGACGGCAAGCTTGGTGGCCAGGCGGCCGTTCCCGGCGTTGCTGGAACGTGGAAGGACCTGACCGACAGCGTCAACTCGATGGCGGGCAACCTTACCGATCAGGTGCGCAACATCGCCGAAGTCGCCACCGCGATTGCGAGCGGCGATCTCTCGCGCAAGATCACCGTCGATGTGCGCGGCGAAATCCTGCAGCTGAAAGAGACCCTCAATACGATGGTCGATCAGCTCAACCGCTTTGCCGGCGAAGTGACACGCGTGGCCCGCGAGGTGGGCACGGAAGGCAAGCTCGGTGGTCAGGCCAATGTGCCGGGCGTGGCCGGCACCTGGAAGGATCTCACCGACAGCGTCAACTCGATGGCAGGCAACCTCACCGGCCAGGTGCGCAACATCGCCGAGGTAACGACCGCAGTGGCACGCGGGGATCTCTCGCGCAAGATCACCGTCGATGTGAAGGGAGAAATTCTCGAGCTCAAGAACACCATCAACACGATGGTCGATCAGCTCAACGCCTTCGCCTCCGAGGTGACGCGGGTGGCGCGCGAGGTGGGCACGGAAGGAAAGCTCGGTGGTCAGGCCGCCGTCCCCGGGGTGGCGGGGACCTGGAAGGACCTCACCGACAACGTGAACTTCATGGCGAGCAATCTCACCGCTCAAGTCCGAAACATCGCCGAGGTCGCGACGGCCATCGCCAGCGGCGATCTCTCCAAGAAGATCACGGTCGACGTGCGCGGCGAGATTTTGCAGCTGAAAGAGACGCTCAATACGATGGTTGAGCAGCTGCGCTCGTTCGCCGCCGAGGTGACGCGCGTGGCCCGCGAGGTCGGCACCGAGGGACGTCTTGGCGGTCAGGCCGTGGTGCCAGGGGTGGGTGGTACGTGGAAGGACCTGACAGACAATGTCAATCTCCTCGCCGCCAACCTGACCACCCAGGTTCGCAACATCGCCGAGGTTACCACCGCGGTGGCACGCGGCGACCTCTCGCGCAAGATCACGGTCGACGTGAAGGGCGAGATCCTGGAGCTCAAGAACACCATCAACACGATGGTGGATCAGCTCAATGCCTTTGCCTCCGAGGTGACCCGAGTGGCGCGCGAGGTCGGCACCGAGGGCCTGCTTGGCGGCCAGGCCCAGGTCCCCGGCGTCGCCGGAACCTGGAAAGACCTGACGGATACGGTCAACGTGATGGCCGCAAACCTGACCGAGCAGGTGCGCGGCATCGTCAAGGTTGTCACGGCGGTCGCCAATGGCGACCTCAAGCAGAACCTCACCGTAAAGTCGAAGGGCGAGGTCGCCGCCTTGGGCGAAACCATCAATAACATGATCGGCACGCTCGCCATCTTTGCTGAGCAGGTCACGACGGTGGCGCGCGAGGTCGGCGTGGAGGGCCGCTTGGGCGGTCAAGCCAACGTTCCAGGCGCGGCGGGCACGTGGAAAGATCTCACCGGCAACGTCAACTTGCTCGCCGAGAACCTCACCAACCAGGTGCGTGCCATCGCCGAGGTCACCACGGCCGTCACCAAGGGCGATCTGACGCGCTCCATCCAGGTCGACGCGAGCGGCGAAGTGGCCGAGCTCAAAGACTACATCAACACCATGATCGACAACCTCCGTCTCACCACGGAGCGAAACACCGAGCAGGATTGGCTAAAGACCAACCTCGCCCGCTTCACCAGCATGCTGCAAGGCCAGCGCGATCTGGCCACGGTCGGAACTAAGCTGCTGTCGGAGCTGGTCCCGCTGGTGAACGCGCACCAAGGCCTGATCTATCAGACGGTCACCGAAATTGACGGCCACGTGCACCTCAACTTGCTCGCCAAATACGCCGACGATCACCGCGACGGATACCCGGTCCAGCTCGCGCTCGGCGACGGGCTCATCGGCCAATGTGCCATCGAAAAGCGGCGCATTCACGTGTCCAATGTTCCCCGTGACACGGTTCGCATCGGCGCCGTCTTGCTCGAGGCCATGCCGCGCAGCCTGCTTGTGTTCCCCATCATCTTCGAGGAGCAGATCAAGGCCGTGATCGCGCTGGCTTCACTGCACGATTTCGACCCGGCGCACCTGACTTTCCTTGAGCAGCTCACGACCAGCATCGGCATCGTGCTGAACAGCATCGAGGCCACCATGCAGACCGAGGGCTTGCTCACGCAATCGCAACAGCTGGCGGCCGAGCTGCAGACCCAGCAGCGAGAGCTGCAGCAAAGCAACGAGCAGCTCGAGCTCAAGGCCCAGCAGTTGGCCGAGCGCAACCGCGAGGTCGAAGCCAAAAACCAGGAGATCGAGCAGGCGCGCCGCGCGTTGGAGGAGAAGGCCACGGAGTTGGCGCTGACTTCAAAGTACAAGTCCGAATTCCTCGCCAACATGTCCCATGAGCTGCGCACGCCCCTCAACAGCATTTTGATTCTGGGGCAACAGCTCAGCGAGAACCCCGAACGCAATCTTTCCGACCGCCAAGTCGAATTCGCGCGCACCATCTATGGCGCTGGCACCGATTTGATGAACCTCATCAGCGATATTCTCGATCTGTCCAAGATCGAGTCGGGCACGGTCAGCGTGGATGCGGAGGAGATCTATTTCACCAATCTGGTGGAAACGGTTTCGCGCCCGTTCCGGCATGAGGCGGAGCGGCGCCATCTATCCTTCAACGTCGAGCTCGATGGCCACCTCAATCGCAGCATCGTTACCGATTCCAAGCGCCTCCAGCAGGTGCTCAAGAACCTGCTGTCCAACGCCTTCAAATTCACCGAGACCGGCGGCGTCAGGCTTCGCATCTCGCCGGCTTCCCACGGCTGGACCGCCGACCACGCGATGCTGTCAAAGGCACCCGCCGTCGTGGCCTTCGAGGTGACCGACACGGGCATCGGAATCTCGGCGGAAAAGCAGCGGATCATTTTCGAAGCGTTCCAACAGGCGGACGCCAGCACCAGCCGAAAATACGGTGGCACCGGTCTGGGGCTGGCAATCAGCCGCGAGCTCGCCAACCTGTTGGGCGGCGAAATTCAGTTGCGCAGCGCGCCGGGAAAAGGCAGCACATTTACCCTCTATCTCCCCCTCAAGTACTCGGGCCCGCCGGTACCCGCAGTCCCACCCAACAACAAGGCCGCAGTCTCGGCCGAGCCGGTCATCTATCATCGCATGCCGGAGCGCGCGATTGAGCCTGTCGCCGATGACCGTGAAGACCTCAGGCCCGGCGATATGGTGCTGCTGATCGTCGAGGACGATCCCCACTATGCGCGTATTCTCGTCGATCTGGCGCATGACCACGGCTTCAAGGTGTTGGTCGCGGCAACCGGCGCGGACGCGCTGACACTGGCCAACGACTATCATCCGACCGCCATATCCCTCGACGTGTTTCTTCCGGACATGCTGGGCTGGACCGTGCTCAGTCAACTCAAGCAGAATCCGGCAACGCGCCACATCCCCGTGCAAATCATCACCTTGGAAGAGGATCGCCAGCACGGCCTCTCGCGTGGGGCATTCTCATTCATCACCAAACCGGCCTCCGCCGAGGGTTTGGATACAGCGATCTCCCGCATCAAGGATTTCAGCAGACCCCGCCGCAAACGGCTGTTGGTGGTCGAGGACAACGCAGCCGAACGCTTCAGCATCACGGAGCTGCTTTCCCACGACGACATCGACATCATCACCGCGGACACGGGCGCCGACGCCCTCGCCATCCTGGGCAACCAGGAGACCGATTGCATGGTCCTGGACCTGCGCCTGCCGGATATGAGCGGCTTCGATATTCTGGAGAAGATGCGCAGCGACGAACGCCTGGCGGAGGTGCCGGTCATCGTGTTCACCGGGCGCGAGCTCACGGCGGACGAGGAAGCGCAGCTCCACAGCATTGCTCGCAGCGTGGTCGTGAAGGGCGTGGAATCCCCTGAGCGACTGCTCGATGAAACAGCCCTGTTCCTGCACAGGCTGGTTTCCGATCTGCCACCCGACAAGCAACGTATGCTGGAGAAATTGCACAATTCCGACGAGGACCTCATCGCTCGTTCGGTGCTGCTGGTTGACGATGACGCACGCAATATCTTTGCCCTCAGCAGCGTGCTGGAGCGGCGCGGCATGCGCGTGCTCACGGCCACAACCGGGAAGGAGGCGATCGCCATCTTGGAATCGACACCCGACGTCGCGATCGTGCTGATGGACATCATGATGCCGGAGATGGACGGCTATCAGACGATGCAGGAGATCCGCAAGAACAACCGATTGCGGCGCCTCCCCATCATTGCGCTCACCGCCAAGGCGATGAAGGGCGACCGTGAAAAGTGCGTCGCTGCCGGGGCCTCCGATTATCTCGCCAAACCCGTCAACACCGAGCAGCTGCTTGCTGCCTTGCGCATGTGGTTGCACCGATAGCCTCGGGGGAGCGAGCCCATGTCGCCGCACGGCCCGGTCAATATCCTGTTGGTCGATGACCAGCCGGCCAAGCTCATGAGCTACGAAATCATTCTTGCCGAGCTCGGCGAGAACCTGATCAAGGCCAACTCGGCACGCGAGGCTCTGCAGTTCCTGCTGAAGAACGATGTCGCGGTCGTGCTCGTGGACGTCTGCATGCCCGAGCTCGATGGCTTCGAGCTCGCCAGGCTGCTGCGCAATCACCCTCGCTACGAAAAGACCGCAATCATCTTCATTTCGGCGATCCAAATTTCCGACATTGACCGCGTGCGCGGCTACGAGACGGGAGCGGTCGACTACGTGCCCGTCCCGGTGGTACCGCAGATCTTGCGTGCCAAGGTGAAGATCTTCGTCGAGCTATGGCGCAAAACGCGTCAACTTGAGTGTCTCAACGCGGAGCTAGAACACCGCGTGCGCGAGCGCACCGCTCTTTTGGAGACCTCCACGGCCGAGCTGCGCGAGACCGCCGAGCGGCTCCGCCTTGCCAGCGAGGCGGCGGGCTTCGGCACCTATGAATATAACACCGCCACCGCAGATGCGTTCTGGTCTCCATACTTGCGTCGCATTGTCGGCGTCGACGGCGAGGCGCCGCTGTCGCTCGAAGACGTGATTGCCGTCGTCCATCCGGAGCACCGCACGATCGTGCGCAATCACGTTCTTGGCTATGCACCCCAACCGGGCCTGCGCGAACTGGAATTCATGATTGTCCGCCGCGACGGAGAGGTGCGCTGGCTGTTGGACCGAGGTCAGGCGATTGCCGATAAAGATCGGACCGGGCTCCGCGTCATGGGGACCGTCCTCGATATCACGGAACGCAAGCGCAATGACGAGCGTCAGCGTCTGTTGATGGCCGAGCTCGATCATCGCGTGAAGAACATCCTGAGCAACGTATCGGCGATTTCCCGGCTCTCAAGCCAGCGCGCACAAACCGTTGCAGGCTTCGTAGAGGCACTGGACGGCCGCATTCAGGCGATTTCGCGCGCACATGGCCTGTTGCGTCGCGGCGCCTGGACCGGGGCGAGCCTCGCCGAGCTCGCCAGCGAATCTCTCTCGCCGTTTCGCTCCAGCGGCAACATCGAAATCAGCGGCGCGCCCGTTCGCATCGTGCCGGAACTTGCCCAATCGATGGCGCTCATCTTCCACGAACTGGCCACCAATGCGGTCAAGCATGGCGCCCTTTCCAAGCCGCAGGGGCACGTCAAGGTTTGTTGGACGCGGCCTTCTAGCGGTCAACTGCGCCTCGTGTGGCAAGAAACCGGCGGCCCACGGCCAACGTCGCCAACCTGCAATGGCTTCGGTCTCACCGTGCTGCAAACGGCCGCCTCCGACCTCGGCGCCGTGACCAACTGCCATTTTGGCGACGAGGGATTTGTCTACGCGCTGCAAGGCCCCTTCGAAATCGCGGCGCCCGAACCTGTCGTGGTGCCCTTCGATCGTGCTCAGGAGACCCAGCGCATCGACGGCCGGGACGGGCCGGGAACGCGCATCTTGATCGTCGAGGACGAGGGGCTCGTCGCCCTGCAGCTGCAACAAGACGTCGAACGCGCCGGCCATCAAGTGGTGGGCCCCGCAAGGTCGCTGCGGCACGGGCTGATGCTGGTATCACAGGAACGCATCGACGCCGCGCTGTTGGATGTCAGACTAGGCCAGGAGACCAGCGCAGCCATCGCCGAGCAACTGCTGGCGCGCGCCATTCCGTTCGCGTTCACCACGGGCTATGCGGACAACGTCATGCTGCCCGACCACCTGCGCAAGGTGCCAAAGCTGAGCAAGCCGTACTTGGGCGGCGAGATCGTCAAGATGCTCAAGAGCTTGATCGACGGGGCGCGCCAGACGCACAACATGGCAACCGCCAGCCGACCCGACTAACCCGGCCGTAGGTTTGCGGGCGACAACGCGTCGAGGCCTGCAGGGGGCGCCACCTCCAAGCCACCCTTGCCACCATCATCATAAAGGCGCGGCCGCGATCCCCGACCCCAGCAATGCGGGCGGCAAAGCCTGCGCGAGGCGCACCAGGAACGCCCTTGCCGGCGATCGCAAAGGAGGCTCAGATGTGCCGGTCCTGGAGCGATCTTGCCGGCCGTCAACGCCTCCATTTCGCAACGGGCCCCGGCTGTCACGGGCAGGAGGTCTCTATGGCGATGCCACCCCGCACCGGCCTTGCGCAAATTCCAATCCGATTGCATCGCAAGGGGCGCGGGCCGGCGCTGCTCCTCCTGCACTGCCTCGGCGTCGACCACAGCTTATGGGAACTTGCAGCGGCCGGCCTTGAGAAGGACTTCACGCTGCTCAGCTATGACTTTCCCGGTCACGGCGAGGCACCCGTTCCCGAAGAACCCTACGCCATTGCGGACCTCTCCCAGCAGCTGGCCGCGGCGTTCGAGCGCCAAGGGCTGGGGCGCGCCCACGTGGCCGGCATCTCGCTTGGAGGGCTCGTTGCGCAACACCTTGCTGCGACCCGTCCACAGTTGGTCGACCGTTTGGTGCTCATCGACACGACACCGCGCTACGTTGCAGAAGCGCGCCAGATGTGGGTCGAACGCGCACGTGCCGCACGTACGGCAGGCGTCGCCTCACTCACCGACGGGCTCTTGAAGATATGGTTCACCGACGCCTTCGTCGCCGCCAATCCACCGGCGGTTGAGTACGTGCGCGAGCGGTTCGCCAAAGCCTCCGGCGAAGGTTATGCCCTGGCCTGTGAGGCCCTTGGCGCAGCCGACCTGCGCTCCCTGGCGGCGCGCATCAGGGCGCCGACGCTGATCTTTTGCGGTGGTGACGAGCTGCCGCCCTTCAAGGAGGCCGCGCGCTGGCTCAATCAGAACATCGAGGGCGCAGAACTGCAATGGCTGTCGCCCGCTCGACACGCCTCCGTGCTGGAGCAACCGCTCCCCTTCGTCGATCGCACGCGCGCATTCCTGTTGTCTTGAGGTATAAGAGAGCGCTCGACAATGGTCAGCCCGGCCGATGCGATGGCGCGGTTCACCGCCCCAAACGGCTGGACTGACAAGCGCGTTAGCTCTCTTCGCATGAGGTTTATGCCATGAAGTTTGGACTATTCGGCGGAGCCAAGTCCTCCGGCGATGGGGCGGTTGGGGACAGCTTGGGCTACCGCAAATACATCGATTACGTGCTCTTCGCCGAGGATCTCGGCTATTACAGCGTGTTTGTAGTTGAGCATCACTTCACCGGCGTCGGGCAATTGTCGGCTTCGCTCAATTTCTTGACCTACCTTGCCGGGCGCACCCGGCGAATACGCCTGGGAAGCGCCGTTGTGGTACTGCCGTGGCATAATCCTGCCTTGCTCGCCGAGCAGGTTGCCACGCTCGATCTCTTGTCGGATGGCCGGTTCGACTTTGGCGTGGGCAAGGGTTACCGGCAGCCGGAGTTCGCGGGCTTTTGCATTCCGATCGAGGAGGCAACCGAGCGCTTCGAGGAGACGATGGCGTTCCTGCGCAAGGCGTGGGCGGCGAGCGAGCGCTTCTCGCACCACGGCAAGCGCTGGCATTTCGAGAACATCATCATCGAGCCACGCCCCACGCAGCGGCCGCATCCCCCGCTGTGGATGGGCGCGGGCAGCTTCGAATCGATTAGGCGCGCTGCCCAGGGCGGGTTCAATCTCCTGCTCGACCAGATCGCACCCATTGATCTCACCATCGAGCGGGTCGCCGCCTACAAGGCCGAGCTCCAGCAATTGGGTCGGCCATACCGACCCGGCACGATCGGCGCCTCGCGGGCGTTGCAAATCATCAAGACCGAGAAGGAGCGCGAACAGGCCTACGCGCTAAGGGCCCAGGTGCTGAAGGCAATCGGCGGCCTGGCGCGCGGACCTGGCGCGGAGAAGTATCAAAATATCGGCTCGCACGCCGACCCCAATCTCGCCAGCGAAGAATCCGCACTGCTCGGAACGCCCGAGGAGATCATCGCGCGCTTGAAGAAGCTCCAATCCGGTGGGGTCGATTACGTGCTGCTCGTCGATCCGACCGGCTCGAAAGAGGCGCTGCGCACGTTCGCCGAGGAGATCATGCCGCATTTCCGCGACGAACCGACGAGCGCCCATGTTGAGGAGCCGGCCCGCTCCTAACCAACGGGAAGGAGAGACGATGCAGCCATCTCTGACGGGGCGGGTCGCGCTGGTGACGGGAGCCGGGCGCGGGCTTGGGCGGGAAATGGCGCTGGGGCTCGCGCGCGCAGGAGCCACCGTCGTCGGGCCTGCCCATATCGCCGCCGACTTCGATGATCTAAACCCGGCACACGCAGCGCCGGGCCGCATCATTCCTGTGCACGCTGACCTGCGTCGGTCAGCCGATTGCGACACGGCAGTGAAGACCGCGCTCGGTGCCGGCGGGCTGCACATCCTCCTCAACAATGCCGGTCTCACGCTGACCTACATCTGCCCCGATCTCTACCGCCGCTCGCGACCACCGAAGTTCTGGGAAGCCACCGATGAGGTTGTCCAAAACGTGATGGACACCAACTTTGTGGCCGCCGACAAGCTCGCCCGCCGCGCTGCGCCATTGATGGTGAAGCAAGGCTGGGGACGCATCATCAACGTCACGACCATGCTGCAGACCATGAACCGCGTTGGGTTCTCGCCGTACGGTCCCTCAAAGGCGGCCCTCGAGATGGCGACCTGGGTGTGGTCGAAAGAGCTCGAAGGCACCGGGGTGACCGTCAACATCGTCAATCCTGGCGCCGGCGCCAACACGCCTGGCATGGCCGAAGAGATGCGCCGCAAGAGCCGCGAAGGCAGCGTCGAGAGGTTGGTCGAGCCCGAGCAAATGGTCCCGCCGTTGCTGTGGGTCGTCTCGCGCGATGCCGATCGCGTCAACGGCATGCGTTATGACGCTAAACAGTGGAACCCCAGCTTGCCGCCGGCCGAGGCGGCTCGGCGCACCGGCCGGCCGGTCGGTTTTGCACTCCGCGAGCCCCTCGAACCGCCACCGGATCCGGCATGGCTCTCGCGCTAGAGCGTGATGCCAAACAATCCGGGATATCGGGGTGCCCTCATATTCCTAACAGTTTGGCTTTGATTTCCTCGTTGGCCGCCAACTCTTCGGGCCGCGCGGAATAGACGACCTGGCCCTTGCTCATGACGTGTACGAAATCCACGAGCTTGAGGGCCAGGAAGGCGTTTTGCTCGACCAGAAGGATGGAAAGGCCCTCCGCCTTCAGCTTGCCGATCGCCTCCCACACGCCCTGAATGACGATGGGTGCGAGCCCCTCGGAGGGCTCATCCATGATCAGGCAGTCGGGATTGGTCATCAGTGCGCGACCGATGGCCAGCATTTGCTGCTCACCGCCGGAAAGCGTCTTGGCCCGCTGACTGCGTCTCTCGCGCAGGCGAGGAAACAGCGCATACACCCGCTCCAGGCTCCAGCCGTGACGATGGCGGCTGCGTTCCGCGACCGCAAGGTTCTCCTCCACGCTCAAGGTGGCGAACACGCGCCGGCCCTGAGGCACCAATCCCATGCCGCTGCGCACCGTCTCGAAGGAGGCGCTCTGGGTGATGTCTGCTCCCTTGAAAATAACTTTCCCGCGACGCGGCGGATTAAAGCCCACGATGGCGTTGACGAGCGTCGTCTTGCCGACGCCGTTGCGACCGAGCAGGCCCAGGATCTGCCCTTCCTCAAGTGTCAGCGACAATCCCTGGATGACATAGGCATCGCCGTAGTAGACGTGGGCGTCTTGGACCTCGAGCAGCGCCATGGATCAGCCGGTCCCGAAATAGATCTGCTGCACCTTCCTGCTGCGGCTGATCGCCTCCGTCGTACCCGTCTCCAGGATTTCGCCGAAATGCAGAACCGAGATGTGCTTGGCCACGTCGAAGACGACATCCATGTCATGCTCGATCAGAAGTATGGCCAAGCGCCTGTCGAGCCGCGCCAGGAAGCGCACCATCTCAACCGATTCCCCCGAGGAGAGACCCGCGGCCGGCTCGTCGAGCAGCAATATCTTCGGGTTGCTGGCAAGGCCGAGGACGATCTCGAGCTGGCGCTGCTCGCCGTGCGATAGATTGCGCACCTCGACGTCGCGGCGGTCCTGGAATGCCGCCGCTTGCAAGAGCGCGTTCGCCCGCTCGTAGACGTCCCCATAGGACGAAAGCGGCCGCCACATTACGAGCTTGGACATGCGCACGCCCTCGATCGCCAGCAGCACGTTGTCGAGGACCGTCAGCTTCGGGAACAAGCTCGTGACCTGGAACGTCCGCGCCAGCCCCAAGGCGATGCGGCGGTGGCTCGGCCAGCGCGTCACATCCTGGCCAAAGAGCAGGACCTGCCCCGAGGTGGCCGGGAAGATCCCGGTGATGACGTTAAAGAGGGTTGTCTTGCCGGCGCCATTGGGGCCGATGATGGCCTTGCGGTCTCCGGCCATCACCCGCAGGCTGACGTCATGCACGGCGTTGAGCCCGCCAAAACTCTTGCACAGCCCCTTGAGCTCGAGAACCGGTTGCCTGCCGTCCCCGTGGCCTGGCTCATCCACGACGTCACCCTAGCGTGGCCGAGAAAGATCGGCGCGCATCGCCGATCCCGCGCCGTGCATCACTCGCAGAATTTGCACGGTGGGAAGTCGCGGCTGTAGACGGGTTGCTTCAGGAACTCGGCCTTGCCGAACTTCCAGAACTGGCTGACATTCGGATAGGTCTTGATCACGGTGTTCCAGAGCTCCTCCTTGTCGTAGCCGAACATCTTCTTCTTTTCGACCCTCTTGACGTAGATGTTCTGCACGGGGTTGCGCATGTCATCGAGGCTCACCGGACCACGGACAGCATCCACCTTGACGGCCGAGATCAGCTTCACGAACGCCTCCGTACCCGGCCACTTCCCGCCCGTCTGCTGCATGACTGCGTGGATCATCTGGCCGGTCGTGTAGGTCGTCTCGGAGAAGTAGGACGGTACCTTGCCGTATTTTTCCCGGTATTTCGTGACGAAGGCCGCGTTCTTGGGGGTATCCAGCGCCGCGCTGTACTGCAGGACCGAAACGTGGCCGATGACCTCATCGCCCATGGATGGCAGCGTGAACTCGTCATAGCTCGTTCCTCCACCGATCACTGGTTTCGTGTTGCCCGCCGCCGCCAGCTGCTTGGGAAACTGCAGCGACATCGGTCCGACCATCAACGTGAAGATGGCGTCGGCATCCTGCTTGATGGTGGGAATGAACGGCCCAAAATCGATGGTTCCGAGCGGTGGCCAGATCTTCTGGATGATCTTGCCGCCGCATTCCTCGAAGGTCCTTTGGAAGCCGCCAACAGTTTCGTAGCCGAAGGCGTAGTCGGCCGCGATCGCCACGATGTGCTTATATCCCTGCTCACAGGCCCACTCACCGAAGGGATGGGTCGGCTGTGAGCTGGTCCAGCCCGTGCGCACGAAATAGGGGTACTTGTCCGCCTGCCGCTGCGTCAGATCATCGGCCGCCGCCACTGGAGCGATGTAGACGGTCTTCTCGCGCGTGCTAACCGGTGCCAACGCATATCCAGTCGAGGCCAGCAACCCGCCCATGATCATATGCACCTTGTCCTGGCGAATGAGCTTCTCGGCCTTGAGCACACCCACCGGAGGTTTGGCCTGGTCGTCTTCCAGGATGAATTTGATCGTTGCTCCGGCGAAATCGTTCTTGACCTCGTCGGTATACATTTCCCAACCATTGACCATGTCCTTGCCGGCCTGGGCAAACGGACCCGTGATTGGCGCAATGAAGCCGACCCGGATTTCTTCGGCGACGGCGCCTGGCATCCCCATGAGACCGATCCCGATGGCAAGACTGCCTGCGGCCACCTTTGCGGATGATTTGGCTACCATCATCGTTATTCCACCTCCATCAAAGCGTTGCTCCTCATGAGACGGCCTGCTGATTTGCCTTTTGCGGCCGGCCAAGCACGACGCCCGACCGGCGCACGCGCGCTGCAATTCCCATCAGCCCGTCAGGCAGATAGAGAATGGTCAGGATGTAGACCGCACCCAAGACGTACTGCCACCACGGCACCAGCGTGCTCAGATACTCGCGCAGGAATAACACGACTGCGGCGCCGATTGCGGCGCCCACCAGCGTTCCCGGCCCGCCCAGGACCACCATCAGCAGGGCATCGACAGATGTGGTCAACACCACATCTTCGGGGCTCACCTGGCCGTTGGCGTGGGCCCACAGTACGCCTGCAAGTCCACCGAACCCGCCGGCAATGATGAAGGCCAGGTACTTGTGCAGCCAGGTATTGTAGCCGAGCGTGCGCATGCGAACTTCGCGCTCGCGGATGCCTTGCAGGGAGCGGCCGAACGGGGATCGCACCAGCACGTAAAGCATCAGCAGCGACACGGCGAAGAAGCCAAACACCACATAGAAATAGGCCACATCGCTCGCCAGCTGAATGCCAAATTCCGGGCGGCGCGGCAGATTAATGCCGTTGTCGCCTCCCGTCATGGAGTTCCAGCGGTAGGCCAGGCCCCAGACGCACTGGCCGAGCGCCAGCGTGATCATCAGGAAATACACGCCACTGGCACGGATGGCGAAGAGCCCGAAGCACGCCGCGGTCGCGGCCGCGAGCAAGATGCCGAGCAATACGACAACCCAAAAGCTCCAACCCAACCCGAAATTGAACTTGCTGGCCAGTACCGCCGTCAGATACGCGCCAATGCCGAGATAGGCCGCCTGCCCAAGCGAGGGCAATCCGGTGAAGCCAAGCAGAAGATCCAGGCTCATGGCCAGGATGGCCAAGATCAATGCCCGCGTGATCAGCAAGATGACAAACGAACCGGTGAATGGCGCGATGAGCGCCAGGCCGAGCAAGACGCCCGCGACCGCCACTGCCTTGTTGCGGCTGGTCATGCCGTCCGCTCACTCCCGTCCAAAGAGGCCCGTTGGTCGCAGCGCCAGGATCAGCGCCATCGGGGCGTAGAGCGTGAAGTAGGAAATCTCGGGGAACAGCGCCTTGCCGAAGTTATCCGCAATTCCCACCAGCAGGGAACCAATGGCTGCGCCGCCGAGGCTTCCCATCCCGCCGATGATCACCACCGCGAAGGCAATGGGCAGAATCTGGAAGTCCAAGCCGGGGTAGACACCCAGGAAACCGCCGCCGATCACGCCGCCCAATGCGGCCAAGAATGCACCCAGGGCAAAGATGAACATCGAGATGCGCGACGTATCGATGCCGACGCCGCGCGCCATTTGCGCATCATCCACGGTGGCCCGAACCGCAGCGCCCAAGCGTGTGTGCTCCATGACCAGCCAGAGAATGAGGCCGATTGCCGTTGCCACGGCGATCATGAAGACGCGGTAACCCGGCAGATGCAGTCCGGCCACGACCGCGGTCTGCGTCAAGCTCGCCGGCGGAACGATGTCCTTGTTGTCGCCGCCCCAAATGTCGAGCGCCGCCTGCTGGAAGAGGAACGCAAAGCCGACCGTCAGCAACACCTGCCGCAGCGGATCGAAGCCCAACCGCCGCAAGAAAAAGCGCTCCATCACCAGCCCCACGAGCGCGATGCTCAACGCCGCGATGGGAATTGCCAGTACCCAAGAGCCCGTCGCCCCGATCACGGAAAGCGCGACATACCCCCCGAGCAAAAAATACGAGCCGTGGGACAGATTGACGATGCGCATCACCCCGAAGATCAACGAAAGGCCGCTGCCCAGCAGGAACAAAAGCGCGCCATATGAAATGCCGTTGAAGCTCTGTATCAGCCAAAAGCGCAAACCCACCGATTGCCCCTGTCATTGCGGACGGATCCCCAACACCTTAGCTCACGGCAAGGCGCAGCGACATAGGCGCACGCTCGCGGAGACTAGCGCGGCGCGCCGCAAACGTCCGCAGGGCTCACCCCGGTGCGGGCGCCAGCCACTTAAAGCGGGACCTTAGACGTAGTCCTCTCGCGCGTCGCGCTCGAGGGCCTGCGGATCGCGCTCCGACGTGGGGCCCATGCCGCCGCCGCCCGGCGTCCTGAGCAATATCCTTTGTCCGGGATTGAGCACCATGTTGCGGCGGTAGTCCACCAGCACGCCGTCGACCCGCACCTCGCCCAGCGCGCCGGGCCTACCGCCGTGCATGCCCGGTGCGGGAAAACGGCAGCGCTCCGCCATGAAGATGATGCCGACCGGCGTCTTGGAGATCACCTCAAACTCGATCTCCTGTCCAAGGCCGCCACGGAACCTGCCGGTACCGCCGCTGCCGGGACGCAGCTCCTTGCGACCGATAAAGAGGCCGCTGTTGCGTTCGATCAGCTCGACGGGAACGTTGGAGACATTGCTCGGCCAGGCGTAGGTATTCTGTCCGTCGTTGCCGGCTGTCGCACCCATGCCGCCGTTGAAGAAGAGCACGTTGGCGTAGGTCTTGCCGTCGGGGCGCGCACCCGTTTCAATGATGCTCCACAACGGCGAACCGGAGGCAGCCATCACGCGGTCGGGGATGATGGGAGCCAGCGCGGCGAACACGGCAAAGGGCAAATAATGTCCGGTCGCCATGCGGCCGCCGACCGCCGCCGGGAACCGGGGATTGACGATGGTGCCTGCCGGTGCCGTCACCTCGATGCAGCGAAAGATACCCTCATTGTTGGGCAGGTTGGGGAGCAACGCGCATTTCAGCGCATAGGCCGTCATGGCGAAGGTGTAGGTCATGGTGCAGTTGATGGCGCGGTCGACCTGCGGGGAGGTGCCCGCGTAGTCGATGCCGATGCGCTCGCCCGCGACGTTCACGGCGATCTTGTAGGTGAACGGTTGCTCCAGACCGTCGGTCTGAAATTCGAAGGGATAGGTGCCGCTCGGCAATTTACCGATTGCCGAGCGCATGGCCCGCTCGCAGCGCCCCAAGATCTCCTCAGCAAACGCATCGAGATCGCCAAGGCCGTACTCATCCATGAGTTCGCCGACCCGGCGCTCCAAAAGATCGAGCCCGGTGATTTGTGCCCACAAGTCGCCCTCGGTTTGATCGGGCGTGCGCACGGCCGCGCGCAGCAGCTTGATCAGCGTCGCATCGGGCTTGCCCCCGTTCAGCAGCTTCATGATGGGGATGTGGAAGCCCTCCTCGAACACCTCGCGCGGCTCGACCGACCGCACCTTGCCGCCGATGTCGGGCGCATGCGCCGTGGATGCAGCAAACGCCACGATGCGTCCCTCGCGAAAGATCGGCTTGGCGACGGTGATGTCATTGAGATGGCCGGTGGCAATCCAGGGCGTGTTGGTGACGAGCACGTCGCCGGCACGCATGTTGTCGAGGCCGATCTCCTTGATAAACTCCTTCACCGTGACGGGCAGCGTGCCGATGAATGAGGGAATGCTCTCCGTGTTCTGCGCCAGCGATTGGCCGCGGGCATCGGTCAGAACACAGGCAAAATCGTTGGACTCGTTGACGAGCGTGGAGAACGACGTGCGCCGGAGAGCTTTTGCCGCCTCATCGACGGCCGAGATGATGCGCCGCCACAGGATCTCCAGGCTGACCGCGTCGAACGCCTGATTGGAGGCGCCATTGTGCGATTGCGCCATTTACCCCTCTCCTCAGCCGATGGTAACGATGACGTTGCCGCTGGCGGCGACCTCAAGACAACCCCCGGGACCAACAAGGAGCGTCGACTCGCGTTCCTCCACGATCGCAGGGCCGTCGAGGGTCTGGCCAGGCTCAAGCGCGTAGCGATCGTAGACGATGGTGGGCCGGAACTCGCGAAACTCCGGGAGGTAGACCATGCGCGACCCTTTCACCGCACGCATCTTGGCCGATTTATCGGCCTGCGCCGTCGGCGCAGCGCCGGCGATGGCGATGGTTGCGCAAACCCGCACGTTGATGATCTCGACCTGGGTCGCAGGCGGCGTGCGCGTGAAGGCGGCGACATAGCTCGCCTCGAACTGGGCGAGCAGGGCATCGTGGGATGCCCGGCTATAGGGTCCGGCCGGCAGGTCAACGACCAGCTCGGAAGCCTGGCCGACGTAGCGAATGTCGGCCAGCCGTTGCAGGTGGGGCGCGCCGGCATCGGGCAGCGTCACCGCGAGCACGGACCGGGCTTCGGCCTCCAGCCGTGCGAAGGTGGCCTCCAGATCGGCCCAGACGATCGCGCGCATGTCGCGTGCGACGGTCGCCACCCGGTCCACACGGGCGGGCGCGATCAACAATCCCAGGGCGGAGGCAACGCCGGCACCGCGGGGCGCGATCAGTCGGCGCAAGCCCAGCTTCTTGGCGACATAGTAGGCATGCACCGGGCCCGCACCGCCCGTGCACAAGAGCGCATAGCGGCGAGGATCTTTGCCATGCTCGGCAATGTGCACGCGCGCCGCACTGGCCATGTTTTCGTTGACCACATCGTGGATCCCCCACGCCAGATCGGTGATGCTGAGGCCGGCGCGCTCGGCCAGCGGCTCAACTGCCGCTTTGGCGGCCGCCACGTCGATCCCCATGGTGCCGCCGACAAAATAGGCCGGATTGAGATAGCCCAGCAGGAAGTCGGCGTCGGTAACCGTCGGCTCGCCGCCGCCACGCGCGTAGGCAGCCGGGCCAGGTTCGGAGCCGGCGCTGGTCGGCCCGACCTTCAAGAGGCCGATATCGTCGAGATGGGCGATGGAACCGCCGCCGGCGCCGATCTCGATCAGCTCCAGTGTGGAAATGCGCACCGGCAGACCGCTGCCTTCAACAAAGCGCTTCTCGCGGGCGGCCTCGAAACTATAGGCGATGGTGGGCTTGCCGTCGTCGACGATTGCGAGCTTTGCCGTCGTGCCACCCATGTCGAAGGCCAACACGTGGCTGCCGCCGTCGCGCGCGCCTAAATGCGCGGCCACCAGCGCGCCGGCGGCTGGACCCGATTCCAAGAGCTGCACCGGCGTGCGTTTGGCCTCAGCAACGTTGGTCAGCCCGCCGTTGGACAGCATCAGAAACAGCGGGGCACCGATGCCGCGCGCGCCAAGTTGGTCGGCCAGAGCGGAGATGTATCGTTCGGCCAGCGGTTTGATGTAGGCATTGATGACGGTGGTCGAGACGCGTTCATACTCGCGGATCTCCGGTGCCACCTCGATGGAGGCCGACAGCGTGAGCCCGGGGCAGCGCTCCCTCAGCAGCTCGATCGCCTGCCGTTCGTGACATGGATTGGCATAGGAATGCAGGAAGACGACGGCGAGCGAGGTCACGCCTTGCGCCCTCAGCCGCGCCGCCGCCTGCAGCAGCGCCTCTTCATCGAGCGCCACCCGCACGGTGCCATCGACGGTGATCCTCTCGGGCACCCCCACGCGCAGATGCCGCGGGATCAGCGGGGAGGGCTTGAGGATCCTGAGATCGTAAAGCTCATACTTGCGCTCCCGACCGATCTCGAGCGTGTCGCGAAAGCCGCTGCTGGTGATCAGTCCGGTGCGCGCCCCTTTGCGCTCGATCAGGGCATTGGAAAAGAGCGTGGTCGCGTGCACCAGACGGCCGATCTCAGCCGGGGCAACCGCGCCTTCCCGCATCAGGCGATCGATCCCCGATAACACCCCGCGCGCGGGGTCCTCGTGCGTGGTGAGCTCCTTGTGGCTGACCTGCCGGCCCGTGCTGGCGTCGTAGACAACGATATCGGTGAACGTGCCCCCCACGTCGATGCCAATGCCCAATCGCATCGCCACCATGGCCCTCCTGGGTCCGGCCGACCGCGCGGGGCGGCAGCGATGGATCATCCACCGCTGCGGCGTCCGACGCTTTGTGGCCCTTTTCCCTCTGCCGAACCGGGGTCGACGCGTTCGGGTCTCATAGCCTGCTCGACGAGCTCATCATATCCGAAGGCTGGGCCCGGGAAAGCCGAGGGCCTCGTCCCATGGCCATACCACGCAACGAGGCCCTAAAAACTTCGAGGGGGCCGGGGAAGGCCCGCTTAGTGCAGGCTGGCGATCTCGAGTTCGTCACCCATGGCATGGCCCAGAGCGGCCTGGCGGCTGTCGGTCAGCGCCAGCGGTGTGCCGTCGGCGGCATGCAGCGCGAAGAGATCGATGCCGGGGGGAATCCCCTCAACCGCCGGAAACAGCTGCTTGGCCTCATCGGCGGTCATGACCTTGATGTAGGCGATCTTGCCACCACCAAGCTGGGCGAGCTCGCTCATGCTCATGATCGGTGGCGCGGTGAGCTTGCCTTTCCGACCGCTGCCGGCCTTGCTGTTGTTCTTGTCTTCCACGACGCTCACTCCTTTTTGTCGGGAGGCGTCACGCGCTCCCAAGCGAAGGCTGGGCCCTGCACCAGCTGGCACCTGCCCCAGTGAATTCGCAACTTATTTCCCTATCTTCCCGCGATTCGCGTGTCTGTACTGTGACCTCAACGACTCACAACTTCGTCGCCCGTCCAATTTCCACTTTGCGCACGAGGCGGTCGGGCTCGCGGCGAACAAGGTCGATGCACAACAGGCCATCGCTCAAGTCGGCCGATTTGACCTCGATGCCATCGGCCAGCACGAAGGCTCGGCTGAACTGCCGCGCAGCGATGCCGCGGTGCAGATACTCGCGCGTCTTGTCATCCTCCTGGCGGCCGCGAATCACGAGCTGATTGTCCTCAACCGTGATCTCGAGCTGGTCGCGCCTGAAACCCGCAACTGCGAGCGTAATGCGGAGGCAGTCGGAACGTTCCGCGCGCGCACCATCCATGCCGGCGCCGTTGGCGCTGATGCGTTCGATGTTGTAGGGAGGATACCCGTCGCCCTTGCCGACCCGGTCGATCAGGCGCTCCATCTCCTCAAAGCCCAACAGCAATGGGCTCGACAGCAGAGACATCCGCGACATGAGCAAAGCCCTCCGTGAGCGGCCTTGAACTGCGAACCAGTGGCGTGCGGACCCGGACCTGGCCTCCGCCGCCCCCAGCCCCACTGCGGGCGCTGGTTGTGTTCGCTAGAGCATATGGTGTTCAGCAAAGCAACTTCAAGCAACGGTGCCGATGGAGGGAGTTGACGGGCCGGGATGAACGCGAGGCTTGCCACCAACAAACTGCTGCGAGCACGGGAGCCTGGCAACGGCCAAGCCAAGGCGGGGCCGAGCCGCACACGCCCGATCAGCGCGCAACGAGGAAGGGGCGCGGGAAAGTGGCGCTGGTGTGGCAAGCCGGCCGCGCTTGCGCCTCGACGGTCCCCGCGACCCGCGGCGCTCCTGCCACGCCAAGCCGGGCCGCCTCCAACCACGGCGGCGGCGAGCCAGCCTCAGGTCTTGTCCCTCCCAAACTCAAGGTGTCCGTCGCCTGGAAGCGGGCTGCAGCCAATCGCCGGGCGTGGTTGCCGGATGCTCCCGCGATGGCGTTGGGGTCGGCCTCCATGGCGCCTGCACGTCATACTCCCGGTCCGTTGCTGGGCCACAAATTCCCCCGAGGTTCAAGGCCCGCCCCGAGGAAACCGCCCGAGGAGCCCGCCTGAGGAGAATAAGCCGGCATGCCGAGCCTTCCCGCCTACGCCCTGCTAGGCCTGGCGATCCTGGCGGGCCCATCCGGGCTCACCATGGCCCAACAGGCAAGGCCGGTGCCGTTGAGCGGTGGCGCACCAGAGAGCGACGAGGAGGCCAAGGAGCGCCACGCGAGGCACCAGTGCGCGCTCGCCCTCTGCGCCACGCTGCACAACCACAAGCCCGACGCCGGCGACGTCACCTGCAGTGTGCAAAAGACTTGGCGCAAAGAGGTCCTGATCAAAATCTTGGAGCGCGGGAAGGTCACCTGGCCGTGGGGTTACGCCCGCTGCATGGGCAAGGTTACGCTCGACCGTGCCATGCTTGTCAAAAGCATGACGCTGCCGCAGTTCGAGGCCCAGTTCCAAAAGCATGACATTCGCTGCGAGCTCGAAGGCGAGACGGCAACGTATGAGGTAAAGCTGCAGATCCAACCCAAGGTCACCTTCAAGCAAGGAAAAGCCGTGAAGGCCAGCCTTAACTGGGGCAAGATAGAAGCACCCAAGCTCGCCAAGACGGCGCTGTGGTCCGCGACGGCGGCGGACAACTCCTTGGGTGTCTTGCAAGGCATCGTCGTGGACGACATTAACGAGTTCATTCATACGAGGTGCATGGAGTCAAAGGAGGAGTGGCAGGAGAAATAACAATGCGACGCTATCCTCGGTGCGCTGCCGACCGCGCCCCGAACGGGACTTGCCTGTGCCGAATTTCCCTGCTCCGATCTTCCCTCGTCAGATCATCTCTGTGCCGTGCCTGCCCGAGCCCGCCTCGTCCGCGCCCACCTCGTCCGCGTCAAGGGCGCCGCTTGCCATGACGACGGCGCTCTACTTGATCCTGAGCGGCATCCTCATCGGCGCAGGCATCGCCATCATTTGGCGCGACGTGCGCAAGAAGAGCCGCGGCAGCTTCGTCCTGCAACGCGATGGGCTGGGACTTGCCGACCATGAGGTCGAGGTTACCATCGCCCGCCTCGCCGACCCGGAGCTCGCCCGGCGTGCTCCCGCACGCGCCGCAGCAAGGCTTGCGTCTTCCTTCACGGCCCGCCCCGGCTCGAACGAGGCAAGGGCAGCGCGCAGCGATGGCGGCCAAGCTGTGGACCAATCGGTGGCCCCACCTCTGGCCCCACCTCCTCTGGCCCCACCTCTGGCCCCACCTCTGGCCCAATCTCTGGCGCATGCCGCACCAGCCTCCGCCCCGACCGCACAGAGCGGTGTTGATCCTTCGCGGCAGAGTGCGCGTCTGGCGCTGGAGCGGCAATGGTCCGCGCTGCAGCCCGCGATCGCGGCCGCCGTTGCACGCACCAATACGCTCGTTGCTCCGGTGCGTCTCTTCATTGCTCCGGCTGGCGAACCTGCGTGGAGCTACAAGAACCGCGGCTACGGTGCCCACCGACGTTTGCTGATGGCAGGCGAAAGCATCGCGTGGTTGCGGCTGGAGCTCCTCGTCGAGGGTCGGCTGCGCGGGAACGTCAAGGCACACCGAGACGACGGCACCGACCTCAATACCGGTGCAGAACTGGCGGTGGTGGGCCTCGATGGCGAGCGGATCGGCGCACTGCTTCGCGAGTGCCTGCAGCCGGCACTCGCGTTGGCGGCACGCCACATCGAGATCGGCGAGGTTGAGGCCAGCAGGCGGGCCTGGGAGAGCGTCAATGGCATGATCGCCGCCGCGCTCAATGCGACCAACGGCGCCCTGGCGCAGGCCGGAGCGCGGCTCATCGAACTCGCCCCCGCAGCCTGGGAGAACGAGCTGCGTCTCTACCGCATGGCACTGTCGGTCGAAGTCAACGGCGATGACGTCGCGCGCATGCACATCGAGCGGCTGCCGCACGAGCTGGAGGTGGCGGTCGGCCTGCGCGAGCCGCAGCTTGCAGCGCTGGGACGCCGCCGCCGCATTCCCGTGGACGGTATGACGATCCACGCCCTCGCCGAGTTGATCGCCAGCTGCGCGTGGCCGGCGATTGCTCGCTTCAAGGAGGCGCGGCGGCAGGTCTGACGCACGACGCATGCGCTCCCTCGCAACCCTGTCGCTGCTCGCTATCACCGCTGCCGGTCTCGGCTGGTCGCTGGTCGGCATCTTCACGCTCGTCATGAAGCACTGGCGCCGGCTCGACCAACCAAACGAGCGCAGCATGCACAGCCAGCCGGTGCCGGCGGGTGCGGGTATTGGCATCGTGGCCACGGTGCTATTGCTCTGGCCGGGGTGGCACACGCGCACGCAGGCGTTCGATCTTGCTCTGCTCGCCGGCTGCGTTGCACTAGGCCTGCTGTCATTGGCGGATGATCATCGGCGACTATCGCCGGCCCTACGCTTGGGCGCCCAGGCCACCGTCGTTGCCGCCTGCCTCCTCGCGCTGCCGAGCGCCGCGCGCCTCGTTGAGATCCTGCCGCTCACCCTCGAGCGCGGTCTCATCGCGCTTGCCTGGTTGTGGTTCATCAATCTTTTCAACTTCATGGACGGGATCGACGGCCTGGCTGGCAGTGAAACCGTCGCCGTCGCGATCGGGTATCTGGCGGTGGCGGCCTTTGCCGGTCTCGACGATCCGTTCTGGCGGCTGGCCCTGGTGATCGCGGCGTCGGTCGGCGGTTACCTTTTTTGGAACTGGCATCCGGCCCTGGTGTTCATGGGCGATGCGGGATCCATTCCATTGGGCTTCCTGCTGGGCTGGCTGATGCTCGACCTGGCGCTTGCCGGAGAGTGGCCCGCCGCCCTGATCTTGCCGCTCTATTTCATGGCCGACGCGACACTTACCCTGCTGGCGCGGGCGCGGCGGGGCGAGGCGCTTTGGCAGGCCCACCGCCAGCACTTCTACCAGCGCGCGGTCCTGGGCGGGACCACGCCATCGGGCGTGGTGCGGCGCGTCAGCGCCGTGAACGCCGCGCTGCTCGCGCTTGCCCTTCTCTCCGTGCACCACCCGCTGCCGGCCCTTGTGGTGGCCGCCGCACTCGTTTGGGGGCTGCTCGCGCATCTTACGAGCTTGGCCCGCCGGCGTTCATGAGATCCCCCTCGCGCAGCATCGCGGCGTAGGTCCCCCGCAGTGACTGTTTGACGTGCGCCTCGGTAAACCCCTGCAGCAGTCGCAGCCGCGCGGCTTCGCCCATGCGTCGGCGCAGGTCGGTGTCGCGCACCAAGCGCTCAAGGGCCGCGGCCAGCGCGTCGGGATCTTCCGGGGGCACCACGAAGCCCTCGACGCCATCGCGCACGAAATGGCGGCAGCCCGGTACGTCCGTGACCACGAGCGCACGCGCGCTTGCCGCGGCTTCGAGAAGCGCGCGCGGCATCCCCTCGCGACTGCGCGCCGGCAGCACGAAAATGTCCGCGTGCCGCCACACCTCGCGCACGTCCTCAACATGGCCAAACCAGCGACCGTCGCATTTGGCGCACCACGCGCTCAGCTCCGCGCTGGGGACCGCCTCGGGATTGTCCGCGTCGCTATCGCCATAAAGCTCCAGATGGACGGGCACCGCGCGTTGCTTCAGCCGGTCGAGCGCTGTGACGAGGACATCCACACCTTTGGGACGAATCATGCGGCCGACAAAGGCGGCGACCGGCACCGCGTTGCGGGGCTGCGGCAGGGCCGGGAAGGCGTCCGCATCAACGCCCGCGCCACCCAAGATGGTGAAGCGTGGGCCCGGGTCGACGCCGCCAGCGCGGAGCAGCGCCAAATCGTCGGGGTTCTCCACCAGCAGAAACGAGGAGGGCCGACGCAGCATTGATGCCATGAGACGCAGAGCGGCACTTCGATAGAGCCGCAGCAGCTGGCCATGTCCGAACGCCAGCAATCCCAGTCCCGTCATATGCGCGACCACGTGCGCCGCAGGATTGAGCTTGAGCGCCAATCCGCCGAGCACCACGGGCTTCATCGCCACCAGGTGAACCACGTCGGGATCCTCAGCCTCGAGCACGCGCGCCAGCGCCCACGCCGATTGAGCCTCGCGCAGGGGTTGGCTCGACGCGCGGCGGAAGTCGAAATCAATGACGCGAGTGCCCAGCGCCTCGATTTCGCCCAGACGCCCGGACGAGCGGGTCACCACGACCACGCTGCGCGCCACCTCCCGCAGCACCTCAATGAGGGGCCGAAAGTGGGATAGGGCAAACCAATCCTCGGTGATGCACAGCACGACCTTGCGGCAGAGCTGCGAGAACGGTTCTGAGCCGAGGCGCACCGCTTCGGCCGTCGACTGCCAGGTCTCGCTTGGCATACCCCCTCGCCAACGTTCGCGACTTCCCGCAAAAAGCCTACAGCATAGTCTTGGGTCGAGAGAACACCATGGCCGAGCCCATCTCGATGCTGCGGACGTGGCGCACGGCGCGGTGATTGGCCGCCTGGGTTGGCGTTGCCCTCAGGCTCACCCAATGCTCGGGCGCATTTGCGTGTCGGACCTCCGACGGCTCAGCCTCCAGGGCGTGCCGATCACGCTGGCGCACGCCAGGTGGCATGGCTTCTTCTCTGGGATCTCCCGGTCGAGCCACTTCGCAACCGTGGCGCACGCTTGCGCGTTAAGACGAGCGCTTGGGAGGCCACCAGGGCCGGGCCCCCCGTAGGGAAATTCCCACGTTGCTTGCGGCCTCGACTCATCGTCCCATCGGTGCCACGATTCGGCCGCAGCGTGGCGCCCTCAGCTGGCCCCCTCGTTCCGGCGAGGCGCCGCGCCCGGTGATTTTGATCCGCTTGCGGGAGGACAGCCCATGCTCGGCAGGCGCAAGAGCGACGAGGGCTTCGAGTGGCACAAATACGTGCGCACGGCCGTCAAGCTCAGGCGGGAGGAGCGTCGCCGCCGCATTCTGGAGGCGCGGCGGACCGCCGTCCAGCAGGCAGGCGCAGCCGGCGTGGCTCTCGCAGCGGGATCCAAGGCTGCCGGCGCGGCGGCACTGGATAGTGCCCGCGTGGGCCTCGGGGTGGCCGGTCTCATGGCTCAGGCCGCCTGGAATATCCTCGTCATTCTGGCTGCCATGGCGTGGCACTATCTCGCCGCCGCGTCGGCGGCCATAGCGCGGCAACTGGCGGTCCTGCTCCGGCCGCTGATGGAAGCGCTGGCACGGCCCAACGTCGGCGGGCCGGCCGCGATCATTGGCGCCATCGCGCTGGCATTGGGGATTGGCCGTTCGAGTGGCGCCGGCCTGGACCGCGAGGCCGGCATCGCCTTGGCGATCGGCGCGATCCTCGGCATCGCTGCCCTGCCCCTCCTGTTGCAGCTGAGCGGCATCCGTTTGCCGCACCCGCGCGCGCTCCTCATCTCGCGTGGGACTGCACTCATCGGCGTTGGCGTGGCCGCCGTGATGGGCGTCCTCGCCTGGGTGGGGAGCAACGGCGCAACGAACCTCGCCGGCATCGCCGGGCAGCTGCCCTTGGTCGGCGGCAGCAAACCGTTGCAGGGGCGCGCCGAAGCCATCGGTGGGGACCTCCTGCGCATCGCCGGAACCACTGTGCGGCTCGCCGGCATCGAAGCCCCCGAGTTGCAGCAGTCCTGCGGCACCTCCTCCCGGCGCACCCGCTGCGCGGCGGCCGCGCAGGCCGCCTTGGGCAAGCTCGTCAACGGCCGCACGCTCGCCTGCGCCACAAGCGGAGCCGATGGCGCTGGGCGACCGCTCGCCACCTGCACGCGCGGCCAGTTGGATATCAGCGGCGAGCTCGTGCGCCAGGGCCACGCGTTTGCCACCTCGGGGCTTTTTGCAGGCTATGGTGGCCTCGAGCGCCAGGCGCGCGAGGCCAAGCTCGGCATCTGGGCTGCCGGCGAGGTGGAGCGGCCGGCCGAATTCCGCGCCAAGGTCTGGGACGAGGCCAAGCGCCGTGCGCCGGACGGGTGCCCGATCAAAGGGCTCGTCACCGGTGAAGGCCGCGTCTACGTACTGCCCTGGTCGCCCGACTACGACCGCGGCCGCATCCAGAAGACCCGCGGTGAACGCTGGTTCTGCTCCGAGCGCGAGGCGGAGGCCGCGGGCTTCAAACCGGCCGTGCGCGGGTGAGCCGAGCCGGTCCGCTGCCGGCAAGGGCGACATTCGACCTGCCTTTCCCTGCGCCTTGTGACCGGTCGCCGCGGTGATGGTGGTCAATGGCTGCGGGCCACCGTATCGTGCCAGTGAATGGGCCAGTAAAACCAGCGAGTGAACAAGACAGCGAACGGACCCTCACGAAAGGTCGCACGCACCATGACAGATCGGCTCAAGGGCAAATTCGCCTTCTGCACGGCCTCCGGCGCTGGCATCGGTCGCGCCACGGCCCTCGCGTTCGCCCGCGCGGGCGCGCGCGTCGTGGCAAGCGACCTCAACGAGGCCGCCATGGGTGGCCTTAGGGAGGCGGGCGTCGCCGAATGCGTTGTGCTTGATGCGCGCGACACGAGCGCCATCGAAGCCTTGGCCAAAGGGCTCGGTCCCGTCGACGTGCTCTTCAACGCGGCAGGCTTCGTCCACCACGGCACGGTGCTCGACACCTCCGAGCAGGATTGGGACTTCTGCTTTGATCTCAATGTGAAGTCGATGCACCGCACGATCAAAGCGTTTTTGCCGGGTATGCTGGCGCACGCTCGCGGCTCGATCATCAACATTGCCTCCGCCGTCGGCGCCAGCAAGGCGGCCCCGAACCGCTATGTCTACGGCGCCACCAAGGCTGCCGTCGTGGGCCTCACCAAGGCCGTCGCGCTGGACTTCATCGGCAAGGGCATCCGCTGTAACGCCATCTGCCCCGGCACCATCCAGACGCCGTCGCTCGAGGAGCGCATCAAGGCGTTGGGGCGCGCCGTGGGCGGGGAGGACAAGGCGCGTGGCATGTTCATCGAGCGCCAGCCCATGGGCCGGCTCGGCACGGCCGAAGAGATGGCGCACATCGCCGTCTATTTGGCCTCAGATGAGTCGCGCTATACCACCGGCTCGACATTCTTCTCCGATGGCGGCTTCACGCTGTGATGCCCGTGGACGTGCTGCGGTCGGGGGAGGTGGTGTTGCGTCGCGCCGGGGCCGCCGATGTGGAGGGCGTGCGCGCCTTGCAGCAGGCAGCCTACGCCAAGAACCGTCCGCTGTTGGGCGTTGAGCCCATCCCGCTGCTGGCCGATTACGCCCACATCCTACGCACCATGGAGGTATGGGTGCACGAGCGGGATGGTCGGCTGCTCGGCGCCCTGATCCTCGAGCCGCGCCCCGACGATCTCCTCATCTGGAGCCTCGCCGCCCATCCCAGCGCCCAGGGCAGCGGCGTCGGCCGCGCCCTGTTGGCCGCCGCCGACGCGCGGGCGGACCAAATCGGCCGCAGCGTGCTGCGGCTTTACACCGGCACCCCGCTCGGCCACCTCGTCGCCTGGTATGGCCGGCACGGCTATGCGATCGAGCGCAACGAGGCCTTGAGCGACCGCTCGATCACGCACATGATCAAACATCTAGGTCCCCCTTTGGAGCCGTGATCGCCATGCCCCGCTTCTGCGCCAACCTGAACTTTCTGTTCGCCGAGGTGCCGCTGCTCGACCGCTTTGAGGCGGCGGCCAAGGCTGGCTTCAGAGCCGTCGAGATCGGCAACCCCTATGAGGCGTCCGCGGCCGCCATCGCCGCGCGGCTCAAAAGCCATGGCCTCGAGCTGGCGCTGATCAACACCGCCGCGGGCGATCCCTCCAAGGGCGAGCGCGGCCGATCGGCGCTGGCCGGCCGTGAGCACGACTTTGCTGCCGACATGGAGGCCGCGCTCGCCTATTGCGCCGCAACCGGCTGCAAGCTGATCCACGTCATGGCAGGCCTGGTGCATCAAGGTGCGCGCCGCGAGGTCTTCATTGCCAATCTCAAGAAGGCGGCGCGACAGGCCGCAGCCGCGGGTGTCAGCACCGTGATCGAACCAATCAACCGGCGCGACATTCCAGGCTACTTCCTCAACAAGCTCAACGAGGCCCGCGCCATCATCTACGAGGTGGGTGAGCCAAATCTCGGCCTCCAGTTCGACATCTATCACCGCCAGGTGGAGGACGGCGACGTTGCCGTCGCGATGCGGGAGTACGCCCAACTCACGCGCCACTACCAGATCGCCAATCCACCCGACCGCGGCGAGCCCGATGCGGGCGACCTCAACTACCGTTGGCTGCTCGCCGAGATCGATAGGAGCGGCTACAACGGCTGGGTCGGCTGCGAGTACAAGCCGCGCGCCACCACGCTGGAGGGTCTCGGCTGGACCAAAGCGTGTGGCGTCACGTTGGGATAGCCCTTGTTGGGCCGGGCGAAGGGCCTGCGCCTGGATGGCAAGAGGAACCGATGAAAGTTCTCATCACCGGTGGCGCGGGCATGATCGGCCGCAAGCTGGCTCAGCGCTTGGCCAGCGATGGTGCGCTGGCAGGCAAGGCTATCACCGCGCTCACCCTCTACGATGTGGTGCCGGCCGCGGCCCCGGCAGGCGCTCGGATACCCGTCAATCTCGCCACCGGTGACTTGCCGGCACCGGGCGAGGCGGACAGGCTCATCGCCGACCGGCCGCACGTAATCTTTCACCTTGCCGCCATCGTCTCCGGCGAAGCGGAACAGGACTTCGACAAGGGCTACCGCATCAACATGGACGGCACGCTGAGCCTGCTTGCGGCGATCGCCAAGGCCGACTATCGCCCAAGGGTCGTGTTTGCGAGCTCCATCGCCGTATTCGGGGCGCCGTTCCCCGATGCCATCGGCGATGAATTTTTCAACACACCCCTCACCTCCTATGGCACACAGAAGACCATCGGCGAGCTCCTGATCAGCGACTACAGCCGCAAGGGCTTGATCGACGGCATCGCCGTTCGGCTGCCCACCATCTGCATTCGCCCCGGTCGGCCCAACAAGGCGGCGTCCGGGTTCTTCTCCAACATCATGCGCGAGCCGCTCGCGGGCGAGGAGGCCGTGCTACCCGTCGCCGACAGCGTGATGCACTGGCACGCCTCGCCGCGCGCGGCCGTAGGGTTCATGCTGCATGCCGCTTCGCTAGATCTCGCCCGCCTCGGCTGGCGCCGGGCGCTCACCATGCCGGGTCTCGCCGTCACGGTGGGCGAACAGATCGCAGCGCTCAGGAACGTCGCCGGCGATCGGGTCGTGGCGCGCATCCGCCGCCAACCCGATCCGTTCGTGGAGGGCATCGTCGCCGGTTGGCCTCGCAAGTTCGCACCGACGCGGGCGCTGGAGCTGGGTTTCAAGGCCGACGCCAGCTTCGAGGAGATCATCCGCGTCCACATCGAGGACGAGCTCGGGGGCAAAATCGCCTGACGGCTCCGCGACCGGCAGCAACGTCCTTAAACCCCCGTGCTCTTGCCCATCACACCGGCACGGCGGAGCGTTGCTGTTTGAGAGCGGCATAATAGGCCCACAGCAGCCGGGCAGCGACACCGCGCCAGGGCCGCCAGCGTTGGGCGAGCTCCAACATCTCCTGCTTATCCGGCCGTTCGTTGAGCTCAAGCGCGCGTTGGGCCGCAATCTGCAAGGCCAGGTCGCCGGGTGCCCAGCCATCGGCCCGACCCAGGCAAAACATGATGTAGACATCGGCGGTCCAAGGTCCGATCCCCGTCACCGCCGTCAGCGCGCCGTGGATTTCCTCATCCGAGGCGTGCTCAAGCCGCGTCAGATCAAGCCCGCCGCAGCAGGCATCGGCAATCGCTCGCAACGTGCGGATTTTAGGGCGCGACAGCCCAACACCGGTCAGCTCTTGGTCGCGCAGGGCGAGCAGGACGCTGGGCTCGAACGGCACGCAGGCGGCCACGGTGCGTTGCCAAATCGCCGACGCGCTCGCCACCGACAGCTGTTGGCCGACGATGACCCGGGCCAGTCCCTCAAAACCCGCGGGCCGGCGGCGCAGCGGCGGCAGACCGGTCAGATCATGCACCCGGCGCATGACCGGGCACTTGCGCCGCAGTGCGCGCACGCCCTCGCGGATATCGCTCTCGGCTAGGATGATCCGGGGGGCTGACCTGGCGTGCCGCCCTAGTTGCGATCTCGTGTCCACCGCCTCGCCGTCTCCTAATCCAACGCGAGAGCTCCTCGTTAACGGGGAAGGGTGACGTCGGCAACACTAGCTCATGGCGTCCCGACGCCTTGGCCGGCGGCTGGGCGCAGGCCGGATGGGCCCGCCGCCCTGCGCGGCAGCCAACAACCAGGGCACTACGGCCTGCCGCAACGAGGTGTTTCTTGCGCGACATTCGCCGTCATGGTCCAGCTGGACAGCGTTGCGAGCGGCCTCTATTGCCTGCGATGTTGCCATGGACAAACCCGTCTTCCGCTTCGCACCGAGCCCCAACGGCGAGCTGCACTTGGGCCATGCGTTGTCCGCGTTCGTCGGCTATGAGCGGGCCTGTGCCGGCGGTGGCAGGTTTCTGGTGCGCATCGAGGACATCGATAAGGGCCGGGCGCGGGCGCGCTACGTCGCCGGCATTCTGGCCGACCTTGCCTGGCTCGGCCTCGCCTGGGAGGAGCCCGTCGTCTTTCAGTCTCGACGCCTGCCTGCCTACCGCGCCGCGAGCGAGCAGCTCGAGCGCATGGGCCTGCTCTATCCCTGCTTTGCCACCCGGAGCGAGATCGCGGCCGCCGCAAGCGGCGACCGCGATCCCGATGGCGCGCCGCTCTACCCTGGGCTCTACAAGGGTCGCGCCCCGGTGGAAATCGCGCGCCGTCGTGCTGCTGGGGAGCCTTACGCGCTTCGCCTCGACATGGCGGCGGCGATGGGCGCCGCCGCGGCGAAATTGGCAAGCTCCCCCCTTGGCTTCGTCGAACTCGACGCAGACGGCAGGCCGCAGATGATCCAGGCACAGCCCGAGCGCTGGGGTGATGCGATTATCGTACGCAAGGACGCCCCCGCCAGCTATCATCTGGCCGTCGTGATCGACGATGCCTGGCAGGGCGTAAGCCACGTCACGCGCGGGCGCGACCTCTACGCTGCCACCGATCTGCATCGCCTGCTGCAGGTGCTGCTCGATCTTCCAGCACCCGTCTATCATCACCACCGCTTGATCACCGACGCGGCAGGCCGCAAGCTCGCCAAGAGCGCCCGCGACACCAGCCTGCGATCACTGCGCGAAGCCGGCGTCACGCCGATGGACATTCGCCGGCTGGTCGGGCTCGTCTGAGCCGCTCGGGGCCAGCGCACGCTCCATCCCAGGCATGGCGGCGCGGTTGGCAATCCCGCCTGCCCGTTTGCACACCAGCCCCGCCGCGCGCGCAGACTTGCGTCCCAAGTGGTAGGCCTTGCCAGGTGCGCTGCGGGGGAACCATACTTTTTGCCTGGACCTCTTTTGACCGGCGCACTTCGCGCAAGCCAACGCGATTGCCAGAGCCACGCAATGTCGACGCCATCACAGCACGCAGCCACGCCGGTGATCGAACTCGCTGGCGTGTCGAAGACGTTCAGCAGCGCCTCCGGCGAGCGGGTGCGCGCCCTCGACAACGCCAGCTTGCGGGTCGCCGCGGGTGAATTCATCACCGTGGTGGGCGCATCCGGCTGCGGCAAGACCACCCTTCTGCGCCTGATCGCCGGACTTGAGCGCTCAACCTCGGGCACCATCAAGATCAACGGTGACCAACAGCTCGGGCCGTCCGAGCAGATCGGCATCGTGTTTCAGGACCCAACGTTGCTGCCCTGGCGGACGGTGCTTGAGAACGTGCTGTTGCCGGTGCAGGTTCTCAAACTCGACCCGAGAGTCTACCGGCGGCGCGCCATGGCGTTGCTCGACACCGTGGGCCTGGCAGAATTCCAGAACAAGTATCCCCATGAACTGTCGGGAGGGATGCGCCAGCGGGTGGCCATCGCCCGCGCCCTCGTGCACGATCCGGCGATGCTGCTGATGGACGAGCCGTTCGGAGCGCTCGACGCGCTGACGCGCGACCAGCTCAACCTTGAGCTCATCGACATCTGGTCAGCGACCCGCAAGACCGTGCTGCTCATCACGCATTCGATCACCGAATCCGTCTTTCTCGCGGACCGCGTGCTGGTGATGTCGCCGCGTCCCGGGCGGGTGGTGGAGGAGATCGCCGTGGCCCTGCCGCGGCCGCGCAACCTCGCAATAATCAACAGTGAGGCGTTCGGCGCGCACGTGGCTCGCATCCGCACCCGCCTGGGCGACGGTGCTGCTCGCCACCCCATGCAGGCCATGGCATGAGCACCCAAGCCCAGAACGCCATCGTCGCTGCGCCGGTCGGTGCGACGCCGCTGTGGCGGCGAGTGAAGCGCGCGCTGATGGATCGCGCCGTCTCGCCGCTGTTTGCCGTGCTTCTCCTCGTTTATTGGGAGTTTCACGTCCGCTATTTCGGGGTGGACGCACTGCTGTTGCCGCCGCCCAGCCACATCGCCATCGCGTTCTGGAACGGCATGGCAAGCGGCCTCTTTCTCCAGCATTTCGCCATCACCATCTATCGCGCCCTGTCGGGGTTTGCCATGGCCAGCCTCCTTGGCATCGCCCTTGGTGCTGCCATCTCGCATTTCCGCTTCGTCGAGAAGACCGTCTATCCCTGGATCGTGGCGCTGCAGACCGTACCCAAGATTGCAATCGCGCCGCTCATTCTCGTATGGTGCGGCTATGGCTCCCTATCGAAGGTTGTGACGGCCGCGCTCGTTGCGTTATTCCCCGTGCTCGTCAATACCATCATCGGCCTCAAGAGCTGTGAGCAGAGCAAGCTCGATTTGATGCGTTCGCTGCGCGCCAGCCGATGGCTAACATTTCGTCTGGTGGAGCTTCCCAACGCGCTGCCTTTCATCTTCGCCGGACTGAGCGTCGCCGCGGTATTCAGCATTCTTGGCGCGCTCGTTGGCGAATTCGTTGGCTCCAAGGACGGCATCGGCTTTCTCATCCTCGATGCCAACTACCAACTCAACATCCCGCGCGTGTTCGCGCTCTTGATCTTGCTCGGTCTCTACGGGATCATCTGCCACTTGCTGCTGCAATTCGCCCACAAGAAACTGGTGTTCTGGAACGAACCCAAGGACGTCACCTCGGCTTGAGCCACTGTCCCCCCGGAGATCGAGAGATGCCCATTCTGCTCCGCTTTCCCGCGCTGCGCGGCGCCGCTATCGCGCTCATCGCCGCCATCTCGCCGGCAAAGGCCGAAAAGCTGGTCTTCTCGCCGACCACGACGGATCTGTCCGTGGGACACGCCGCGCATTCCTCGCTGCCGCGCTACACGCAGTGCTGGACCAAGGAAGGGCTCGACGTGGATGTGGTCGGCATTCAGGGGGCCACGGCGGGAATGCAACAGATCGCCGCCAAGAACGTGACTTTCGCCAACCTCGGGCCCGAGGTGCTGATGATGGCGCGTGCAAAGGGCGCCAAGGTCAAGGCGATCTACACCTACTCGCGCTCCACCATCTATCGCGCCGTCGCCCTCAAGAGCTCCGGACTGACGAAGACGGAGGACCTGCGCGGCAAAACCATGGGCGTCATCGCCATGTCCACCGGGGCTGTGCCCTACGGGCGCCAGATGCTGCAGACCGCCAAGATCGATCCCGACAAGGACGTGCAATGGCTGCCGATTGGCGAGGGTGCGCAAGCCGCGCTCTCGCTCAAGCGCGGGGACGCCGCGGCCTGGTTCGCGTGGGACACCGCGGTCGCCGCACTCGAAGCGCAGGGCATCGAGCTCGTGCACATCAAGCCGCCCTACTTCGACGACCTGATCGGCAATGTCATCGTCGCGCATGAAGACTTTCTGGCCAACAACAAGGAGGTCGCGGCCAAGGTGCTGCGCTGCATCGCCAAGTCCACCATCTTCGGGCTGACAAACCCGGAGAAGGCCATCAAGATTCACTGGCAGCTCTACCCCGCCACCAAACCCGACGGCGACGAGGCAGCCGCCTTGAAAAAGGCGCGCATCGTCTTCGAATCCCGCTTCAGCGGCTACCAGGTGCCGGCGGGCGTCAAGTGGGGAGAAAATCTGGCCTCCCAGTGGCAGGGCGTCGCCAAGCTCATGCAGGCGGAAAAGCTGCTGCCCGCCGACTTCGACACAAGAGCTGCCTATACCAACGAGCTCATTGACGAGATCAACAACTTCGATGCGGCGGCCGTGGTGGCGGAGGCCAAGGCGGCCCAGTAGCCGGTGCGCACTTCCCTGGCGGGGCCAGTCCACGGTTTGGGCCAAGGATCGTGCGTTCGCCATCATTGGACGCAACCCCGGGGGAAGGTTTAGCCGGGTCTGCGGATGGCTGTGAGACGCCACAGCGCGTGGCAGCACCCTGGCCCCCAAGGATCAGCTGCGGCGCTCACTCGCCCGCCGGTCCGAGCCCCTGGGGGTTGTCGCGGGCATCGATCAATCCGCATACTCAGGAGCGAGCCCAGGTGGCGATGCGGGGCCAGGAGCCGCTGAGGCGACCCACAGGAGGATGCTGTGGCCGACCAACTGGTGCGTCTTGAGATCGCGGCGTCCATCGCCCGAGTGACGCTTGATGATCCGCCGATGAACCCCATCTCGGCGCGCACCCTGGACGCCCTGCACGCCGCCTTCGATGCGGTGGAGGCCGACCGCAAGGTCCGCGCGGTCATCCTCACCGGCGCCGGCGAACGCGCCTTCTGCGCCGGCGCCGACTTGCGCCGGCAGGCCCGCCCACAAGGTCCCCAGGAGGGCAAAGCGTTCCGCCACTATGGCCGCCGCACCCTGGAGAGAATAGAAACCTTTCCGCGCCCCATCATCGCCGCACTGCACGGCTACTGCATTGGCGGCGGCACCGCCATTGCCTGGTCCTGCGACTATCGCATCGCTGCCGACAACACCACCTTTCGCGCCGGCGATGCCTATCTGGGGATCGTGCCGAGCTGGGGCATGGGGCTCACCCGCCTGCCCCGCTTCGTCGGGCGCAACAAGGCGCTCGACATCCTACTCATCGGCGAAAACTTCGGGGCCATGGAGGCCCACGCCCTTGGCCTCGTGAGCAAGGTCGTGCCGCGCGCCGAGCTGACCGCGGCGGCCGAGGCAGCCGCCCAACGCATCGCCAGCGCCTCACCGCGCGCGATCCTCGCCGTGCGCAGAGCCATCGCCCACAACCTGCGCCACTCCTGGGACAGCATGGTCGCCTTCGAGGAGGAGCTGTGCGCCGAGGTGTACCAGGCACCCGACGCCAAGGAGGGCAGGGACGCCTTTGTGGAGAAGCGCAAGCCAAGCTTTGAGGATCTCTGATGGCCATCGATCGGCCGGCCCATAGCGAGGTCGCAGAATTCGCCCAGGCGCAACTGCGACCCACCTCTTGGCCGAGCCCCAGCAATGGCCCGCTGGGGAACGGCTGGTCGGGCCGCATTGCAGGGGACTTTGCGCCCCCGCAAGATCGCCCGGGTGCGGCGCACCGACGTCGGCTGCCGCTCACCTTGATTGGCGTTTGAGGCTATCATCGGACATGACCCCCCCTCACGCAAAGCGCCTGATCGTCGGCATCTGTGGCGCCTCAGGCATCGTCTTGGGCGTGCGCACGCTGCAGGCGTTGCGGGCTCTGGGCCTCGAGACCCATCTCGTCATGACGCGGTCGGCGCAGGTGACGCTGGCCCATGAATTGCCCATGAAGGTCGCCGAGGTGAATGCGCTTGCATCCTTCGTCCATCGCATCGACGATGTCGCCGCTGCGATCGCCAGCGGCTCGTTCCAGACCATGGGCATGATCGTCGCCCCATGCTCCATCAAGAGCCTGTCTGAAATTGCCACCGGCGTCACCTCGACGCTGCTGACCCGGGCCGGCGACGTCGTGCTCAAGGAGCGTCGGCGCCTGGTGCTGTTGGTGCGCGAAACGCCGTTGCATCTCGGCCATCTGCGCAGCATGGCGGCGGTAACCGAGATGGGAGCCATTGTCATGCCGCCGGTACCTGCCTTCTACACCGAGCCAAAGACGATCGACGACATCGTCAATCACACCGTCGGACGGGCACTCGATCTCTTCGGCCTCGATACCGGCCTGTTGGTGCGCTGGGGCGAGGCCAAGCACCGCGTCGGCGCCGAACCGAAGATCTGACCGGGCGCACGCATGAAGGAGGGTGTCGACAGGGATCTCGACCCGGCGGGGCAGCAGTGGTCGTTCGCACTCGATCTCTATGCACGGCCCGGCGTGTCGCAAGCGTGCCTAGTGCTGCAAGATCGCCTCGGTGGCGATGTCTGCCTGTTGCTGTTTGCGCTCTTCATTGCGCGTGAGCGGCAAATAGGGCTCGCACCCAGCGACTTGGCAAGCCTCGATGACGCCGTCGCAGATTGGCGGCGGGAGGTGATCGAGCCGCTTCGGTCCCTGCGGCGGCGCCTCAAGCTCGGTCCCGACCCCGCGCCAAGCCCGCACACCGACGGCGTGCGCCAACAGGTCCAAAGCGCGGAACTCGCCGCTGAGCAGATCGAACTGGCCATGCTCGCGCGATGCTTTAGGCGGCGCGGGCACATCGGCGCCACCATGAGCGCCGATGCCGCAGCCGTTCTGGATCGGTTGGCCAGCTTCTTTTCCCTGCGGTCGGCCCAACCCGCCGCCGCCAGCTCGCCCGAGATCCGCGCCGCGCTGAAAACGATTGCCGACGCTGTGGTGCAGCCCTGCTAGAAGAGGCTTGGCCCCCGGGCGCGCCCACGCAAGGGAGGCGCGAGGGCCGCCGGCGGCAGCAGCGTCGGGGCGGACTTTGGGAGTGAGCGTGCTAGGGGCAATCTTTGCAGTTCTGTCGGCGGCGAGCTTCGCGCTCAACAATGCTGCCGCGCGTCGGGCCGTGGTGACCGGCACCCCGACCCAGGGCATGGCCCTGACGGTCCCCATTGGCGTGCTTTGCTTCCTGTTGGTCGCGGCGCTGACCGGGGAGCTGACCCGGCTCGCTCATTTCCCAGCCAGCGCAATCGCCTGGATGATGGCGGTCGGGCTGCTGCATTTTCTGTTCGGGCGCTATTGCAACTACCGCGCCAATCAGTACGCAGGCGCAAACCTGACCGGACCGGTGATCCAGCTGCAGGTGGTTGTCACACTGGCCCTCGCCGTCGTCGTGCTCGATGAGCCTTGCACCGCACTGCAGGTGATGGGCGGCATGGTGATGCTGGCCGGCTCCTTCGTCACTCAGAGCCAGCAGCTGAGGACGCCAACCGCGACGCCGAGAGCCGCCAAGGCAAAGGGCCCGCTCGCCACCGATGCGCAGGCACCCTCGGTGCCCCGCTTCGTGCCACGCCTCGCCGAGGGGTACTTCTTCGCCCTGCTCGCTGCATTCGCCTACGGCACCACGCCCATCATGGTACGCACCGCGCTGCGCCATGCCGGACCTTCGAGCGCGATCCTAGGCGGCGTGATCTCATACGGGGCGGCGACTGCGGCCATCGTGTTGATGCTCCTCGTCTGGACGCCGTTGCGGCGCAACGTGATGGCCTTGCAGCGAGATAACATTCCCTGGTTCGTCTATTCGGGCGTGTTCGTCGCGATGGCACAGGGGTTCCTCTACTCGGCGGTGGCGATCGCGCCGATCATGTTCGTGATGCCGTTGATGCAGCTGGCCTTGGTGTTTCGCATCATCTTCGCCATGTGGCTCAACCCGGAGCATGAGGTGTTCGGCTGGAAGGTGATTGCGGGCTCTGCCATTTCCATCCTCGGGGCTTGCACCGTCTCCATCGACACCGCCGTCATCCTCCACGCCCTCGGGGTGGAGGGCATGCTGGCGCAACTGCTCAGTCGGCAGATCCAATAATCGGCCTTGATCAATCGGGACCGCACATGACGTTGAGCAGCGCCTGTCGCTTCTCGTTGGCCACCACGGCCATGGCACGCGCGATGGCGCCGGGCAGTTGGGCTGGATCATCGACGCGCTCACCATAACCGCCGGCCGCCGCGCAAATCTGCTCGAATGCCGGCAGCCGATCGAGCTGGGTGAAGGCCGATCGATTGCTCTTGGCGGCCTTGCCACGAGGATACATTGCGACCGTGAACCGGCGTACAGCGTTCCACATGGCGTTGTTCATCACCACGAACAGAACTGGCAGTTCATGCAGCGCCGCGGCGTGGTGGACGGCTGCGGGATTGCTGAAGAGGTAGGCGCCATCGCCAACGACGGCGATGACGGGGCGCTCGGGAGCACCGAGCTTGGCGCCGAGCGCCGCACCCGTGCCCCAGCCCAGACCCGAGGCCGAGCTGGAACCGAAATAGCTGTCGGCATGATCAAAGCCGCAGTGATCGAGGCGCAAGGTGTATTCGTTGACGACGATGGAGCGCGGATCCATGGCCGCAGCCAGGCAGTGGCTCACCCAGGCCGGATGCATGGGCCGGCGGTTGGCGACGCGCTGGCGCAGGCTGTCTTGCTCCGTGAGCTGGCCGCGGCGCTTGCCCACGATCCAGGCGCGACGCTCGGCGACCGCCGTCTGGTCGATCGCCGGCGCCAGCTCCTGCGCCAATGCCCGCAAGATGGCGGCAGCACCCCCGGTAATGCCGAGATCGCAGGCAAAGCCGCGCACGGGGATGTGCGTGAACAAGGGATCAAAGCCGGCTTGGATGACCTTGCATCGCTCTGGCGGAGCGCCATGGGCGGGGATCCACGGGACATCGGTTTCCAAGGCCAAGATCAGATCGGCGTCGGCCAGCAACGGGATCGGATCGTAGCCCAGGTTCATGTCATGGGACGACGGCAGCGACAGATGCCGCGGGTGGTGCTGGGCGACGGGTATGGCAAAACGGTCGGCGAACTTGGCCAACGCGGCGAACGCGGCCGGATCGCGGCCGGCGCTCGACGTTACGATGAGGGGGCGCTTGGCGCTTGCGATCATGCCCGCGGCCTCGGCGACGGCGGTGCTGTCGGGGGCAACCGGCGCGGGCGCGCGCAGCCGGGGGGGAGAGAGGTGGGCGCTGCTGGCAGGCGCAGCGATGACCTCGCGTGGCAGGCTCAAGTAGACGGGACCGCGCGGCTCGCTGGCGGCAATTGCTAGCGCGCGGTCGACCACGGTCTGGAGCTGGGCACCGTTGCGCAGCTCGTAGTCCCATTTGACCAACTCGCGCACCATGCCGGCCTGGTCAAACATCTCCTGGGCCCAGTGGATGTAGCCGTCGCGCGCGCCGAGCGGTCCCGCCTCGTTGAGCGGCGTGCGGCCAGCGGTGAGGAGGATGGCCACATTTTCGCGGGCGGCGTTCATGGCGCCGCAGACCATGTTGGCCGTCCCGACGCTGACGTGAACCATCACGGCTGGGATCTTGCGCGTGATCATCCCATAACCGTGCGCCATCGAGACCGCGAGGTTCTCGTGCGTGGCGAGGATCGGGGCTGGAACTTTCGTGCCCTGCTGCTCGGCCTGCGCATAAGCCTCGACGACGGGCGCGAAGTCGGTCCCGGCATTGCCGAAGAGGTATTCAACGCCGCGGTCGGCCAGGAGCTCGAGGTAGGCCGAAGCCACACTGACGGTTTTCGGCGCGACCATTGCGGCTGCCCTCTCTAAGGCTTTTGCTCCTGCGGCGGAAACGCCAGCGCGTCGGCGCCGCTGACCCAAACGCCCACGTCGGCTCCGACGGGCCAACGCGTGATAGCATCTGGCTCGGACGACCGCACCAGGAGACGGCCGCCCAACGCGGCCGGCGCGAGCACGTAGAGGTCGACATGGCCCCCCTGATAGATATGCGTCGCCACCGTGCCCTGCACTGCGGCGGGCTCCCCTGCCCCCGATAGGCGCAGCTGCTCGGGGCGGACGAACAAATCAGCGGGGTCGTCGGGCTTGCTGCCGGCAAGCGGTCCGGTGGCGACCGAGACGCTCTGAGCGCCCAGGCGGATCGTTGCCGTCTTTGCGTCAACGGAGCCAAGGCGCGCCCGCAGCACGTTGACATCGCCCACGAAGGAGGCAACGAACCGATCGCTCGGTCGGCGGTAAATGTCGGCGGGGCTGCCGATTTGCCGGATTTGGCCGTCAAACATCACCGCGATCCGGTCCGATAGGCTGAGCGCCTCGCTCTGGTCGTGCGTTACAAACAGCGTGGTCACGCCGAGCTGGCGCTGGATTTCCTTGATCTCGACCTGCATGGAGGCGCGCAACGATCGGTCGAGCGCTGACAGCGGCTCGTCCAACAGCAGCACCCTGGGCGAGATGACGAGCGCGCGGGCAAGTGCGACGCGCTGCTGCTGGCCGCCCGACAGCTGGTGGGGACGACGGTCCTCGATGCCGCTCAGCCGCACCAGCGCCAATGCGTCGGCGACCCGGCGCGCGACCTCTTGTTTGGCGAGCCTGCGCATGCGCAGGCCGTAGCCGACGTTGTCGGCAGCGCTCATGTGCGGAAACAGCGCGTAGTTCTGGAATACCATGCCGATTTCCCGCTTGTAGGGCGGGGTGTCGTTGACACGACGGCCGTCGATCTCGAGCTCGCCTTGATCCGCGGCGAGGAAACCGGCGATGAGATTGAGCAGCGTGCTCTTGCCGCAGCCGGAGGGTCCAAGCAGCGTCATGAGCTCGCCGCGGCGCACGCTAAGCGTGGCGTCCTTGAGTGCGTGAACCTCGCCGAAGGTCTTGGTGATGCCGCGCAAACTGACGGCAATGCCCTCCCCGTCGGTCGCTTCCACGGCAAGGGAGGCCGGGTGGGGCGGGCGCTCAGCGGTGAGGCTCGACATTGAGCAACTTTCCAAGACCCAAGTAGGCGTTGGCGACGATCAGCAGCGCGGCCGTCGCAGCGATGTATATCACCGAGAGCGCGGCCAACGAGGGGTCGGCATATTCACGCACGTAATTGTACATTGCCACGGGGAGCGTCTGCGTGCGTTGCGCGGTCACGAAGAGCGAAGCGGTAAACTCATTGAAGGACAGGATTGCCGCCAGCAACCAACCGCCGGCCAACCCCGGCAGGAGCAGGGGCAAGGTTACGGTGAGCAGAACGCGGCCCGGTGAGGCTCCGAGGCCGGCGGCAGCGAGCTCGAATCTGCGATCGAGGTTGCGCAGCGAGACGTACACGCTTTTGAGCACGAACGGCAGGACCAGCACCACATGGCACACCACAACCACCGGAAAACCGCGCGCCATGCCGATTTGCGCTGCAAGGATGAGAAAGCCGAGCCCGATCGTGAAGTGCGGGATGATCAGCGACGACAGCAAAATTGCCTCGATGGTGCGCTTTAAGGCAAACGCGTAGCGATCGAGGGCAAACGCGAACGCCCCCCCGACGAGCAGGGCGATCGAGGATGCCCACCCCGTGACGATGAGGCCGTTGCCGAAGCCTGAGTGGAAGTCGGCATACGCCAAGGCTTTGGCGAACCAACGCCACGACCACGCCTGCGGTGGAAACGCCAGGATGGCCTTGTCATTGAAGGCGGCGAGCGTCACAACCAGGGCCGGGAGCACGACGAAGCCCAAGATGGCGATGACGACGAGGGTGCCGGCAACGCGCAAGACGCGTTGGCGAGAGCGTGACATGTCAGGGGGGTCCGAGCTTTTCGAGCGGCCTGGTGGCGAGGCGCAGGAGAGCGAGTGCGGCCAAAGTGAGAGCCAGGCCCGCGACCGACAGGCTCGCTGCAAACGGGAAATTGAAACTTGCTAGTCCCAGTTGATAGACGAGATTGGCGACCATGTTCACTTGCCCGCCGCCGATCAGCTGCGGGGTCGCGAAGGCGCTGAAGGTCCATGCGAACGCCGTCGTGACGCCGGCGATCACGCCCGGCATCGAGAGCGGAAAAGTCACCGTGAGAAACGTGCGAACCGGACCGGCCCCCAGGCTCTGTGCGGCCTTGGCGTAATTGGGATCGATGTGCGAGAGGGCGGCGGCCAGCATGATCACCATCACCGGCAATGTGACGTGCACCAGCGCCGTGACGACCGCGGCTTTCGTAAACATGATCTGCAGCGGCCGATCGATCAGCCCGAGCGCCAGAAGGAGGGAATTGACGAAGCCATTGTTGCCGAGCACGGCCATCCAGGAATAGGTCCGCACCACCTCGCCCAGGAACAGTGGCGTGATGGCGGTGATGAGGATGGCAGCTTTGGTCAGTCGGCTCTGCCTGTGCACCAGCGCGTAGGCCACCGGATAGGCGACGAGGAGGGTCAGGGCAGCCGTCAGCAAGGAGATTGCGACCGTGTCGAGGAACACGCGCGCATAGAGCGGCTTCAGTAAGGCGGTGAAATTGGCAAAGGTGAAGCCGCCCGCCTCGAGTGAGCCCGGCACGTAGGCGCGCAGGCTGTACTGCAGCACGGTCGCCATCGCCGCAAGCAACGCGAGCGCCATGAGCACGCCGGGCGCCACAAAGACGCGCAGGAAGGGTCGTGGCGTCATCGCTGAGGCGGGCCGCCGCCGGCCGTGGCCCGTGGCTGGCCGCGCCGGCGACCTGGCGGCCGGAGCGTCAGTTCATGATGTTCTCGGCAAACCACTTGCGCCACTCCGCCGTCTTTTCAGCGCGCAGTTTGTGGTCGATGACGATGGCTTGGGTCTTCCACTGCTCGGGCGTGGAGAACACGCCGGGGAGCTTGGCGATTTCCGGATCAAGCGGGGCGTTGGCCACCACCGGGCTGCCCTTTTTGAGCTTGGCGACCTCGGCCTGAACGGTCGGATCGAGCATGGCGTTGATGAACTTGTAGGCCAGATCGACGTGCCTGGAACCCTTCATGATGGCGATGGTGTCGATGCCGAGAACCGCACCCTCCTTTGGGATGACGAGCTTGATGGGTACGCCCTGGCCTGCCATGTAGTGCGCGTTCATGGACAGGATAACCTGCACTGGCGTCTCGCCGTTGGCGATCAGTTGCTGGCTGTTGGCATCGTTGGTGTAAAAGGCCTTGAAGCTGGGCTTCAGCGCCTTGAGTTTCTCCTCGCCCTTCTGCCAGCTCGCCGCATCGCCGCCGGCAAGGATGGCCGAGACGACCACCAGATGGCTCGGATCGAAATCGGGCGCAGCGAGTTTGCCCTTCACCTCCGGTTTCCACAGATCTGCCCAGCTCTCAAAGGTGACGTCCTTGATGAGGTCTGGCCGGTAGCCAATGGTGTAGACGTAGGCCCACGTGCCCACGTGATAGGGGCTGATCTTGGCTTCATCGACGAGGTGGGCGGCATTGGGCACCTTGCTCAGATCGAGCGGCTCGTAAAGATCATCGTTGGCATAGAGCCAGCCGACGTGCGCGGTCGTGAAATTGAGGTCGCTCTCGGGGCTGCCCTTGGCGAGCTTGGCCTTGTTGAGACGATCGATGGTGCCGCCGGTGATGAAATCCACGGCCACGCCGGTCTCCTGCGTGAACTTCTTGGCCGCGGTCTCCGCCACCAGGTCGCGCCAACTTCCACCCCATATGCTGACCACCAGTTTGTCCTCGGCCGCAGCCGGCAGCGCCCGCAGCGCCAAGGCGAGGACGATAGCGAGGACTGAGATGCGTTTCATGCGCCAACCTCCTGACCCACTCGCATCCCCAGGACTAGGCGCGCAACAGGTCCTGGCGCGCACTTTATTCATCGCCACCGGCCGCGTCGATGAAATTGCTTGCTCGCGCCGCGGCCCTGGCTGCCCGCGCGAATGCCAGGTGGCAGCCAACTCCTTTGCAGCTCCGGCAGCGGCGGGTCTGGGCGATGCTCACACCGACAGATAGCGGTCGCGCGTTGCGGGATCGGCGGCGAGCGCACGCGAGGTGCCCGACCACACGCTGCATCCCTTCTCCAAGATGACGTGCCGGTCTGAGAGACGCAGCAGCGCTTCGATCGACTTGTCGATGATGAGCATCGACAGGCCGTCGCGCTTCAACGCGGCAAGGCGCTCCCAGATCTCCTGCCGGGCCAGCGGCGCCAAGCCTTCCGTGGCCTCATCGAGGAGCAACAGCTTGGGGTTTGTCATCAGGGCGCGGCCGATTGCCAGCATCTGCTGCTCGCCCCCCGAGATCTGCTCGCCATAGTTGCCGCGACGCTCGGCCAAGCGCGGGAAGAAGCCGTAAACGCGCTCCAGCGTCCAGGGCGCGGCCTGGCCACCGCGCTTCGATGCGGTGGCGATCAGGTTCTCCTCTACGGTCAGGGTGGGAAACACCTGGCGCCCTTCCGGAACGAGCCCAATGCCAGCCCGGGCGATGCGGAACGGCGGTTGGCACGTTATCGAGCGGCCCGCAAAGCGGATTTCACCGGCGCGGGCCGGCAGCAGCCCCATGATGCTGAGAACGGTGGTGGTCTTGCCCATGCCGTTGCGGCCCAGCAGGCTCACGGCCTCACCGTAGCCGACCTCCAGGTCGAGGCCGAACAGCACCTGCGATCCGCCATAGCCCGCGTCCAGTCCGCGCACGCAGAGCAGCGCGTCGCTCATGCCGCATGCCCTAAGTAGGCCGCACGCACGGCGGCATTGGTGCGCACGGCCTGCGGCGTGCCGGTGGCGATGATGCGGCCCTCGACCAGCACCGAGACGCGATCGGCCAAGGCAAACACCGCCTGCATGTCGTGCTCGACCAGCACGATGGTGTAGCGACGCTTCAGCTCTCCGAGCGTCTGCACCAGCCGATGCGTCTCTTGGGCGCCGGCGCCGGCCATCGGCTCGTCGAGCAGCAGAAGCTTGGGCGCTTGCGCGAGCGCGATGGCGATCTCCAGCAGACGCTTCTCGCCGTGGGAGAGAGCACCCGCGCGGATCGGCGCCCGCGCGGCGATGCCTACGGTGGCCAGTGCGGCCATGGCCGCAGCGTTGAGCGGCGTCTCGACCTCGGCCGGCCGCCAGAACCGGAAGCTCGAGCCCGCGCTGGCCTGCACCGCGAGCGCGACATTTTCCAGCGTCGTGAAGCTCGCGAGCACCTGCGTGATCTGAAAGGTGCGCGCCAGGCCGAGGTGGGCGCGCGCTGACACCGGCAAGTCGGTCACGTCGCGGCCATCGAAGTGAATGCGACCGGCATCGGGGGCGAGCACCCCCGAGATCTGGTGGATGAGCGTGGTTTTGCCGGCCCCGTTGGGACCGATGATGGCGTGCGTCTCGCCTTCCAGCACATCGAGGCTCAGACAATCCGTGACCTTGAGCGCCGCAAACGCCTTTTCGATCCCGTTCAGGCGCAGCACCGCCTTCGTCATCGCCGCCTCCAGCGTGCGATGGTTGTGCTGATGCTGCGGTCGACGATCAGCGCGAGCGACACCACCGCCTCGCCCACGCGCATTTTGCTTAGCCGCCAGCGTGCGACGAAGGCGGCGGCGCTCGCCTTTGATCGCGGGATGGCCCGATCGAGCGCCCCTGCCGCCACGGCCTCGGCCTGCCGCAAACCCCCCATGACGCGTTTGGCCTGCGCGCGCGCGATCGCGCCACAAGCCGCCCAAAGCATGGCCAGGCTCAGCTCGCCCAGCCGCCAGCGTTCGATGATCCCGGCAATGCCGCCGCGGCCGAACAACGCCACCACTACGAGCAGTGGACCCAAGATCACCTTCCAATGCTCGGTGAACCGCGCAAGGCTCTCCTCCAGCAACAGATAGGTCATTGCTCCAACAATCGGCCCATAGCGCTGACCACTGCCGCCCAGCAGCACCATCAAGATCAGTTCGCCGGAACGCTGCCAGTGCATATAGGCGGGGCTGACGAATTCCACCTCGTTGCCGAGCAGGAAGCCGGCAAGCCCGCAGGTGGCACCGGCCATTACGTAGGCCGTGAGCCGGTAGGGGTAAGGCGCAAATCCGATCGCCTCCACGCGCCGCTCATTGTCGGTCAAACCGCGCAGGACGCGACCGAACCGGGATCCCACCAGTCGACCCATGAGCACATAGACACCGCCCAAAGCGGCGAGCGCGACGTAGTAGAAGACCGTCTCGCTCTTGAGCACGCGCGTGCCGAAGACGAGGGTGCGCGTGGGCCAGGTGAGACCGTCGTCACCGCCGTAGGGCGCCAGCGAGCTGGCGACGAAATATGCCATTTGCCCAAATGCCAGGGTGATCATGATGAAATAGACGCCGCGGGAACGCACGGCGATCGCGCCGGTGAGCAGCGCAAACAGCGCCGAGCTCAAGATCGCGGCCGGCAGCGCCAGAACGAGCGTGCCGTGACCGTGGCTGGCGAGGATGCCGGCGGCGTAGGCGCCGATGCCCAGAAACGCCGCATGTCCAAAGGAGATCAGTCCCGCGACACCGATCAACAGCTGCAGCGATAGCGCGGCGATGGCAAGGATCATGGCCCGCTCACCGATCACGAGCAGATAGCCGCCCAGTCCCAGGGCAGCCACCGGCAGCAGCATCAGCGGCAGGAATAGCCCCACCGCGAGGCGCTCCTCAAACGGGAGCGCCCACCAGTGCGCCGCGAGGCTTGCAACCCGCGCCGAGCCAACCATCACGTGCGCCCTTTGGCTGGGAACAGTCCGGCCGGGCGCCAGGCAAGAACGGCAGCCATCAGCAGGTAGATTCCCATCGACGCCAGGGCGGGCCCGATCACCCGCGCGGGCGATGGAGGCAGGACGAGGCGCAGCGCGTCGGTCATGAACGACCGTCCGAGCGTATCGATGACGCCGACCAGCAATGCGGCAACGAAGGCCCCGCGGATCGATCCAATGCCGCCAATCACGATGACGACGAAGGCGAGGATTAGGACCTGGTCGCCCATGCCGGGTTCGACCGACAGGATCGGTGCCACCATGACGCCGGCAAGGCCGGCAAGCATGGCGCCGAACCCAAATACGATCGTGAACAGGCGCTTGACGTCGACACCCAGCGCCGCGACCATCGCCGCGTTCGAGGCCCCGGCGCGCACCAGCATGCCGATCCGGGTGTGGTTGACAAAGACGTAGAGCCCGCCGGCGACGGCTAAGCCCACGCCGATGATGGCGAAGCGGTAGACGGGATAGCGCAGGCCCTCCATCAGCGGCACCGAGCCCGACAGCAGCTCAGGCAGAGCCATATTGAGGGGCGCTGCACCCCACACGATCTTCACGCCTTGGTTCAGGAACAAGATCACGCCGAAGGTTGCCAGCACTTGGCTGAGGTGATCGCGCCCGTAGAGGTGGCGAAATACCCCCAGCTCCAGCGCCAGTCCAAACAGCAGCGAAGCCGGCAGCGCCAGGGCCGCGGCGGCGAAAAAGCTGCCGGTCAAACGAAAGAAAGCAACCGCCAGATAGGCGCCCAGCATATACTGAACGCCGTGGGCCAGATTGATGAAGTCCATCACCCCGAACACCAGCGTCAGCCCCGCCGCCACCAGGAACAGCAGCACACCGAACTGCAGCCCGTTGAAGAGTTGTACGAGGACCAGCGAGGTGGGCATGCCGTCGCTCTGACTTTGGAGGCATCGTCCGTGGGCTTGCGGCCCCAACCTTGCCCCGCTGAGCTCGCGGTGGGATCGCTCGCGGCAAGCCATCCCCTTAGGACAGCGTCAGGCAAGAGCCCAACTACTTGAGCTCGCAGTCCTTGGCGTGGGCGTCGCCGTAGCTCTCAAAGATCTTCTGCACGATTTGCGTCTCGAACTTGCCGTCGGCCCGCTTGGCCACCTTGACGAGGTAGAAGTCCTGCACCGGGAAGCCATTGTTGTTGAACTTGAACGGGCCGCGCGGCGACTTGAAGTCGGCCTTCTTGATGGCGCTCCTCAGCGCATCCTTGTTGTCGAGCTTGCCACCCACCGCCTTCACCGCGCTGTCGATGAGTTGGGCCGCATCGTAGGCCTGCATGGCGTAACTGCCGGGCACGTAACCGTACTCCTTCTCAAAGTCGGCAACGAACTTCTTGTTCTCGGGCGTATCGGTGTCTGGCGCCCAGGTCATGCCAGAGAAGAAGCCGACGGCAGCGTCCTGCTGGGCCGGCAGCGTCGCCTCATCAACCGTGAAGACGGAGAGGAAGGGGATGCTCTCGAGCCCGGCTTGGCGGTACTGTTTGACGAGGTTGACGCCCATGCCGCCCGGCATGAAGACGAAGAACGCGTCCGGCTTGGCGGCCGCGATTTTGGCGAGCTCGGCCGAAAAGTCGAGCTGCCCCAGCGGGGTATAGACTTCATCGACGATTGCGCCTTTGAAGTGCTTCTTGAAGCCCCCGATCATGTCCTTGCCCGCCTGATAGTTGGGCGCCAACAGGAAGGCTTTGCTGAAGCCTTTGTCTTGTGCGTACTTGCCCAGCACCTCCGGAGGCTGATCGTTCTGGTATGAGGTGGCGAAAAAGAATGGGCTGCAGCCCTTGCCGGCGAGCGGCGACGGCCCAGCGTTGGGACTGATCAGAAACACTTGGGCTTCGGTGATCGGCTTGGAGATGGCGAGCAGGATGTTGGAGAAGACCGGACCGACGACGAAATCGACCTTGTCGCGCTCGATGAGTTGCTTTGCTTTGCCCACCGCCACGTCGGGCTTGAGTTCGTCGTCCTGCAGCGTGAGCGTCGTCGTTAGGCCGCCGAGTTTGCCGCCGGCTTGCTTGACGCCCAGCATGAACCCGTCGCGCAGCTGCCCGCCAAGCACTGCCTGCGGGCCGGAGAGCACGGCCATGATGCCGATCTTGAGCTCTTGCGCCTCGAGGCTGCCGGCTGCGATCGCAGTTGCCGCCAGCAGGCCGACGCCGGCCAGGCCCGTCTTCAGTATCATCGCCATGTCACCCCCCTCGGCAAACCATCGGGCTCGCTCCGCCGCAACTTAGGGGTAGCGCGCCGTCTCGGCAATTGGGGCCCAGCCTTCCAACGCCGGCCATCGCCGGTTCGCGACCATCGCCCGATGGCGGCCCGCAGTCGTCCCTCCGGCCTTGCCGTTATCGCTTCCAGCGCGCCGGCTTGCCTCAAGGCCGCTCTCGCGTGGGTGGTGCGCCCGTCACTCGCATGCACAAGGCGAAAAGTTTCATGCATGAAATTTTAAGCTTGAAATATATGCGCGCCGGGCGCACGCTGGTCGGTGCGGCGAGATACATGGAGGCCGGCATGCGCATTGCGTGTCTTGGTGGCGGGCCCGCCGGGCTCTACTTCGCCATCGCCATGAAACTGCGCGATCCCATGCATGACATCGTCGTCGTCGAGCGCAACCGGCCCTACGACACGTTTGGCTGGGGCGTGGTGCTGTCGGACGAGACGCTGACCAACCTGGCGGCCGCCGATCCCGTCAGCGCTGCCGCCATCCAGCAATCGTTCGCCTACTGGGATGATATCGCCGTCTTCTATCGCGGCACCGTCACGCGCTCGTCGGGCCATGGGTTCTGCGGCATCGGCCGCAAGCGGCTACTCAACATCTTGCAGGAACGGGCGCAGAAGCTCGACGTCAAACTCCTTTTCGAAACTGAGATCGATAGCCTCGCTCCCTATTGTGACCGCGACTTGGTCGTGGCAGCCGACGGCGTCAACTCCAAGGTACGCGGCGGGCTGGCGCACGTCTTTAAGCCCGACATCGACGTGCGTGCCTGCAAGTACATTTGGCTCGGCACGCGCGCGAAGTTCGACGATGCCTTCACGTTCATCTTCGAGGAGACGCCGCAAGGCTGGATATGGGCGCACGCCTATCAGTTCGATCCGGACACGGCGACCTTCATCGTCGAATGCTCGCCGGCCACCTGGCGCCGCTTCGGCTTTGACCGCATGAGCGCACACGAGACGGTCGCCACCTGCGAGAGGATCTTCGCCCGCAATCTCGGCGGCCACCGCCTGATGAGCAACGCCCAACACCTGCGCGGGTCGGCCTGGCTAAATTTTAACCGCGTGCTTTGCCAGACATGGTCGCACGGCAACATCGTCCTCATGGGCGACGCGGCGGCGACGGCGCATTTCTCGGTCGGCTCCGGAACCAAGCTGGCCTTGGAAAGCGCCATCGCCTTGGCGGAGTACCTCACCACCGAACCCACCATGCAGTCCGCCTTCCGGCGCTACGAGGACGAGCGCCGCACCGAGGTGTTGCGCCTGCAGAGCGCGGCGCGCAATTCCACCGAGTGGTTCGAAGATATCGAGCGCTATCTCCATCTCGATCCCGTGCAGTTCAACTATTCGCTGCTGACGCGCTCGCAGCGCATCGGTCACGAGAACCTGCGTGCCCGCGACAAGGCCTGGCTGGAGAGCGCAGAGAGGTGGTTTGAGGAGCAGGCGACGGGCGAGAAGCCCAATCGGTCGCGCCCGCCCATGTTCACGCCGTACCGCCTGCGCGGTCTCAAGCTCAAAAACCGCGTCGTCGTTTCACCCATGGCGCAATACCGCGCCGTCGATGGCACACCGACGGACTGGCACCTCGTGCACTACGCGGAGCGTGCCAAGGGCGGAGCCGGGCTCGTCTACACCGAAATGACCTGCGTCTCGCCAGAGGGGCGCATCACGCCCGGCTGCACCGGCCTTTATGCGCCCGAGCACGAGCTGGCGTGGAGGCGCATCGTCGAGTTCGTCCATGCCGAGACCGATGCCAAGGTTGCCATCCAGCTTGGTCACTCGGGCCCCAAGGGCTCGACCCAGCTCGGCTGGGAGACCATGGACGCGCCGCTTGCGCAAGGCAACTGGCCGGTGATGGGTCCATCACCGGTGGCGTGGTCCCCGAGCAACCAGGTGCCGCGCGCGATGACGCCGGCCGACATGGACAAGGTACGCGCGCAGTTCGTGCACGCGACCCAGAGGGCCGAGCGCGCCGGTTTCGACATGCTGGAGCTGCACTACGCCCACGGCTATCTGATGTCGGCGTTCATCACCCCGCTCACCAATCGCCGCACGGATGCCTACGGCGGCAGCCTCGAGAACCGCATGCGCTTTCCGCTGGAGGTCTTCCAAGCGGTGCGGGCCGCCTGGCCCGCGGCCAAACCGATCTCGGTGCGCATTTCGGCCAACGATTGGGTCGGCAGCCAAGGCATCACGCCCGAGGACGCCGTCGCCATTGCGCGCTTGCTGCAGGCGGCCGGTGTCGACATCATCGATGTCTCGGCGGGCCAAACGTCTGAGGCCGCACGCCCCGTCTATGGCCGCATGTTCCAGACGCCCTTCTCGGACCGCATCCGCAACGAGACGGGCCTGGCCACCATCGCCGTCGGCAACATCTACGAGCCCGACCACGTCAATTCCATCCTCATGGCCGGGCGCGCCGACCTATGCTGTCTGGCGCGGCCGCATCTGGCCGATCCCTATTGGACGCTGCATGCGGCGGCTCGGCTGGGCGTTAACGGCGAGACTTGGCCCAAGCCCTACCATGCAGGGCGCGATCAGCTGCATCGGCTGGCATCGCGGGCCGAGCCCGCGGCGGAGCGCGTGTGATGGGGGGGCTCGCCGGCAAGCACGCACTGATCACGGGGGGCGGCAGCGGCATCGGTGCCGCGATCGCCCGCATGCTGGGCTCGGAAGGCGCCGCCATCTCCATTGCCGGTCGGCGGCTGGCAATGCTGGAGGCGGTGGCGGCGCAGATCCCGGGAGCCAAGGCCGTGGCCGCCGACGTCACCGATGAACGGGCGTGCCTTGCCATGGTGGCGGCAGCGCGCGCTGCCCACGGCCCAGTCGACATCCTCATCGCCAACGCCGGCAGCGCGGAGAGCGCGCCCGCTGCCAAGGCCGACCTCGATCACTGGCAGCGCATGCTCAACCTCAACCTGACCGGCGCCTTCCTGTCCATGAAGGCGGCTCTCCCAGACGTCACGCGCAAGGATGCGCAAGGCGGGCGCATCGTCTTCATCGCCTCGACGGCGGGCCTCAAAGGCTACCCTTACGTGGCGGCCTACTGCGCTGCCAAGCACGGCGTCGTCGGGCTCGCCCGCGCGCTGGCGGCGGAACTGGCCCCGAGCGGGGTGACGGTCAATGCCGTCTGTCCCGGCTACACGTACACGCCGCTGCTCGAAGCCTCGCTCGCCAACATCACGGCCAAGACCGGGCGCACTCCTTGCCAAGCAGAGGCCGATCTGGTGCGGCACAATCCGCAGGGCCGCTTCGTTCAACCCGAAGAGGTTGCCGGCTCGGTGCTGTGGCTTTGCACCCCCTGGGCGCAGTCCATCACCGGACAAGCCATCTCGGTATCGGGAGGCGAGACATGACGCTCGAGCGCCGCCCCAGGAGCAGCGAGCCGGCCAGCAAGCAGAAGCTGCGTCTGTGGCTCGGCCTGTTGCGCGCCTCGCGCGCCATCGAGGGCGAGCTGCGCGCCCGCCTGCGCCAAGAGTTCGCGACGACGCTGCCCAAGTTCGATGTCATGGCGGCACTCGCCCGCAAGGACGCCGGCACGACGATGACCGAGTTGTCGCGCCTGCTGATGGTATCCAACGGCAATGTCACCGGTATCATCGACCGGCTGGCGGCCGAAGACATGGTTGTGCGCCTCCCTCCCCAGGGTGACCGCAGAACGACCTTCGTCCGCCTGACGACCAAGGGCGCCCAGCACTTCGCCGCCATGGCCAAGGCGCATGAGGCCTGGATCGCCGAGCTCCTGGCAGGGCTCGGTCGCGACGACACCGACACCCTCGTCAGCCTGCTCGGCACGCTCAGAGCACCGGCAAACGGCAGGAGCCAAAGCCCATGACCGCCTTCGAACCCGTCACCTTGCGCGGCGAGCGCGTTCGGCTGGAACCACTCGCCCACGCCCACGCCGGCGATCTGGCCGAGGCCGTGCGCGACGGCGAGCTGTGGCGGCTCTGGTACACGACCATTCCCCCGCCGGAGAACATGAGCGCGGAGATCGATCGGCGCCTCGGGCTGGCGGCCGAGGGTAAGATGTTGCCTTTCGCCGTCATCGACCTCGTTACCGGGACTGCCGTCGGCATGACGACCTTTCTCAACATCGATGCCACCCATAGGCGCGTCGAGATCGGCGCGACCTGGTATCGCAAGCGCGCTCAGCGCACCGCAATCAACACGCAGTCCAAGCTCCTGCTGCTCACGCACGCCTTCGAGAGGCTTCATTGCATCGCCGTCGAATTTCGCACGCACTTCTTCAATCACCAGAGCCGGCGCGGTATCGAGCGCCTCGGAGCCAAACTCGACGGCATCCTGCGCAGTCACCAACGCGCCCAGGACGGCACGCTGCGCGATACCTGCGTCTACAGCATCATCGCCAGCGAATGGCCGACGGTAAAATCGCACCTGACCTATCAGCTGACGCTGAGAAAAGACTGACCGCGCCCGATCGGCGCACCCTTGAGCCCATGCCCCTGCCAACCAGCCAGGGCGGGAGAATGGAGGCCAGCATGTCAGCCTCGAGCCTTGGCCGCCAGTCGATACGGGCGCGTCGGCCCGCGCCCAAAGGCGCCGCCGCGCTTGGCCCCAGCGCCCACGCCGACACCTTCGCGCGGGACAATCTGCCGCCCGCCGAGCAATGGCCCGACCTCCTGCTCGATGAGCCGCAGGTGCAGTATCCCGATTACCTCAACGCCGCCGTCGAACTGACCGATCGCATGGTCGAGCAGGGCTTTGGCGACAACACCGCGCTCATCGGCAACGGCCGTCGTCGCACCTACAAGGAGCTGACCGACTGGTCCAATCGTCTCGCCCATGCCCTGGTAGAGGACTTCGGCGTCAAGCCGGGCAACCGCGTGCTGATCCGATCGGGCAACAATCCGGCCATGGTCGCGGCATGGCTCGCCGCCACCAAAGCGGGGGCGGTCGTCGTCAACACCATGCCGATGCTGCGCAGCGGCGAGCTCAGCAAGATCGTCGACAAGGCCCAGATCGGGCTGGCGCTGTGCGACAGTCGCATTGCCGACGAGCTGGTGGCCTGCGCCAAGACCAGCCGTTACCTCGAAAAAGTGATCAATTTCGACGGCACGGCCAATCATGACGCCGAACTCGATCGCGTGGCGTTGAGCAAGCCCGTCAGGTTTGCCGCCGTGCGCACCGGACGCGACGATGTCGCGCTGTTGGGCTTCACCTCGGGCACCACCGGCGAGCCCAAGGCCACCATGCACTTCCACCGGGACTTGTTGATCATCGCCGATGGCTACGCCAAGGAGGTCCTGGGCGTCACGCCAAACGACATCTTCGTTGGCTCCCCGCCGTTGGCCTTTACCTTTGGCCTCGGCGGGCTTGCCGTGTTTCCGCTGCGCTTCGGGGCCACGGCGACGTTGCTGGAAAATGCGTCGCCGCAAAACATGGTCGACATCATCGAGACCTACAAAGCCACCGTCAGCTTCACTTCGCCCACTGCCTATCGCGCCATGATGGCGGCCATGGACGCGGGCGCCGACCTATCCTCGCTCAGGATGGCAGTGTCTGCCGGCGAGACGTTGCCTGCGCCCGTGTTCCGCGAGTGGACCGAAAAGACCGGCAAACCCATCCTCGACGGCATTGGCTCCACCGAACTGCTGCACATCTTCATCACCAACCGGCTGGGCGAGGCCACGCCTGGCGCGACCGGGCGGCCGGTGGCGGGCTACGAGGCCAAAGTCGTCGACGACAGCATGCAGGACGTGGCCGACGGCACCATTGGTCACCTCGCCGTGCGCGGGCCCACCGGCTGCCGCTATCTCGCCGATCCGCGGCAGACAAAGTACGTGCGCGACGGTTGGAATTTGACCGGCGATGCCTTCATTCGCGACCAAGACGGCGTGTTCCATTTCGCCGCTCGCACCGACGATATGATCATTTCCTCGGGCTACAACATCGCCGGGCCGGAAGTGGAAGCCGCACTCCTGGCGCATCCGGAAGTCGCAGAATGCGCGGTTGTGGGCGCGCCCGACGAAGCGCGCGGGCAGATCGTGGAAGCCCACGTGGTACTGCGACCGGGCGTCGTTGGCGATGCGGCCTCGGTCAAACGCCTGCAGGACCACGTGAAAGCGATCATCGCCCCTTACAAGTACCCACGCTCGGTGAAATTCGCGGCCGCGCTGCCCAAAACCCAGACCGGCAAGATCCAGCGCTTCAAACTGAAAGAGGCGCCGAGCAAATGAGCCAAGCCGACCTTGCGACCGTCGCCTTCACCCTTGGGGCAGGCCAACCCGCACACGGCCGGCGGCAGCACCGGTCAAGGCATGACGCGGGCAATTGAAATCGCACGCTTGAAATATCGAATGATGAGGACAACCCATGGAGCTTCTTCAGCCCAAGCATTGGCGCCCGGCCAAGGGCTTCGCCAACGGTGTCGCGGCGCAAGGCCGGCAGGTGTTTGTGGCCGGCCAGGTCGGATGGAACGCCGATCAAGAATTCGCCAGCGACGACTTTGTGGCCCAGGTCGAGCAGGCGCTGTGCAACATCAAAGAGGTGCTGGCCCAAGCCGGTGCTTTGCCGGAGCACCTGGTGCGCCTCACCTGGTACATCACCGACAAGGGCGAGTACGTCGCCCGTCTCAAGGAGGTCGGGCAGGCCTATCGCCGCGCCATCGGCCGCCACTTCCCCGCCATGACCCTGGTGCAGGTGGTGGCGCTGTTGGAAGAGAGGGCCAAGGTTGAAATCGAGGCCACCGCCGTCATTCCCATACCCTAGTGCGGGTGCAAGCGCGCAAGCGCGCCGCGACTTGAGCGCGCTTGCAAGCGAAATTGCTATCGGGCGGTTCGAAGCCAAGTTAAGAACGAGGCCAAAGACCCCGCCCGGAGGCATCCTGAGGCGGCACGGGGAGGAGAAGTCATGCCGACTGGATGGATCGTTCGCTCGTTAGGCGCTCGGACGTGGCGCTTTGCCCTCGCCGCTGCGTGCCTGGCTTGGCTCCCGGCAGCGGCCCAAGAGCCGATCAAGATCGGCTACAGCATGGCTATGACCGGCGGCCTCGGCCCCAATGGCCAGTCGGCCCTGCTGGCGCAGAAGATCTGGGAGGAAGACATCAATGCCAGGGGCGGATTGCTCGGTCGCCCGGTCAAGCTCATCCATTATGACGACCAGACCAATCCGTCGACCGTCCCCGGCATCTACGCCAAGCTGCTCGACGTCGACAAGGTCGATTTGATCATCGGTGGCTACGGCACCAACATGCTGGCGCCCGCCATGCCGCTGGTGATCAGCCGCAAGAAGATGTTCATTGGCCTGTTGGGGCTCGCGGTCAATAGCGAGTTCAACTATCCCAACTATTTCGTCATCACGCCTGGGGGACCTGAACCCAAGCTCTCCTTCACCAAGGGGTTCTTTGACGTCGCGCTGACGCAGACCCCCAAACCTGCAACCGTGGCCATCATCGCCGCCGACGCCGAGTTTGCTCGCAATGCTGCCGACGGAGCGCGCGACAACGCCGCCACCGCCGGCATCAAGATCATCTACGATAAGACCTACCCGCCGGCCACGACCGACTTTGGCCCGATCGTGCGGGCCATTGCTGCAACCAATCCGGACATGGTCGTGATTTGCTCCTATCCGCCGGACTCGGTCGGCATGGTGCGCGCTGTCAACGAGATCGGCTTCAAGCCGAAGATGATCGGCGGTGGCATGGTCGGGCTGCAGAACACCTCGATCAAGGCGCAACTTGGGCCTCTGCTCAACGGGTTCACCAACTACGATTTCTGGCTGCCTGTGCCCAAGATGCTGTTTCCTGGCGTGGAGGACCTGATGCAGCGCTACCACGCGCGAGCAGCGGCGGCCGGCGTGGATTTGCTCGGCTATTACATGGCACCGCAAGCCTACACGCAGATGCAGGTCCTGGAGCAGGCGGTCCAAGCCACACGGAGCCTGGATGACGACAAGCTCGCCGACTACATCCGCAACACGACGTTCAAGACCGTGCTGGGCGAGGTCAAGTTTGGCAAGGGCGGCGAGTGGGCCGAGCCGCGCGTGCTGCAGGTGCAGTTCCAGAACGTCAAGGGCAACGATCCCATGCAGTTCAAGGATGTGTCGACCCAGGTCGTGGTCTCGCCGACGGCCTACGAGTCCGGCAAGCTCATCTATCCCTATGAGAAAGCGAAGTAGGCAAAGGAGGGTTGTTGTCGGCGTGTGCCTCGCACGCGTTAAGGGCAAGAGAGCCAAGGTTTGAGGAAAACGGCATGCAAGGCCTGTACCTGGAGGAGTTCGACGTCGGGCGCAAGTTCGAGCACGCGCTGCGCCGCACGGTGACGGAGATGGACAACACGCTCTTTACCTGCCTCACCCACAATCCTCAGCCGTTGCACCTCGACCACGAGTTCGCTCGCCAAAGCGAGTGGGGCAAACCGCTGGTCAACAGCATCTTCACGCTGGGCTTGATGATCGGCGTCTCCGTCAACGACACCACCATCGGCACCACCGTCGGCAACCTGGGCATGACCGACGTAAGGTTTCCCAAGCCCGTGTTCCATGGCGACACGCTCAACTTCACGACGGAGGTGCTGATGCGGCGCGAGAGCCGTTCGCGCGGCGATGTCGGCATCGTCGAATTTCTGCACAAGGCCTTCAACCAACGCGGTGAGCTGGTGGCCGAATGCAAGCGCCAGGCGATGATGCGCAAGCGGCCGAAGGCCTAAGCCCGATGCGCTCCTTGCTGTTCATTCCCGGCGATGACGAAAGGAAACTCGCCAAGGGTATCGGGTGCGGCGCCGATGCGCTGATCCTCGATCTTGAAGACGCGGTGAGCGCAGCGCGCAAGGCGGCAGCGCGCGCCCTCACCGCCCAGTACGTGGCCACGACCCGAGCGCGCAAGCCGCGGCCGCTGCTCTATGTCCGGGTCAACGCGCTCGATACAGCCTACTGGGAGGAGGACCTGGCGGGCATCATAGGCAGCCGACCGGACGGCGTGCTGCTGCCCAAAGCACGCTCGGGCGGTGACGTGCACACCCTGTCGATCGCCCTCAACCACGCCGAGGAGCGCGCCGGCGTCGACAGGGGTGCCACACGCATCCTCGCGATCACGACCGAGGTGCCGGTCTCGCTCCTGCAAATGCACACCTACGTTGGATCGAGCTCGCGACTGGAGGGCCTCTCCTGGGGCGCGGAGGACCTGTCGGGCGTGCTTGGCGCCAAGGCCAACCGCGAGGCCGACGGCAGCTGGACATCACCCTATCGGCTGGCGCGCAACCTGTGCCTGTTCACGGCCGCTGCCGCCAACGCGCAACCGATCGATACGGTGTTCGTCGATCTGCGCGACATGGCTGGCCTGCGCAGCGAGACGCAGCTTGCCGCCCGTGACGGCTTCACCGCCAAGATGGCCATCCATCCCGCCCAGGTCCCCATCATCAACGAGCTCTTCACGCCCACGGCAGAGGACATCGGCTTGGCCCAAGAGATCGTAGAGCTATTTGCGCACAACCCCGGTGCCGGCGTGCTGGCGCATCGGGGCCAGATGGTCGATCGCGCCCACGTCGTCCGCGCCGAACGCATCCTTGCCCGCGCCAAGTCGGCAATCAAATCGCCAGCCCCCCTCTGAGGCATCACGCCGGCGGAGGGCCGAAGACGAGAGCGGCGTTGAGGCCACTGAAGCTGAACGAGTTCGACATGGCATAAGTTAGCGCCTTGGCGCGCCCGATCATGGGGGTGTAGTCGAGATCGCACGCGGAACACGCCTGGTCGAGGTTCAGCGTCGGCGGCACCCAACCCGCCTCGATGGCCTTGACGCAGACGACGGCTTCAATGGCGCTGCCCGCCCCGAGTGGATGGCCGTACATGGACTTGGTCGAGGACACCGCCAGCTCGCCAGCGTGGACGCCAAACGTGCGCTTGATCGCGGCAGTCTCGACGCGATCCTTGATGGCGATCCCTGTGCCATGGGCATTGATGTAATCGATGTCGCAGGGCGCCAGCTGTGCATCCTCAAGCGCCAGCCGCATGGCCTCGGCGGCGCTGTCCAGATCGGGGTTGAGCATATCCGTGCCGTCAGAGGTCGAGCCGATCCCGCAAACCTCGGCCAAAATCTTTGCCCCGCGCGCCTTGGCATGGTGCATCGCCTCGAGCACGAGAATGCCGGCACCCTCGCCCAGCACCGTGCCATTGCCCTTTTTTGCGAACGGAAAGATGCCGTCCGGCGACAGAAGTCCCGTCGCCTGCCACTCGCGCATGGTGCCAAAGGTATGCGGGCTCTCGCCGGCGCCAACGATGGCCACATCGACGGCCCCGTTGCGAATGAGATCGCGGCCAAGGCCGATGGCGTGCGCCCCCGACGCGCAAAAGCCACAGGCGGCGAAGGTGGGTCCTCTCACCCCATATTCGATCCCGACGTGCGCCGCCGCCGAGGAACCGATGAAGCGCACCAGCGTCAAGGGATGGGTGGAGGGTTGTTTCAGTTCGAAGATGTGGCGGTAGGCGATCTCAAGATTGATAATCCCGGCTTCGGCCGAGCCGATGATGCAGGCGGCGCGACGGGGATCCGCCAAGGGCACCGCGAGCCCGGCCTGCGCAACGGCCTCGCTCGCCGCCGCAGCGGCAAATAGGCTGTAGCGGTCGGCAAACATGATGAGCTTGTCGCGCTTGAAGTGCTTGAGCCGGGCACGATAGTCGAAGGCCTTGATCTGGGCGGCGACGCGCACACCCAGATCGAAATTTTGGATCTCTTTTGCCGTCAGGAAGTGGGGATCGTTCTGGTAGAAGCGCTCAATCGGCGCCACACCGCATCGACCCTCCCGCATTGCCTCCCAGACGGCGGCGACGCTGTGACCAATCGGGGTCACGGCGCCCATTCCTGTCACCACCACACGTCGGCTCGTACAGCCGTCTGCCATCTGATGTTGCTTCCGCAACGCGAACCCAGCGCATTTTCAACGCCAAAGCGTAGAAAACTGGAATGGCCCGGGGCAAGGCGATGACGAGGAAATGGCAAATTTGCGCGCAGCTGGAGCCCGCCGGCGCCTTGGTCGGCCGCAGTCGCATCATTCCTTGGAAGAACAATGCGGCCTCCCGCGGGATCGCGGGCGCTTTGCGCCAACCTCCGCGTGGCGCACCGCTGATGGCGCGCGGGAGGGACTACTCGGCGGCCTTGACGCCGAGCTTGGCCATGGCCTCCTCAACCGACGGGCGGTTGATGGCAAAGATCGATTGCGGGCTCACCACCGCGTAGTCCATGTAGCCAAGACGGCCAATGGGCTGCATGGCGCCGGTGTCCACCATGCCGTCCTTGACAAAGCGATCATCGATGTAGACACCCACCACCTGACCGAACACGACCCAGTTTCTGGTCTCGCCACCATCCTTGAGCGGCGGCAGCTCCACCGTCTTCCAGAACTTGCATTCGAGCGCGGCGGGGCTCTCCTTGACGCGTGGCGCCTTCACCAACCTGCCGGGGACGGCGGTCAGCTCGCCGATCGGGAATTCGTCCACCCCATAAGGCACGGAGGCGGATGTCATGTTCATGTTGAAGCGCAGGTCCCAGGTGGCGAGCGAGCACGTGAACTCGCCGGTCTCCTCCGCGTTCTTGAGCGAGTCCTTGCGCCCCGCCGAGCTGAACATCACGAAATGCGGCTTCTCGCCCACGGCATTGAAGAAGCTGTAGGGACCGATGTTGCAAATCCCGTCCCCGCTCACGGTGGCGATCCAGCCGATCGGCCGTGGCCCCACGATGGCCTTGAACGGATCGTGCCTGAGGCCATGCTGGTTGTCGTTCGTCTCATAAAACACTGGGGTAGCTCCCTGTGGCTGTTGGCCGTCACCCGGTCCAACGCGTGGTGATCTTGGCAAGCTGCGGGCGGTCGCGATCGGGCTGGGTCTCCGTGGCAGTACCGATGTAGATGAACCCCGCCATGCGCTCGTTGGCGGCAAGCCGCAGCGCGGCGCGCACGGCGGGACTGTAGGAGTACCACTCGGTAATCCAAGAGGTCGCAAAGCCCAGCGCATTGGCGGCAAGGCACATGTTGAAACACGCAGCCCCGCAGGAGAGCACCTGCTCCCACTCGGGTGCCGCCGGATTGGGCGTCACCCGCGAGATGACCGCCACCACCGTCGGTGCCCGCAGAAACCGAGTGCGCTCGGTCTCGAGCCGGGCGGCCGAGGGCGTATCCTTGTCCTCGGCAAGGCAGGCCTTGAGGAGCACGCGGCCAAAGAGGGCGCGGGCTTCGCCCTCGAACACGATGAAGCGCCAAGGCTCGAGCTTCTTGTGGTCGGGCACCCGCGCCGCCGCGGTCAAGATGGTCTCGAGCTGCTGTGGGCTTGGACCAGGCTCGCCCAGCAAGGCCGGCTTCGCCGACCGACGCCGCAACAGCAGCTCAAGCGTCTCCTGCTTCACCTGGCTCATGGGGTAGAGCTCATGGGTTAGACTTGCCGTCAAAGTTGAACTGGCAGCCAGAGTTAAACTGGCAGTCAGCGTTAAACTGGCAGTCGGCGTTAGACTGGCAGTCGGCGTTAGACTGGCAGTCGGGGTCAGCCGTGCAGTTGGCCCAAGAGGCCACCGCAAAGTCCTCGCTAAACCACATCTGCCGCGAGTACAATGGGCTGGGTTTCTGCGCAAGTGCGCAAGGGGGCATCGACCGGGCGGAGCGACCATGAGCAATGATGTGCCGGCGCGATATCGGTGGCGCACCTGGGCCTGGCTCATTGCGGCCGGCATGGTGCCCCTTTGGCTCGGCGGCACCGAGGCCGCACGGGCACAGGACCCGGCGTCGGTCATCGTGGTCTTTGACGGCTCGGGCTCCATGGCCGGCAACATCGAGGGCGTGCGCGGCAGCAAGGTCGTCCTGGCGCGCGAGGCGCTCCGGCGGGCGCTCGGCAAGGTCGCCCCGCAAACGCGCGTGGGGCTTGCCGTCTTCGGCCATCGGCGTGGCGACTGCGGCGATGTAGAGCTGCTGCGCCCCCTCGAGCCGCTCGATGTGGCGCGCTTGGCCGACGCCCTCGACAAGGTGAACCCGCGTGGCCGAGGCCCGTTGACGACGGCATTGCGCGAAGCGGCCAAGTCGCTCCCGGCGGGTCCTGGCAAACGCAGCCTCGTTCTCATCCACGATGACGCCGACAATTGCCAGCAGAACGTGTGCGCGGCCGCAGAGGAGCTGCGGCGTGCCGCCATCGTGGTGCACGTGGTGGGACTGGGCCTGAGGCCGGCCGATGCTGCGGCGATGGCCTGTCTGCCGCAGACGACGGGCGGGCGCTTCTTCAATGCGCGCACCGCCGACCAGATCACTTCCGACCTGGAGGAGGCGCTGCGCCTGACCGGGAGCGAGGGCGAAGGCCTCGAGCGCGCGGCAACGGCGGTGCTTGGCGCGCCGCAGTCGGCCCCTGCGCCACAGAGCGCAGCGGTTCCCGCTGAGGGGCCGCCGGGGCTCTATTTGCGCGCGCTGTTGGTGCCAGGTGGCGAGCCCATCGGCCTGCCGCTCAACTGGACGGTCTTTAGCGAGCGCACGGGCGGCGCGGTCCTCTTCGCGGCGCGGGCCCTCAACCCGCACGTCCCCGCCAAGCCGGGGCACTATGTGGTCGAGGTACGCGATGGTGCGGTTGCGGCGCGTCAGGAGATTGATGTGGGCGATAGGCCCACGGCGGTCAACGCCGTCCTCAACGCCGGCACGCTGCAGGTGAGGGCGCAGGCACAGAAGAGCGCAGCCGCACTGGGCGATGCGACCATCTGGGTGAGCGAGGCGGGTCAATCCACGGCCCCCCGGAGGGAGCGCGCCCCCCCGATCGCCATGTTCAAAGGTCCTGAGGGCCTCCTGCTGCTGCCGGCCGGCCGCTACCTCGTACACGTCGAGCAAGGCTTGGTGCGTGCCGAACGGTCCATCGTCGTTCCACCAGGCAGCGCCGGTCGCATCGACATTCCCCTCAATGCAGCGCGCCTACAGTTGACCGCTACCGGCCAGGACGCCGCAGGTGCGGGCGACGTCGTCCTCTTCAGCGTCGTGGAGGATGACCCCGACGCGCCGAAGGGCCGCCGCGAGGTGGTCCGGTCTACCGGCCGGCAGGCCGACTTCGTCGTCCCGCCCGGCACCTATTACGTGATCGCGCGGGTCGGCAGCGTCGAGGCGCGCGAGCGTCTGGCCGTCGGGCCCGGCGACGTGGTGCGGCGCACGCTCACCCTTGCCGGCGGCCGCCTGGCGCTCGCCACCAAGCCGGCCGGCGCGGGATGGGGCGCCGAGGAGCTCGTCTCCTACCGCGTGGAGCGTCTCGACAGCGCCACGCCAGAGGTGATTGTGACGAGCCGGCCCGCGCCGGTGCTCGCCCTGATGAGCGGCCGTTATCGGGTGGTGGGCCGGTTGGGCACCGTCAACGCCCGCGCAGTGCGCGATGTGGAACTGCGCCCGGGACAGAGCCTGCAGCTCCTGCTGGAGCCGCAAGCTGCATCCGTCAAATTGCGCCTCCTCGCCAGCGGCATCCCGGTGCTGACCGACGTCTTGTGGGACATCCGCGATGAGGCCGGCGCCCCGGTGTGGTCCACAGGACAGCCCGAGCCCTCCCTCATTTTGCAGGCCGGGCGCTATGTGGTCCGCGCCGAGACGCGGGAGAAGCAGCTCGAACGCACCCTCGAGTTGCGCGCTGGCGAGGCTCGCATCCTCGAGATGGCGGCCGATTGATGCCCGTGCAAGATCCATCGATCAAGGTCGAACGCGGCAGGCCGCCCGCGTGTCGCGGCTCGCGCACCGCGCCGCCTTGATTTTGCTTTAGTGCCTACCAACCGTGTGGTGCGATTGGGGCGCGATTCGGGGAGTTGAGGGGAGAGGCCATGGCAGACCGCCGCCGACCCCGCTGGCCATCGATCGCCGCACGGTTGGGCGTTCCCTTGGGCTTGGGCGTTCCCTTGGGCTTGAGCGTTGTCTTGGGTTTGAGCACGCTCTTGCGCGCCGTCCCGAGTGCGGCGCAGCAGGCGGGGCGCGCGCCCTGGCAGGCCCAAACCAACTCGTTGCCTCCCTCATCCCCGGCGACAGCGGAACGCGGCAGCCCCGCGCCGAACCCTGTTCCGCCCAACACCACCATCGTACCGCGCTCAGCGCCCGAGCCGAAGTCACCCGGCACCGGCGGCGCCGGACAGGTGTCGCTCGTGGCGGTTCTCACTCAGGACGGACAGAACATCGACCAGGGTCTCGTGTGGCGCGTGTTTCGCGACAAGCCGGGCCCGGACGGTAAATTCAAGCTGCTCTCCACGCATCGCGAGGCGACCCCGACCTTGCAATTGGAGGCCGGCGGCTACCTCGTGAATGTCGCCTTCGGCCGCGCCAACCTGACACGCCGCATTGCCGTGTCGGGCGAGCGTCCCATCCAGGAGCGCTTCGTCCTCAATGCCGGCGGGTTGCGGCTTATTCCAGCGCTCGCCAACGGCGAGCCTGCCAATGAGAAGGCGGTTTTCTACGACATCTACTCCGACGAGCGCGACCAGTACGGGCAGCGCACCAAGGTGATGAGCGGGATCAAGCCCGGGCTCGTCATCCGCCTCAATGCCGGCATCTACAGCGTGGTTGGAACCTACGGGGATGCCAATGCCATTGCGCGCTCCGACGTCACCGTCGAGGCCGGCAAGCTCACGGAGGCGACGCTGACCCATGCGGCTGGCAAGGTGACCTTCAGGCTCGTTGCGCGCAGCGGCGGCGATGCCATCGCCGATACGCAGTGGACGATCGCCAACGCGCAGGGCGAGGTGGTGAAGGAGAGCGTCGGCGCTCTGCCCACGCACGTCTTTGCTCCCGGCACCTATACGGTGAGCGCAAGGAACGCCGGCGAGGTGTTCCAGCGCTCGTTCACTCTGCAGGCCGGCGATTCCGCGCAGATCGAGGTGGTGCGGCGCTAGCCCCACCCCGGTTGCGCAACGGCGCCGGGCGCCATACCCTCTCAGCCCCGATTTGCCGAGGTGTGCTCCCGCGCTGACACGGGGTTCTGGGCGCCCGCCGGCACGGCCGCCCGCAGCTCACGACGAGGCAAGCCGATGCGCAACTGCCAAATTGAGGTTGAGCCCATCGCCGGCAGCATCGGCGCGCTGATCCACAACGTCGATGTGAGCGCAGATCTGGACGAGACGACGGTTGGAGCCATTCGCAAGGCCCTGCTCGATCATTGCGTCGTCTTCTTTCGCAATCAAAAACTCGAGGCCGCGCGCCACAAGGCCTTCACCCGTCGCTTCGGCAACCTCTTCGTCCACCCCAACTACAAGGGCATGCAAGCCGACCCGGAGATCATCCTCATCACGCGTGAGCCTGGCGACCAGAAAATTGTCGGCGAGGAATGGCATACCGACACGACCATGATGCCCACACCGCCAATGGGCGCCATCCTCTACGCCATCGACGTCCCGCCCTACGGCGGTGATACCCTGTTTGCCAACCAATATCGGGCCTACGCGGCGCTCTCGGATGGCATGAAGAGGATGCTGGAGAACGTGCGGGCGGTGCATTCGGACCGCAAGGTGGCGGGCCCGCAGGCCAACAAGAACGCTTACCGGGCGACCAAGGTGCGCGAGGACCTCGATTGGCGCGAGACGATCAGCACCCATCCCGTGGTGGTGACCCACCCGGAGACGGGCCGCAAGCTGCTCTACGTCAACGCCTCCTACACCGTAGGCTTTGCGGACATGACGGAAGACGAAAGCCGGCCGCTGTTGGACTATCTCTTGCAGCATGGCCACCGACCCGAGTTCACCTGCCGGTTCCGCTGGGAACCGGGGTCCATCGCCTTCTGGGACAACCGCGCCTGCAAGCATCTAGCCATCCACGACGCCGGCCGCTTCCGCCGCGTGATGCGCCGCACCCAGATCGCGGGCGGCCCGCTGGGGTGAACCTGAGCCCACAGGGGCCCAACGGCGCGACGGAGCTGGGACACACAATCGAGGGGGCGCAATGCGGATCGTGCTGCAGGAGACGCTTCGGGCCGTGTTCTATGCGCCCTTCTATGCGGCGCTCGCGCTCGATGCCTACGGCGAGGAAGGGCTCCAAGTGCGCCTGGTGAGTGCCCCTACTCCCGCGCAGGCGGCGCAGGGTCTCGCCGACGGCTCGGTTGACGTGGGTTGGGGCGGGCCGATGCGCGTCATGCTCACCAACGAGAAGGACCCAGCCTGCGATCTCGTGTGCTTTGGCGAGGTGGTGACGCGCGATCCCTTCTTCTTGCTTGGCCGGACGCCCGCCGCCAACTTCACGCTTGCCGATCTGATGGGCCGGCGCGTGGCGACTGTGAGCGAGGTCCCGACGCCCTGGATGTGCCTGCAAGAGGACCTCAGGCGAGCCGGGCTCGATCCTGCCAAGCTCGATCGCGTCACCGGGCGATCGATGCCGCAGAGTGCCGCGCTTTTGCGCGGCGGAGACATCGAAGTGGTGCAGCTGTTCCAGCCCTTCGTTGAGGAGCTGGTGGAGGACGGCGCCGGACATATCTGGTATGCGGCTGCCACCAGGGGGGCTACCTCCTACACCTGCCTTTATGCGCGCCGATCGCGGCTGGCCGAGCGGGCCGATGCATGCCATCGCCTGGTACGGGCGCTCTATCGCACGCTGCGCTGGATCCATGCGGCGACCGGCGCTGAGATCGCCGCCGCCATTGCCAGCTATTTTCCCGATGTGCCGCGCGCGCGTCTGGCCAACGCGCTCGCGCGCTATCAGGGACTGGGCATATGGGGCAAAGACCCGATCCTGCCGCAATTGGGCTACGAGCGCCTGCGCGCCGGCCTCGTCTCCGGCGGGCTGATCCAAAGGGGCGCGCCCTACGAGGCCGCCGTTGACAACACGCTGGCTGAGCGCGTCATCAAGGAAGATCCCCCCATGCTCGCCCGCGCCCGCAGTCGGGACTGAGCGATGGCGGTTGGCGCCGGCCCGGGAGCCTGCTTTCATGCGCAGCAACGTCGCGGCCAACCAGCCTCGCGCGACCCAATCGGGAGACGACCATGAGCCAAGCCCTCTCAGGTATTCGCGTAATCGATATGACGCACAACCAAGCGGGGCCGGCGTGCACCCAGATGCTGGCCTTTCTCGGTGCCGACGTGATCAAGCTCGAGGAACCCAAGGGCGGCGATGTCGCGCGCACCAACATGCGCGACCGACCAGATAGCGACAGCCTGTTCTTCCTGGTGCTCAACGCCAACAAAAGGAGCCTGACCCTCAATCTGAAGACCGAGGAGGGCAAGAACCTCTTCAAAGAGGTGATCGCCAAGTCGGACGTGTTGGTGGAGAACTTCGGTCCCGGCGCCCTCGACCGCTTGGGCCTGGGCTGGAAGGTGCTCAGCGAGCACAACCCGCGGCTCATCTACGCCACCATCAAGGGCTTCGGCACCTACGGGCCCTATAGCTCCTTCAAGAGCTTCGAGCCGATCGCCCAAGCCATGGGTGGAGCGATGTGCGTCACGGGCACCGCCGACGGGCCCCCCACCTATGTGTGGCCCGCGATCGGCGATTCCGGGACCGGCATGCATATGACCATCGGCATCCTGGCGGCGCTGCAGCAGCGCCATGCCACCGGCCGCGGCCAGCATGTCGAGGTGGCCATGCAGGATGCGGTGGTCAACCTCTGCCGCGTCAGCCTGCGCGATCATCAACGCTTCGGTCATCCGCCGCCGCGCACCGGCAATCAGCTCGGCCGCAACGTGCCGGGCACCACCTATGCTTGCGCGCCGGGCGGACCCAACGACTACGTTTTCATCTACGCTCAACCGCAGATGTGGCCGGCTGTGCTCGCGGTGATGGGCCGCCCCGAGCTCAGCGAGGATCCGCGCTTTGCCTCGCTCGATGGGCGCTGGCAGAACCGCGACGCGCTCAACCAAATCATCGGGGCGTGGACGCGCCACAAGAGCAAGCATGAGGTGATGCGCCTGATGGCCGCCGCCGGCGTGCCCTGCGGTGCCTGCCAGGACACTGGCGAAGTGCTGGCCGACCCGCACCTGAAGGCACGCGAGATGATCGTTGACGTCGACTACCCAACCCGGGGAACGTACCAGACGGTGGGGTGTCCGGTGAAGCTATCGGCCTCCCCAGCGCAGGTGACACGCCCGCCGCTCTTGGGTGAGCACACCGATGAACTCCTGAGCTCGCTTTGTGGCCTCGCCCCGAGCGACCTCAAGCAGCTGCGCGACAAGGGTGTGGTGTGAGCCGTTCCGGCGGTGCTGCTCTCGGCAGCCGGCTTTGGTCGCAGGCCCGTCATGCAGCAAAGGCTGCAAACAGCTCGGCAAATGCCGTCATCTGATTGCCGGCGGTGGAGGAGGGCACCACAATTGGGGTGCGGATGCCCGCTGCGCACCAGGCTTCAAGACCTTCGCGCACCCGTGCGGCAGGACCAAACAGCGTGCAGTCGGCGAGCCACGCGTCGGTCAGGTATTTGGGCACGTCCTCCACGCGCTTGGCCGCGATCGCCTGTTCGATTGCCACCATCTCCTCGACATAGCCCGCTTCCTTCCAATAGTTGCGATAGTTTGCAAGGAGCGCGTAGTGGGTCAGCGTCCGGCGGTTGACGGACTTGGCCGCATCGATGTCATCGCTGATGCAGGTCGGGATCATGTTGGCGATGAAGAAGCCGGGATCCTCGCGCCTGGCTGAAGGCAGCGCCGCCAGCGAATCCGACATGTGTGAACGCGCACCATTGGCGAACACCATGCCTTCGGCGATTTCGCCGGCAAGGGCGATCATGCCCTTGCGCAGCGTGGCGAGGATGACAGGTGGCAGCGCGCGCCTGCCGGCGTGGGCGCGCAGCGTCTCCACGAAGTCGCGGATGTCGGAGAGCGGCTTGCCGGCCCTCACGCCCATGCGCACGTGAGCGGGCGCATGGCTCACGCCGACGCCGAAGCGAAATCGCCCGCCGGAGACCTCGTGCAGGAAGGTGGCGCTCTCGGCGAAATCGCCGACCGTGCGGGCGTAGATGGGTGCGATCGAGGTGCCAAACTCGATGCGCTCGGTCACGTGCGCCAGCGCCTCGCAAAGCGACACGTTGGCAAAGACGCTGGGCGCATAGATGCCCGCAAATCCCCGCTGCTCAAGCTCGCGCGCGAGCTCAAGGGTGGCCTGCCGCCGACCGGGCACGGCGACCAGGCTGACGGCGGGAAGCTCGCGGGGCATCGCCTTCTCCTGCCTCCCTTGCCGCCTTGCGCCAGGGCCCGCCGGCTAGCTGCGGTTCTTGCGCTCGCGGATCTCGCCGAAGATCTGCCAGTCGGGCTTGCCGACCATGCCGAGCCGCCGCTGGATCGCCGGTGAATGGGGGCGCAGGAAGGGATTTGTCTCAAGCTCAAGGCCAATGGTTGTGGGCAGCGTCGCCTTGCCGGCGGCGCGCATTTGGTCCACGGCTTTGGCGCGCTTTTGCAGCGCCTCGTTTTCCGGCTCGATCGTCAGCGCGAAGCGCGCGTTGGCCTGCGTGTACTCGTGCCCGCAGTAGATCGCCGTCTCCTTGGGCAGGCCCATCAACTTCTGCAGCGACTGCCACATCATTTCAGGGTTGCCCTCGATCACCCGGCCGCAGCCGATGGCAAACAGCGTGTCACCCACGAAGGCAACGTTGGCGGAGGGGATCCAGTAGCTAATGTGGCCCGCCGTGTGCCCAGGCGTGTCGAGCACCCGCACCTCGTGCCCGCCCAGTTTGAAGGCATCGCCCTCGCCCACCGGCGTGTCGAGGCCGGGGACCTTGGCTGCCTCGGCGCGGGGGCCAAAGATGGTGCAGTGGGTCTGGCCCTTAAGGGCCAGATTGCCGCCGGTGTGATCACCGTGGTGGTGCGTTGTCAGGATGTGCGTGAGCCGCCAGCCCTGGGTGGCCAGGGCCGCGGCGACGGCCCTGGCGTCCGGCGCGTCAATGGAGGCCACGACGCCGGCTTCTCCATCGCGGATCAGCACACCGAAGTTGTCGGAAAGACAGGGAAATTGGTGAATTTCAAGCTTGGGCATGAGGGTAACTCGGGAGCTTTTGCTTGCTTTTTCGGGTCCTTGCAGCACCCTAACAGCGGACGCCTCGAATTCAACCGTCTTGCGCGGGGGCGCGCGGGCGAACGCTGGCGGATGCTCATTGGAACGGCCTCTCTCGCCGATGCAACTCGACGTCGTCGACCTTCGTGATTTCTACAATCGGCCGCTCGGCGGCTTCGTGCGCCGGCTGCTGACCAGCCGCATCCGCGCCCGCTGGCGCAGCCTCGAGGGCTGCCAGCTGATGGGACTGGGGTTTGCATCGCCTTACATCGGCCTGTTTCGCGGCGAGGCCGCCCGATTGGGGGCGTTGATGCCGGCGACCCAGGGCGCGCTCGTGTGGCCGGCGTCTGGACCGGCGCAGGCGGTGATGGTGGAGGAGGCGATGTTGCCCCTCGCCGACGCCTCGATCGACCGGCTGCTCGCCGTGCATTGTCTGGAGGCTTCCGAACGCACCGCGCCCCTGTTGCGCGAGATGTGGCGCGTGCTCAGCCCCGAGGGTCGGCTCCTGCTCATCGTCCCCAACCGGCGCGGCATCTGGGCGCGATTGGACACCACCCCCTTCGGCCATGGGCGGCCTTACAGCCGCGGCCAGCTCGAGCGGCTGCTTGGTGAATCGCTGTTTACGCCGCTCGAATGGGCGAGCGCCTTGTTCATGCCCCCATTGGATCGACCGTGGTTGGTGCGCTGGGCGACGGGCTTTGAGCGGATCGGCGCGCGGCTGTGGCCTGGATTTGCCGGCGTGATCATCGTCGAAGCGCGCAAGGAGCTCATGGGTGGCGTTGCCAAGCGAGCGCCAGCGCACCGGGTCAAGCAGCTGGCGACGGTGCGAGGCATCCTCAAGCGCTGCGAGCGGCGCGCCTAAAGGCTGGACGGCGCGCGCGCTTGCGCGGCACCAGATCTTGGGCCTCATGTTGCCAAATCGAATGTCCGCAATCGCGGGGGCCGTCAAACGCGCGACCGCTGGCGGGCTCTGTGGGGGCGTGCGCGATGCCAGGCGCACTGGTCAATAGAGCAGGTAGCGGGCACGCCGGCCCTTGAACGCTGCCACCTCGGATTGCCACGCCCGAATGATGCTCCCGCCGTCGCTGCCGGCCAACAGCATGTCGCCGAGGCGCCGCGTGCCGGCAACGGCATGGAACATCTTGAGATTGGGAAATAGCGGGGCAACGCCCCGCGCGCGGGCCTCGGCGGCGATCCCAGCCAGAACGTGCACGCCGATCTCGAGCGGCTCGATCTTCTCGACGTCGGCCACGGCAATGCGCACGCCGCTCAGGGCCACGCCAACGAAGCGCGGGTGCGCCGCCACGCCCGGAATTGAGCGCGGCGTGAACGCCTCGGCACGAAATGTCACGCCGGGCAGGCCGAGCGCATTGAGGCTGCGCACAAGTCGCGGGCCGTCGATCCACGACGCGCCAAAGACGGAGAAGGGCGTCGGCGTACCGCGGCCCTCGTTGACGTCGGTCTCGCCCACCAGACCCATACCGGGATAGACGAGCGCCGCCTCGAAACTTGGAATGTTGGGGCTCGTGGCCACCCATGCGCGCCCCGTCGCCGGCCATCGCATGGAGCGCTGCCAGCCCTGCATCGCCACGACGTCGAGCTCGAGCGCGTCAAGCCCACCGAGCCACTTCTCGCCGCGGATCATGCGCGCGAGCTCGCCGACGGTCAGGCCGTGCACGATGGGGATGGGATATTCTCCAACGAAGGAGCGCAGCGGCGGCTCTAGCACGAAGCCGCACACATAAAGCCCCCCGAGCGGGTTGGGCCGGTCGAGCACGAGGAAGGGAATGCGCGCCGCGGCCGCAGCCTGCATCGCAAGGCCCATCGTCGAAATGTAGGTGTAGAAGCGAACGCCGACGTCCTGGATATCGAACACGAGCACGTCCACCTCGCGCAGCATGGCCGGCGTCGGCTTCCGGGTGGCTCCGTAGAGGCTATGGATGGCAACGCCGGTGTTGGCGTCGAGGCCGCCGCGCACCGCGGCGCCGGCTTCGGCTTGGCCCCGCAAGCCATGCTCGGGCGCGAAGATGGCGGCAAGTTTGAGGTTTGCCGCCCGGCTCAGCAGGTCGGCCAGATGCTCCGTGCCGATGCGCCCCGTCTGGTTGGTGATGAGGCCCACCCGCTTGCCGGCGAGCGCGGCAAAGCCCGATGCGGCGAGCACCTCTGCGCCGACGGTCACGGGTTGCGACGAATGGGTTTGCGTCAGGGACGGCACCGACAGGACCGGCGTGCACAGAGGAGCAAACAGCAAGCCCAAGACCGCGCGCCGGGTCAATACCTCGCCATATCGCCCTGGCGATCGGTCCCGTTGGCTCAATGCGCCCTGGTCCGTGTCAGCATGAAGACGGCCTTCTCGCCCATCAGGTTGTGCACGGTGAGGGGAATCCAGGTACCGAGCTGCTGGCCCGAGGCGTTGAAGGCCACGGCACGCTCGACGCGCGCGTTCATCACCCGACAGAGATTGGCGAAGTCCTTGATGGTGCAAAGATGCGCATTGGGGCTCACGTACCAGGCCTCGGGCAGGTTCTCCGTCACTGGCATGCGTCCGGTGAACAGCAGTTGCGCGCGCACCTGCCAGTGCCCAAAATTGGGGAACGAAACGATCGCCCTGCGGCCGATGCGCAAGAGATGCTCCAGCACCGTCTTGGGCTGCCGGGTCGCCTGGATGGTGAGGCTCAGGATCGCACAGTCGAAGGCATCATCTGGGTAATCGGCAAGGTCGCGGTCGGCATCGCCCTGGATGACCGAAAGCCCGCGCGTCACGCAGGCGTTGACGCGCTCGCGCGAAATCTCGATGCCGCGACCGTCGACATTCTTGGTGTCGGTCAACAGCTGCAATAGCGCGCCGTCGCCGCAGCCGACGTCGAGCACCCGGGAACCGGCGGCCACCATCTCCGCGATCAACAGATGATCGACGCGCGTGGTGGGAGGGATGGCGGGCGCCAGCATCAGACCGCTCCAGCCCTGCCGCCCAGTCCGCGCTTTTCGGCGGCAGCGTTGAGGAAGCCGCGCACCGTCGCAAACAGTTCCGGCTCCTCGAGCAGAAAGGCATCGTGACCCTTGTCGGATTCGATCTCGACAAAGCTGACATTGGCGGCAACGGCGTTGAGCGCCTGCACGATCTCGCGGCTTTCGCGCGTGGGATAGAGCCAATCGCTGGTGAACGACACCACGCAGAAGCGCGTCTTGGTGTGCTTGAAGGCGTTGGCCAGCACATCGCCGTGCTCGGCCGCCAGATCGAAATAGTCGATCGCCCGGGTGATGTAGAGATAGCTGTTGGCATCAAAGCGATCGACGAAGGTGGAACCTTGATGACGCAGGTAGCTCTCGACCTGGAAGTCGGCATTGAAGCTGAAGGTCTTGGCGGCGAGATCCTGCAGGCTGCGGCCGAACTTGCGCTGCAGGGCTTCTTCGGAAAGGTAGGTGATATGGGCGGCCATGCGCGCCACGGCGAGCCCGTTGCGCGGCTCGGTGCCGAGCTCCAAATAGCGGCCCTGGCGCCAATCGGGGTCGGCCATCACCGCCTGCCGGCCGACCTCGTGGAAGGCGATGTTCTGCGAGGAATGCCAGGCGGCAGTGGCGATTGGCACGGCGGTGTAAACCCGAGCACCGTGGCGGGCGGCCCACTCGAGCACTTGCATGCCGCCCATGGAGCCGCCGATGACGCAGAAGAGCTGATCGATGCCCAGATGGTCGATCAGGGGAACTTGTGCGTCCACCATGTCGCCAATGGTAATGACGGGGAAGTCGAGACCCCACGGCTTGCCGGTCAGCGGGTTGATGCTGGCCGGCCCAGTCGACCCCATGCAGCCACCAAGCACGTTGGGGCAAATGACGAAGAACCGGTCCGTATCGATCGGCTTGCCGGGACCGATCATCGTCTCCCACCAACCGGGCTTCTTGGTCACGGGATGCTGGCTGGCGGCGTACTGATCGCCCGTCAGGGCATGGGCGATGAGGACGGCGTTCGACTTGGCGGCATTGAGCACGCCGTAGGTCTTGTAGGCGATGCGAAAGGGGGCAAGCAGCCGATCGCAATCGAGCCGCAGCGGCCGGTTGGCGGGCACGTCGATGAAGTCGCTGCTGGGGCTATTGACCTCCAGCACGCGGGCATCCGTCGAATTGAGGAACTCGCGCGGGTGTGCCGTGTTCATAAGCGCCGTAGCTAGGGCACTGCCGCGGAATGTCAATGGTTTCTTTCGCCTGCAATCTTCACCATGCACGCAGCCGCCGCCTACCCCAAAGGCATCTTGCGATTGCGCAGACCCATCGTTTGATCGCACACTTGGGCTGCAGCGCGCTTGCGCAGCAAGTGCAGATGTTGGGCTCGGCACCCGAGCCAGGGCGCGAGGGCGCACGACCGGCGCGCTTTAAGGCAGTGCGTGAATGTCAATGGGAGGACTTCGATGAGCACGGCAGATCCCAACCTAGTCATCCTCACCGGCGAGAACCCGTTCATTCGCCTGAGCCCGGTCGACAGCGACAACTTCACGACCAATGCCAGCTACTGGCGCATCCTCTTCTCGCCAGCGGGACCGGGTCATGTGCTCTATCTCAAAAGCGAGCTCACCGAAAACCGCTGGCGCATTTGGTCGGACAATATTGCCATGGCGCGCTGGCTGCAGACGACCGTCCAGGGCATGCTCAACGCCGAGCTATTGGACACCACCATTCCCGTGGTCGATGCCGAGTTCACGAGGAGCGGCGACCCGCGCTACTTTTGGACCGAGAGGGTGGCGGCACGGCAAGAGGACCTCTCCCTCACCTGGTACGATATTGGCGATCCGCTTTTGATCCACACCCAACCCAATGCCGCGCCCGGTCGGCGCTACGGCGTCTGCACGGTGCTGATCCCTGCCCTCGGCGCGCGGCTGTCGCGCAATGGAGTGGAGGCGACCGGCCGTCCCTGGAAGCGAGAGCGGGAAGGGCGGTCCTTCAGCACCTGCGCGTTGGCCTTCTCCGAGAGCTGGACCGACGCGCGCTGAGAGCCTCGCCGCGTTGCGCTCCGCGATCGGTTGATTTTGCTGGCGTTTCCACCAATCTAAAGGTGAAGAGATGAGGTCGCGATGTTGGATCCATATACCCGCAAAGGGCGCATCCTCGCCGCCGCATTGCTCTGCGCTGCCAAGACGAGTTGGGCCAACGTAACCCTCCTCGACATTGCCGAGCGCGCCAATCTGCCGCTCTCTGAGCTGCGCGATGCGTTCACCACCAAGGCCCAGCTCATCGCCGGCCTGTTGCGCGCGATCGATGACGAGGTGTTGAAGCGGGCGGCCAAGGGTACGGAGGGCCAACCGAAACGCGACCGGCTCTTCGATATCATCATGACGCGCTTTGACGTGTTGGCGCCGCACAAGGCCGCGCTCAAATCGATCTACGCCTCGGGCGCGGCCGACATGTCGCTCGCCGTCCCCTACCTCTCCTCCCAGCACTGGATGCTTGAAGCGGCAGCCATCAGCACCGATGGCGCGACGGGTGCAATCCGAGTGGCCGGGCTCGGCTTGGCCTACGCCTGGGTGTTTCGCACTTGGCTCGAGGACGACGACCCAGGTCTTGCCAAGACCATGGCGGCGCTCGACCGGCGCTTGCGACGCGGGGAGCGGGTGCTTGACAGCATCGAGCGCTTCGATGCGGCGGTGTCGCGCTTTGCCGCGGCCCTTGGCGAGTTCAGGCGCAGCGCTGCAGGCGGGCGCTCAAGATCCAGCGCGCCTGCAGATCCCGAGGTCGGTCAAGTCTAGGTGGGCCCATTGTCGACCGCACTCCTCGGGCGCTGCGCCCGCCTTCTCGTCTCGGGGCGCAACCTTGCGACGGGCATAGGCGGGCCCAGCACCGTCCGCGACCCGGCCGAGGCGGGCGTGCGGGGTATGGGCGCGACCGGGCGCCGGCGATGGCGCCCTATCAGCGATTTTCATCGGGCATTGGCTGTGGTCCTCGGGCTCGTGGCCGCGGCTGGCGCACGCGCCGCATCCCCCGAGCCGCTGGGCGTAGAGGTGACGAACGCGAGCGAGCCGGTGCTGTGCGCCGAAAAGGACAACGTCACCGTCAATCTGGTCTCCAAGGACGTGCGGCGCTTGCGCATCGAGGCCACACACCCCGCCTACCTCGGTTCCGTCGAGCGCGACAGCTTTGCGGCGGACTGGACGGGCTGCGGCGCCGCCGGCGATCCGGCACCCGCTCCCAGCGACCGGCCCCGGCGGACCACGCTCTATGAGGACATCGAGCTGTGGGTTGTGGGTCTGAGGTTCTCGTCCTTCTGGCGCCCCGGCAACGCGATCGTTCGCATCAACGATCGGCTCGAGACGGGTGTGCACCTGTTGCAGGTATGGCGGATCCGCCCCATGGGCGCAGAGGAGGTGGCGGTGCTCTACCCCCAGGATGGCTATTGGCGCCTGCGACCCATGGCACCGCCGCATATGGCACCGACGGCGTTTGGTTCCTCATTCCTGGTGGGACCGGTGGAAGTTGAGGGTCGGCCCATCGTCAAGATCCGGGAGGTGGCGTTTGATCCAACGTCGCGCACTTTTACGCTGGCGTTCGAGCGCGGCGGCACCGCGCGCGTGAGCCTGAGCGAGATCGATCAGAAGCGCCACACCTTGGACATCGCGTTCGATTCGGCGATCGAGGGGCGGCCGTTTGCGGCGCTGCGATCCATGTACGTTTCCGAGCTTAACAACGATGTGGCCCGCATCGCCGTCCGCGAGCCGGGTGCGAAGGGATGGCGGGAGGAGCCCATCATGGCCTTCAGGCGCGCCACCGCCGTCGAGGTGTGGGCGGGACGCACCATCCCCTCCCGCCACAATGCCTCCGCACCCGACATGGTGTTCGGCGGCTTTGCTGCGGGCGCAGCAGCGCCGAAGGCCCCGCCCGCCCAGTGAGGGCCAAGTTGAGGGCCACGATGGCGATGGCGTCGCCATCGATGACGCGCGGGCTGCCGGTGAGCGCGTGGGCGGCATCGCCCGAGCGGACCCCGGCTAAGGCCTCAGCCCGATCCCAGCCCGCGAACCCACCGCCAGCGCCAACGCCACGAGCACAAGGGTTGTAGACGACAACCTAAACTCGCCCATAGGTTGAGCCGGTTGAGCATGGGAGAGGGCCAGGGCGAAAGCCTGGCCAAGCTGGCGCTGATCCCGGCGCGCGCCACCACCCCTTGCCCAAAGTTCTGGAATCGCTTGCGAAATGACGCCGCGCGGGCGCCGATTGGATCTTGACGCGCTGGCGCAGCATGATCTGATGGGCGTTGGTTGCATATGCAGCCGGCTCAAGCGACCGGAGTGCAGAGATGGCAAAACCGATCTTCACGCAGATCATCGAGCGTGCGCGCGCCTATGTGGCCGATCGCTCGCATTGGACGCGTTACACGTTGGCGCTCACGCGCAACAATCGCGACTGCGAACCCACCGATGCCAAAGCGGTGCGATTCTGCGCATACGGCGCCCTGGTGCGGGCTGGTTTCGATCTGACCGGGGACATCCATCAAGCGCGCCAGCTGGCCGGCCAGGCCGCCATGTGGATGACGGGGCGGCTAAGCCAAGAAGAAGCCTACGAGACGATCTACACGCTCAATGACGGCACACCCAAATCCTCGCGCGAGGCTGTGCTGCGCCTCTTTGACGCGAGCCTTGCCCGCGCTTGAGCTTGTCGGCGGGCCCCGCGAGCGCTCAACCCCGGCGAATACAGCGCCGCCAATTCGGCACTGGCGAAGTTCGCCGGTGCCGCTTATTTTTCGCTTGTTGAAGGTCTGCCGTCGCCCATCGAGGCGAGATAACGCCAGCAGCAAACGCGAGGCCGCCGATGTCCGAGCCCCCCACCCATCTCCACCGCGCCAAGTCGCATGACGTGCTGGAAGCCGCGCGCAGTTGGCTCGATCAGGACGGCCGCGTCGCGCTTGCCACCGTCATCGGTACGTGGGGCTCGGCCCCGGTCGGTATTGGCGGACAGCTGGTGATCGGCGCAGATGGCCGATTTGAAGGCTCCGTCTCGGGCGGCTGCGTGGAAGGCGAGGTGATCGCCGAGGCCGAGGAGATTTTGGCCAACGGTAAGCCCAAGACGCTCGAGTTCGGCGTCGCCGACGAGACGGCCTGGCAGGTAGGCCTGCCCTGCGGCGGCCAGATCAAGGTCTTCGTTGAGCGGCTGGAAAAGGCCGAAGGCCTGCCCCTCGTCACGCGTGCATTGGATGCCCGCATCAGCCGGCGCGGCCTCATCGTGCGCACCCGCCTTGCCGATGGCCGCCACGAACTCTTCGGTCGCGACGACAAGGGTGCAGATGCCTCGCTCCGGGCTCGGTTTGATAGCGGCGAGAGCGAGCTCACCCAGACCCCAGAAGGCGAGGTGTTCGTCCACGCCATGGTTCCGCCGGCGCGCGTGCTCATCATCGGCGCCACCCACATCGGCCAGATCCTGGCGCAGCTCGTCAAGATTGCCGGCTATGAGGTGACAGTGATTGATCCGCGCACGGCCTTTGCGGCAGAGGCCCGCTTCCCCGACATTCGCCTCGACACCGAATGGCCGCAGGATGCCATCCCCAAGATCGGGCTTGATGCCTATACGGCGGTGGTGGCGCTGGCCCACGTCGGCCACATCGACGACGAAGCCTTGAAGCTGGCCATGCGCTCGCAATGCTTCTATGTCGGCGCGCTGGGCTCCAGGCGCAATCATGCCAAGCGCACGCAGCGCCTGCGGGAGGCCGGCTTCAGCGACGCGGAAATCAAGCGCATCCATTCGCCGATCGGGATCAACGTCGGCGCGCAAAGTCCGCAGGAGATCGCCATCTCCATCATGGCTGAGGTGATCCTCGCATTGCGGGGTCCAAAGGTGTACAAGCCGGCGGACGCGCCGCGCACCTGATCGATGCGCCGACGTCCAGCCGGGGATTGGTAGCGCCTGGGAGGCGAGGACATGTTGCAAGCCTACATCTACGATGGACTACGCACGCCGTTCGGGCGGCAAGCGGGCGCGCTCTCGCGTGTGCGGCCCGACGATCTGCTGGCCAGCGTCGTCAAGGAGGTTGTGGCACGGTCTGGTTTTGCCCCGGAGTCCGTGGACGACGTGGCAGTGGGGTGCGCCTCACAGGCCGGCGAGGACAGCCGCAACGTGGCGCGCCACGCGCTGCTGCTGGCTGGTCTCCCGGTCGAGACGCCCGGTGCCGTACACAACCGGCTGTGCGGCTCCGGCCTCAATGCGCTAGCGGGGGCTGCGCATGCCATCACCTGTGGCGAGGCCGATTTATGCATCGCCGGCGGGGTGGAGAGCATGACGCGAGCGCCGTTCGTGGTCGGCAAGGCCGAGCAACCGTTCGCGAAGGATTTCAAGGTGTTTGATTCCTCGCTCGGCGCCCGCTTCCCCAATCCCAAGCTCGAGAGCCTGTTTGGCGCCGACACCATGCCGCAGACCGCCGACAATCTGGCGCGCGAGTATCAGCTGAAGCGCGAGGACTGTGACACCTTCGCGCTCGCCTCGCAGCACAAGTACGCCAAAGCGCGAGCGGATGGCTTTTTCAAGAGCGAGATCAAACCGCTTTCGATCCCGCAGGGCAGGGGTAGGCCCGATGCCGTGGTGTCGGAGGATGAACATCCGCGACCCGAAACCACGCTGGAGGGCCTGCAAAAGCTCAAGGCACTATTCCCCGACGGCGTGACCACCGCAGGCAACGCCTCGGGGATCAACGATGGGGCGGCGGCACTGATCGTGGCCAGTCGCGCGGCAGGCGAGAGCGCCGGCGTTAAGCCGTTGGCGCGCGTCATCGCCACAGGCCTCGCCGGCGTACCACCGCGCACCATGGGTTTGGGCCCGGTACCCGCGGCCAGAAAGGCGCTGGCGCGTGCCGGCCTTGACCTCAAGGAGATGGACGTGATCGAGATCAACGAGGCCTTCGCGGCGCAGGTCTTAGCCTGCCTCAAGGGTCTCGGGTTGGCCTTCGACGACAGTCGCGTCAATCCCAATGGCGGGGCGATCGCCGTGGGCCATCCGCTCGGGGCCTCGGGCACGCGACTTGCACTCACCGCAACGCGCCAGCTGCACCGCACCGGCGGACGCTACGCGCTCGTCTCCATGTGCATCGGTGTCGGCCAGGGCATCGCCGCCGTATTGGAGCGTGTATAACGCTGGCGCGTGGTTTACCAATGACCTCGAGCGAGCGCGCGCTGGGGAGCGCCACGTTCGAGGCTTGGACCCGAGACTTCGCCCGAGACTTCGCCCGAGACTTCGCCCGAGACTGGGCCTTGAGACTTCGCCCGAGACTGGGCCTTGAGACGGGGCCCTGAGACTGGGCCCTGAGACTGGGCCCTGAGACTGGGCCCTGAGACTGGGCCCTGAGACTGGGCCCTGAGACTGGGCCCTGAGACTGGGCCTTGAGACTGGGCCTT
>DATBGH010000057.1:0-28867 GCA_036558085.1 Hyphomicrobiaceae bacterium
CGATCTCCATAATGTCCAAGGCGTGGGCGGAGAAGAACAACGCCACCGTGGCCGCCGACGCCACCAAGAACGAGGAGAACTTCGCCACCCGCAACGCCATGGGCACCGGGCCCTTCATGCTGAAGGAGCGGCGCGCCGGCGAGAAGACGGTCCTGGTCAACAATCCGGCCTGGTGGGACAAGCCGACCCACAACCTCACCGAAGTGATCTTCACGCCGGTGCCGAACCCGGCGACCCGCGTCGCCGCCCTGAAGGCGGGCGACATCGACATGATGTACGAGGTGCCGCCGGCCGATACCGAGTCGCTGAAGAAGGACGCCAACATCACGGTGTTCGAGGGTCCCGAGACTCGCGTCGTCTATCTCGGCATGGACCAGGAGCGCGACGAGCTGGTCGAGTCCAACGTCAAGGGCAAGAACCCGTTCAAGGACAAGCGGGTGCGCGAGGCATTCCATCGCTCGATCGACGTCGAGGCGATCAAGCGCACCGTGATGCGCAACCAGGCGTTCCCGACCAACCTGATGGTGGCGCCGGGCATCAACGGCTACATGAAGGATCTCGACAAGCGGCCGGCGCTGCTCAAGCCGGAAGAGGCCAAGAAGATGCTGGCCGACGCCGGCTACCCGAACGGCTTCGAGGTCGGCATGGATTGCCCCAACGACCGCTACGTCAACGACGAGAAGATCTGCCAGGCCGTCGTGGCGATGCTCGCCAAGATCGGCGTGAAGGTGAATCTCAAGGCGCAGACCCGCAACCTCTACTTCGCCAAGATCCTGCGCAAGAACGACCTGTCGCCGGGCGAGACGAGCTTCTACATGCTCGGCTGGTCGCCGGCCCAGACCTACGACGTGCACAACGTCTTCGAGGCGCTGATCCAGACCCCGAACAAGGCGACCAAGAAGGGCCAGTTCAACGCCGGCGGCTACTCGAACCCCGAGCTCGACAAGCTCGCCGACGCCATGGAGCAGGAGACCGACAAGGCCAAGCGCGACGCCGAGATCGCCAAGGCGACCAAGCTCTATGTCGACGACTTCGCCTACATCCCGCTGCACCAGCAGGCGCTGGTGTGGGCGTCGCGCAAGAACATCGACCTGGTCCAGCCGGCCGACAACTCCTTCCCGCTGCGCTTCGTCAACGTGAAGTAGCGGCGTTTAGCCACTGAAAACCGGCCCCGGACGCGCTCCAGCGCGTTCGGGGCCGGTTCCGTTTTGGCGTCTTTCCTGCTAGGCCTGCGCTCCGGGCCGACCCGTTCATCATGATTGCCTTCATCCTGCGACGAATGATGCAATCCATCGCCGTTCTGCTGGCGGTGGGATTGGTCGCCTTCTCGCTGTTCCGGTACGTCGGTGATCCGATCAACGCCATGGTCGGCCAGGACACCTCGATGGAGGACCGGGCGCTGCTGCGTGAGAAGCTGGGGCTGAACGATTCGCCCCCCATGCAGTTCCTGCGCTTCGTCTCCAATGCCGCCCGCGGCAATTTCGGCTTGTCCTACCGCACCTCCGAGCCGGTCGGCCGCATGATCTTCGAGCGCGTGCCGGCCACCCTCGAGCTGGCCTTCTGTGCCGCCATCTTCGTGCTGTTCGTCGGCGTGCCGATGGGCGTCTACACCGGCCTCTATCCCAGGCACTGGTCGAGCCGGTTGCTGCAGACCGTGTCGCTGATCGGCGTGTCGCTGCCGCCCTTCCTGCTCGGCATCCTGCTGATCCTGGTCTTTGCCGTCATGCTGCACTGGCTGCCGTCGTTCGGCCGCGGCCAGACCGTGCAGATCGGCTGGTGGACCACCAACTTCCTCACCGTCTCGGGGTTGAAGGCGCTGATACTGCCGTCGATCACCCTCGGCCTCTTCCAGCTCACGCTGATCATGCGCCTGGTGCGCTCGGAGATGCTGGAAGTGATGCGCACCGACTACATCAAGTTCGCACGCGCCCGCGGGCTCACCAACCGCGCCATCAACTTCGGCCATGCGCTGAAGAACACGCTGGTGCCGGTGATCACCGTGATCGGCCTCCAGCTCGGAGCCGTGATCGCGTTCGCCATCATTACCGAGACCGTGTTCCAGTGGCCCGGCATGGGGCTGATGTTCATCCAAGCCGTGCAGAACGCCGACATTCCCGTAATGGCGGCCTATCTCTTGCTGGTGGCGTTCCTGTTCGTGTTCATCAACTTTGTTGTTGACCTCGTGTATGTGCGGGTCGATCCGCGCATCCGCATCCTGGGCCGGCCCACGTGAAAGGTCGATGAGGGACGCAGCCGACAGCACCACCCCCTCCAGCGCCGCTTCGCGCGCCGGCACCGTTGCAAGCGCTCGACGCAGCCGCCTCGCGGCGTTCCTCGACAGCGATCTGCTGCACAGCTTCCTACGCTCCAGGCTCGTCGTTCTGGCGGCGTTGGTATCGCTCTTGATCGTTGGCGCCGCCGTCCTGGCGCCGCTGATTGCGCCCCATGACCCCTACGACCTCAAGTCGCTGAGCCTGCTCGACGCCAATACGCCGCCAGCGTGGGAAAAAGGCGGCGATCCAAACTACCTCTTGGGCACCGACGACCAGGGCCGAGACATCCTTTCCACCATCCTCTTCGGCACCCGCTCCTCGCTTGCGATCGGCTTTTGCTCGGTGCTGCTCGCGAGCGCGCTAGGGCTGTCACTCGGCCTGTGGGCGGGCTACGTCGGGGGCCGCGTGGATACGATCATCATGCGCTTCGCCGACGTGCAACTGACGTTCCCGGCCATCCTGACCGCCCTGCTCATCGATGGCGTGGCGTTGGCAATCCTGCGCCATCACACAGTTGAGGGCGGCAAGTTCTCGATCCTGGTGCTCGCCATCGGGCTCTCGTTCTGGGTGCAGTATGCGCGCACCGTGCGCGGCGTGACCTTGGTGGAGCGCAACAAGGAATACGTCGAGGCGGCTCGGCTGATCGGCATCGGGCCCCTCAAGATCATGTTTCAGCACATCCTGCCCAACGTGCTGGGCCCAGTGCTCGTGATCGCCACCATCAACCTGGCGCTGGCCATCATCACGGAGGCGACACTGTCGTTCCTCGGCGTCGGCCTGCCGCCGACCGAGCCTTCGCTCGGCACCATGATCCAGGTCGGCAACAAGTACCTGTTCTCCGGCTCCTGGTGGATGGTGGCATTCCCGGGGTTCACGCTGGCTCTGCTGGCGCTGGCCGTGAACCTTCTCGGCGACTGGCTGCGCGATGCGCTCAATCCAAAGCTGAGGTAGGCTTGGCTTCCCGGCAGGAAACTGAAAAAAGCGCCCCATCGTTGGATTGGGCAGGACGGAGATCGCAAATGACGTCACGGTCCCTACTCAAGGCGGCGGCCGCACTTCTCGTGCTTGCCTTGGCCGGCAGCACCGCCGATGCGCGGGCTGTCAAATGGGCCCGCTCCGGGGACGCACTCACCCTCGATCCACACGCGCAGAACGAGGGCCCAACTCACAACCTGCTGCACCTCATCTATGAGCCGCTCGTGCTGCGCGACCGCACCGGCAAGCTGCTCCCCACGCTGGCGATCTCTTGGCAGGCAACCGAGGATCCGACGGTATGGGAGTTCAAGCTGCGCCAGGGTGTGAAGTTTCACGATGGCAGCGCGTTCAACGCTGATGATGTCACCTTCTCGCTCGAGCGCGCGTTGCAGACCAACTCCGACATGAAGGGCCTCCTCACGTTCATCGACAAGGTGAGCAAGGTCGACGACTATACGGTGCACATCAAGACCAAGGGTCCCAATCCTCTGGTGCCGAACTACCTGACGAACCTCTTCATGATGAGCAAGGCGTGGTCGCAAGCCAACAACACGGTCACCGTCCAGGACTACAAGGAAAAGAAGGACAACTTCGCGGTTCGCAACGCCAACGGCACCGGCCCTTACGTGCTCGTCTCGCGCGAGCAGGACGTGCGCACCCAGCTGCGCCGCAATGAAGGCTATTGGGGCAGAGGTGAGTTTCCGTTGGGCGTATCCGAGATCACCTACCTCACCATCAAGTCGGATGCCACCCGCATCGCCGCATTGCTGTCGGGCGAGGTCGACTTCGTCCAGGATGTGCCCGTGCAGGACATCGACCGGCTGGAAAAGACGCCTGGTCTCAAGGTCAACTTCGGCCCCGAGAACCGCACCATTTTCTTAGGCCTAGACGTCGCCTCGCCCGAGCTTAAGAGTTCGAACGTGAAGGGCAAGAACCCCTTTGCCGACAAGCGGGTGAGACAGGCGCTCAACGTGGCGATCGACCGTGAGGCGATCAAGCGGGTGGTCATGCGCGGTCAATCGATCCCGGCCGGCGTGGTCGCGCCTCCGTTCGTCAACGGCTATACCAAGGAGCTCGATCGGCTGCCCAAGGTCGATCTGCAAGAAGCCAAGGCTCTCCTGCAACAGGCAGGATTTGCCGACGGGTTCCAAGTCACGCTCAACTGCCCAAACGACCGCTATGTCAACGACGAGGGCATCTGCCAAGCGGTGACGGCCATGTTGGCCAAGATCGGGGTCAAGGTCACTCTGGTGGCCCAACCGAAAGGTCCGCACTTCACGCTCATCCAAAAACATCCGCCGGAGACCGACTTCTATCTCCTGGGCTGGGGCGTGCCGACTTACGACTCCCATTACATCTTCTCGTTCCTCTACCACACGCGCTCGGGAAGCGAGGGCGGTTGGAATGGCACGCGCTACTCCAATCCCGCACTCGACAAGCAGATCGAGAGCCTGGCCGCCGAGATCGACGTGGCCAAACGCAACGCGGCGATCGCCGACATCTGGAAGGCCCTGAGCGAGGAGACGATCTATCTCGCCCTGCACCATCAGCAGCTCGCCTACGCCATGAAGAGCGAGCTCGATATTCCCGTGTCGCCGGAAAACCATGTGCACATGAAATTCATCGCAGCGAAATAGGCCGTGAGCGAGCCCGTCCTCTCCGTCCGCGACCTTCGCGTTGCCTTTCCGACGCGACGCCGCACGCTCGTTGCCGTCGACGGCGTGTCGTTCGACATCGCCCCCGGAGAGGTCTTGGGCGTGGTGGGAGAGTCGGGTGCTGGCAAATCGCTGACCGGGGCCGCCATCATCGGCCTGCTCGAGCCGCCGGGACGCATCGTGGGCGGGGAGGTGCGCCTCAGGGGACAGCGCATCGATGACCTGCCACCCGAAGAGGCGCGCAAGCTACGGGGCAAGCGCATCGGCATGGTATTTCAAGATCCCCTCACCAGCCTCAATCCGCTCTACCGCGTGGGCGACCAGATCGTCGAGACCATCCGCACCCACGCCCGCGTCGGCGAGGGCGCGGCGCGCGAGCGTGCCATCGCGCTGCTGCAGGAAGCCGGGATCCAGGGAGCGCGCGCGCGCATCGACAGCTATCCACACGAGTTTTCTGGGGGCATGCGTCAGCGCGTGGTGCTGGCGCTCGCGCTGTGCGCTGAGCCCGATCTCCTGATTGCCGATGAGCCAACCACCGCACTGGACGTGTCGATCCAGGCGCAGATCATCCAGCTCCTCAAACGGCTCTGCCGGGAACGGGGCACCGCCGTAATGCTGATCACACACGATATGGGCGTGATCGCCGAGACGGCCGACCGGGTAGCGGTCATGTATGCGGGTCGCATCGCCGAGATCGGCCCCGTGCGCGACGTGGTGCAGCACCCTCATCACCCCTATACCAAGGGCTTGATGGGCGCGATTCCGACCCTGAGCTCGACCCAGGGCCCAGCGGTTGAGCGGCTCGTGCAAATTCCCGGCGCCATGCCGCGCCTTGATGCCATCCCGAAGGGCTGCGCGTTTCATCCGCGATGCGCGATGGCCTTCGAGCGCTGCCGCGCCGAGCGCCCCGAGGTAATGCGCGCCGGACAATCGCTGGCGGCGTGCTGGCTCGTGGCCAAAGGCGCGGCGCTGAACGGACCCCCGAGCGCGGCCGCGGCAAGGGCGCCACAATGACAGGTGTGGCCCTCGTGGAGGCCAAGGGCCTCACCCGCGTGTTCGACGTGTCCAAGCCCTGGCTCAGCCGCCTGATCGAGCGCGCACCCAAGGCCTATCTGAAGGCGGTCACCGGCGTTTCCTTCTCGGTCGCCAGACGCGAGACGGTGGCGCTCGTGGGCGAATCGGGCTCGGGCAAGTCGACGGTGGCGCGCATGACCGTGGGGCTGCTCACGCCCACCGCCGGCACCGTGACCATCGACGGCATCGACATGTGGGCCGCGGCCAGCGCCGGCGAGCGCCAGAAGCTGCGCCGGCGGCTGCAGATGATTTTCCAGGATCCGTTCGCCAGCCTGAACCCGCGTTGGCGGGTCGATCGCATCGTCGCCGACCCCATCAAGGCATTCGGCCTTGCCAAAAACCGCGCGGAGATCCGCCACCGCGTGGGAGAACTCTTGACGCTCGTCGGTCTCGATCCGGCCGACGGCGCCAAATACCCACACGAATTTTCCGGCGGCCAACGCCAACGCATCTGCATCGCCCGCGCGCTGTCGTCGAACCCGGAATTCCTGGTGTGCGACGAGCCCACCAGCGCGCTCGACGTCTCGGTCCAGGCGCAGATCCTAAATCTCATGCGCGACCTGCAGGATCGACTGGGCCTCTCCTACCTCTTCATCAGCCACAACCTGGCGGTGGTGCGGCATATGGCGACGCGCATCGGCGTCATGTATTTGGGTCGCATCGTGGAGATGGCGCCCTCGGCCGAGCTGTTCGCCGCCCCCCGCCATCCCTACACGCGTCTGTTGCTCGATGCGCTGCCCGACCTCGGCATGACCGGGCGGCCGCGCCGGCCCATCGAGGGCGAAATCCCCAACCCGATCGCCCCGCCGCCGGGCTGTGCCTTTCACCCGCGCTGTCCCTGGGCATTCGAACCATGCCGGGTGGACGTGCCAGCGCTGATGCAGGTGGGCGGCAACGGCCGCGCCGCAGCCTGCCACGCCATCGCCGCCGGTCGCATCTGAACGTCGCATTTGAACCGAAAGGAGCCAGAGCAATGATCAAGCGCTATCCCGGCAACGTGCCGACCCGTAGCCGCGCCGTGGCTCACGCCGGCCTCGTCTACGCCGTACACACCGCGCCGACGAAATCACCCTCGCTCTATGAGCAAACGCGCGATGCCCTTGCCGCCATCGACCGCACGCTGGCGGAGGCGGGCTCGCACAAGTCACGGATCCTGCGAGCCACGGTCTACATCAGCGATATGGGCCGCAAGCCGGAGATGAACCGCGCCTGGGACGAATGGGTGGACAAGGCCAATCCGCCGCAGCGGGCCTGCATCGCAGTGACCTTGGAGGACAAAGACCTGGTGGAAATCCTGGTGATTGCCGCCCAGTAGTGTGCCCAGGGGGGCCAACCCGCACCCGGGAACAGAGCCAACCCGGCCTCGTTGAGGAGGCATGAGGTCACTCGCCCCGGGAGCAATCCCATGAAAGCCGTCATCCGCGTTGGCAACAAGACCAAGCGCCAAAAGAAGACCGACATCGGTCATTCGCCGCTCACGCGCTTCAGGAGCAGGCGCAAAAAGCGACATGCCAAGCTCTACCGCGGCCAGGGCAAGCCGCTCTAGACCGGCTCGGGGCTCACTCTAGACTGGGGCCCGGCGGGGCTCGGCTGGCAGCCCGCGTGCCCCTTCACAACACGCTCCATCGAGGCTGGATATTGCGCCAGCATAGCCGCCGGCCGTACCGGCCGGCGCACCAGCTCCCCACCGCAGTTTGGGCAGCGCCCGCCGGGCAGCCGATGGGTCACGCAGTCGGCGCAGAAGGTGCACTCGAACGTGCATATCATGGCATCGCCCGCGTGCGGCGGCAGGTCCTTGTCGCAGCACTCGCAGTTGGGCTTGAGTTTGAGCATCGTCATCCCCGTTTGCGCCCTGCACAGCCTAACGGCGGCGTCCCCGCGAGGCAAACAGGAACGGCCATCGCCAGATGCCTCGGCGCATGGCACGATAGACCCCGCCGTCTCGGAGCCGATCTTGAGATGAGCGCGGGGGAAAGCGGCCATGGTTGGCAATCTCGGCTTCGACGAGCTCAACAGGGCGGTGAAGGCCGGGACCATCGACACCGTGCTCGTGGCGATGATCGACATGCAGGGCCGATTGGTCGGCAAGCGCTTCGAGGCCGGCTATTTCGTCGACGACGCGCACGCCCAGACGCACGCCTGCGACTATCTGCTCGCCAACGACATCGACATGGAGCCGGTGCCGGGATATGCCGCCACGAGCTGGGACAAGGGCTACGGCGACTTCGTCTTGCAGCCCGACTTGGCAACGTTGCGCCGGACGCCCTGGCTCGAAGGCACCGCCCTGGTGCTCGCCGACGTGCTCGACCACCACCACCACGAGGTGGCGCACTCGCCCCGTGCCATGCTCAAGCGGCAGGTCGCCCGGCTAGCAGCGCAGAAAATGCGCGCGTTCTGCGCCTCCGAGCTCGAATTCTACCTGTTCGACGAGACCTACAAGTCCGCGGCGGCAAAGCGCTATTTGGCCCTGGAGACCGCCGGCAGCTACATCGAGGACTACCACATTCTGCAGACCACCAAGGAGGAGGGCGTCATGCGCGCCATCCGCCGTGGCCTGCAGGGGGCGGGCATTGCGGTCGAGAACTCCAAGGGCGAGTGGGGCCCCGGCCAGGAAGAGATCAACGTGCGCTACGCCGATGCGCTGGAGATGGCGGACCGGCACGCCATCCTCAAGAACGCCGTCAAGGAGATCGCGCATGCGCACGGCAAGGCGGTCACCTTCATGGCCAAGTGGCGCTACGATCTCGCGGGCTCCTCCTCGCACATCCACATGTCGGTTTGGGACGAGATGGGTAGCAAGCCGCTGTTCCACGACCCCAGGGCCCCACACGGCATGTCGCATCTGATGCGCGCGTTCGTCGCCGGCCAACTCGCATACGCACGCGACATCACCTATTTCTTGGCGCCCTACATCAACTCCTACAAGCGCTTCCAAGTCGGAACCTTCGCCCCCACCAAAGCCGTGTGGAGCCGCGACAACCGCACCGCCGGCTTCCGCCTGTGCGGCGAGATGAGCAAAGCCATCCGCATCGAGTGTCGCATCGGCGGGGCCGACCTCAACCCCTACCTGGCGTTCACCGCGCTGATCGCGGCCGGCCTCAGGGGCATCGAGGAGAACTTGGAGCTGGAGGCGCCGTTCGCCGGCGATGCCTATGGGGCCAAGATGCTGCCCGAGGTGCCCAAGACCCTGCGCGAGGCCACCGTCTGCCTCGCCCGTGCGCGCTGGCTGCGCGAAGCGCTCGGCGATGCCGTAATCGAACACTACCTCCACACGGCGAAATGGGAACAGTTCGAATACGACCGCCGTATCACCGATTGGGAACTGATGCGCGGCTTCGAGCGGTATTGAGGAGCCCATGACGCCCGTCGGCAACTGGAATTATCCCACATCGGTGCGGTTCGGGGCAGGGCGCATCGCCGAACTCGGCGCGGCAGTCAAAGCCGCCGGCATGGTCCACCCCCTGCTCGTCACCGATCCGCGTCTGGCGCACCTTCCCCCCGTCGGGCGCGCGCTCGAGGTGCTGGCCGGCGCGGGCATTGCTGCGGGCCTGTTCTCAAACGTCAAGCCTAATCCGGTCGCGGCCAACGTCGAAGCCGGCCTCAAGATGTTGAAGCAGGCTCGCCACGACGGTGTCATCGCCATGGGCGGCGGCTCGGCGCTCGACGCGGGCAAGGTCATCGCTTTCATGGCCGGGCAAACGCGCCCGATGTGGGATTTCGAGGACGTGGGCGACCGGTGGACCCGAGCGCAACTGGGCGGCATCCTGCCGATCATTGCGGTGCCCACCACGGCGGGGACGGGCTCGGAGGTAGGACGCGCCGGCGTCATCACCGAAGAGACCTCGCAGACCAAGAAGGTGATCTTCCATCCCAAGATGATGCCCACGATGGCCATCTGCGACCCAGAGCTGACCATCGGCATGCCGCCGACGCTCACGGCCGGTACCGGCATGGACGCGCTCGCCCACTGCCTGGAGGCCTATTGCGGCCCCTTCTATCATCCCCTCGCCGATGGCATCGCCGTGGAGGGCGTACGCCTTGTCAAGGAAAGCCTGGCGCGCGCCTACAACGAGGGCAGCGATCTTGAAGCACGCGCCCATATGATGTCTGCAGCCACCATGGGCGCCACCGCCTTCCAGAAGGCGTTGGGCGCCATCCACGCGCTCTCGCATCCCGTCGGGGCGCTCTACGACACGCACCATGGCCTCACCAATGCGGTGTTCATGCCATACGTCCTCGTCTTCAACCGACCGGCCATCGAGGACAGGATCGCGCGTCTCGCCGGCTATTTGGGGCTCAAGCCCACCTTCCATGCTTTCCTCGCCTGGGTCCTCGAGCTGCGTGCCCAGATCGGCATTCCCCACACGCTGGCCGCGCTCGGCATCGACGACCGGCAGTTCGGGCCCATGAGCCGCATGGCCGTGAATGACCCTACGGCCGGCGGCAATCCCCTCCCGCTCGATGCGGCGACCTGCCGCCAACTCTACGCCAACGCGCTGAGCGGCACCCTGTGACGCCGGCCTGATAGAGTGCACGCAGGTTGCTTGCGTGCGCCCCAAACCTTGAGGACCATACGCCATGGAGTTCGGCGTCTTCGACCATCTCGATCGCTCAACTAGGCCGCTGGGCGAGCATTACGAGAACCGCCTAAAACTGATCGAAGCCTACGACCGGCTCGGCATCCACCGCTACCACCTGGCCGAGCACCATGCCACGCCCCTTGGGCTTGCACCCTCGCCAAGCGTTTTCCTCGCCGCCGTGGCCCAGCGCACTCAGCGCCTGCGGTTTGGACCGCTCGTCTACACGCTTGCGCTGCATCACCCCCTGCGCGTTGCCGAAGAGATCTGCATGCTCGACCACATGAGCCGCGGGAGGTTCGAGCTCGGCGTTGGCCGCGGAGTGTCGCCGCACGAGGTCGCCTATTATGGCGTCGATCCCGCCAAGGCGCAGGCCATGTACATCGAGGCGCTGCAGGTCATCTTGAAGGCGCTCGCCAGCCGGACGTTGAGCTTCGCGGGCGAGCACTACACGTTCCGCGACGTCCCAATCGAGCTCGAGCCGGTGCAACGGCCCCACCCGCCGCTCTGGTACGGCCTCGCGCGGCCGGAAGGCCTGCCATGGGTAGTGGCCAATTCTGTCAACATCGTCTGCAACGGGCCGCCGGCGCTAGTCGGCCAAGTGACTGCGGGCTATCGCCGGGCCTGGGCGGACGCCGGCCGAGATCCGCTTGCTCTGCCACGCATGGGAATGACGCGCACCATCGTCGTGGCCGACAGCGCCAGCGATGCCCTGAGCATCGCCCGCCGAGCCCACCGGCGCTGGCATCAAAGCTTCATGCAGCTGTGGAACAAGCATGGCACCAAGCCCATCAATGCCTATTATCCGGACGATTTCGAGGAGGTGCAGCGTACTGGTTTCGGCGTCGCCGGCACGGCCGTCACGGTGCGCGACGCACTCGCGCGGCAAATCGCACAAGCGGGCGTCAACTATCTCGTCTGCCGCTTTGCCTTCGGCGATATGGTGCAAGCTGAGTCGCAACGCTCGCTCGAACTCTTCACGCAATACGTGATGCCGGAGCTGGCCCCGCTTTCAGCCTGAATTGTGACGACCCCGCCGCATGTTCCGCGCGGCACACCGCGACCTCGGCCCCGCGCTTTATGATCGCTCCAAGGATGGCGTTGCGATCGATGTTGGCGACGCCAAACCCCCAAAAAAAGCGACGGAGATAAAACGATGAAGATGATCAAGACGGCGCTCGGCGCAGCAGCCCTTCTGTCCGCAGCGGCGCTGCCCGTTCGGGCCGACACCGAAGTGGCAGAGCTCGTCGAGGAGGTCGCAAGGGCCGCACGTCCGGCGTTGACCGAAATCGCCAGAGAGCCGCGCAACCTTCTCCCGCAGATTCGCCCTGACAACGACGCCCTACCCTTCGGCAGCCGCGAATGGTGGCAGGAGGTGGAGCGCAATCAGCGCGGCCATCGCCGGTGAACTTCCCGGTGGAGAGCCCAGTGGGGTGTCCAGTGGGCTACCTGGTGAAGGGCTCGGCGCGAGCGTAGCTTCCAGGGCTTCGACAGGTTTGCGGCCCGAACCCAACGGCTACTCGTCGACGATGGGATTGGCGAGCACGCCAATCCCCTCGACCTCCACCTCAACCTTGTCGCCAGCTTTCATCCAGGCTGGTGGTTTGCGCGCATGCGCCACGCCCGAAGGCGTGCCCGTGGCGATGACATCGCCAGGCTCCAGCGTCATGAATTCGGTCAAGAAGGCAATGGTCTTGGCCGTGGAAAAAATCATGTCGGCGGTGTTGGAATCCTGCATGGTCTCGCCGTTGACACGGGTCATGATCCTAAGACCGGAAGCGCCCGGCGGCAGTGCATCGGCCGTCACCACCCACGGTCCTAGCGGACCGGTGCCGTCGAAGTTCTTGCCGGGCGTCCACTGCGAGGTCTTGCGCTGGAAGTCGCGCACGGACACGTCGTTGAAGAGCGTGTAGCCGAATACGTGGCTGAGCGCCTTGTCCTCAGGGACATGCCGGCCGCTCTTGCCGATGACGATCGCAAGCTCGCACTCGTAGTCCAGTTGCACGGAACATTTGGGCCGCATCACCGGTGCGCCCGCAGCCACCAGCGAGGTCGGCACCCGCAGGAAAAAGGAAGGATAGGTCGGAATGGGATGCCCACCCTCCTTGGCGTGCAGGGCATAGTTGAGGCCGACGCAGATGATCTTGCCTGCAGGCCAGAGAGGCAGCGCCGCCTTGACGCTATCGAGATCGAGCTTCGCCGCGGCGGATGCCTTGGCGGCGGCAGCCTTGACGCCAGCAAGCGCGCTCGGTCCGGCGGCGATCAGCGACTTGAGGTCGTGGGGCACTGACGCCTCGACTGCCGCAAGGTCGATCACCGACTTGCCCTCGACCAAACCGAGGGCTGCACCGTTACCTTTCTCGAACATCATCAGCCGCATCGCCCGCGTCTCCTCAATTTTGCTATCCCCGAAACGCCCGATTTGCGCCCCGGCTCGGCCGCCAATTCCCAGCGGCCAATTCCCGGCGTGAGACACCACCGCTTCGCGCCCCACGAGCTCGCCGCAGCTCACCCGAGTGGGTCGACCTCGCGCATCGCCTGCGCGCCCTTTGGTGCGGTCAAGGTCGTGCGAGCATAGCCATCCCTCCGAAGGAGCGCCACCCACAGCACAGCCAATCCGGGCCTGCCCGGCTTGACCAGCGATGCCAACATTCAGACTGCTGCGCGGCTGCTAGGAGTGGGCAAAGTAGGCCTCGATGAAGCGCCGGTAGATCGCCGTCAGAAAGGTGAGGTCGGCCACGGGCACGTGTTCATCGACCTGGTGCGCGGTGGCATTGCGCAGTCCCACTTCCACGACGGGACAGAAGTCCTTGATGAAACGGGCATCGGACGTGCCGCCGTTGGTCGACAGCGCCGGGGCGCGTCCCGTGACATCCTCGATCGCGGCGCGCATGGTATCGACCAGCGGCCCAGGCTTGGTGAGGAAGACATCGCCGGTGCCCTCAAAGGCCAGCGAAAACCGGGCAGCCACCTCGCGCGCGGCCTGCGCGCAGTGCTCACCCACCCACGCTTCGATACGGGATCGGGAGTGCAAATCGTTGTAGCGGATGTTGAAGTTGGCTCGCGCGGAGGCCGGGATCACGTTGGTGGCGCTGTTGGGCGCCGACACGATGGTGGCCTCAAGGCTGGACGGCTGGAAATGGGCGGTGCCGTGGTCCAGTGGCGTCGTGGAGAGCCGATCGATGATGCGCGCGAGCTTCGGGATGGGGTTTTCGGCGCGGTCGGCATAAGCCGAGTGCCCCTGCTTGCCGTGCACCGTGATGCGGGCGTTGACGCTGCCGCGCCGGCCGATCTTGATTTGATCGCCCACCGCTGCGTCGCTGGCGGGCTCGCCGACCAGGCAAGCATCGAGGGTTTCGCCGCGGCCCTTGAGCCAGGCCAGCAGTTTGGGCGTCCCATTGATGGCGACCGATTCCTCATCGCCCGTGATCAGAAATGAGAGCGAACCGCGCTTGAGGCTGCCCCTGCTGCGCAGATAATCGCCCGTGGCCGCGAGAAAGCAGGCAATGCCGCCCTTCATGTCCACCGCGCCGCGCCCGTAAAGGACGCCTTGCGCGACCTCGCCGCCGAAGGGCGGCCGCGACCACGCCGATGCATCCCCTATGGGCACCACGTCCGTGTGGCCGGCAAAGGTTAGGTGCGGCGAGCCGGTCCCCAGCCGCGCGTAAAGATTGTCAACGTCGGGCGTGTCGGCATCACGCATGGTTAGGCGATGACAGACGAATCCCAAAATCTCCAACTGGGCGGCAAGCCAAGTCAGCGCGCCACCCTCCGCAGGCGTCACACTGGGACAGCGAACGAGCGCCTGGGCCAGGGCGAGGGGGTCGTCGAGTTGGTTGGACATGTTTGCCTCGCGGTCGCCGGCTGTCGCCAGCCGCACAGTCAAGAGGTTAACCAGGGCCGGCAATCGTCGGCTGCCCAGTGCCTTGGGCTTCCAGAGTGCCTTGGGCTTCCAGAGTGCCTTGGCTTTCCAGAATGATGATCTTTTGCCAGATTTTCTGGGAAAGTCCCGCGGCGATGCGCTCGATGTCGCTCACGGCCTCGGTGACGGTGGGGTCGGGGAATCCTTGCGCAAACAGCACCGCCACTTTGGAGGTGAGCGACAGCATCTCCGAACAATAGTCGAGATAGCGCGCCACCTCGTAGCGCGAGAGCGTGCGCGCTGGCGAGGACGGCGTGTTGCCGGCAACGCTAACCGTCGCGCTCGGGTCTTTGGTGAGCTGGTGCATGTCGATGACGTGCACGATCGAGCGCAGCTCGTGCAGCGCCCGCAACGCCGCGCGCCGCTTCAAGCGCTCCTCGATGCGCGTGAGAAAGAACACGCCGGCCCCCATCAGCACGATCAGGTTGGCGGCCGCATCGACGCCCTGCAGCACGGAGTAGACATTGTCGGCGGATTTGGGAAACAGATTAAAGAGGTTCACGATCCAGGCGAGCGCGGCAAGGCCGGCCACCAGCAGCACGACGATGGCGATGCGCAAGGGAATGTTGCGCCCGGCAATCTTCTCAGCCCGTGCCGAATTCTCGCTCGCCAGCAGCAGAAGCTCGGCGCACACCTCGCTCAAGCCGGCGCCGGGAAAGCGCTCGAGGATGCGGTGGCGCAGGAGCGCGATCGTCTCGACGACCTTATTGGGATCGAGCGCGCGATAGGTACGAGACGATGGCACGGGCTAGTCCCGCAGCAGCTCGTTGATGCTGGTCTTGGAACGCGTTTGCTCATCGACCGTCTTGACGATGACGGCACAGTAGAGGGAGGGCCCGGGCGCGTTATTGGGAAAGGGCTTGCCCGGCAGACTGCCCGGCACCACCACCGAGTAGGGCGGTACGTGGCCCGTGTGCACCTTGCCCGTGGCCCGGTCGACCACCTTGGTGGAAGCGCCGATGAAGGTGCCCATGGCGAGCACCGAGCCTTCGCCGACCACGACGCCCTCCACCACCTCCGAGCGCGCGCCGACAAAGCAGTTGTCCTCGATGATGGTGGGATTGGCCTGCAGCGGCTCGAGTACGCCGCCGATGCCGACCCCCCCTGAAAGGTGGACATTTTTGCCGATCTGGGCGCACGAACCCACCGTTGCCCAGGTGTCGACCATGCTGCCACTGCCGACGTAAGCGCCGACGTTGACGAAGGAGGGCATGAGCACCACACCCGGCGCCACGTAGGCCGATCGCCTCACGATCGCTCCAGGCACGGCGCGATAGCCCGCCTTGCGAAACGCCTCCGCGGTCATACCCTCGAACTTGGAGGGCACCTTGTCCCACCAGCCGGCGCCGCCGGGGGCGCCGGGAATGAGCTCCATGTCGTTGAGCCGAAAGGACAACAGGACCGCCTTCTTGAGCCATTGATGCACCACCCAGGTGCCGGCAACCTTGTCGGCGACGCGGGCCTCACCCCGGTCGAGCAGGTCGAGCGCCGTTTCAATGGCGTCGCGGATCTCGCCACGGGTCGCCGGACCGACGGCGTTGCGCTGGTCCCAGGCGCTTTCGATGCTGCTTTCAAGGGCTGCGTTGGTCATGGCAGCGTTCTGGCTCGGCGCCGCGGGGGCTGTCAACGGGAACAAACCGCTGTGCATGGCGCTAACCGTGCGCCGGTCTGTGCTTTACGCCCAATCCGGCTTGTCCTAGATTTGAGGCTAAGCGAATGGGGAGCGGGGCATATCGATGTCAGTGCGGGTGACTGCTTGGGCGCTCGCCGGCGGCTTGGCCGTCGTGCCTGTTGCCGCCGTGCCGCAAGAGCTGGCATTGGCGCCCACGACCGCCATCAAGGTTCCGACGGCGCCTCCCGTGCTGTCACCCGATTGCCGCACAAAACGGGTGGCGGCCGACCTGTTCCGCCGACCCCTGCGCGCCCTGAGCCGTGCGGTCCGTGCCAAGCGCCAAGTGCGCGTGCTGGCGATCGGTTCATCCTCCACTGCCGGCGTCGGCGCCTCCTCGCCGTCCGCCACCTACATCGCCAAGCTCGAAACCTCCTTGGAAGGCTCTCTCCAAGGGATGGACTTCGATGTGGTGGGACGCGGCCTTTCGGGGGAGGAGGCGCAAGGCGCCGCCGACCGCATGAAGCGTGAGGTGGAGGAAACCAAACCCGACCTCGTTGTGTGGCAGCTTGGCACCAATGACGCCCTGCGCCATGTCAGCCTCGACAAGTTCAAGGCCTGCGTCAAGACGACGCTGGCGTGGCTCGCAGAGAACAGGATCGACGTGGTGCTGATCGATCCCCAGTACGGGGAAGCCCTCACCACCGACGCCTACTACGAACAGATGGTGGGTGCCGTCGCCGAGGTGGCACGGGAGGCGCGTGTGCTGCTGGTGGCGCGCTTTGAGGCCATGCGCGAACTCCAGCACGAGCGCGGCGATCTCTTTTACCTCTCCTCAGACCAGCTGCATCCCAATGATCGCGGCCACCGGTGCATGGCCGAGCAGCTGGCACGCACCATTGTCGGCGGATTGATGCAAGCCGACGCAGAGCAGACCCAACCGGTGTTCTCCTACCCTTAAGCGGTTCTCCCAAGGCACACTGGCGCGCCTTGCGGGCGCCTCTCAAGCCCGGCTTTGAAGTCGTTGTTAGACGCCCGCGAAGCGTATAGGGTTGGCCGCTTGCCGCCGCCTTCCCCAGGGGAGACGCTTGAAGGCGCGGCTGGGGTCGAGGGGGTTGGCAAGACCGTGCGCCTTGCGTGTGGCCGTGCGCAGGCAGGCATGGGGGCTGGCACAGCGCTGGGCCTCACCATTGCTCTTTGTGCCCCGGCCGGGGCCGAGCCGCCCGATCTGCCGCCCCTGTTCGCGGTGAGCGAAATCAAGCTTGGCGCGCTCGACCACGACACTCCGGGCCTGTGGAGCGGCTTCAGCCGCGAGCGGGCAGCGGCGGACGCCAACTTCGAGATCCTCTTTACACCGTGGGCCAAAACGTTTGGCGGCTATCTGCGGCCCGCCATCGGTGCCACCGTCAATTTCAATGGCGACACCAGCAAAGCCTACGCCGATGTGCGCTGGGAAATCGAGGCAGCGTGGGGCGCCTTCTTCGCCATCGGCCTGGGCGCTGCCATCCACGACGGCCACCTGAGCCTGGACGCTGCCAACGCCAAGGCACTGGGCGCACCGGTGCTTTTTCATCCGTCCGCCGAGCTTGGCTACCGGCTCGACAATGGCTTCAGCCTTTCCCTCTTTGCCGACCACATGTCGAACGCCTTTTCGCGGCGCTATAACGAGGGCATGGATACCGTCGGCGCCAGATTGGGATACCGGTTCGCGCCGTTCTTCCCACGCCCGACCAACGAGGGTCCCATAGCCGACTTCTCGGGCCCCTACGTCGGCGCCTTCACCGGCGCCAAATTCGAAAACGCCGACTGGCTCGACTTCTCGGGCGGTGCCACCGGCTACGGCTTGGCCTGGGGCGGCTTTGCCGGTTATCTTTGGCAGTCGGGAAGAGGCATCTTCGGTGTCGAGGGCGACGCCACGCCGCCCAAGACGAGCTTGAGCACAAGCTGCATTGGCCCCGCGATCGCCTGCCGAATGGACGTCGACGGCATCTATAGCGTGCGGGCGCGGTTTGGCTGGGTGATCGGTCCTCTCCTTCTCTACGGCACCGCCGGCTTGGCCATCGCGCCCTGGCAAATGAGCGTCAGGAACGCCATCACGGCGGTCGAACTGGCGAGCTCCACCTCCACCGGCTTCGGCGTGGCGGTCGGGACCGGCATCGAGGTGCCGCTGGCGCCACACCTTGGATTGCGGGCCGAAGTCATGCACTACGGCGTGCCGGCACTGGATCTCTTCGTGCCCGGCGTGGGCTCCACGAGCGACCACTTCGAAAGCACCGCGGGCCGGGCTGGCATCGCCTGGTATTTCAATTAGGCCCTGGGTTTTCAGTTCCCGCGATTTCTGCCCGGCGAATCCCAGTGTGGGTCAGCCCTTGAGGGCCCAGCGGATGAGGCGCAGGGCGTCGTTGCCGTCCCACTGGGCGGGGCCCAGCAAGCGGCCGATCTCGCGACCCTCCCGGTCGACGAGCAGGGTTGCCGGCAGGCCGGCAGCGCGCAAGGTGCCGGCCATGCGTGCGCTCGGATCGGCGTAGAGGGAGAGCTTTGCCACCTTGGCTTCGTCCAAGAACTTGCGTGCACCGCTAAGGCCCGCACGGTCCACGCTCAAGGCCACCACCTCAAATGCCTCCGAGCCCAACTCCTGCTGCAGCCGATCGAGCGCCGGCATCTCCTTGCGACACGGCAGACACCAGGTCGCCCACAGGTTGAGCAGCACCACCTTGCCTTTCCAGTCGGCGAGCGTGCGCTCCTTGCCCGTGGCATCTACGAATTTGACCTCGGGAAGGCTCTCCCGCACCGCACGGAATACAAAGGCTGCCATCTGCCCCTGGCTCAAGGCATTGCTGCCGGGGCCTGACGGCGCCCCAGACGGCGCTGCGCTTTCGACAGCGGGGGCGACGGCTGGGCGAGGGGCGTTGTCAGAACGCCCCACCGTCACGTATACGCTTGCAAAGCCCGCGACCGCGGCTAGACCCGCCACGCCGAGCGCCGTGACGAGCGCAGTCTTCTGCGAGGGCCGCTTGGGCTCATCGGCTTGCATCATCGCTCTCTGGCTCGCGCTTGACAGCTCCAACACCCCCGGATGGACCGGAAAGGTGGCCTCGTGACCGACAGTAACACCAACAAGATGTGGGGTGGCCGCTTCTCCATGTCACCAGCCGAGGTCATGCAGGAGATAAATGCCTCCATCGGCTTCGACAAGGCTCTGGCCCCGCAAGACATCCGCGCCTCAAAGGCGCACGCCAGCATGCTGGCAGCCCAGGGCATCATCCCCAAGGAGGATGCTCGCAAGATCACAGCGGGCCTCGACCGCATCCTGGAGGAGATCACAGCGGGCCGGTTTCGCTTCTCCCGCGCACTCGAGGACGTCCACATGCACGTGGAGAGCCGGCTGGAGGAACTCATCGGCGCACCGGCCCGGCGTCTGCACACCGCCCGCTCGCGCAATGACCAGGTCGCGACCGACTTCAAGCTCTACGTGCGCGATTGGATCGATGCGGCGGATCCGGTGCTGGCGACCCTGCAGCTCGCGCTCGCGCGCAAGGCCCAAGCCCACTACGACACGATCATGCCGGGCTTTACGCATTTGCAGTCCGCCCAACCCGTGACATTCGGTCACCATCTCCTCGCCTACGTGGAGATGCTGGCGCGCGATCGGGGCCGGTTTGCCGACGCTCGCGCGCGGCTCAACGAATGCCCGCTGGGGGCGGCGGCGCTCGCCGGCACGTCCTTTTCCATCGATCGGTACGCCACTTGCGCGGCGCTGGGCTTTGACCGGCCCACGGCCAACTCGCTCGACAGCGTGGCCGACCGCGACTTTGCGCTCGAGACGTTGGCGGCGGCCGCCATCACCGCCTTGCACCTCTCGCGTCTGGCCGAGGAAATCGTGGTCTGGATGACGCCCCAATTTGGCTTCGTGCGCCTCTCGGACGAGTTCACCACCGGTTCCTCGATCATGCCCCAGAAGCGCAATCCCGACGCCGCCGAGCTGGTGCGCGCCAAGGCCGGTCGCATCACCGCGGCCTTTGCGGCCTTGGCGATGGTGATGAAGGGCCTGCCGCTCGCCTACTCAAAGGACATGCAAGAGGACAAGGAGGCCACTTTCGATGCCCTGGCGAGCCTGCGCCTGGTGCTCGCGGCCATGACGGGCATGGTCGAGGACATGGAGCCCAATGGGGATGCCATGCACAGGGCCGCGGCAGCCGGCAATTCCACCGCCACCGACCTCGCCGATTGGCTGGTGCGCGTCCAAGGCCTGCCCTTCCGCGAAGCCCACCATATCGTCGGCCGCATTGTCGCCATCGCCGAAAGGCAAGGCCGGCCGCTCAACGAGCTGCCCCTGTCGGACATGCAGGCCGTGAGCCCGGCCATCACTGCGGCTGCCTACCCGCTCCTGTCCGTCGAGAGCTCGGTGGCGAGCCGCACGAGCTTTGGTGGCACGGCGCCACAGAATGTGCGCAAAATGGCGCGAGCTTGGATAAAGCGGTTGGAAAAGGCGTCCCAAAAGGGCTAGATGCGCAAGGCAAAACCCGGCTAAGACCTTGACCCAGAGACTTTGACGAGCGTTTTGGTCCCGAGCTTTGGCGGTGTCGACGGTGATGAAAGTTGGACCGGCTCAGATGTGCCGACTGCGGCAGGCGGGCATGGCGGCGACGCTCTTTGCGCTCGCGGCGCTGGGCCTTGCCAGTTGCGGCGTGAAAGGCCCGTTGGACGTGCCACACGACGCGGTCAACGAGACGGGCAATGCCACACCCGGTACGCCCGGCCAACCCGCCCAGGCGCCCCATAAACCCTCCATCCTCGACCCGCTGATCCGCTGACGGGCGCGAAATGCACCATTTCAGCTACGCCGGCGGCGTCCTCCACGCGGAGGGCGTGAGCCTCTCCCACATCGCCGAGAGCGTCGGTACGCCCTTCTATTGCTACGCCACTGCAACCCTGGAGCGCCACTATCGCGTTCTCCAGGAGGCCTTTGAGGGCCTCAACCCGCTCATCTGCTATGCCATCAAGGCCAATCCCAACCAGGCCGTCATCGCCACCTTGGCGCGCCTCGGCGCCGGCATGGACGTGGTATCGGAAGGAGAGCTGAGGCGTGCGCGGCAGGCCGGGGTGCCGGCCGACAAGATCATCTTCGCAGGCGTTGGCAAGACGCGCGCGGAGATGGCCTACGCACTGGGGGAGGGCATCCTCTCCTTCAATGTGGAATCCGAACCCGAGCTCGAAGCCCTGAGCGAGGAGGCAACGCGCCAGGGCCGCACGGCCTCGATCGCCTTGCGCATCAACCCCGACGTCGACGCCGAGACCCACGCCAAAATCTCGACCGGCAAGGCCGAGAACAAATTCGGCATCCCCTTTGAGGACGCACCGCGGCTCTACGCCAAAGCGGCGCGCCTGCGGGGTCTTGCGGTCGCCGGCATCCACATGCACATCGGCAGCCAGATCACCGGCCTTGCGCCCTTTCGCAACGCCTTCGCGCTGATGCGCGAACTGGCGCTCAAGCTGCGCGCTGCCGGTCATCCGATCCGGCACCTCGACTTGGGCGGCGGACTGGGCGTGGCCTACCGAGCCAGCAATGCGCCGCCGCCCACACCGCAGGCCTACGCCAACCTCGTGCGCGAGACCTTGGGCGATCTGGGGCTCGCCATCAAACTGGAGCCGGGGCGCGTGATCGTTGCCAATGCCGGTATTCTGGTGACGCGCGTGATCTATGCCAAGGACGGTCGCAACAAGGCGTTCACGGTGGTGGATGCGGCCATGAACGATCTCATCCGACCAACCCTTTATGAGGCCTATCACGAGATCTGGCCTGTCGAAGAGGCAAAGCGGGAACTCCCCCCGATCGCGCAGGACGTGGTTGGACCCGTTTGCGAATCCGGCGACTATTTGGCGCTCGATCGCATGTTGCCTGCCTTCGCGCCGGGCGATCTCGTCGCCTTCATGACGGCGGGCGCCTATGGCGCGGCCATGTCCTCAACCTACAACTCCCGCCGCCTCGTTGCAGAAGTGCTGGTGAAGGGTGAGGAGTTTGCGGTGGTGCGGCCGCGTCAGACCTGGCCGGAGCTCATCGGCCTCGATCGACTTCCTGGCTGGCTCGCCGAAGATCGCTCCTGCGCCTGCTGAGGGTGGGAGGGCACTTGGCGCGACGGGTAAGGGGCGCGACGGGTAAGGGGCGCGACGGGTAAGGGAACTGAGGCGGCGATGTCGGTTGAGGCACAGGCCATCCTCTTTATTCACGGTGTCGGCGGCGCTGGTCGGGCGTGGGCGGGGCAAGTGGAAAGCTTCGCGGCGGCCGGCTTTGCTGCGCAGGCACTGGATCTGCCAGGCTATGGCGGCCGTCCACCGGTGGCGGCGATGGATTTCGAGAGCTTGGCTGCGGACGCCGAAGCGTTCGTTGCCCGGCACCACATGCGTCGCCCGGTCTTGGTCGGCCACTCCATGGGCGGCATGATCGCCCAGACCATGCTGCGGCGCCGGCCGGAGGGCTATGCCGCCGCGGTCTTGGCCGCGACCAGCCCCGCCTTCGGCAATGCCGATGGCGATTTCCAGAGGCAGTTCATCGCCGAGCGCCTGGGCCCACTCGATGCCGGCACGACCATGGCCGAGCTCGCCATCGGCATCGTCGACCGCTTGCTGGGACCGCGGCCGGACGCAACCGCACGCCGGCTGGCGATCGAAGTCATGGGCCAGGTGCCGCCCGCAACCTATCGCGCGGCCGTGCGCTTGCTCACCGCTTTCGATGAACGCACCAACCTCGCCCGCATCGCCATTCCGGTGCTGTGCATCGCCGGCGAGGCCGATCCCAGTGCACCGCCATCCCTGGTAGAGCGCATGGCGTGCAAGATCCCCGGGGCCCGCTACCGCTGCCTGCCAGGGGTGGGTCACCTGGCAAACCTCGAGGCGCCACAAGCATTCGATGCCGCCATCCTCGCGTTCTTGGGAGACATCACGGCCGCGCCCCGATAGGCCCAACACTCCTGCCTCCTGGGCAGCTCTTAAGGCAGCCGCCTTCGTGCCGCTTGCCATCTTCTGTCCAGCAGGATGGGATGGGCTGACTTGCAACTGGCGCGAGCGGGCGGCGGTTTTATGAGCCTTCAACACCTTGAACGGGATGATGAGGCCGCGATGTTCGACCCGGCGGCCTTTCGCCTTGAGCGCAAAGAGGCCGAACTCATCGAACGCGCGCGCCGCTTCGGGCAAAGCGCGCTTGCTCCGCGCGCCGCCGGGCACGATCGCGACGCCACCTTTCCGCTCGAGACTTTCCGCGACATGCACTCGGAGGGCCTGCTCGCCATCTGTGTGCCGGAGGCCGATGGCGGCCTCGGCGCCAGCTATCGTACCTACTGCCTGGCCGCGGCCGAGTTCGGTCGCTATTGCGGGGCGACCGCGCTCTCTTGGAACATGCACGTGTGCTCCACCTTGTGGACTGGGGCGCTGGCCGACGAGCTGATGATGACGGTGGAGGAGCGCGCCGAGCACAACGAGCGCCGCCGGCTGCACTACAAGCGCATCGTCGGCGACGGCGCCGTCTATTCCCAGCCCTTTTCCGAAGGCGGCGCTGCGGCCGCCGGCACGGTGGCTTTCGGCACGGAGGCAAGGCCGGTCGAGGGCGGTTTTCGGGTGAGCGGCAAAAAGATCTTCGCCTCTCTGTCGGGGGCCGCCGACTACTATGGCATCTTGTGCACCGAGCGCGGTCAGGGCGAACACGCAAGCCGGCGCAATACGCTCTATCTCGCCATTCCCGCCAACGCTGACGGCGTTTCCGTCGTCGGTGACTGGGATCCGCTGGGCATGCGCGCGACCGTCTCGCGCACGCTCCTGCTCAAGGACGTGTTCGTGCCCGAGGACGAGATGCTGATGCCCCGCGGTGTCTATTTCCGCGCCGCCACTTGCTGGCCGCACATGTTCTTAACGCTCTCACCCACCTACATGGGGCTCGGCCAGGCCGCCTACGACTTTACCGTCCGTTATCTGCGCGGCGAGTTGCCCGGCACGCCGCCGGTCAAACGGCGCATGTACCCCACCAAGCAGATCGCGGTGGCGGACATGCGGGTGACCCTGGAACAGACCAAAGCCTTGTGGTTTCAGTCGATCAGCGAGGCGCGCGCCAACCCGACCAAGGAACAAATCTTGCGTGCGTACGCGGCCCAATACACGGTCATGGAAAACGCCAACGCGCTGGCTGCCAAGGCCATTCGCACCTGCGGCGGGCAGGCCATGTTGAGGAACTTGAGCCTTGAGCGCATCTACCGGGATAGCCGCTGCGGCTCTTTGATGCTCCCCTGGACCGCCGAGATCTGTCTCGACCGCATCGGCCGCGAGAGCCTCTACGAGGCGGGCGAGACGGACGCGTGATCGGCCCGATCGCGCACGCTTCACAAAGGCGCCTCAAAGGAAGCGCGCGCCAAGTCGGTCTCACGCAGCCTCACGCGGATCTTGGCGAGACCCTTGCCGTCCTCGCCCAAGGCGCCATCCTTGGCGGCCTTGGCCATGGCGTCGAACACGTAGCGGCAGAGATATTCGGTGGTGGTGAGCACACCCTTGAAGCCCGCCAGCGCATCGAGGTTCTGGTAGGCGAGGGGTTTGAGGGTCCGGTTGAGGACGTCGAGTGCCGCGCCGATGTCGACCACCACGTTTTGCCGCGTGAGCTTCTCGCGATAGAACGCGACGTCGACCACAAATGTCGCCCCATGCATGTTCTGCGCTGGCCCGAAGAATGGATCGGGCAGGCTGTGGGCGATCATGATGCGGTCACGCACTTCGACGGCGTACATGGCAAGCTCCTCTCAAATCAGTCTTGCGGATAGCAGATGACGGGGGCAAGGCCGTGGCCGGCCGATCCCAGAATGCGCGGCAGCTTGGCTGGGGCATCCTCAAAGGTGATCTCCTCGGCCACCAATGCGTCGAGCAGCGGCATGGAGCCAAGCAATCGCAGAGCGGTCTCGATGCGGCGGCGATGCGTCCAGCGCGGGCGACGAGATGGCGCGACGTGGCCGACCTGGGACGAGACGAGCTTCAGCCGCCGGCTGTGGAAGGCGCCACCGAGGTCGACCTCGACCGACCTGTGGCCGTACCAGCTCATCTCCACGACGACGCCTTCAAAACCCGCGCACGTGATGGCCGTCGCGAGCCCCGCCGGCGTGGCGCTGGCGTGGAACACGACATCGGCGTCACCGGGGGCCGCATCAGGTCGCGCGAACTGGGCGCCCAGCGCCTGCGCGAGCGGGCGGCGACCTTCGTGCACATCCACACTTGTCACCTGCGCCCCTGGCAGGCGCGCGGCCAGTGCCGCCACCAGCAGCCCCACCACCCCGGCTCCCACGACGATGATGCGATCACCCGGCCCCGCACCCGCATCCCAAACGGCATTGAGCGCCGTCTCCAAGTTGGCAGTGAGCGTTGCCCGACGCGCCGGGACGCCATTGAGCGGCACGAGGCTGGCCGCAGCGACCACGAAATAGTCCTGGTGCGGATGAAGGCAGAACACCGTCTGGCCAATGAGCTCGCGCGGCCCGGCCTCCACGATCCCGGTCGCGCAATAGCCGTATTTTACTGGAAAAGGAAACGCCCCCTGTTGGTTGGGGCAGCGCATGCGGTCCCACTCGCTTCGACCGACCTCCCCGTTGAACACGAGACGCTCCGTGCCTCGGCTGATCCCGCTGAACAGCGTGCGCACCAACGCTTCATCGGGTCGCGGTCGGGGCAAGGGTGCCGTGCGCAGCTCGATCGCGCCCTTGCTGGCATACCAAAGGGCGCGGGCCATCCGGGTCTTGCCGGCCGAGCGGCGCGTCATCATCTTAGGTCCCGCGCCACATGGGGCAGCGGGGGGGACAGTTCGGATAGCACCCACATGACCGACGGTCTCGACACCCCCTCGCCGGGGACGCTGCCTCCGGCCGGGCTCAGCCTTACGACACCGACAGGGCTCCAGTCCATCGACGAGCTGACGCGGCGGCGGCGAATCGTGTTCGCCCTTAACGTGATCACCTACGCGCTGATGCTGTGGGTGGCGGCGCAGGTGGCCGGCGCCGGGGGCTGGACGTGGGTCGACATCATTTTGTTCATCTGCTTTGCCGCCGGCACGCCCTGGACGGTGCTGGGGTTCTGGAACGCGTTGATCGGCCTGTGGCTGTTGCACTTCCGCGGGGAGCCGCTGAGCCAGGTAGCGCCCTACGCCGCGGTCGGGGATCAGTCGACGCCGTTGCGCATCAAGACGGCCGTCTTCATGACGGTGCGCAACGAAGATCCCGCGCGCGCGATCCGACGGCTGCGGACGATCAAGAACAGCGTCGATGCTACCGGAGAGGGCGGCGCCTTCAGCTATTTCGTGTTGAGCGACACGAGCGATCCAGCTCTTGCCGCCGCGGAGGAGCGCGCCGTTGCGGCGTGGAAGGAGAAAGATCCCGACCAGCACCGCATCGTCTACCGGCGCCGCCCTGAGAACACCGGCTATAAGGCCGGCAATGTGCGCGATTTCTGCGCCCGCTGGGGCGGCGATTACGCCCTAATGCTTCCGCTCGACGCCGACAGCCTGATGTCGGGCGACCAGATCGTGCGCCTGGTGCGCATGATGCAGGCCTATCCCAAGATCGGCATTCTGCAGAGCCTGGTGGTGGGCATGCCCTCCCAGAGCGCGTTCGCACGCATCTTTCAGTTCGGCATGCGCCATGGCATGCGCTCCTACACCATGGGCCAGGCCTGGTGGGTGGGCGACTGCGGCCCGTTCTGGGGCCACAACGCCTTGGTGCGCATCAAGCCGTTCTACAATGAGTGCGAACTGCCGATGCTGCCTGGCAACCCGCCACTTGGCGGCCACGTCCTCTCTCACGACCAGGTCGAGGCGACCTTGATGCGGCGCGCGGGCTATGAAGTGCGCGTGTTGCCCATCGAGCGCGGCAGCTGGGAGGAGAACCCGCCCACCATGCTGGAATTCGCGCGGCGAGATGTGCGTTGGTGCCAGGGCAACATGCAGTATTTGAAGCTCCTCAACCTGCCGGGTCTTTATCCCATGAGCCGGTTCCAGCTGGTGTGGGCGATCCTGATGTTCATCGGCATCCCTGCCTGGACGCTGATGATCGCGCTGCTGCCGGTGGCGGCTGCTGAGGGCAAGAGCGTGCCGGATTTTCCAGTTCGCCTTGCGAGCGCGCTCTATCTGGCGTTTTTCCTCATGTACCTGATGCCGAAAATCGCCGGCGTCCTCGACGTGATGCTGACGAAGGGCGGCGTCAGGAGCTACGGCGGCTGGCACCGCTTCTTGCCGGGCGCGGCCTTGGAGCTCGTCTTTTCGTTCTTGCAGGGCGCCGTCTCGACCATTCGCACGTCGATCTTCATGATCGGCCTGGTGTTTGGCAGATCGGTCGTGTGGGGCGGGCAGTCGCGCGATGCCGAGGGGTTGTCGTGGGCAGTGGCGGCGCGACATCTTTGGCCGCAGATGCTGTTCGGCGCCATCGTGTGCGGTGCGCTGCTCTTCATCGCGCCAGCTGTGCTGTGGTGGAGCCTGCCGCTGACCGCGGGCTACCTTCTTGCGGTACCCTTCGCCGTGCTGAGCGCCGACCCCCGTGTCGGGCGCACGCTCCAGCGCCTCGGGGTGTGCGGCATCCCGGAGGATTTCAACGCGCCGGTCGAGGTGAAAGCGGTGCTGGCGAATTTAGCGGACCAGCAATGAGCCAAAGCGCGGGCAAACGGGCTTTCTTGCGCCACCCGGCGGAAGGCCGGCCAACACGAAGGTTGCACGGCGCGCAGTGGCTCAACAACGGCCGAGGCGAAGCTCGCCTTGCCATCCCTGCAGGCCGAACGCGCGGCCCGCGAGCGCGCATGTCTGCGCCATGACCGGCAGCGGCGCCGTCATCGCTGGCTTGCGCGCCGATCCCGCCTTCGCACCCCTCTATCGTTCGCTCGATGTCTACTACGGGAACGGGGCGCGGCAGAGGGCGATGGATCGCCTCTACGGCCGCTTCGTGAACAGGGGCGAGCTTGCCTTCGACATCGGCTCTCACGTGGGTGACCGCATCGGCAGCTTTCGCCGGCTCGGCGCACGCGTGCTGGCGCTCGAGCCGCAGCCGCTCTGCGCACGCGCGATCCGGGCCATCTACGCGGGCGATAAGGGTGTCACCGTGCTTGAGCAGGCATGTGCGGAGCATCCCGGCACGGTGACGCTGCGCATAAACTCGGCCAATCCGACAGTCACCACCGCCTCACCCGATTTCGTCGCCGCCGCCCATGGCGCCGACGGCTGGGAGGGCCAAGTGTGGGACGGCAGCGTCGAAGTGCCATCCACAACCCTCGATGCACTCATCGCCGTCCATGGCCTGCCGGCGTTTGCCAAGATCGACGTGGAAGGATTCGAGGCCGCCGTTTTGACAGGCCTCACACAGCCGCTGCCAGCGCTATCATTCGAGTTCACCACCATTCAACGCGACGTGGCGCTCGCTTGCCTCACCCGCCTGGCCGAGCTAGGCCCGTTCGGCTTCGATCTGGCGCTCGGCGAGACCCAGACCCTCACCTTCAACCGCTGGCTTTCGAGTGCCGATATGCGCGCTCACCTTCTGTCTCTGCCGCACGCGGCCAACTCGGGCGATGTCTATTGCGTGCTGCAATCGGGGTGAGGAGAGCTTTTTTAGCGAGCCCTATTCAATTTTGGGGAGAGGCAAATCGAGGGGCGGCATATTGATTTGCGGGATCTCAATCTTGATGTTCGACGGGTCGGTGGCGACCGGCTTGTCGATCCAATAGGTGACCGACGTCGGCCAGAAGATGACGATGACGACCAAAATCACCTGGAGCGCCACCCA
>DATBGH010000058.1:0-4062 GCA_036558085.1 Hyphomicrobiaceae bacterium
CGGCCGGAGCACTTCACGCCACGGCGCTGCCTGGAGCTTGCGCGCGCGGCCGTCGGCATGCCCGATCTTCCCGTCGAGCTCATCAACATCGCCTTTTGGACCCGCACGGCGCAGGTGGCCCAACGCTTTCAGGTGGGGCGCGTCTTTCTAGCGGGCGATGCCGCCCATCGCTTTCCACCCACCGGCGGCTTCGGCGCCAACACCGGGATCCAAGACGTTCATAACCTCGCCTGGAAGCTTGCGGCCGTCGTGCGTGGCTGGGCGCATCCGCGCTTGCTTGCGACCTATGAGGAGGAGCGCCGCCCGATCGCGCAAGCCAACACCGACTTCAGCGTTACCAATGGCCATCGCTGGGCGGCCGCGCAGCAAGCCATCCTGTCCGGCGACGAAGCCCGGCTCGCGAGCGCCCTCAAAGAGCAGGTCAAGCACCTGGACAGCGAGGGCCAAGACCTGGGGTTCTGCTACGGCAGCGGCGCCCTCGTGCCCGAACCCACGCGAGAGCCCCTACCCTTGGATTCCCAAGTCTACGTACCATCCGCCGTGCCGGGAGCCCGAGCACCCCACGTTTGGTTGCACCCGGCCAATCCGTGCGCTGGAGCCGGGGCCCCGCGCCTTTCCACGCTCGATCTCTTCGAGCACCAATTCGTGCTGCTGTCGGGCCCGCGCGACGAAAGCTGGCGTCGGGCCGCTCAGGCGGCAGCGCAAGATTTTGGCATCCCCCTCTCAGTCTATGCCATTGGCCCCGGCGGCGACTTTCAATCGCGCGAGCGTGATTGGGCGCAATTATATGAGCTTGATGCGCTGGGTGCGGTGCTCGTGCGGCCCGACGGCCATGTGGCCTGGCGCAGTCGCGGGCGATCAAACGACGCATTGGCGCTGCTGCGACACGCATTTGCCGCTTCGTCAGGAAGGCAAGCCTGAATGTCGATCGATCCCCGCATCATCACGCGAGAGCCGCGTTCGGCAACGGCGATCTTCGCTGCGCCGCCCCAGGAGGTCGCGCCCGGCGTCTTCATGCACGCGCAGTTCTCCAACACCTATGCGGTTAAAACGTCTGTCGGCCTGCTCCTCATCGACCCAGGCCTCTCTCGGCTCAGCGGTCGCGTGCATCGGGCGGTGCGGGCTTGGAGCGAGGCTCCCGTGCATACGGCCGTCTATACCCACGGGCACATCGACCACGCGTGCGGCCTTGGCGCCTTCCTCGCCGCCGGCGATCGCCCGCACATCATCGCGCAGGAGAATTGCCGCGCACGCTTTGAGCGCTATCGTCTCACGCACGGCCTCAACGCGGCCATCAACAGCCGGCAGTTCGGGCGCGAGGTGTTTTTCCCCGATCGGTTCGATTGGCCGACGCTGACGTTTCGGGAGAGCCTTACGCAGCGCATGGGCGACCTCGAGGTCACCTACACGGGCGGCAGGGGAGAGACCGACGACCACTGCTACGTCTGGATTGCGGAGCGTGGATTTCTTTTTACCGGAGACTTCATCCTTTGGCGGGCTCCCAACTGCGGTAATCCGCAGAAGGTTCAGCGCTACCCCGTCGAGTGGGCGCAAGCGCTCGAGCGCATGGCGAGCCTCGGCGCCGAATGGCTATTTCCGGGACACGGACTGGTCGTGCGTGGTCGCGAGGCCGTGCGCCTCGTGCTCACCGACACGGCCGCTTATCTGCGGACCATCATCGATCAGGTGCTCGCTCGCCTCAACGCCGGCGAGACCCCCGAGACCATCGTGCATGGCGTGCGGTCCGATCCCGCTCTTGCCAAGCTTCCTTATCTCCACGAGGTCTATGACCACCCACAGTTCATCGTGCGCAATCTCCTGCGCCTGTGGGGTGGCTGGTGGAACGGCAACGCAGCCGACCTGCTACCGGCGACGCTTGCAGCGCAGGCCAAAGAGATCGCCGCACTTGCCGGCGGGACGGCTGCGCTGGCTCACCGTGCCCGCGCCTTGCTCAAGGAGAAGAATTTCGTGCTGGCCTCGCACCTGGCCGAGTGGGCCGCGCGCGCCGCGCCCGATGACCGCGAGGCGCAAACCCTCAAACGTGATGTCTATCATGAGCGCCTTGCTGTTGAGCCCAATCTCATGGCGCAGGGCATCTTCCGGGCGGCCATGAACGATGCCAGGGCGGCGCTCGGCGAAGAGCCCATCGCGCGCGCCGGCCTGACGGCGCTTTGAGCCTTGGATGCATCCCGCGCGGGCTTGATGGTATCGGCTCACCCAGCCAATGCTGTGCGCGCGTGATGGCGGCAGGAATTGCCGATCACCGCGGGCAAAGTGGTCGTCAGTTCGTAGGCTCGGTTTGGCCGCGCAAGAGCGCTCGAAGGGTTGTCGTCAGGAGCCGGATTTGGGCGGGACAACGATCCAATGAATGTCAATTTCGGAGGATTTGCCCGGCGCCTTGAAGTGCTCGATCCCCGCGGGCTCGTGACCTCGATAGGACGCCAGGGCTGGCGGCAACTTGTTCTCCGGGCCATCCCAGACGATCAGCATTCCTTCGCGGTCGATCCGCTCCTGCGACACCCAAGGCGACCAATCGAGCCTGCCGCTGCTGAGAATGGATGGCCGCGCGGGAGCCGTTAGCCCCACCAGGCCCGCCACCCAATTGCGCCCGGTCACGATGCGCAGCGGAAGGCCTCCGGTCGCCGTCGACCAGATGCTCTGGAACCGACCGGTAATTTCCGCCTGCGGCCATTGCACGCGCGGGAGTTTGCTGGGCCGGTAGAAAAAGGGGCCAAACACCGCCGCATAGCCGAGCGGGAATAGCACCACAAGCGCCACGACGAATCGCATGAGACGCTTGAGGGTTGCTTCGTCGACCCGCTCGGACAACAGACCGATCGCGAAGACGCCTGCAAGATTGAACATCGAGTTCGACCAGGCGCTGCGCAGGCCCGAGCCCGTGGCTGACGCCACGACAAGGGTGAGGAGGAGGGGACCGAACAGCAGCACGCCCATGAACCGCAAGATGCGGGGATTGACGGTGGTCGATCTCGAGCTGGCCATGCTCTCCTTGCGGTTGAGCAGTCCGGCGAACCACAGTCCCACGACCACCGCTAGGAAGTTGGCCAAACTGCCCCACAAAAACGGTTGCAGGTGCGGATCACGGCCAAGCTTTGCGCGTTCGCTCACATAGGCAAGTGGCGCATAGCGATGTTCAATGAGCCAAATTGCGATGGGCGCGGAGAGGGCGACAAACACCGCAAGCCCCAACCAGGGGCCGGGTGTTGCCAGGCTTCGCCGCGCCTTCGGGTCCCAGAGGATCCATCCGGCAGCGGCAACCAGCAATGTGGCCGTCGTGAACTTGGCATAGAGCCCGGCAGCGGCAAAGGCACCGACCGCCATCCACCATGGCGTTGAGCTGCGCTCAACGGCTCGCCATAGGGCCATGACGACGCCGGCCCAGAAGGGAAGCATGGCGATGTTGTGGTTGAATTCGGGGCTTAGCCACGTGTAAGCGGGCAAGGCGGCCAGCAGCAGGACCCCTGCCGCGGCGCGACGCGAGCCTAAGACGTCGCGCGCAAAGACGAAGACGAACGCGAAAGTCGTTGCAATAAAGAGCTGTGAGGCGAGATACGCCGGCCAGCCATAGGCGCCCCCAGCGAGCACCCAACTTGCCTCCAAAACCCAGCTCGGCAATGCCGGATGCTTGTAGGTCGCCAGCACCCATTCCCGACCCCACATGTAGCTTTCAACGACGTCGAGGGGAGGGGCAGAGTTGATGAGCGCCGGCGTCACGGTCCACACCACCACCTGCAGTGCCGCTGTGATTGCGACCAGGGCTCCAGGAGTGACGTTCATTGCTGCAAGACGGTTGCGCGCCCGCTGCCGAAGTGAGGTCTGCTCTGGTAGGACTGACAGTGTACGCTGCATCACGACAAGCTCTTGCAAGTCATTATGTTGCAGATTTGGCGCAACGTCGGCAATGTGACCGAACCGACTGGTATTCAGCGATCTCATGGCGAGGACAGGACGGTGACAGGTTGCGCCGGCTCGCGGAGCTCACAGGGGTCACTGACGAGGGGATAATATCCGGGCACCTCTCCGTCGTCGGTTGAATGGTCG